>CANFUE010000006.1 GCA_947450115.1 Acidimicrobiaceae bacterium | reverse complement strand
TCGGGCTTGCTCAATGAAATTCGTACCTCCACTTTGAGCCTTGAAGAAGCGGGCCGCATCACACTCGACTTCATTAAGAGTCATGTGGGCGCTCCAAAAACTGTTCCGCTATGTGGAAACAGCATCGGCACCGACCGCCGTTTTCTTGCTGCATATCTTCCCGACATCGAGAACTACCTGCACTACCGCAGTATCGACGTGTCGAGCGTGAAAGAACTCACGAAGCGCTGGTACCCCGAACTCACTGCGGGTCGGCCCAGCAAAGAAGGAAACCACCGCGCACTCGACGATATTCGCGAAAGTGTGCGTGAACTTGCGTACTATCGCGCGCACGCCTTCAAGTAGTAGTGCACTCTGCAAGTAGATTAGGCAAGTGACCTCAACACCTCCTGCTTCTCCCTCGTCTGAGGCACCACGCCCCTTGCGGCAAGAACAAATGCCGGCCAGCACCGACATCGTGGAAATTGTTCCTGGCATTTTTCGCACTCAACTCCCCATCGACCTTCCTGGTCTTGGTCACGTCAACATGTATGTACTTGAAGACGAGCGTGGCGTTGCTGTTGTCGACCCAGGTATGCCTGGTCGCGAATCGTTTCACGCATTAGAGAGTCGCTTAAAAGATCTCAGCATCCCTTTGCGTCGCGTGCACTCTGTGCTTGTCACCCATAGCCACCCCGACCACTACGGCGGCGCTGGCCGATTGCGAAAAGATTTTGGCGCAGAAATTATTGCGCACCGTCGTTTCCGTTTGTGGTGGGACCCCAAAGAACCACCCGATGTCGATGTGGAAGATGTTCCCGATATTCGTGCCGTACACCCGAATGGGAAAACACCATGGGGCGGCGAGGGATACGACATTCCGTGGCGTCGCCACACACAGCTGCGCATGCACGCAAAATTCCCGCGGCTCTTTGGTGTACCTCACCCCAATCGTCGCGTTGACGAAGGCGACCGCATCACCTTGGCAAAACGCGAATGGCTTGCGGTACATACACCCGGGCATACGGAAGATCACCTCTGCCTTTTCGATCCCGATAGCGGTGTTCTCATTAGTGGCGACCACGTTTTGCCCAGCATCACGCCTCATATTTCCGGCATGACCAACGCGGTCGACCCATTGGCTGAGTTTTTTAGCTCACTCGACAAAGTGGGCGAGCTTGGTGCGCAAATGAAACTTGCCCTTCCCGCACACGGCAATCCATTCACCAATGTTGTTGAGCGCGTCCAAGATATTAAAGATCACCACATTGAACGCCTAGCAAAATTGCGCTCCATTGGTGATGAATTCGATCGTCCAGCCACCGTCATGGAAATTGCTGGTCATCTCTTTTCCGCACGCGCACAAGGCCCGATGGCCGACAGTGAAACCTTTGCTCACCTAGAGCACTTGCGCATCGCTGGTGAATTCAGCGTGCGTGAAAAAGATGGTTTCCTCGAATACGTTCGCGTTTAGAACTTTTTAGAGTTTTTGAAGTTGCGCAACGGCAGCAATAGTGCCGTTCATCTCGTGCCAAATTGCGGTAAGATTTTTCTCTTCGCGAGTCACAGTAAAAACATCGTGCCCCGGCTCAATGGGTGTGAGGTGTTCAAGGACCACCGCAAATGGTTCACGAAAATCACGATGACCACTCAACCACTCTTCAATTGCTTCCCAATACGCGGCATTGTTCATATGACCAAGTGCATCCATGTCAGAGAAGCGAACAGGCCACGCATCACGTTGTTCTGAGTCTTCTGGCTTCATGCGCAGCATCGAACGTGCACTCACTTTTCTGCCCATCGCTGCTTCACGTGCTGTTACTAAAAAATCTTCTGCGAGCGTTGCGGGTCGCATGGTTTGTAAATCAACATGCACCCACACAGCCGACGCTTCAATGAGCGAACCTTTTTCACCTTCAATGCGTGTGGAACGTTCTGCCCAATGCGAGCCAAGACCTCCACACCATGTGTGCAATGTGAGTCGCTCTTGAAAAACAGGAAACTTGGTAATGCGTAACGCAGTGCGTCGCACTACCCATCCGTCTTTGTCGGCATAGTTTGCGTCTTCAGTGTCGTCATGAGAAACGTCTTGCAAATACCGCACCGTGGCATCGAGGCGTAACCGCCCGCGGGGGGTGACATCGCCCAAGCGCACCCGGCGCCCGGCGGTAAAGATCCGCCCCTGCGGGGGAACTGCAAGGAATTCAAGAGGGGCGGCGTCCACAAGAAAACCCTAATGGATCAAGGGTTTCATCCCTCTTTCGTTAAATCGCTTGACTCGCCTCCAAATAGGTGGTTTCCTTAAACCCGAATGTTAAAGAACACCAACGCCCTCGCCTGCTTCGCAGCCTCCACCAACGCATCCGCGCATACCAGCGCGGCAGCGGGTTATTGGCATGCCAGCAATCCAGCGTTTGCGGTGAAATTCGCGAATAAGCGATTCAGCCAGCGCCTCGACAGGAGCAACACGTAAAACGAAAAACGTGTAAGTCGAGGCCGCTGGGTAACACACCCGGCGGCCTTTTTTGTTTTTCCGATTCATTTTCCACCAACCGAATACCGACCGAATACCTGAACACCGAACAGAAAGTAGACAACATGCTTGCCATCAACACCCTTGACATCAACATCGATACCCCGATGATTCTGTCTGCAAAACGATGCGCCGATGGAAATGGGACCTTGACCTATCTCTTCTTCTCTGAAGAGCATGTTGATATTGCGCGCGCCAAAGCCATCTGTTCCAAGTGTTCTTCACAGGCGAGCTGTCTCGCCCAAGCAATCGAGCAGAACGAGCCCTGGGGAGTCTGGGGCGGCGAGCTCATCGAGAACGGCCGCGTGGTTGCTGTGAAGCGACCACGCGGACGGCCACCCGTCCACATTCGTCACATGCGCCCCATTGACGAAGTGCCAATTCCTCGGCACTTAGTGGCATCGGTAGCCTGATGAGGTGACCTTCCCCCGCCAACGCACCATGCGCCTGCTGCTGACCATCTTGGCCGTAGCTGTGGTGAGCGTTGGTGGAGGGTGGCTCCTCAGCAACCGCAGCAACAACACTTCTCACGATGACACAGGCATAGTCACACTCAGCCCTTCTCTCACTGTTGCCGACCCGACCATTGGCACGAATGCCCCAGTAGCTGGAAAATTATTTCCCACCATTTCATTAAAAAATCTTTCCGGCGCAAACGTTGACTTCACTTCTTTTCGCGGCAAGCCAGTAGTGGTGAACTTTTGGTTTTCGACGTGCGAACCGTGCAAACGAGAATTTCCCGCACTGGTTCAGGCGGCCGAAAAACAAAAAGGCAACATCGCTTTTGTTGGTGTGAACCCGCAAGATACCTCCGTAGCTGCGCAAGATTTTGTGAGCCAATACGCCACTAAATCGAACCCCCTCATTTTTGTGCGTGACCCTGATGGAGAACTCCTCACCAAGTTAGGTGTTGGCACTTTTCCCATGACGCTCTTTATTGATGCAGGTGGTGTCATCGTTTCTCAACATGCCGGTGAAATCACTTCTGCCGAACTTGCTACAACCATGCAGAAATACTTTGGCGCATCGTGATTGCACTTGAGGGCCGGTTTGCCTACAGCTTTATTCTTGGAGTTCTTGCTGCGGTGAACCCGTGCGGTTTTGTATTGCTTCCTACGTACCTCATGTATTTTCTTGGCCTTGAAGGTTCGCGGCCGAAAAGTTCACAGCGTGCAACATTGCGTAGAGCACTTCTTGTTGGTGCTTCAACATCATTGGGCTTCATCGGAGTATTTCTTCTGGTAGGAAGCATTTCGCGTCTCTTCACCAATTGGATTGAACAGAATGCAAAATATGCATCGCTCGTTATCGGTATTGCGCTCATCGCAATGGGAATTGCCATGTTGTGTGGATGGAGGCCAAAACTCACCACACCTGCAATTGCTGGGGGTAAAGATCGCACAGTATTTTCCATGTTTTTATTCGGTATTGCTTACGCCGTGGCATCCATTGGTTGCACGATTGGCTTTTTAACAACCGTTATTTTTGGCTCAATTTCCACTCATGGATTTATTTCCGGAATGATGAGCGTTGTTCTTTATGGTCTGGGAATGGCCATGCTCGTCACAACACTCACAGTCACTTTGGCTTTTGCTCAAGGCGGACTTCTTCAAGTGCTTCGACAAGGACTCCAATACATCGATCGCATTGCCGCAGTATTTGTTTCTCTTACTGGCATTTACCTCACGTGGTACTGGTATGCAGCCATAGCAGAGAAAAAACCTGGTTCGGTTGTGAGCAATGTTGAAACTTGGCAAGGAGACATTGCAACTTTTCTGCAGCGCCAAGGTGCATGGAAATTGGGCATTATTTTTGCTGTCGTTATTTCTGCAGCATTTATGCTTGTAAAACTTCGTCAAGATGAGCGCAGCGACACACGTGTTTGATCAACTGCTCGCCCAAGAGGGTGTTGAAGAGGTTCTTACCTTGCGCAGCACTTTTGGTTTTATGGCCTACCACGGTGGTGGCCTCGAAGAAATGACAGAGGTCATTGCACAAGCAGCAGCAGAGAAGTGCGGTGCTTCGTACTACGGAGTGCACCAACCCGTAGGCATGGAGTGGCACATTCCTTCACACAAAGTCGTGCGTGAACATTCCGATGCATTGGGCGCTTTCCTTGACCACGTCGACATTGTGATTACCGTCCATGGCTATGGCCGCATGGGCTTATGGGCAACGTTGTTGCTGGGTGGCAGCAATCGTGAACTCGCTGTGCATGTTGGTGGACATCTGCGCAGCCATCTTCCTGCCTATGAAATTCGCACCGAACTCGAAGAGATCCCGAAAGAACTTCGCGGGCAACACCCCTTGAACCCAGTGAACCTTCCGCCACGTGGTGGAGTGCAATTAGAACTGCCCCCACGTATTCGTGGAACCAGCCCACTGTTTTGGGACTGGGAAGGCCCTGAGTTGAACCCGCATTCCCAGGCTCTTGTCGACGCGCTCGCCCTTGCCGCACTGACCTTTGAGAGGTGAAAGAAGGGTTCTCGGCGCGGTTTAGGGGGCAAGGCGGGAAATCGACCACTGCGTGCCGGCCCAGGCATAGCGAAAGCGGTCGTGTAGTCGACTGGGGCGACCCTGCCAAAACTCCACTGTGGAGGGAACAATGCGCAACCCGCCCCAATGCGGTGGCCGAGGTACATCGCCACCTAAAAAGCGTTGAGTTACTTCGGCAACGGCTAGTTCTAATTCTTCGCGACCTGCAATGACTTGCGACTGTGCAGATGCCCATGCGCCAATTTGTGACTCGCGTGGGCGCGAAGCGAAATAGACATCGCTCTCTTCACTTGACACCACTTCAATTTCTCCGCGCACACGCACCTGGCGATGCAGATCGAGCCATGCAAAAACTGCACTAGCAAATGGTGCACCCGCAAGTTGAATGCCCTTTGCGCTTTCATAGTTGGTGTAAAAAACAATGCCTTCATCATTCACCTCACGCGCAAGAACAACACGTGCATCGGGTTGGCCTTCAGCATCAATGCTCGACACGGTCATTGCATTTGGTTCAGCAACTCCCGCTGCCACCGCATCGTCGTACCAACGATGCCACTGCTGAATAGGAGTGGCAGCAAGGTCGGCAAGGTCGAGCCCAGCGGTTTCATATTGAACACGCCGATCACGCAACGACACAACTACTCGCTTTTTGGAACGATGTGAGTTGCACCACGCATGTAGGGAAGAAGAACATCGGGAATCCGTACCGAGCCATCGGCTTGGCGATTGTTTTCCATAATGGCTGCCCATACGCGTGGCACAGCAAGCGCTGAACCATTCAAGGTGTGGGCAATTTCTGTTCCTTTTTGTGTGCCGCGCTTAAAACGAATCTCGGCGCGACGTGCTTGGTAGTCGGCAAACCAACTCACCGAACTCACTTCTAACCATGCATCACAACCTGGTGCATACACTTCAATATCGAAACTGCGGTGATGGCTTTGGCCCATATCGCCCGTGCATATTTCAATAATGCGGTACGGCAAACCCAGCCCAGATATGAGTTTTTCGGCACGTTTCACCATTTCTTGCAAGAGTTCTGGTGACTGCTCTGGTGTAGCAACGGCAAGTATTTCTACTTTGTCGAATTCGTGACTGCGCAACATGCCACGCGTGTCGCGACCTGCAGAACCAGCTTCGCGGCGGTAGCACGGTGAATACGCCATCATCTTGGCGGGTAGTTGTGCTTCATTCAACACTTCACCGGCATACAACGAAGTAAGTGGAACTTCAGCAGTGGGAATGCACCACAGGTCGTCTCGCTCAATAAAAAATGCGTCGTCGGCAAACTTGGGAAGTTGTCCGGTTGCTGTGAGAGTTGCAGAAGTAACCAACGTTGGTGGCCGCACTTCTTCAAACTCATCGGCGTTCGAGTCGAGCGCGTACTGACACAGCGCTCGCGACAACGTGGCACCAAGACCACGTTGCATGGTGAACATTGCCCCAGAGATTTTCACAGCACGCTCGTTGTCGAGAATACCCAGAGCTGCTCCTATTTCCCAGTGCGGCACCCGTTGATGATCTGCGAATTGCGTAGGCAAATGATGCGGCCCGGAAACCAACGGGTTGTCGTGGTCACTTGCACCATCTGGAGCATCGGGGTGAGGAAGGTTTGGAATGCGCAACAACACGTCGCGCAGTGCCAGCTCCACTTGTTCGGTTTCAGCAGCTAAACCAGTTTCGGTATCGCCAAGAGCACGGCTTTTTGCCATCACATCTTCAGCAGCAGCGGTATCGCCAGCCTTACGCAGCGCCCCCACCTCTTTCGACAGACCATTCACCTGCTGGCGCAGGGCATCGCGCTCAAGCATGATGTCGCGCAATCGGGCATCGAGGGAAATGGCATGCTCCAGCTGTTCCAGTAGATCTGGCTTCCCGCGGCGGGCAAGGGCCGCACGCACCACAGCAGGGTCATTACGTAAAAGGCGAACATCAATCACAGAAGGGCAAGGTTAGCGGTGACTGCATTGCCTACGCTGTAGATATGAGTGCTGTCGTCGTTGAAAACCTCACAATTCGTTATGGCGACTTTGTGGCCGTCGACGACATCTCTTTTCAGGCCGAGTTCGGTGAGGTCACGGCAATCCTTGGGCCCAATGGCGCTGGGAAAACCTCGACCATTGAAACGTGCGAGGGCTACCGTGCTCCCACCATAGGCGCGGTGCAGGTACTGGAGAAAAATCCTTTTACCGAGCGCACGTCACTACATAGCGAAGTGGGAGTGATGCTCCAAGAAGGTGGTGTCTACCCCAGCGCTCGCGTACATGAAACCATCGCCCAATATTGCGCCCTGTACAACCGTGGGGTCGACCCCGCCACACTCCTTGCAGCAGTCGACTTGGAATCAAAAGCGTCTTCCACATGGCGGCGTCTTTCTGGAGGCGAAAAGCAACGCATGTTGCTGGCCCTTGCCCTTGCGGCTCGCCCGCGTGTTGCCTTTCTCGACGAACCCACTTCAGGCGTCGACATCAATGGCCGCGACGCTATTCGGCACATCATTAACGACTTGGCCGCAAATGGCACCGCGGTCATTCTTGCCACTCATGAACTCGACGAAGCAGAACGCCTTGCGCAACGCGTTGTGCTTTTTTATCACGGAAAAATTGTGGCGAATGCGCCACTCAGCACCTTGCGTTCTGCTCGCCACGAACTTCGCTTTTCTTCTTCGCCTACTCTCAATGTGCAGGAACTGTCGGCACATATTGGGCTGGTCGTTACTCTCGAACAAGATCAGTACGTTGTGCGCATCGATAGCGCCGACACATCATTTTCTTCTGAACTCGTGCAACGCGTCACTACATGGCTCAATGTAAATAACTTGCCGCTCAATAACTTGTCTGTTGGCGCACAGCGCCTTGAAGATATTTTCCGCAATCTCACTGGTGGTACGCAATGAGCACACTGACTACGCAGCTACGAGCAGAACTCAATGTTGTTCGTCGCAATGGTGAACAACTACTGGTGACCCTCGGAATACCCCTATTGTTATTGGGGTTCTTCAGCGTGGTCGATGTCCTTCCTACCAATGAAAAAGATCCGGTTAATTTCTTGGTACCGGGGATTCTTGCTCTCGCGGTCATGAGTACTTCAATGGTGAGCCTCGGCATTGCAACTGGGTTTGAACGCACTTATCTCGTCTTGAAACGCCTCGCCGCCACACCACTCGGAACATCGCGTCTCATTGCTGCCAAAACCTTGTCGATTGCTGTAGTGGAAGCCGTACAAATGATTTTGCTCATTTCACTAGGTTTTATTCTCGGCTGGTCACCGCAACACGCCAACTGGCTGCTCGCACTGTGCGCAGTTGTGCTTGGAACTTTTGCCTTTGCGGGCATTGGCCTTTTTCTTGCAGGGAATTTACGCGGCGAAGTCAACCTTGCAGCATCAAATGGTTTGTACCTCGTCTTGTTGCTTATTGGTGGCATCGTTTTCCCACTGAGCAAATTACCTGGTGCGCTCAGCGCCATTAGCCGTTGCTTGCCTACCGCAGCCTTAAGCGATGTATTGCGTGACGCACTCATGTCGGCAGGTCAGCACACCACTTCTTCTTGGGTAGTACTTCTGGTGTGGGCTATTGCAGCACCAGCGGTGGCAGCAAAAACCTTTAAGTGGAACTAAGCCTCTGTATCGCGTCTACTCTTGCGGTGGCTTACTTTGGGAAAACGCCTTTTCGACCTCACTAAAAGTGAGCGCATCCTCTTCTTCTGGCAAATACGACTGGTCTTTGTAGAAGCCCTTCGCTAAGCGCTTGAAGAAGATAAAAATGACGATGGTCCACAAATACATGGAACCACCAGTTTTCATAATGGCACCGGCTAATTGCTGGTCGGTTTGAACCGTCAGTCCCCACACCCGAATAGGGATGTCATAGTGCTTGTACACCGATCCTTCGGCAAAGGTGAGCCACGCGGCGGGAACTGTTGGAACTACCGACATGAGAAAGAGGTAAATCGTTTTTCCTGCATAACTAATGTGCAATTCTTTAGCGGGTCCGCAAACTGGTGTCCACATGCACAATGCCGTGAACACCAAAAGAACGTGGAGGCTGTAGTGCAAAGGCCCATTTTCTGCGCTGCGATTCACCAGCCCGGGGATATGGGTCACCATCACCACTCCATTGAAAAGCACACCAGCAACAATGGGTTTACTCAATCGCTGTACGAATCGATACGCCTTACCTTCACCAATGACTGCCCGAAAAAGCCACTCTGGTGTTGCGAGGAGCGCAAGTGGTGGTACAAAATACGACAGGATCATGTGCTGGAACATGTGCACTGAATATAAATATTCTTCACTGATGTCGTGAATTGGCCAGTCGGTCACTATCCATAAAAGTGCCATAGCAGTAACAAAAGCCAAGATATTTTTTCGTGAAACGACCTTCTCGCCCACTCCAGCTTGTGGACCAATCACTTTGATTGCGTAGATATAGGCGCCAATGAGAAATGAGACAAGAAGCCAAACTTCGGGGTGTGGCTGATAACGCCAGGGGTTGAGCAGTGGGTTGGCAGCTTCGGCAATCACGACGCCTCGGCTGTACTTGTTATGCCGCGAAGAATTTGAATGTGGCGAGTGCTATGCAATACACCATGACCGCTAAGAACAGTCCGGCATAAAAACAGAAGCTGAAAAGTTTGTTATCGAACTTCAAGTGCATGAAGTACGAAACAACAATGAAGAACTTCAAGCACATCAAGGTCAAGAGAACCGGCAAGAAAAAAGCGCCAAAATCAACGTAATAGGTGGAAACTTCAAGCGCGGTCATTGCAGCCAGAATGATCGCTACGCGAATATAGCCAGCATTGCTCATGCCATGTTCAGCGTGATCATCATGTGAGTGATCGTGTTCTGAGTGAGTTTCTGTTGCAACTGTCATAGTGGAACCTTCATTTGAGGGTGCGAGTTATGCCGGGATGAGATAGACGAGTGTGAAGATGATGATCCAGATGACGTCGACAAAGTGCCAATACAAACCAATGAGTTCTACAACTTCTGCTTTGTCGCCAGGGATGTCGCTGCGCTTAATGATGCCCACAAGTGACATGAGCATGATGATTCCTACCGTCACGTGAACACCGTGGAAGCCGGTGAGCGTGAAGAAGCTTGAACCAAAGAGGCTGGTGGTGAAGCCCAAGCCTTCGTTGTACATCGCTGTGAATTCATACACCTGGCCACCAACGAATGTTGCGCCAAGCAGTGCAGTGACCGTGAGCCACAAGGTGGTTCCGCGGTCGTCACGCTTCTGTGCTGCAGAAACCGCGAGCACCATGGTGAGCGAACTCATGAGAAGTACAAAGCTGCTGACCGAGGTGAACGGAATATCGAACACGTGGCCAGGGCGCGGTCCGATAGAAACGCGTCCGCGGTAGAGCATGTAAGTACTGATGAGACCACCGAACAACAAGCACTCTGAGCCCAAGAAGAGCCACATTGCTACCTTGTTGTTCGACAGACCCGTTGAGGTGATGTGTCCGTGTGTGCCGTGATCGGCTTCGTGAACTGCTACGTCAGACAAGTGGAGCCAACTCCTTCGTGCTTTCTCCCGATGCGGGAGGGTCGAAATCGGATTCAGGTGCAGTTGATGGCTCTAGTGCCCAACCGAACATTGCCAATACCGTGAAGATGCCGCCAAGGATGGCAACTGGTATGGAGTAAATGACGCCAATCATGATGACGGGCAAACTTGCTGCAAGAACAATTGGCCAATACGACGGTGATGGCATATGAA
The DNA here is from genome assembly GCA_947450115.1 of Acidimicrobiaceae bacterium. Classification (GTDB taxonomy): domain Bacteria; phylum Actinomycetota; class Acidimicrobiia; order Acidimicrobiales; family Ilumatobacteraceae; genus F1-20-MAGs119. Next base: position 76,607 of record CANFUE010000006.1, on the reverse strand, counting down.
TGTGCTTGTCGGCATGCGCTTCTTGATCGGCGAGAATTTCTTCTGCGGTCGCGATTTGCTTGTATTCATGCGTTACCGGGTCTTGCTCATACTTGCGATGGAAGAACTCATCGAGGTGATGAACGGTAGGAATGACGTCGAAGTTATGTTCCTTTGGTGGACTGCTTGTCATCCACTCCAAGGTGCGTGCATCCCAAGGGTCGAGCGGAGCACGTTCCTTGCTACGTGATGTCTTCACAACGTTAATGAGGAAGAGCAAAATACCAAATGACAACACCAACGAACCGATTGATGCAATGCGGTTCCAGAACGCAAGGTTGAAGAAGCCTTCGCCAGCTCGAGCCTCGGTCCATTGGTACATACGACGTGGTTGACCTTGGAGGCCCAAAATGTGCATTGGCCCAAAGGTCATGTTCATACCAATAACCATGAACCAGAAGTTGACCTTGCCCAACTTTTCATTGAGGGTCTTGCCGAACATCTTTGGCCACCAGTAATAGAAACCAGAGAAGAGTCCGAATACTGCTCCACCGAAGAGGACGTAATGGAAGTGAGCAACGATGTAATAAGTATCGGTTTGTTGCGTGTCGGATGGTGCAACAGAGTGAGTAACACCTGACAAACCACCAATGGTGAAAAGCACAATGAGACCGATTGCAAAATGCATTGCTGCAGTAAAGCGCAACTTGCCGCCCCACAAGGTGAGTGTCCAGTTCACAATTTTTACACCGGTGGGAATAGCAATGGCCATTGTGGAAATGGAGAACACTGCCACCGACACGGGGCCGAGTCCGGAAGCAAACATGTGGTGAGCCCACACACCCCAACCAACGAATCCGATAGCTGCTCCAGAGAACACAACAAATGGGTATCCGAAGAGAGGCTTCTTTGCAAAGACAGGAAGTACTTCAGAGATAATGCCGAAGCTCGGCAGAATTAAGATATATACCTCGGGGTGCCCGAAGATCCAGAACAAGTGCTGCCACAGAAGTGGGTCGGCACCGGCTGATACGTCGAAGAACGTCGCACCAAAGTTTCGTTGGAAACTTAAGAGGAAGAGCGCCACTGTAATAACAGGTACTGCGAACAACAAGAGAAACTGCACGACCAAGGTAAGCCATGTGAACACTGGCATTTTCATGAGGCTCATACCAGGAGCACGCATGTTCAACACCGTCACGATGAGGTTGATTGCACCGGTCAACGATGCAATACCTGCGATTTGCAGACCAAGTGTCCAGAAGTCGATGCCGTGTGATGGCGAAAAGATTGGCCCCGAGTTTGGTGCGTACATGAACCAACCACCGTCGGCTGCACCGCCGAGGAACCATGACAAGTTGATGAAAATACCGCCACCCAAAATGCACCAGAAACCAAATGCATTCATGCGCGGGAAGGCAACGTCACGAGCACCAATTTGTAGTGGAACAAAGTAGTTCGCAAAGGCTGCAGCCATTGGCATCACGAAAAGGAACACCATCGTGGTGGCATGCATGGTGAACATTTGGTTGTACACACTTGCACTCAATACCTTGCCGTTTGGTGCAGCAAGTTGCATACGAATCATTACTGCTTCAATTCCTCCGAGAAGAAAGAAGAACATCGCCATGACGCCATACATGATGCCGAGTTTTTTATGGTCGACGGTAAAGAGCCACGACTTCCAACCTGTTGTAGACACCGGACGGCGAAAGCCACCTTGTGCTTTTGTTGGGGTGACAGGAGCTGCGAGTGCAATGCCCCCTGTAGTTACTGGTTGTTCAATAATTGCCATATCAGCGTGCTCCGATCACTTCAGTGTGGAGAGGTAAGCCACAAGTTTGTCGATGTCGTCCTCTGTGAGTCCGAGATTCGGCATACCGCGGTATTTACCGTTGGTGGGTGTGAGTTTTGTTGGATCGGAATACATCGGCTTCATTGCCGGTGCGTTGCGTAGCCAACGACGTAGATCTGTTTGATTGAGGCATGCTTCGCTGACGCCAGCAAGATATTTCTTGCCCACTGTTTCGCTACTTGCACCCCAAACATCTGCGCGGCATTTCTGAGAAAGTAGATCCCACGAGGCGCCGGCAAAAGTGTTGCGCGACATGAGGTGGGTGAGGTTTGGTGCTGCACCTGCCCAGACGTTTTCATCTGGTGCAGCAATTGCTGGAGTGCCGTCGGCTTTCTTCAAGCCGTTCACTTGGTGGCAACGTACGCACTGGTTGAGGAAAACTCCTTCACCTTCTTTTGCCAAAGTTTTGTCGGCAGGTGATTTTGCATCGGTGAGTTGATTTGCTACCCAAGCAGCAAAGTCTTCTTTACTCAGCGCAACTGTTTCCATTCGCATGTTTGCATGCGAAAGGCCACAGAATTCGGTGCACTGACCAGCGTAAATTCCTGGCTTATCGGCATCGATGCGCAAAGTCTGCACTCGACCCGGCACAGCATCGCGCTTACCGTTCAGAGCGGGAATCCAATAGGAGTGAATCACGTCGCGACTTGTTTCGCGGAGCAAAACTTTTGTTCCTACGGGAATGATCATTTGACCTGAAGTAATGATTGGCTTAGTAATGCCAAGTTCTACTTGAGCGGGGTAGTCGTATTCCCACCACCACTGTTGGCCCGTTACGTTGACCACCATTTGAGTATCGCTGGTCTTTGCCAGTTCGAACACTGTGCGAAAGGTGAATACGCCAACGCCAGCCAAAATGAGAGCCGGCAAAATGGTCATACCAATTTCGAGAGCTGGCTTACCGTGCGTTTGCTCTGGCATTGCCTGACCACGGTCGCGGAACTTAATAACGCAATACACCACAACACACAGAACAATGACGCCAATGACGCCGGCTATTGCAAATACTGGCTCTTGCAAGTTGTCGATTGTTCTTGCGTTAGACCCTTTTGGCTGCCAGGTGTCTTGTGGTGCATTTTTTGCACAGCTCGCAAGAAATGCTGTTGCAGCAAGCCCACTGATTCCTGCAGTTATACGACGAATTTTTGTGCTCATGATTAAGGCACCATTATTTCTATTGATTGACCTTCAAGGCCAGGAACAGTAAGTGTGTACGGCTTGACAGAGGCCATTGATGGTTTAGCAATTTTAAACGTGAGTGCTTGCTCGTGGCCTTTGCCAATCATTTGCGTGCAGTCAAGAACTTCTTCCACTACGCCAGTCTGCACCGCTTTTGTTCCGAGGTACGCAGTGAGCCGTGCTTCTTTGTTGTCTTTATTGCGGAAAATGATGGTGGCATTATTTGATTTCGTCAAAGTAATGGTTTGCGTTGCTTTGTCTATGCCTAACTCATGAGCAATGAGTTTGCCATCGCGCAGTTCAACGGTTGCGTCAACGCTAGACCGCAAAGAAATTGTTCCTTGGGCTGTGCCGTCGAAATGGGCATTTTTTTCTTCACCACAATCTTTATGACTGAAGTGATCTTCAGCATTTGCTGCCACTAGCTCTGCGCGCTTACCGTTGCTGGCCGCTGCAATGCCACTGGCTGCAACACCAACTGCGCTGATAACGCACACGCTTACCACCAAAGTCTTTTTTAGATTTGGCTTCAGAGCAAAAAGAGTTCCTACTAAAAGAACCACTGCGCCGGCCCCAATGAAAATGATTGCGCCAGCTTCTCGCTGCACTGCAAGCATCACGCGTGAGAACGACAAAATCACAACGCCTAAGCCAACGAGTGCAAGTACAGGAAACTCAATTGGCTGCAACAAGCGGCCGCGAATGGATGCGTTATATGCATTGTCGCTTGAAGCACCTTCGCTCCACGACTGAACAAGCCACTCTACGCCTGCTGCTAAAAGTGCAATGAGGCCGAGTAGAAAAACAATGGGGTGCGTGATGAGACCCACAACAATTCCAACGAAACCAACAGTGGCAATGAGTGGCCACAAACTTGCAGTGAGTTGCTCTGCGCCAGCTGGTGCATCGGTAGCGCCAACTGCAACATCACCATCACGGTTAAAGAGTGTCAGCCCGGCAAGGAGAGCAGTTCCGGCGGCAATGAATAACAAAGTGACAGCGCCACCCATGGAGTTGTCGACCAATGCCACATAAATGACACTGACGGCAACAGCGAACCCTGTGAGCCCGAGAAAGAGTTTTGAACCTGGCGTAAACATCGTCGACCTATTTCTGCACGAAGACTACGAACCACACTGCGGTGTACGCCGCAGCGAGGAAATACCAATACAACGCATGTGCATTTAAAAGATCAGTGTTCGTTGCGCGACCACCAATGCTTTTAAAGAGAGATGCAACCGTGAACACAAGACCAGACACAACGAGCACCGTGAGCGTGCCGACAATTGCGTAGAACATTGACTGATATGCACCAGAAGCAACACCCACATTGAACTGCACGAAAATGGCAGCTTGAGCGTTGAGAATGGCGATTCCAAAAAGAAGCGTGAGGCCAAGAGCAGCAACTACATGCTTCGAGTCACCGCGGCGAGCCGCATACGCAGCCCACTGCACCATGACGCACACAACGATGAACGACAAAATGCCCACGTTGGTCACGACTTCTGGCATTTTGAGGTCGGCAGGTAGCCAATCTTTGATGTGGTAAACGCCGTCGGAAGACAGTCGTGTTGGAGCCGCTGCACGGAAGCGCAACCACAACGACAACATGCCACCGATGAGCATGGTTCCAGCTACTGCTGCAATGCCGGTGCTCATCATGAGCTGACGACGAGGTGCGGGGCGTGGCCCAGCGGGAAGTGCGTAGGTCATTTCTGTCCTCCTGCAGGCTTGATATCGAGAAGTGGTTCTGCACTTGCAACCGATGGAGTTGAGACAAAGTTGCTTGATGGTGCTGGTGACGACACCGACCACTCCAGGCTTTGTGCATCCCATGGATCATCGCCCGCTACTTCACCAGCAGTGAACGCGCGCAATGCAGTGAGAATAAAAAGAAGAACTGATACGGCAACAAGTGCATGGCCAGTTGCCGAAGCAATGTTCCACAATTCCTGAGGCCCACTATAAGAAAAACCATCAACAACATTTGCGGGTTGATTAGCAAAGCCGGCGATGTACATCGGCAATGCAGCAAGCACTGTTCCTAAAAACGCAAGGCCACTGATGCCGAGCACTGCTGACGATGGCAAAACACGGCCCCAAAGTTTTGGACCCCAATAGGAAATTGCTGCGAGCCCAATGAGCAGTGCGCCATAACCCACATAGATGAATTCGCCTTCTTCAAAAACTGTTCCGGCAAGTTGTGCTGGGCCAAAGAGTGAAACAAGGTGCCCCACCATGCCAGTGAGAATCATGCCAAGACCAAGAAGTGCTGGTGCCATTGCAGGAACCAAACGTGGCTTTCCTTGTGCAATACCCAGCAACGAAACACCCAACACCACAAGCACACCAAGAAGTGGCAAGGCGTTGAAGATGAGGAAAGGAATGAGTTCTTTTACTTTGTCGCTTGAACTGGTGTTGGTCCAGGTGAGTGCATGTTGCACTTGCGTTGCCCCACCAAGTGCAGCAACAGAAACAACGGCAATGCCGGTGAGAAGAACAGGGCGTAACACTTGGCGCTTACCACTGACTACGGCTGCAATTTCTGCAAGCACACCTACGCCCATGGCCACGTAAACGTACGTTTGTGGTTGAGTGAGCGACCAGCCCATCCAGTCGGAAATGCCTTTGTTGCCACCAAAGGCAACGCGGCCATAATGGTGATCAACGTAGAGATACACAAGCGTTCCGAGTAGCACCGGCAATGTGAGCACTAATGCAACTCCGCCCGTGAGTGCAGACCATGACGACATCGGTACGCGAAGAAGTGTCATGCCAGGGGCACGACTGGTGAGCACTGTGGTAACCACAGAAACTGCAGCGGCGAGTGCGCCAATAACAGCGAGCCCCATGCCGAGTAAAAACAGATCGACCATTTTGGCGTTTCCGCCACCAGGGCCACCATTTGCAATGGTGGAGCCAACTGCTAGCCCAAGACCTGCAAGCCACATCCAAAAACCAAACATTGCGCTTCGTGCAAAGGCAATCGTTTTTGCACCAACTTGAAGCGGCACCACTGCGATTGCAACACCAAGAAGGAGTGGCAACATCACGCCAAAGGAAAGCCCTACTCGGTAGAGAGAGAAAATTTGGACGATGGAATCTTTATTTAAAATTGAGTAACCCGTTGCGGTGATGCGCTCAACGCCAACAACTGCGCCAAGTGCCGCTGCAGCAATTGCAATGAGCAATGCGCAACCAATGAAGAGTCGGCCAATACGTTTGTGGTCGGTCGTGGTAGCCCATGCAGCGACGCCCACTAAAAAAGCGCCAAGGGCACTGTCGCTAGAAGTGGCGTGCACCTGAGTACCAGATGCATGCGTTTCGATCGTGGTCATGGAGGGCTTTCTTTCTCGGAAATGACGTTACGAGATTACCTACCTGCGAGAGTCAGGAGGTAAATCAAGAGTCTTTGTGGGTTTGTGATTTCACAGCGGGCAAAACCTGCTGCACCCCAACTGTAGGCGACGCGCCCTAGGAGACCCCATATTTCACGAGCACGTCAACGGTGATGGCTCCAAAAAGAAGTGAGATGTAAGAAATGGAGTAGGAAAATACGCGCATCGAGACCGACTCGGTGGGGGTCCGCCACAAAAGCCCGATGCCGAGGAGGAAAAGTACCCCTAAAACAGCCGCAGATACCCCATAAATGGCCCCTAAATGGCCAACTGGCACCAAAACAAGGCTTGCCACGACCAATGCCACCGTATACCGCAACATCGCCCGCAGGGTCTGTTTCATGGGAACAACCGTGGGCAACATGGGTACCTGAGCAGCTTTGTAGTCATCGGAGTGGCGAATGGCCAAAGCCCAGAAATGGGGGGGGGTCCAGAGGAAAATGAGCAAAAACAGCAAAAAAGCGGCCCAAGAGACCTGATTGGTGACCGCCGACCAGCCCACGAGCACCGGAACCGCCCCGGCGGCACCCCCAATAACGATGTTTTGGCGGCTCGTGCGCTTCAGCCAGACGGAATAAATAACCACGTAAAACATGGTGGCCGAGAAGGTGAGGAGTGCCGACAAGAGGTTGGCGCTGACCCACAAGACAGCAAATGCCACAATTTCCAAAATCCAGGCGAAAATAGCGGCATTGCGGGGGGCAATGAGGCCGGTCACCAAGGGCCGCCCTTGAGTGCGCTCCATGAGTTTGTCGATATCGCGGTCGATGACCATGTTGAGAGCGTTTGCCCCGCCAGCAGCCAGCGAGCCACCTACCAGGGTCAACACAACGAGCCACGTGGCTGGCCAACCCTTTTGCGCCAGAACCATGGTGGGAACGGTGGTGACGAGCAAAAGTTCCACAATGCGCGGTTTCGTGAGAGCGATATAGCCACCAATAACGGTGGTGGGTCGGCGACCCGAGCCATTGTGCGACAAAGCCCGGCGAGCGAGTCGCGAAGGAACGAGGGGTCGTGCACCAACAGCCATGGAAATGCCCATCGTAGAGGCAGAATGTCGTAATGGCATCAACGACCGAATCACCTGCAGCAGATGTTGCTGTTGATGAACAACTCGACACCGACAAGCCATGGATCGTGCTTGTGTGGAATGACCCCATCAACCTCATGTCATATGTCGCTTTCGTCCTCCAAAAACTTTTTGGTTACAGCAATGAAAAGGCAACAGAGCTAATGCTCGACGTTCACCACAAAGGTCGAGCTGTTGTTTCCAGTGGTGCACGTGAACGCGCTGAACTCGACGTATTTCGCTTACATGAGCATGGTTTATGGGCAACTATGCAACGCGACACATGATGCGCCGTCGCAACTCTGGGCCATTTGTTGCGCAACGTGATGGCACATACGTCATGAACCTTGCGCCCGACGTTCAAGCGATGCTTGTGCATATGTTCGGTGAGCTGCGAGATGTTCTCACCACTGGCGATTCCAACGAGCCCACGTTGCAGCGACTTTTCCCCGTTGCGTATCACCAAGACCCCGAGAGCAACGAGGAATACCAACGCCTCATGCGCAGCGAACTCGTGGCTTCTCGCCTTGCTGCTATTTCACGGGCCGTGGAAGTCATCGATACCGCCACGAATCAGTCTCCGGTTCTCACTTCTGGCGACATGTCGCAGTTCATGCAATCGCTCAATGCCATTCGCCTCTTGCTCGGCACCATGCTCGATGTCAGCGAAGATGATGAACTTCATGGTCACAGCGACCTTGAAGATGATGATCCACGTCTGGCCCAGCACCACTTATATGCCTATTTAGGGTGGTTATTAGAAGCTTCTATAAGTGCTCAGATGAATCGGGGGGAAATTCGCTAATTTCCTGATAGTTTTGCAACGCTCTCGCGTGGAGTCGAACAAGCCCCCATCGTCTAGTGGCCTAGGACACCACCCTTTCAAGGTGGCGGCACGGGTTCGAATCCCGTTGGGGGTGCGAAATACGGTTACATACAATTTAATATCAGCAATAACGATCATGTTTTTCAATGATCAAAGTGTGGAATTTATGTCGTCACTTTGGTCCCGTGGTGAAGCTGGAGTTCACGCCGGCCTGTCAAGCCGGAGGTCGCGGGTTCGAGTCCCGTCGGGACCGCGTGTGCAGATGTTTACATCTGTCACGGTCGAGTAGCTCAGTCGGCAGAGCGTCCGCCTGAAAAGCGGAAGGTCACCGGATCGACGCCGGTCTCGACCACAATATCTTTATGAAACGCCGCGACATTGAGGGCCTGCGGGCTCTAGCAGTTGGTGTCGTGGTTTTATACCACGCACACTTCTTCGCCTTGCGTGGCGGCTTCGTTGGCGTTGACGTTTTTTTCGTCCTCTCAGGTTTTCTCATCACTTCGCTACTGGCAAGTGAGTACAGCGCAAACAAGCGCATCTCGTTGCGTCAGTTTTATGCGCGCCGTGCACGGCGTTTATTGCCCGCTTCCACACTTGTTGTAGTTGCGACTGTCATTGCTGGTCGCATTTGGCTCGAACCACTGCGCTTACGCGACCTTGGCCACGACGCCATTTCCAGTGCCGGGTTTTTTGCCAACATCACTTTTGCCAACCGCGGCACCGACTACTTGCAATCAACTCTGCCACCATCGGCATTGCAACATTTTTGGTCGCTTGCTGTTGAGGAACAGTTTTATGTGGTGTGGCCCGCGCTTCTTGCTTTATTACTCTGGCGTTCACGACACTTTCGTGCACGTGCTGTTGTCGGTATTTCCCTTCTCAGCATTGCATCGTTTGTCATTTGTATTTGGCAAACCAACACCACCCAACAATGGGCGTTCTTTGGGCTTCATGCACGGGCATGGGAATTAGGTCTTGGTGCACTTCTCGCTCTTGCATGGAACAACGTCAACAAAATCGCCGCTTGGTTACGTGCAGTTGTGGGTTGGCTTGGCTTAGCCGCAGTGATTGCGAGCTGCTTTCTCATTAATGAAAAAGTGCTGTTCCCTGGCTATGCCGTTTTGCTTCCCGTTGTCGGAACACTGTGCGTACTTATTGCTGGCGATGACAACCGCTACGGCCCCCAAGCTCTCTTGCGGTTTCAGCCGTTGCAATTCATTGGAGCACGTTCATATTCGTTGTACCTCTGGCATTGGCCTGCGCTCATCATTGGTGAAGCTGCATATGGTCACACTCTGAATGCAACCGAACGTATTCTCCTCCTCGCCATTGCATTTTGCGGCGCGTGCCTTTCCTATGCGTTCGTTGAAAACCCTGTACGGCACTCAACAAAACTTCAACTCAAGCCATTGCTCGCACTCACCATGGGTGCTGGCCTCATTGCTGTAAGTCTCAGCGCCGGAATAATTCTCAAAACAAGTTCATCAACACTTGCGAGCGACGTTATTGCCGAAGCACCTATTGCTATTCAAACAACAACTACGCAAGTCACTGCAGCAACATCTGTAGTTCCCACTGGCGAAACCACGACAACCATTCCTGCACCGCCACCAGTTGTTGTGAGCCCGGCAACACCACTCGACGCCGTTGAGCAAGGTGTGCTCGCACAAGAAGTTCCCTCCAACTTAGAGCCATCGTTACGTGGAGCAATGGGGGACAAGCCCGTTATCTACGACAATGGCTGTCACCTCAGCATTGGCCCGTCTGCCCCAATCAAATGCGAATACGGCGATAAAAAATCTCCTTTTACCGTCGCGCTCTTTGGTGACTCCCATGCAGCACAATGGTTTCCCACTATTCAAATCACGGCTCGCCAACAAGGTTGGCGATTTTTACCCTTCACCAAATCGGGTTGTCCACCCGTTGACTTGCTTACCTGGAACATGCTCGCGTCAAGCATTTATCCGCAGTGCAAGCCATGGCGTAAAAGTGTTATTGAGATGATGATTGCAGAAAAAGTGCAGGTGGTGTTTATTTCATCATCTGTGAAACTCATGGCAGTAAACACACATAATCCGTACACGCCAGAGCAAATTGTTGAAGCACAAACTGAATTACTCACACAGTTAAAAGCTGCCGGAATCACCCCCATTCTTATTACCGACACGCCCTACCCTGGCGACAACTTGCCCATTTGTCTCTCGCGCAATATTAAAAATGTTCCACGTTGTACTTATGACCGCGAAAAGGGTTACCGCGTTGAGCGCGTTCAAGCAATTGTTGATGCAGGTGCGAAAAATGATGTGCAGGTGCTCAACATCAGCGACTGGCTCTGCGGTGCTACGAAGTGCCCCGCCATTGTGGGAAACATTTTGGTGAACCGTGATGGTGATCACATCACCACGAAATATGCGCAATGGCTACAGCCACTCTTCGATGCAGCGGTGTCGCCATATGTGAACTACGTGCGCCAGCGCACCAGCGTTTCCTGAGCCACTGTTGCCACGTGTGTGCCGTCTTGGGCAAACACATAACCAAACGACAAACCTCTGCCGCCAACAAATGCATTGCACGACATTTCATACAAATGCCACTGGTCTGCGCGTAACGGGCGATGAAACCAAATGGTGTGGTCGAGGCTTGCACTAAAGGCTGTGCCCGCATCGGCTGCAGCACGTGCATCGGGCGACGAACTAAACACTGCATCGGTGGGTAGGTCGTCAGAGATGTAGGCGAGTGCACACTGATGAGATAGCGGGTCGTCGCCGGTGGGTGTTGTGACACGCATCCACGCAGCAACTCTTCCCACGCCGTCGCGGTCGCCGGCAGGAACCTGTTCGGTAGGAATCCAGCGGCGGTCGAAAAATTCACTCCACGTTGTTGACTCCAACTCTTCGGGTTGCGACAAGTGTTGCGGAAACTTTGTTGCACTGACTTCTGGGGCATCTTCCGCTTTTTGAAACGATGCCTCGAGGTTCAAAATGGCGCCCACGGCCTGACGTGCCACCACTCGGCGCGTCACAAAACTGCGGCCATTACGAATGCGGTCAACTTCGTAACGCACGGTTTGCTTGTTATCGCCACGCTGAATGAAATAGGCGCGTAATGAGTGCACTGAAAACTCGGGGTCAACGGTGTGCGCAGCTGCTCGCAATGCCTGAGCGACAATATGGCCCCCATACAAGCCACCCCAGGGGTACGCATGTCCAATACCAATGTAGGTATCGGGGCCATGTGGCTCTAGCTCAACTAGTGCATGAAGATCCATGCCCCCATCTTGCCGTGGAAATTGTTCTGAATTGGTTAGCTCACTCGGAGAATAACCAACACCGTTTCTGAAATGTGGCTTTCCACTTCATAGTCTCCGGCCTTATCGGCAGTGAACGTGAAGGTTTTTGTCTCGCCCTTCTTCGTTACACCACCGCCAAGGTCATATCCATGAACGTGATATTCATCATCTGCCTGCGGGTTGGTGAAATTGAGCGTCACTTCGGACCCGAGGGGAATTTCTTCCACGCGATCTGGGCTTGAATTCTTGCCAACAATGACGTCGACGGTGATGCGACCGTCGCTAACTGTTGTTGTTGGGTCGCCGCTCATTGATGCCGTGCTGTCAACCGCAATGGTTGTAACAGCGCTGTCAGTGGAACCGCTGTCGCTCGAACAGGCTGCCAGACCCACAAGTGGTGTGAGTACCAGCATGAGTTGCCAGATCTTTTTAGTTTCCATATTTCTCCGTCGCTTGTGGGGGTGGGAAAGTTCCTGCCTCGTTTGTGGCAGTCATCAGAGTTTGAATATCGAGCCGGGCCCGAGCCACCCGCGAGCGGACTGTGCCAATGGGGCACTCACAAATGGCAGCTACCTCTTCATAGGAAAGTCCTACTAATTGGGTGAGCACAAAGGCGTCGCGCCTGTCTATATCTATATGGGCAATGAGTTGCCGGAGGTCAAGGGAAGAATCTTCGGCGCTCACCAGAACTGGCCGCGTTCCTTCATAATCTTTTTGTAATCGGCGGCGGCGTTGACGGCGGCGAATTTCGTCAAGGCACGTATGGCGCGCAATACCTAAGGTCCAGGCCCGCACATTGTGTTCGGCAGTCACACGGTGCAACGAGCCAATCATCTTGATGAGAGCGTCTTGAGCCAAGTCGTCTGCCGATTGGGCATCGACCATGTACTTGCACAACCGCCATACATCGCCTTGCACCAAACGCATGAGGCCTTCAAGTGCTACACGATCTCCATCGCGCGCTTTGAGTGCCGTGCTGGTGAGGAGGTCCACATCTTCAATTTACTGAGTGCACTACGCAAAGAACGAGTTTCCCGTCAGGAACTTTGGCACAGTGGTGAGCGACACTATTGCATGACGCACAACGCCGACTGCTCTCCATTTCAGATTCTCATCTCTGCCCAACTTGATGGTGAAACATCACGTGCGGAAGATGCCTCCTTGCAAACGCATACGCAAGAGTGCGCTGAATGTATGGCTCTCCTCACACAACTGTCGGTGCAGCATCGTCGCCTGCGTGTGCACACAGTAGAGACAACGCCCGATATGGCAATGGCTGTACTGGCAAAGGCGCACCCGCCAAGGTTGGGTCGCCGCGGATGGATTCGCCAGGCACTCGTTACCGTTGGCATTACTGAACTTGTGTTGTCGTTGCCCGCACTGCTCCTCGGCGAAGACGCAAATGCACCTGTGCACATTGCTCGTCATGTTGGGTCTTTGGGAGTCGCGCTCGGCATTGCTCTTGTGTATGCAGCGTGGCGCCCCACTCGCGCATACGGCATGATGCCCTTCGTTGCCGCTCTGGGGCTGTGCATAGTGGTGTCGTCGGTGCTCGATATTGCCACAGGGCGTGTAGCAGCGCTTTCTGAGTCAACGCATCTCGTTGAATTAGGGGGCATGTTCCTCGTATGGCTTCTTGCAGGAAGCCCACGACCACGGATTCCGTATTTCTTTTTCCCATCTGCAACACACCGTGTGAAACCCTAACCAAGGTCGTAGTTTCATCGCGTGCAAACTCCTTATGTCATCATCGACCTCGACATTGTTGAGACAAAATTTCGCGAGCTTTCCGAAGCCCTTCACTCCACCGAGTTGTGTTACGCCGTCAAAGCGAACCCGGGCAAACCAGTTATCGAGCGATTAGCTGCCCTCGGTGCCAGCTTTGATGTTGCCAGCGTTCCTGAAATTGATTTGGTGTTGTCGTGTGGAGTTGAACCTGCTCGTATTTCCTTTGGAAACACCATAAAAAAGCAACGCGACATTGCTTACGCAGCACAGCAGGGGATCACTCGTTTCACGGTCGACACCATGAGCGAACTACACAAAGTGCTTGCTGAAGCACCCCAGGCAGAAGTGTGTGTGCGCTTGTTTCACGACTGCGAAGGTGCCGACTGGCCATTGTCGAAAAAATTCGGTTGTGGCTTTGCAGATGCAAAAAAGATTCTTATTGCTGCAGGTAACGCTGGTTGCACTACCGGCATTTCGTTTCATGTGGGTTCGCAACAACGCAACCTCGACGCGTGGCTTGCACCATTACAACTATGCCAGCAACTCATTACTGAAGTGTCGCAAGAAACAGTTGCACCAGAGTTTGTGAACCTTGGTGGTGGCTACCCCGGGAGTTATCTCGATGACACTCCACACATTTCTGTATACGGCGATGCAATTCGCAAAAGTTTGTACGACGTGTTTGGTGGCAACACACCACGCCTCATGGCAGAGCCTGGTCGTTACCTTGTTGCCGATGCAGGAACGTTGCACACCGAAGTAGTGCTTGTGAGCGAGCGCGATATTGACGCACGTCGCTGGGTCTACGTTGACTGTGGAGTGTTTGGCGGGCTTGCCGAAACGCTTGGTGAGAGCATTCGTTACCGCTTGCACACCGAGCACGATGCCTCGGCACCTGCATCGCAAATTGTTTTGGCTGGCCCAACGTGTGACTCAGCCGACATTATTTACGACAAGGCTGGATATTTCTTGCCCGACAACTTGCAAGTAGGCGAAGTCATTCGCATTGCTTCCACCGGTGCGTACACCACGAGTTACTCGGCCATTGGCTTCAATGGTTTTGCGCCACTTGCACAGGGATACATCAACATTGTTGCAATGAAAGAACCCGCTGTTTAGTTTTTATAGTCAGCTGCCGAAGTCAAAACCTAAGTCGGGTGCCACCAGCATCGGTTCATAACGAATACCCGCTTCGGCGGCCATGGCTGCGCAGGTGCCTCCGCGGTCAACAATGACAGTGATGAGAACGACTTCAGCACCAAAGTCGCGTACGGCGTCGACCGCTTCAAAGAGTGACGTGCCGCGGGTAACCGTGTCTTCGGTAATGATCACTTTGTCGCCAGGTTGCAGTGCGCCCGCAATACGACCCGTCACACCGTGATCTTTAGATTCTTTTCGTACACTAAAACTACGAAGGTTGATGGCACGTGTAGCAGCAACGGCGGCGATGCCATATGCAACTGGGTCGGCGCCCATAGTGAGACCGCCAATCGCTGTTGCTTCAGCGGGGAAAAATGACAATGCCACATTGGTGACGAGCACAATGCCATCGGGGCGACATGCAGTTTGCTTGGTGTCGAGGAACCAGGAACTCTTGCGGCCCGACTTCAAGGTGAAGTCACCTCGCTTGATGGCGTGCGTCATGACATGTTCACGCAAAGCGTGGCGAGCGGGGTCAAGTGGGGGAAGTGGACTATTTTCAGAATTTACGGGCACATTCATGGCTCTACCGTACATACCCGATATCTTTTGTAACGTGAATGCAACAAAAGGAACGCCTGCCAAAAAGGCCGTGAAGAAAGCCACCGCCAAAAAGGCCGCCTCAAAGTCCACCAAAAAGGCAATGAGCACGAAGCACAAAGACGCTTTGGCCCAGGGTCGTACCGAGGGTCGCATTATTCGCATGTACCTCGAAATTGTGGAAGCCAACAAGCCAAAACGTGGTCGTAAGCGCACTGCCGACTCCATTACCAAGCGCCTTGCTGCTATTCAAAAAGAACTCACCACTGCCGACGCCATTGTGAAGTTGCGTCTCACACAAGAACGCATGAACCTCACCGCCGAGTTAGCCACGAAGCAACTGGGCTCAGATTTTGCAAAATTAGAAAATCAGTTCGTAAAAATTGCTGCTGTCTACTCACAACGCAACGGCATTACGTATTCCGCATGGCAAGAAATGGGTGTACAGCCCAACGTGCTGAAGCGTGCAGGCATTAACCGCGACGAACTATAAAGCGTCGATTGTTTTGCTGGCGTGTTCCAGAACACGCGACTCATCAAAAATAAATCGCAATTGCTCGTGTGTGAGGTTCACATCGAGGCTCTCTACAAGCACATCGCGCAAATGTGTTTTCGTGTCGAGCGCTTTGCGCGAGAGTTGTTGCACAATGCGATACGCATCGTCTCGGCTCATGCCGTTTTCTACTAGCGCCAGAAGTGCTGACTGCGAATACACCACACCTTGCAGTAAGTCGAGGTTGTAACGCATTTGCTGTGCGTCAACTTCAAGGTTGGTGAGCAACGAAGTAAGGCGGCGCACCATGTAGTAGGCGAGCATCGATGAATCGGGTAACACAATACGTTCTGCTGAAGAATGCGAAATGTCGCGTTCGTGCCATAGCGGTACATCTTGCAGTGCAACTTGTAGGTTGCCACGAAGTACGCGCGATAAGCCACTGAGGGTTTCAGCAGAAATTGGGTTGCGCTTGTGTGGCATTGCGCTGCTGCCTTTTTGACCCTTGGAAAAACCTTCGCGCACTTCGTTCACTTCGGTGCGCTGCAAGTGACGCAACTCCACTGCAATGCTTTCAATGGTGGTGCCAAGCGAGGCACATGCCCACATGTATTCGGCATGACGGTCGCGGGCAACCACTTGTGTGGCAGGTGTAGGGGTGAGGTTTAAAGCATTGCCTACGTACTCTTCCACCGACGGGTCGATGTTGGAATATGTGCCTACGGCTCCCGACATTTTGCACACGGCAATACCATCGAGCGCGTTGCGCAAACGCTCCTCATCGCGACGCAGTTGCAAGGTCCACAAGGCAACTTTCACACCAAAGGTGGTGGGCTCGGCATGGATACCATGTGTGCGACCAATAGTGAGAGTGTCGCGATGTTCATGAGCTAACGCGGTAGTAACCGCGAGTAATTGTGTCATTTCTTCAAGAATGATGAGCATTGCATCGCGCAGTGCCCAGCACCAACCAGTGTCAACTACGTCGGTGCTGGTGAGACCGTGGTGAATATACGACCCAGCAGGGAAGCCAATGCTTTCTTGCAATACGTCAACAAAAGCAGCCACATCGTGGTTGGTAATGCGTTCGCGCTCAGCAACTGCATCAACAAATGCTTGGTCGACCACAGGAGCAAGTTCGCGACACTGCGCAGCAATTCCTCTGGGAACTACACCCAATTGTTCTTGGGCTTCAGTTGCGAGAAGTTCAATTTCAACCCAGCGTTGCATGCGAGCAGCATCGCCAAAAATATTTGCTACTGCAGGAAGTGCATAGCGCTCAATCATGAACGAACAACACAATCGTCACGCTCGGGGCCGGTGCCCACCATGGTGACAGGAACACCGACGATTTTTTCAACGAGTTCTACCAGTACGCGCGCATTGGCGTGGAGACTGTCGTAGGTTTTGCATTCCCGCAAAGAGGTCTTCCAACCAGGAATGGTTTCGTACACCGGCACTACCTGCGCCAACACTTCAGCGCGGTCGGGATAACCGCGCAAGGTTTGACCATTCAAGGTGTAGCTCACGCATACTTTTACTTCATCGAAGGTGTCGAGCACGTCGAGCTTGGTGAGTGCAATTTCGGTAAGTGAGTTCAACCGCACTGCATGACGCAACATCACCAAGTCGAGCCAACCCGTACGACGTTGGCGGCCAGTAACGGTGCCGAACTCATGCCCGATAGTGATGAGCGCTTGGCCAAGTACGTCGGGAGTTCCACTGGCATCGACAAGTTCGGTGGGGAATGGGCCAGAACCCACGCGTGTGGTGTATGCCTTGGCAATACCCACTACGCGAGAAATATCGCGCGGGCCAATGCCTGTACCAGCACATGCTCCACTGGCGATGGGGTTTGAGGAAGTAACGAAAGGGTAGGTGCCGTGGTCAATGTCGAGGAAGGTTGCCTGGGCGCCCTCTAATAGCAATTGCTGTTGAGCATCGAGTGCTTCATGTAATTCATTCACGGTGTCACATATATATGGTGCAAGTCGCGCACCGAGTGTGGCGAATTGCGCAACAACGGCATCGACATCGACCCCTTGCCCACCAAGGGCAACAAGCACAGCGCTTTCATCAATGGCACGTTGGCGTACTTGCGCAGCAAACGAGGTGGGGTCGAGCACAGCCCCTGCGCGAATGCCCACACGACGGGCTTTATCGGCATATGCCGGCCCAATGCCTTTGAGGGTGGTGCCAATTTTGTCGTCGCCGCGCTTTCCTTCAGCTAACGCATCGTGCAATTGATGCCAGGGAAAAATGAGGTGCGCTTGGCTCGACACTTTGAGGCGGGCACAAGAAATGCCACGTGACTCGAGCTTGTCGATTTCAGAAAACAGTGTGGGCATGTCGACCACAACACCGTTGCCAATGACTGGCGTGACATGGTTGTACAACACGCCACTCGGAATGAGTTGCAGTGCATATTTTTCTTCGCCCACCACAACGGTGTGGCCAGCGTTGTGCCCACCTTGGTATCGGGCAACATAGGAATGGTCACGAGACAAGAGGTCAATGATTTTGGCCTTGCCTTCGTCCCCCCATTGAGTACCAACTACAACTGTGACGGGCATGTAACGCTCCTGATCGTGGGGAACGTAGATAAAGGCTAGCGCCTCGGTACCTCTCTGGCGATAGGTTTGGAGAGTGGCTTCTGCTTCAACCCTTCGTATTTTGCGCCCCCAGACCTGGGCCACCATGTCTGTCGCAGAGCGCACCCAACTATGTGCTCGCGGACTTGCCGACATTTTCGACCCTGCGCTGCGCAGTTCCATCAACAACATCATCGAAGATGTACGCCAAAATGGCGATGAAGCGGTGTGTCGAGCCCTTGCTACTTTCGATGGCGTCACACTGTCGCCTGCTCAACTCGCCATCTCGGCAGATGAAATTGCTGCAGCCACCGTTGACCCTGCTCTGGAAAGTGCCTTAATTGATGCCATTTCACACTTGCGCGCCTTCAATGAACAGCTCATGGAGCGGGCCAGCACATGGAGCATTGAAATTGAGCCAGGCCTCTTTGCTGGGGAGAAAATCACTCCTATTTCTTCTGTAGGGCTCTTTGTGCCCAGTGGAAAAGCTTCGTACCCCTCGGTTGCCTATCAATTAGCTGTTCCTGCAGTTGTTGCTGGCGTGAAAGACATTGCTCTGCTCGTGCCGCCAGCACCAGGGGCCAATGGTGCAGTTGACCCCGCAGTACTTGTGGTGTGTCGACTTCTTGGCATCACTCGCGTGTATCGCGCCAACGGGCCCGCCGGAATTGCTGCACTCGGTTTTGGCACCGAGTCCATTTCACCCGTGCGCAAAATTGTTGGCCCCGGTAGCCCGGCCGTCACCTGCGCCCAAGTGGAAATGCAACGCCACGGCGTAGCCACCATGATGTTGCTTGGCCCCACCGAAAGCCTGCTCATTGCCGACCACACTGCCGACCCTGTACGTGTTGCCGCCGACCTTCTCATTGAAGCCGAACACGGCACCGACTCGTCAGTGGTGTTTGTAACTACGTCTACAGAACTTGCTGCCCAGGTAGATGCCGAACTCGTTGTTCAACTTGCTGCTCTTCCTGAACAACGTGCAACAGCTGCTCGTGCGTCGCTCGGGCCAAATGGTGGAGTGGTTTTTGTTTCATCACTCAGCGAGGCTGCGGAAGTTGCCAACCAATACGCACCTGAGCACTTGCAGGTAGCAGTTGACGAGAATGCCGTCGACACACTTGTCGACCAATTGGTGAATGCCGGTGAAATTCTCATCGGGCAACACACGCCATTTAGTGCGGCCAACTTCCTCATTGGTTGCCCAGCGTCGTTGCCCACCAGTGGCTTTGCACACGTCTCTTCGGGCATTACCGCTGAAGCATTTTTAAAGCGCACGGCAATTGCTCGTTCCAATGAAACTGCTCTACGCCGCATGGCGCCTTCCATTGTTACTTTGGCCGAGCACGAGGGTTTTCCCGCGCACGCCAATGCCATTACTAATCGATTCACCACTGGAGATCATTCATGAGTTCATTAAGAGAAACATTGAAAGCAGACCTCACTACTGCCATGAAGGCACGCGATGAAGCAACTGTGTCTACTTTGCGCATGGTCATTGCAGCAGTAATGAACGCTGAAGTTGCTGGCGACGAAGCAGTGGTGTTGTCTGATGACCAAGTAATGGCCGTTCTTCTTGCAGAAGGAAAAAAGCGCACTGAAGCGGCACAAATTTATGCCGACAATGGTCGTAATGAAGCCGCTGAAAAAGAGCGCTCTGAGTACGCAATTATTGAGCGTTATCTTCCTGCTGCCATGAGCGATGAAGAACTCACTGCAATTGTGCAAGAAGAAGCAGCCAAAGCTGCTGCTGCCGGCGCAACCGGTGGCAAGGCAATGGGAGTTGTGGTGAAAGCTGTTCGTGAACGCGTTGGCACGGGTGCCGATGGCTCACGTGTTTCCGCTGCTGTAAAAATTGCCCTCGGCTAAATTTCTACACACTCACTTGTAATTGCACGTCGAGTTCACCGTTGTTCGCAGTAACTAGCACGGTCGAATCTTCAACTGCTTTGCCTTCAAGAATGAGCACCGCTGCTTTGTCGGCAATTTCGCGTTGAATGAGTCGCTTCAACGGGCGCGCACCATAACTGGGGTCGTATCCCTTTTCGGCAAGTAACAAACGCGCTTCGGGAGTAACTGCCAAAGTAATGCGGCGGTCGGCCATGCGAGCAATGAGGTGTTGCAACTGAATGTCGACAATGGCACCAAGGTCGTCTTGGGTGAGTGAACGGAAACGCACAATGTCGTCAACACGGTTAATGAACTCGGGTCGGAAAAATTCCAGCGGGTCACCAGGCAAGTTGCTCGTCATAATGAGCACCACGTTGGTGAAGTCCACCGTGCGGCCTTGGCCATCGGTGAGACGCCCATCGTCGAGCACTTGCAACAAAATATTGAACACTTCGGGGTGAGCTTTTTCAATTTCATCGAGCAACACCACGCTGTAGGGGCGACGACGCACTGCTTCGGTGAGTTGCCCACCTTCTTCATAACCCACATACCCCGGAGGAGCACCTACAAGGCGGCTCACGGAAAACTTCTCCATGTATTCGGCCATGTCGATGCGCACCATGGCGCGCTCATCGTCGAAGAGGAATTCGGCAAGGGCACGAGCGAGTTCTGTTTTACCCACACCAGTTGGCCCCAAGAACATAAATGAACCAATGGGGCGGTTCGGGTCAGACAAACCCGCACGACTGCGACGCACTGCATTGGCAACTGCAGTTACTGCTGCATCTTGACCAATGACACGATTGTGCAGCAGACCTTCCAGCAACACCAACTTGCTCATTTCACCTTCAAGCAAGCGGCTCACGGGAACACCCGTCCATTTGCCCACGACCTCAGCAATATCTTCGGCGTCTACTTCTTCTTTCAACATGCGGTTGCCCAGTTGCAAAGTATTGAGATGCTCAGTGGCGCCAGTAATGCGGCGCTCGAGTTCAGGAATGCGGCCGTAACTAATTTCTGCCGCTTTGGCGAGGTCTGTTTCACGCTCTACTGCCGAACGCAACGCTTCAAGTTCTTCTTTCAAAGTACGAATGGCAGCGATGGCTTCCTTCTCGGCATTCCAATGCACTTTCATTTCATCGGTTTGCTCTTGTAAACGGTCGAGCTCTTCATGAATTGCATCAAGACGTTCCCGCGATACCGCATCGGTTTCTTTATCGAGAGCAACACGTTCAATTTCTAATTGCAAAATCCGCCGGTCGACCACGTCAATCTCCGTAGGAAGCGAATCAATTTCAATACGAAGTTTGCTGGCGGCTTCATCAACAAGGTCAATGGCCTTATCGGGTAAGAAGCGGTTGGTGAGATACCGGTTCGACAACACCGCGGCACTCACCAGTGCGCTGTCTTGAATACGCACACCATGGTGCACTTCGTAGCGTTCTTTCAGACCGCGCAAAATGGCAATGGTGTCTTCCACACTTGGCTCACCTACATACACCTGTTGGAACCTGCGCTCGAGCGCCGCGTCTTTTTCAATATGCTTACGAAACTCATCGAGTGTGGTGGCGCCAATCATGCGCAGTTCGCCGCGCGCCAACATCGGCTTAATCATGTTGCCAGCGTCCATGGCGCCTTCTGCACCACCAGCACCGACCAACGTGTGCATTTCGTCGACAAAGGTAATGACATCGCCCTGTGCGTCGGTGATTTCCTTGAGCACAGCTTTCAAACGCTCTTCGAACTCTCCGCGATATTTTGCTCCAGCAACCATCGAGGCAATGTCGAGAGAAATAAGACGCTTGTGTTTCAAACCTTCGGGCACATCGCCATCGGCAATACGGCGCGCTAGGCCTTCAACAATTGCTGTTTTACCTACACCTGGTTCACCAATGAGTACAGGGTTATTTTTGGTACGCCGCGACAGCACTTGAATGACACGGCGAATTTCTTCATCGCGGCCAATGACGGGGTCGATTTTTCCTTCACGTGCACGGGCAGTGAGGTCGAGACCATATTTTTCTAATGCTTGAAACTGCTCTTCAGGGTTTTGCGAGGTCACGCGATGTGAACCGCGCACTTCGCGCAGTGCTTGCAGCATTTCTTCGCTACCAATACCTACGCGCTGGTTCATGGCAAGGAGAAGATGTTCGACCGACAAGTAGTCGTCATGAAGGTCGGTGCGTAGTTTGTCGGCATTTTCAAAAACATTGCTGAGTTCACGGTTCATCCGTGGCTCTTCGCTGCCATATGCGTGAGGCAATTTACTCACAGCCTCATCGGCCGTGTTGCGCAGCATCAAAGGAGCAACACCAAGCTTTTGCAAAATGCCAGGGACAATGGTGCCGTCTTGACGTAACAGGGCAGACATGAGATGGTCGGGTGTGATTTCTGGGTTACTGCGCCCACGAGCATCATCGAGTGTTGCTGCAACAGCTTCTTGAGTTTTTGCGGTCCACTTCTTTGGGTCAATTGCCACTCTTAGTACCTGTCCTTGTTAAATATGCTCGGACGTTCGCGGAACACGGCAACTGCTTGACGCAGTGGCACCAGCTCGCCGCGTAAAACTTCAGTTGAGGTTCTGCCAGTGAGTTGTTCTTGAAGTTGCACAACGAGAGCGCGCAACTGTGCAATTTCATCTTCGAGTTGCATGACGTGGCGAATGCCCTCGAGGTTCATACCTTCAGCTGCTAATTCGGCAACGCGCTTTAAACGAGCAATGTCGGCCTCGCTGTAACGCCTGTTACCACCTGAGGTGCGACCCGGTGTAACGAGCCCACGTCGCTCATATATACGCAATGTTTGTGGGTGCACACCAGCAAGTTCTGCAGCAACGGAAATGACATAGACCGTTTCCACTGGAACACCATCAGTACGCCGCGGTGCCATGGTTATTTCACCTTGTCACTGGTGTTGTGTAACTCGGCGAGTTGTTCAATAATCTCGCGTTCTTCTTTGCTCACTTTGGTCGGTATGTGAACATCAATCGTCACAATGAGGTCGCCAGTTTTTGAAGTGGTTTCAATACCGCGGCCTTTCACTCGATGCTTACTGCCCGACTGAGTGCCGCTTTTAATTTTCAACATCACGGAAGAGCCGTCGAGTGTGGGCACCGACACTTCGCTACCGAGCACTGCTTGGTGGTACGCAACAGGAACATGTACTAACAAGTTCACCCCGTCACGAGAAAAAGTTGCATGCGGCATCACTTTGCATTCCACGAGCAAGTCGCCAGCTGGGCCGCCATTGTGCCCTGGTGCGCCACGACCCTTCAAACGAATGCGTTGACCATTATCGACGCCTGCAGGAATGCGGACCTTTACTTCACGTGCACGATGTTCGCGGCCCGACCCGCGGCATGAACCACATGGGTACTCAATAGTCGTGCCTTTTCCCTGACAACGCGGGCACGGTGAGGAAAAAGAAAACACCCCCTGGTTGGAATCGACTGCTCCACGCCCGCCACATTGCGAACATGCTTGAGGTGTGGTGCCAGCACGTGCGCCAGAACCTTGGCAACCCGAGCACACTGCTTCAGAAGTGAGGTGCAATGTGGTGGTTATTCCATGTGCGGCATCGGTGAAGTCGAGTGTGAGTGCGGCTTCAATATCGCTTCCGCGTTGCGGGCCGCCACGTTGGCCACGCCCACTACGCCCTCCACCACGGCCAAACATTTGGCCAAGAAGATCGCCCATGTCGCCACCGGAATCAAAACGGAATCCGCCTTGGCCACCGGGGCCGCCACCGCCAAAACCCATGGGGCCCGCAGCGCGTACTTCGTCGTATTCTTTGCGTTTCTTTTCGTCGCCTAATACGTCGTAAGCAGTCGACACTTCTTTGAAGCGGTCTTCCGCTTTCGGGTTATCGGGGTTGGCATCGGGGTGTAATTCGCGCGCAAGTTTGCGATACGCCTTCGTTACTTCTTTGGGTGTTGCACTTTGCGACACACCAAGAACGGCGTAGTAGTCCTTTTCAAACCACTCACGTTGCGCGGTCATTGTTTAGCCCCGCACCTTCACCATGGCAGCGCGCAATACGCGGCCCTTCCACTGGTAGCCACTGCGCAACACTTCCACCACTACTGGCCCGTCACTTGAACCGTCTTCAGATGGTTCGTGCATTACTGCTTCAGCAGTTGCTGGGTCGAAAGGTTGGCCTTCTAGGTTCAATACTTCTAAGCCTTGCTTTTGCAACACGCCAAGTAATGACGACCATACGGGTTCTACACCTGTAGCACCATGAGCAAAAGCGGCTTCACATGCATCGAGCACTGGCAACAAACCTTCTACAAGTTTTCCTGTTGACCTATCGATTTCATCGGCTTGTTGCGCAACAACACGCTTGCGATAGTTCTCGAAGTCGGCCTGCAAACGCAAAGCGATGTCTTTGAAAGAATCACGCTCGGCGACGAGTGCATCAATATCGTGCTCGATGATTTCAGCGATGTCAGCATCGGTAATGCTGACATCGCTTTCCGGTAGAAACTCTTCGTTCTCGTTGGTCATGTTGCGAATTACTTCTCGTCAACAATTTCGGCATCAACGATGTCATCATCGTTTGTTGCACCACTTTGGCCACTTGCTGAAGTTCCTTCGGCGTTGGTGTCGCGGGCAGCTGCCTCGTACAACTTCTGACTAAAGGCCTGGCTGGCTGTCATCAGTTTTTCAGTAGCGGCTTTAATGGCCTCGTTGTCGGTGCCAGCAAGGCTGGTTTTCAACTCGGCAAGTGGTTCTTCCACAGCAGACTTTTCTTCGGCAGAAACCTTTTCGCCTTGCTCGCGCAAAACTTTTTCGGTTTGATACACCAAAGAGTCGGCATTGTTGCGCACCTCTGCTTCTGCACGGCGCTGACGATCTTCTTCAGCGTGCACTTCGGCATCTTTCACCATTTGGTTGATGGTTTCTTTGTCGTGGGCAGATTGACCAGTAATGGTCATTGACTGCTCTTTTGAAGTAGCGCGGTCTTTCGCTGATACATGCACAATACCGTTGGCATCGATATCGAAGGTCACTTCAATTTGCGGTACGCCACGTGGTGCTGGTGGCAAGTCAACAAGTTGGAATTTGCCCAGAGTCTTGTTGTACTGCGCCATTTCGCGCTCACCTTGCAACACGTGAATTTCTACCGATGGCTGCATGTCTTCTGCAGTGGTGAACACTTCGGTACGACGTGTAGGAATAGTGGTGTTGCGCTCGATGAGCTTCGTCATGACGCCGCCCTTGGTTTCAATGCCCAATGACAACGGTGTGACGTCGAGGAGCAATACATCCTTTACATCGCCCTTCAACACGCCTGCTTGAACAGCTGCACCAATGGCGACCACTTCGTCGGGGTTCACCGACTTGTTCGGCTCTTTCCCGGTGAGTGACTGCACGAGGTCTTGTACGGCTGGCATGCGAGTTGAACCGCCAACCAAGATGACGTGGTTGATTTGTCCCTTTGACAAACCAGCGTCTTTGATTGCTTGTTCAAAAGGAATACGGCAACGCTCAATGAGGTCTGATGTCATTTCCTGGAATTTTGAACGTGACAATGTTTCGTCGAGGTGAAGTGGGCCTTCTGCAGTTGCCGTAATGAACGGCAAGTTGATTTGTGTTTGCTGTACTTGTGACAATTCAATTTTTGCTTTTTCAGCAGCTTCTTGCAGACGCTGTTTCGCCATGCGATCTTGTGCAAGGTCAACACCATGTGCGCTCTTAAATTGCGAAACGAGCCAATCGATAATGCGTTGGTCCCAATCGTCACCACCTAGAACGGTGTCGCCGTGTGTGCTCTTTACTTCAAACACACCGTCGCCAATTTCCAAAACGCTCACGTCGAAGGTTCCGCCACCAAGGTCGAATACCAAAACGGTTTCGTCTTCGCCGCCTTTGTCGAGGCCGTATGCCAAAGCTGCAGCGGTTGGTTCGTTGATAATACGCAACACTTCAAGACCAGCGATTTGCCCTGCTTCTTTTGTTGCAGTGCGTTGTGCATCGTCGAAGTACGCAGGAACGGTAATAACAGCTTGCGTGACGGTATCGCCCAGGTACGCCTCGGCGTCGCGCTTCAACTTCATGAGTGTGCGGGCGCTGATTTCTTGTGGTGTGTACTGCTTGCCATCGATATCGGGGGTCTTCCAGTTCTCGCCCATGTGGCGCTTCACTGAACGAAAGGTGCGATCGGGGTTGGTGATGGCCTGGCGCTTGGCAACTTCGCCCACCAGTACTTCACCAGTTTTTGAAAATGCCACAACCGACGGTGTGGTGCGGGCACCTTCTGAGTTGGGGATGACCACAGGGTCGCCGGCTTCCAAAACGGAAACAACGGAGTTTGTGGTGCCAAGGTCGATACCGACTGCTTTTGCCATGGTGGGGGTTCCTTTTTCTTGAAAGAGTGATATGTCGGGCACAAAAGACTCTGTATCGGGGGGTGATACAGGATCCTTAGTGACTTGTACTCAAGATTAGAGGAGTTCTGAGTTATCCACAACTCGAGCGGAAGAAAAAGTATAAATGTTGAGTGAAGGTGACTTAAGTACTTGACTATTTGGTGTGCTGTGCTCGGTTGGTCGTACCATTTCCTTATGACTGGAACGCTCGTCCTTCTTCGCCACGGTCAAAGCACGTGGAACAAACTGAATTTGTTCACGGGCTGGCACGATGTGGAACTCACGGCCCTTGGCGAAAGCGAAGCTGCGGCCGCAGGGACCCTCATGAAAAAAGAAGGTCTGGTGTTCGACTTCGCCCACACCAGCCTCCTCACTCGCGCGGTGCGCACCTGCAACTTGGCCTTGGAGGCAATGGACCAAATATGGCTGCCGCTGCAACGTCACTGGCAATTAAATGAACGTCATTATGGTGCGCTTCAAGGTCTCGATAAAAAGGCGACAACTGAACTACACGGCGCAGAACAAACCAACTTATGGCGTCGGAGTTACGACACGCCTCCGCCACCAGTCGACACCACAAACCCCGAGCATCCGGTGAACGATGCGCGGTATCGCTTCATTGCACCGCAAGATCTTCCTGCCACTGAATGTTTGAAAGATGTTGTGGCCCGCGTTCTTCCCTACTGGAATACGGAAATTGTGCCTCAATTACAGGCAAATATGAATGTTTTAGTAGTTGCGCATGGCAATAGCTTGCGCGCACTCATTATGTATTTGGAAGACATTAGTGAAGCAGCCATTGCAGAATTGAATGTGCCAACTGGCGTGCCACGCAAGTACACCTTTACTTCTGCCATGAAAGTGAGCGACGTCACTTACTTAGGTGACGCTGACGCAATTGCCCAGGCAGCAGCCGCCGTGGCAAACCAATCCAAATAATTGGTTTAGGCTGTGGTCATGGCTTCAAAGAAAACACCGCTCCAATATCTCGCACAAGTTCCCTTGTTCTCTGCATGCAGCACTCGCGACCTTGGCAAAATTGCCAAAGCCGCCGACCGCATCAACATGGTTGCTGGCACCACCATCATCACCCAAGGCACTGCTGGTAAGCAGGCCTTCGTGTTGCTCAGTGGTTCTGCCACAGTGAAGCGCAACGGGAAAAAAATTGCCACCGTGCAAGCAGGCGCCATTGTTGGCGAGCTCTCGCTCCTCGACCGCGGCTCACGCACCGCCACTGTGGTGTGCGATACCGATTGTGAACTCCTCGTCGTTGATGCCCGCCATCTTTTCGCGGTCATCGATGAAGTTCCGGCTATGGCTCACAAGTTGTTGGCAGCTCTTGCCACCCGCATTCGTGATCTAGACCGTGCTCACTACGGCTGATAGCAACTAAGTTATATGGTGCTATGACTTCAGCACCACAGAACCCCAGCACCTCGTCAACACCGCGTCGCTTTAAGCCGCATCAACTCTCCATCGCCATTGGCGTTGGCGTTGGCGCTTTTACCTTGGTCTCCGGAGTCATTCCGCAGTTCACCAAATGGCACGGTGACTCCGCCGTTTCACGCGAAGTTTTTGGTGGCATACCTGGCCCCTTCCAAGCAGCGTTCTATTCCATTATTCCCATGCTCATCGTGTGGGGCTCATTGCGCTTCGCCGACCGCATTCGCAACTGGGAACGCGGCACATCCGACCGCCGTCGCACCACACCAAAAAATGCGAAGCGTCGCTTAGCCGACTATCGCTCCGGTGTCTACATGCGCACGTTGTTGCGCGACTCAGCAGCAGGCCTCATGCACTCCATGATCTACTTCGGGTTCATGGTGCTTTTGGGTGTTACCACCGTTTTGGAAATTGATCACCAACTGCCCGAGAGTTTGAAGTTCTTGCACGGCCGTACATACCAGGCCTATGCACTTGTGGGTGACCTTGCTGGTGTGGTGTTTACCGTTGGTGTGTTGTGGGCCATTGTGCGCCGTTACGTGCAACGCCCGTACCGCATTCGCATTAAAACAAAACCAGAGCACGCTGCCATTCTCGGCGTGTTGCTCGCCATTGGCATCACGGGCTTTGGTGCAGAAGCATTACGCATTGCACAAGAGCAAGCATCTGGCCTCAACATGGGTTACGAAAAATGGAGCTTTGTTGGTTACCCCATCGCGCAATTGTTCAAAAATGCAAGTGCTGGCAACTTAGAAACATGGCACCAAGTGTTGTGGGTTAGCCACGTGTTGTCGTTCATCGCATTCCTTGCTTTGTTGCCCATCACCATGTTGCGCCATATTTTCACTTCTCCGCTCAACATGTATTTGAAAGATCGTGAGCGTCCGAAGGGTGCAATGAAGGCAATGCCAAACCTCACCGAAACTGGTTTGGAATCATTTGGCGCATCACTCATTGAAGACTTCACGTGGAAACAACTCCTCGACACCGACGCCTGCACCATGTGCGGTCGTTGCACCAGTGTGTGCCCAGCGCATGCCACCGGTAAACCACTCGACCCGCGTGAAATTGTTTTGAAAGTCGGCGAAGTCATGGCCGCCACTGCAGCACACGCTGAAGGCGGGCGCGTGTCGCCACCACTTGGCACCGTGAGTGACATCACCGTTGGCAGCAACTCGGTCTTTGAGCGCATTAGCGCAGAAGAAGTATGGGCCTGCACCTCATGCAAAGCGTGCGATGAAATTTGCCCCGTCAACATTGAAATTCTCGACAAGATTCTCGACATGCGTCGTTACCTCTCACTCATGGAGAGCAACTTCCCTGCAGAACTGGGCAACGCCTACCGTGCCATGGAAAACCAAGGCAACCCATGGGGCATGAACCAAGGCGAACGTGCCGATTGGGCCAAAGACCTCGACGTTGAAGTAGTCGACCCGGGTGCAGCATTCAATGCTGAGTATCTCTACTGGGTTGGCTGTGCAGGTTCATTCGACGACAAGAACAAAAAAGTAACGCAGTCAATGGCACAGCTCTTAAAGCGCGCCAACATCGACGTTGCCATTCTTGGCCCGAGCGAAATGTGCACCGGCGACTCTGCTCGCCGCAGTGGTAACGAGTACCTCTTCCAAATGCTTGCAATGCCCAACGTAGAAATGTTGAACGGCATGGGTGTGAAGAAAATTATTACTCAGTGCCCACACTGCTTTAACACGCTGAAAAATGAGTACCCACAACTCGGTGGCAACTACGAAGTAGTGCACCACAGCGAACTACTTGAAGAACTCATTGGTAGTGGTGCACTCGACATGAGCAACGCAACACTCGACGATCGCATTACATATCACGACTCGTGCTACCTCGGTCGCCATAACGATGTATACATCGCTCCACGTAAGGTGGTGGGCAGCATTAAGGGTGTGCAAGTAGTGGAAATGCCACGTAACGGCACCAAGGGTATGTGCTGTGGCGCCGGTGGTGCACGCATGTGGATGGAAGAAAGCATCGGCACCAAGGTGAACGATGAGCGCGCGCGCGAAGCAATCAGCACTGGCGCAAGTCGTGTTGCTACCGCTTGTCCGTTCTGCTACATCATGCTCGACGATGGTGTCAAAGCTGCTGGTGTTGAAGAAGGCTCAGTGAAAGTTGCCGACATTGCAATTCACGTTCTCGACGCACTTGAGAACGGCGAACGCAAGATGGCAGCTACCGACGCACCATTCGCTTCACCTGTTGCCAGAAGCTAACTATTTAAAGTTTTCGAAATAGCGACTCGGGGTTGGCCCGCGTTGCCCTTGGTACTTTGAACCAGATGCGCCTTTGCCGTATGGCTTGTCGGCGGGCGTGGTCATCATCATGAAACTCACTTGGCCAATTTTCATGCCGGGGTACAGCGTGATGGGCAAGTTGGCCACGTTCGACAACTCGAGTGTGATGTGACCATCGAAACCAGCGTCGATGAAACCAGCAGTGGAGTGAATGAGGAGACCGAGGCGGCCCAGGCTTGACTTGCCTTCCACGCGTGCAACCATGTCGTCGGGAACGCCAACGCGCTCGAGTGTGCTGCCCAATGCAAACTCACCTGGGTGCAACATGAATGCATCGCCATCGGCGATTTCCACGAGCTCGGTTAACGACGTCATATCTTTTTTGACGTCAATCACACTTGCGGTGTGATTACGA
The DNA here is from genome assembly GCA_947450115.1 of Acidimicrobiaceae bacterium. GTDB lineage: Bacteria > Actinomycetota > Acidimicrobiia > Acidimicrobiales > Ilumatobacteraceae > F1-20-MAGs119. The sequence goes on along the minus strand of CANFUE010000006.1, from coordinate 46,078 downwards.
AACACACGAAATAAGTTGCTCACCTTCACGTCGATGGAAGACGGCTGAAGGCACGTCTCATCGAGTGGGTCAATAACAATGCGGCCAGCAGCGAGTTGCTCACGAATGGAGCGGTCAGACAAGATCACGCCTCCACCATAGTCAAGATTCTTCGTCGCACTCAAAGAGGTGGCTGGTAATCTGAGACCGTTATCTGCGGGTGTAGTTCAGAGGCAGAACATCAGCTTCCCAAGCTGAGAACGCGGGTTCGATTCCCGTCACCCGCTCTCTTAAATCATTTGGGCAAGTTCATATGCCTGGCGCGTGGCAAAGGTCCAGCGCCGCGGTGCATAGGCATCGCCCAAAATGTGCAAGTCGGCGTGCTTGCCCTTCAAAGCGTTATACAAAGCATTCTCAGAATGACTTCCCGTCGCCAAAACCACGGTGTCAATTTTCTTCAGCACTTCTTCGCGGCCGCTGTATGAATGAGCAACACGCACCCAGTTTTTCCCAATTTCAACTGCCCGCGTACTCATGCGCACCTCAACACCGGCAAGGTCAACAAGGGCCATCATCGAGCCGATGGAATATGCGCCAACTAGTGGTGACGGAGTGACCGCTGGGAATATGACTGTTACATGATGACCATGGCCTGCAATGTGTTCAGCAACAGTGAGCGGTGAGGGGCGGTCATCTTCGGCAATTACTAACACATGCTTGCCTGGTTTCTGATTGCCCTCAATGACATCGGCAACAGTGAGTACATGGGGCAAGGTGTCGCCGGGGATTCCGGGGCGACGCACTTTTGCACCGGTTGCAATTGCAACTGTGTCGGCACCAAAGGCGAGCACGCTGTCGGCATCGGCCGACTTATTCAATTCAATTTTCACGCCAGCTTCAGCTAAACGCCACTGTTGAAAAGTGACCCACTTGCCATAGTTGGCATTCATTCGCACTTTTGTAGCGAGCGCTACTTGACCACCTAAGTGGTCTGCCTTTTCCCACAGCGTCACGTCGTGTCCGCGTTCTGCAGCAAGCCCTGCGAGTTCCATGCCTGCAGGGCCTGCACCAATGACCAACACTTTTTTGCGCTGCGTTGTTGGCTGCATGCCACCTTCAGATTCACGCCCGGCGATGGGGTTGCTTGCGCAACCAAAACCTAAACCTTCAACTGTGGAGCGGTGAATGCAATCGTTCAACCCCACACACGGACGAATGGATTGCACTCGTTCTCGCTTCACTTTGTTGACCAAATTGGGGTCGGCAATATTTGCGCGCACCATACCCACCATGTCGGCTTGACCTGCAGCAACAATTTCTGCTGCACGTTGTGGTGAAGCGACGCGGCCAACATAAACAACAGGCAAATGTGTTGCGGTTTTTGCTTCGCCGCACATTGCGGCCCAATGACCTTCTGGGAATGTACCGAGCTGAATATATGAAGGTACGCCCCAGTTGTTGCCGACGTCAAGACTGAAGTAGTCGACCGTTCCTTCTTCGGTGAACTTGCGCATGACGTACTTGCAATACTCCACGTCATAACCGCCGTCGATGAGTTCATCCATGCACAACCGCAAGCCAACGGTGATGGGGCGCTTTACATTGTCGCGAATGGCATTCACAATGTCGCGGAGAAATGCACGACGTCCTTCGTCGCTGCCACCATATTCATCGGTGCGCTTGTTTGTTTTTGGTGACAAAAAGAATTGAATGATGTCGTCGTGATTCGCATGAAGTTCAATGGCATCGCAACCGGCATCGGCGGCAATGGCTGCCGACTCGCCGTATTCTTTGATGAGCCACTTGATTTCATCAATATCCATTGCGTGTGGAATGCGAAAGTCGGCATAACCACTGGGTTCTTGCGAAGGAGAGATGGGCTTTCCACCTTGCAACACCATCTGTACTGTTCCATAACCACCAGCGTCATGAATGGCGTCTTGCATTGCCTTCATCCGCTCTGCAAACAAAGGGTGACGAAAAAGGCCAGGCCCATGTGCGCCCACGCCCGATGGTTCAAAACCCGGAATGAGTGGGTTGGCCACAAACACGGGGCCACCGCCTACCCATTCATTTCCACCAGTAATACGCGCGGTGTAGTACTGCACAAACTTCTGAAAGTTTCCAATGGGCCCGAGAAAAGCACTTGAGCCCGCAGAGTGCGGTGGCACCATGAGGCGGTGGGTGAGTTTCATCGTGCCCACAGTGATGGGTTGGAAAAGTACCTCGAACTGCGACATGGCCACCCCTTATTGAGTGCTTATTTAGTTTTTAAAGAATTAGTAGGGCATGGTGCCGCCATCAACCGGGAACGATGTTCCGGTGATGCCAGCAGCAACATCGCGTGCCAAGAGCACAGCGACTTCTGCAACTTCTTCAACTTTGTTCGGGCGCTTAATGGCTGACTCTTTGCAAAAGAGGGCAATCATGTTTTCGTAAGTGCCGAGTCCCATTGCAATAGCACTATCTGGGCCGGTCTCGCGCACGATGTCGGTTTCGATGATGCCAGGAAGAATTGCGTTGACGGTGATGCCTAATGTGCCCACTTCATGAGCAGCGGACTTCATGAGACCAAGTACGGCGTGCTTGGTTGCTGCATAACCCGGAATACCAGGCTTGCCCAACTTGCCTTCTACTGAAGATGTAACGATGATGCGGCCAGCTTCACGAGGAATCATGTGCTGCAATGCCTTACGCATTCCCCAGAACACGCTGTGCAAGTTCCAAGTAACTTCAAGCATCCACTCTTCGTCGGTCATTTGTGCAACAGGAGCAGTATTTTCTACGCCACCTGAGTTGAGCACCATGATGTCGAGCTTGCCGAATTTTTCAATTGCGAAATCGACAATGCCTTCACAGTCTTTTTGATTGCGAGCATCGCCTGCGAAAAACGCAACGTTTGCACCGCCACCCATTTCTTTCATCGCTACCGCACCTTTTTCGGCAGAGCGTCCGTTAATAACTACCTTCGCGCCTTCGCGCAAATATGCCTCGGCAATGGCGCGGCCAATACTGCGCGTACTACCTGTGATTGCTGCAACTTTTCCGTCAAGCTTTCCCATGATGTCTGGTCCCCTTCGTTCGATTCGTTCGTGTGGTGTAATTCGTGGTCTTAGTACGCAGCGGTTCCGCCGTCGACGGAAATCATTGAGCCGGTAATACCGGCGCCTGCTTCAGAAGCAAGAAGTGATGCAACAGCAGCAACTTCTTCGCATGAGTTCAAACGCTTGATGGCTGCTTCAGAAGCAAACCAATCGAGGAGGTCTTGGTAGGTCATTCCCATTGCCACTGCGGCGCCTGGGCCTTCGTCGCGCATGGTGTCGGTTTCAATTGCACCTGGGCAGATGCAGTTGATGGTGACGCCGGTGGTGCCAATTTCTTGTGCACATGATTTGGTGAGACCGTTGATGGCGTGCTTGGCCGTGACGTAAATAGAGACGCCAGGCTTGCCGTGCTTGCCTTCGAGTGATGAGATGTTGATAATGCGACCCCAACCACGTGGGAGCATGTCGCGCAATGCCATCTGTGTGCACCAGAAAGTTGACCAGAGGTTCCACTTGAGAGCGTTGTCTAAAGCTTCATCGGTGAGGTCTACAACCTGTGCATTGTCGGTGGAACCACCGGCGTTGTTGACCATGATGTCGATTTTTCCGTATTTTGCGATGGCGGCATCGATAATTGCCTGGCAACCAACGCGGCTTTTCACGTCGCCTTGGACGAAAAAGACACGATCTCCGCCATTCATCTCACGAATAGCTTCTGCACCCTTATCGGCACTGCGACCATTAATGACCACGCTTGCCCCGTCGGCAAGGTACGCCTCGGCAATGGCTCGGCCAATACCGCGGGTACCCCCTGTGATGACCGCAACTCTTCCCTGAAGTTCCATAGTTATCCACCCGTTCCTCTCGCCACTGTGGCGACTGTCTGCGTAGAGTAGTCGGGAAATAGCCCGGGGTAAAACGCCGGGCACTCAGATCTTCAAAATTCCAATCAATTGACCATCACCAACGAGAGAAAAAGGACGGGAAAGCGTGTCGAAAGCAGGCTTGGCAGCGTTAGAAATCGCAGTACAGGAAGTAAAGACAGTCATCTCCAGCCTCACCGAGGAAGAGTGGTCACGCCCGAGTGGCTGCAAGGGTTGGTCGGTACGCGACCTTGTGGCTCATATGAGCTCGAACTACAAAGAAACAGTTGACCCATCGCCAGCGCCAGCAGAGCCCCTCAACTTGCCTGCCGAGCGGATGATGGACATGTTGGTCGATATGCGTGATGGCTGGACCAACCAGCAGATTCTCGATGAGTACCTGGCCTTTGCCGACCAGGCAGTTGCCGTGTTGGCTTCGATGCAAGAAGAACCATTGGCCTCAACAGTCATTCCCCTTGCCGACCTCGGTTCTTACCAAATGAACCAATTGGCCGATGCATACGCCTTCGACCACTACTGCCATTTGCGCATCGACCTTCTTGCACCCGATGGCCCCATTGAGCGAAAAATGCCCAATGCCGATGCCACACGCCTTGCTCCAGCCATTGGCTGGATGATCACGGGAATGCCACAGATGCAGGCCGACCTTGGCCACGCGCTCAGTGCGCCCATCACACTCACACTCACTGGCCCTGGCGGCGGTGTGTGGACCATTACACCTGCGGGCTCCGAGATCATTGTGACACCAGGAAAAACTCCTGGCACCGTTGCCGATGTCAGCAGCAACGGCCACTCATTCATCAACTGGGGCACCAAGCGCTCCGACTGGCGCGAGCATTGCAAAGTCACCGGCGATGAACCAGTGGCAGCTCAGTTCCTCGACACGCTGAACGTTATTTAATGCAGCAGCAGTGTTCGCGTCTCACACTTGTGTGCGACTCGGGCCCGCTGCTGAATTTTTAAACATCGACTCTGCATCAAAACCAATACGCCCATCGGGAATGAGTTGAATGACAACTCGTGCTGGTGAATCGAGGTGTTCGGCAAATGCTTTTTGCCGTTCCACGCTTTCGGGGCGCACACGTGCGGCAAGCACTTTGTAGAACCACTGCTTTGTTGGCTCATCTTCGTGCAACACGATGTTGCCCTTGTAGGTAAGAGCTTGGCTAATGCCAATATCGGTTCCGCGGCTCGTAATGGCAATGCACCCACGCGGACGTTTGCGATACGCCTTAATGCGCTTGCGCTGTTCAGTAGCAGTGAGCCAAAAACTTCCCTCGTGGAAAAAATAGTTCATGTACACGCCAACTGGGTCGCCAGTTGAGGTGGTCCACATGAGACAACACTCAGTTTGTTTTTCTACGAGAACTTGTTCGCGCTCAGGAGAAAGTTCGAAGACGCTGACGTCATCGTAATTACCAGCCATTAAGCAGTTTTCTTTTTCTTCTTAATACGAGCAACTGCTTGCTGGCTAGCGAGTGATACAGCGATGATGAGTGTGGTTCCTTGGAAGAGTGGCTCTACCCAGAATGAACCCGAGCCCACAACGAGTTGCAAACCCTTGATGCCAAGTGCGAGTGCGTACAAAGCCAAGAGCGTGCCCCATACGTTCGGGCGACGCGACAACTGCGATGCACCAAAGAACACTGCAGCAATTGCAGGGAACAAGTAGCCAGGGCCAGTTGCAGTGGAGAAGAAACCAATTTTCATCGACAAGAGGACGCCGGTAATACCTGCAATAGTTGCTGAGGTAATGAGTGAGCCCCACACCAAGCGATCGGTGCGTACACCTGCGAGTCGGGCAGCATCAATGTTGCCGCCGGTGGCGAATAAATAGCGCCCTGCTGGAGTTTGTTCAAGAACGAACCACAAGATGGCAGCGATGATGATGAGATACACGAAGAGAACGGGAATACCAAACACTTCGAAGCTACCGAACTTCAAATACGACTTGGAATACACAGAAGTGATTTGACGGTTATCAGAAATTTTCAACAACACAGCAGAAACAATTTGCCCCAAGCCAAGTGTTGCAATAAATGAGTTCACCTTCAGTTTCACCACAATGAAACCCGACAACACACCAAACAACATGCACACCAACACTCCGCACAACGCAGCTAGGCCAGCAGGCATGTTGAACGTACGGTGGAAATCGTCAGACAACCATGTGGTGATGCACAACGACAACGAGGTCATGGCACCAATGGACAAGTCGAATGAGTTTGTTGCCAGCGGTACTAAAAACGCCAAGGCCAGCATGCCGATTGCGACGTTCTCTCCGAGGATGAGTTTGAAGCTTGCAATGCTTAAGAAAGTGTCGGGCTTCCAGATGCCAAAGATGACAACGAAAACTCCGGCGAGATACAAAGCACTGAGTCGGTCGATGCCTAAACGAGTGAGCATTGATTTCTGTGGTGCACTTGCGGTTGATTCTGTAGTTGACACAGGTATTCCTTTCACAAACGAATAAAAATTAAAACGGGTTACGAGGCTGTTGCCATGCTGGAACCAGCAAGCAACAATTGGTCGATCTTTTCAGCAGATAAGCCAGATGCTCGGGTGAGCGTGTTGGCAATTTGACCGCGGTACATCACCACAACACGGTCACATACGCGAGCAAGTTCTGCAGTGTCAGTAGAGCACACCACAATGGCTGTTCCGTCGGCTGCTGCTTGGTCGACAAATGCATGAATTTCTTCTTTGGCGCCAATGTCAACACCTTGTGTTGGCTCATCAAGCAACAACACTTTTGGATTCAAACGAAAACTGCGTGCCATCATTACTTTTTGCTGGTTTCCACCCGACAACGTGGCGATGGGAACTTCAGTTCCTGCAGTAACAACAGAAAGTTTCTTTACCCATTCAGCAGCTTCTGCTTTTTCGTCTTTATGGCTGAGGCGCAAGCCATGTGCATTGCGCTCCACATTGCTAATGGTGATGTTTGCGCGCACGCTCATGAGCGCAAGAATGCCGTTGCGTAAACGGTCGACAGGAACAAAAGACAAACCTTTGGTCAGCGACTCACGTGGGTCGCCGCCTTTCAATTCTTCACCATCGATGAGAACATTTCCCTGACGCGTGAGTGCGCCGGCCAAGGTGCCCACCATGGTGTCGCGCCCCGAACCGGTAAGCCCAACAATGCCGAGCACTTCACCTGGCTGAACAGAAAATGACACGTTGTTGATACCAGCACCTACAAGACCCTGCACCTGCAAGCGTGGGGCGAGTGATGCATCAACCGTGCGGTTTGCCGCAACGGACGTAACTTCACGACCCACAATCATTTCAATGAGTGAATCCATGTTGAGATCTTTGGTGGCCTTGGTGCCTACTACTTTGCCGTCGCGCAATACCGTGACACGGTCGGTGATGTCGAACACCTCTTCTAAGTGGTGAGAAACAAACACAACGCTGATGCCGCGTTTGGTGAGGCGACGAACGGCCTCGAACAACGTGTCGACGTCGGCTCCGGGCAATGACGCCGTTGGCTCATCGAGAACCAGAATAGAAATGCCTTCTTTGGTGTCTTGCAAGGCACGGGCAATGGCCACGCCCGTACGAGCGGCGGCGCCCAAGGTGGCAACCGGAGCACGCACGTTGATGTCGAAACCCAGGTCGAGCAAGGCCTGCTTGGCTCGTTTTGTCTCAGCAGCCCAGTTAATACGGTTGCCAAACCCTGTGTCGTAGCCAAACCCGAGGGCAAGGTTTTCTACCGTGCTGACGGCCTCAACAAGGCCAAGGTCTTGGTGCACAAAGCGAATGCCGGCTTCATGGGCTGCAACTGCACTTCCCATAACGAAGTCGTGACCACGCATGGTGGCCACAAAGTTGGCATCTGGTTGGTGAAAACCAGCCAAAATCTTGATGAGCGTGCTCTTTCCCGAGCCATTTTGGCCAACGAGGGCATGAACTTCGCCTTCTTCAATATCGAGTGCCACATCATTCAGGGCCACCTGGCCAGGAAAAGTCTTCGAAAGTGAATGAATATGGAGTGTTGTAGCCACTGTAGTTGTCTCTCCCCCATGATGTGACGTGCGTCTCAGAGCGTACACCATTCGTAAATGTGGTTGATTGCAGAATTCTGAAGGAAGTTCTACTAAAGATCTCTTGGTTTATCCAATTTTCCTCAGTAAGGTTCAACAGTCGTTCTCAGGCTATCTGAGTCGGCGCCTTCCATACCACCACTAAAAGGGGAATACATTGCGTAAATCAACCGTTCGGGTTGCTGCTGCTGTGTTTGCTTTGGGTCTTTTCGCTGCCGCTTGCGGTAGCAGCAAGTCATCAACAGCTGACACCACTGCCACAGCCGACACCACTGCCACAGCCGACACTGCAGCACCTGCAGTAGACGAAGTAGCTGTTGCTAAAGAAGCAGCTGCAAAGGCTGTCACCATTCCAGAAAATATCGCGTTGACTGTTGCTGCTTCAGCAACACCTCCAACAGGTAAAAAAGTTGCTTGGATTTCTTGTGAACTCCCAAGCTGCCCAGAAGTAGGCGAAGATTGGCCAGCAATTGCCAAACTCCTCGGCTGGGAACTCAAGGTCATCAACGTCAAGAGCATGGAACCAGCTCCTGGTATTCAGCAGGCACTCGACTGGGGCGCAAACTACATCGCCATCTCGGGTTCACCAATTGCTCTTTACCAAGCACAGTTCGATGCAGGCATTGCAAAAGGCGTGAAGTTCACCTCGGCATACACCACCGACAAGCCAGAAGGCGTTGACGGCGGTATCAAGGGTCTTCTCACCACAGTTGGTGATGCTTCCTATGTAGAAATGGCTATGAAGTCATTTGCTCCTTGGATCATCGCAGACAGCGGTGCAGCTGCTCACGTAGTAATGGTCAACATTCGCGACTTCCCAGTTCTCGTATCTGAGGAAAATGCAATGAAGGCTGGCCTTGCTGCTGGTTGTGCAAAGTGCACCTTCGACGTTATTCCTGTCACCATTGACGACCTTGGTGCTGGCAAAGTTCCACAGGCTGTGGCTTCATACCTCCAAGAGCACAAAGACGTGAACTACGTTCACTTCGCTTTCGGTGGCTTGCCAACAGGTGTTAGTGCAGCTTTGAAGACCGCTGGCATCACAAATGTGAAGCTTGTTGGTGGCGACTTCTCTGCACCAAACTTGCAGGAAATTGTTGACGGTACACACGCTGCATGGACCTCAAACCCTAAGGCTGAGGCTTCATGGGTTATGGCTCACGCAATGGTGCTCGACTCATTGGGTGACAAGTACACCGAAGAGCGCAAGGGTGCTGAACTTCAGACATTCATTGTTGATACACCAGAAGCTGCTAAGGCAATTCTTGACGGTGGCGGCCTCCAGAACTGGAAGGGTCCAAAGACCCAGGCCGATCAGTTCAAGGCTCTCTGGAACATTAAGTAAGAACTACTTTCTCTCACGAGAAAGAAAAGGGCGGGTGCTTCGGCACCCGCCCTTTTACTATTTCTGAGTTCTTTTACTTACCTTGCGAGTTGACGACAGGTCGTATTATCTCAGCAAGCTAGCGAGTGCCCACGCAGCAGCAATGCCACCAACAGCAGCCATGGTTACCGTGCGGGCCATAGGTGCTCGCGGAAGATCTTCTTCGCTCTTAGGTCGCGGTGGTGGTTTCACAATGGCAAGAATATTGCCGGCACACAATGCGCCACCGAGAGCGAGAACAAGATACGCAAGAAGTTCGTCACCAAGAAACATGTGTCATTGACCTTTAGCTGTGAAGTTTTCAAAGCGGGTGTAATTAGCTTGAAATACTAAACGCACATCGCCAATGGCGCCGGCACGATGCTTAGCCACGTTGAGATACGCATCGGCTTTACGTTGTGGGTCGTCTTCATACACGCCTGGGCGATACAAAAACATCACGACGTCGGCGTCTTGTTCCAATGCACCCGACTCACGAAGGTCAGACAGGGTTGGCCGCTTGTCTTGGCGTTGCTCGAGACCACGACTCAACTGGCTCAGTGCAACAACGGGAATTTTGAAATCGCGTGCCAAAATTTTTAAGTTACGACTAATTTCACTCACTTCGAGTTGTCGGTTTTCTGACCCTGAGTTGCCACCCATGAGTTGCAAGTAGTCGATAACTATCATGCCGAGGCCGTCGTACTGTGAGGCAATGCGGCGCGCCTTGGCGCGAATTTCCATCACAGTGACCGATGAGTTGTCGTCGATATACAACGGAATGGAAAGGCGCCCAATGGCGCGGCCAATGCGGCGCCAGTCTTCGTCGTTTAAGCGGCCGCTGCGTAACTTGGCGCTATCGACGCGCGCTTCGCTCGACAAAATACGTTGTGATAATTCGGCGCGACCCATTTCCAAAGAGAAAAACAAAACAGGCTTTTGTGTAATGGTGGCCACGTTGACGGCCATGCCCATTGCGAATGCACTTTTACCCATCGCTGGGCGAGCACCAATAATATTGAGCGTGCCGGGTTGAAAGCCCGACAACAAATCGTCGAGATCGTTAAAGCCCGAGGGCACGCCGGTAATAGGGTCGCCGCGCTCCATGATGTCTTCAAGGTGCGTCATTGTTTCTGGCATGAGGTCGTTAATGCGCACTAACGAATCGGTTACCTGATTTTGTGCCACGTCGAAGATGCGCGACTCGGCTTGGTCGAGAGCGTTTTCAATGTTGTCGGGCTGGCTGTAAGCAATTTCGGCAATAGACGATGCCGCGCTAATGAGGCCGCGCAAGAGAGCAGTTTCACGCACGATGCGCGCATAACGATCGGCGCTCGACACTGCAGGAGTGCGGTTTTGTAGGTCGACTAAATAGTCGATTCCTCCGACGGTGTCTAAGAGGCCAGCACGCTGCAGTTTGTCGGAGACCGTGACCACGTCGACGGGTTCACCCATGGTGGTGAGTGCTTGAATGGCGTCATAAATGTGTTGGTGCGCTGGCTTATAAAAATCACCAGGGGCAACTCCACGCTCTGAGCCAGCACCAATGGCGTCTTTCGACAACAACATTGCGCCAAGTAACGAGACCTCGGCATCGAGGTTGTGTGGCGGCACGCGAGCGGTGACGCGTGCTGCTGAAGCGTTGTATGTATCGGACACGTCTCTTACCTTGCCTGAGATACCTTGTGGATTACTAGGGGTAAGACTTGTGGATAAGTCTGTGTGTAAGCCTGTGCTGTATCGGGTGAGTTCTGTGGATAACTATTGTGCGACGACATCGACCGAGACAGTGCTCGTGACGTCGTGGTACAACGAGACCACTACAGAATGCTTGCCCAACGTACGAATAGGAGCTTCGATGTCAACATCGCGGCGCTCAATTTCGATACCTGTTTGGCTCTTCACAGCTGCGACGATGTCGGCGCTAGTAACTGAACCGAACAAGCGACCTTCGTTACCGGCCTTTGCTGGTACCGACAAAGTAACGGCGTTCAAACGTGCTGCAACTTCAAGTGCTGCTTCACGAGTGGCGCGCTCTTTGGCGGCACGTGCTTTACGCATTGCTGCTGCCTGTGCCACTGCACCATCGGTTGCGGTGATGGCATGACCATTGGGCAATAAAAAGTTGCGGGCATGGCCGTCGGCAACGTTGACGATGTCGCCACGGTTGCCGAGACCTTTAATGTCGCTACGCAAAATGACTTTTAACATCAGGCTTCCTCACCATTCGTTTCGATTTCTACAACATCGGTGTTTTCGGTAGCAACTGCCGCAACAGCAGCCTCACGAGGTGCGTACTTATCGCCGCGCTCACCACGGTCACCGCGGTCGCCGCGATCTTCACGATCTTCACGATCGGATCCGGGGCGTGGTGCACGCGTAGAAGACACGCGCTTGGCATATGGCAACAGGGCCATTTCGCGAGCGTTTTTCACTGCATTTGCAATATCGCGCTGCTGTTGAACGGTGGTGCCGGCAATGCGCTGACCGCGGATTTTGGAGCGGTCAGACATGAAGCGCTGCAGCAAGTTGACATCTTTATAGTCAACAAACTTCACGCGCTCGGTGTCGATGGCGTTTGGCTTCTTTTTTCCGGTTTTACGAATGGCGGCTTTCGCCATACGGATTTTGTTTGATTTGCTAGTCATGTTTCTCTCTGCAGTTTCGTTCTAGAAGGGTTCTTCTTCCCCACCCATGTATGGGTCGGGAGAGGTGTTGCTGGATGCTCCGCGGGGGGCGGCGGCTTCGCCACCTTGGCGGGATTGGCGCTCAACTTGGGCTGTTGCCCAACGCAAGCTTGGTCCGATTTCGTCGGCCACGACTTCAATTGCCGTGCGCTTATCGCCTTCACGGGTGGTGTATTCACGCTGCTCGAGACGCCCAGTAACGATGACGCGGGTACCTTTAGTAAAGGTTGCCGCTGCGTTTTCGCCGAGTTGGCCCCAAGCAGTGATATTGAAGTACGAGGTTTGCTCTTGCCATTCACCATTGACCTGATAACGACGGCCAACGGCGATGCCAAATGAGGCCACGCCGCGTCCACCAGTGGTGAAGCGCAGTTCTGGGTCTCGGGTGAGGTTGCCGACAAGGGTGATGGAGTTCTCTGACATATGTATCTCCTCTACGTAAGTAGTGTGTGGAACTTTTCGTGAACGAAAAGCCGACTACGCACTCGCCGACATCATGCCGCGGCGTGCTGCTTCGTGGTCGGGCAAGCGCATGAGCTTGTGACGAACCACTTCGTCGGCAATACGGAGCGTGCGCTCAACTTCATCTAAAGCTCCACCAAGAGCCTCGAGGTTGTAGACGACGTAATAGCCATCTTCTTTTTTATTGATGGGATACGCGAAACGGCGCTTGCCCCACCAATCGGGGTTTCCGTGAATGCTGGCACCAACGGCAGTGATGGAAGCCGTGATGGCCTTCACCTGCAACTGCGCTGCATTGTCGTCGAGGTCTCCACTAAGGATGACCATTAATTCATAAGCACGTTTCATGTGCATGTACTCCCTTCGGACACGGTACGGACCGTGGCCCCGTGAGGGGCAGGGTGGATAAGGAAATGACAGCGTATCGGCAAGACAAAGCAACACGACGAGAAGCAGCGGCACATTCCATTGCCCCTATTGTGTTCCGAGGGTGTTACTTCCCGCCAGAATTTTATAAAATCCTTGAAGTATAAGGGTTTTCTTAGGCCGAGGCCGCCCGCTGGGGGGTAATGGGCACCATGCGTACTAAGTGGTGCCAGCGACATAAGCGGCAGGCTTCCACCACGTAGGCAGTGTATTCAGCAGTGCCTGCCCCAGTATTTGCTCGCCGCTGGATTTGGGCCATTTCCGAGCGGGTGGTGACACATCGGCCATGCGAGGGGAGGTGCGGCCCAAAGGCGTAGGTCACTAAGACCAACTGGTCATCGGCGCAAATGGGGCACTTGACCCGCGACTCTTCGCCAAAGTTCCTTGCGGCACGCATGAGTTCCGGGTGTGCATCGCACACTTGGTCGATGCTGAGGCGACCCCGGCGGTATTCATTAATGAGGTGTTGGCGCGCGAGGCGGTGATCAACTGCGCCCCCTGTCCCTCGTAATGACCCGGCTGTAAAGCTCATGCCATAACGATAGTCACCGCATATCCCTCATGAGCAACGGTGCTCTTGCCACACTTCTTCTATGGCAGTTTCTGAACCTCCCCAACACACCATCTCTTTTGGACCCCATGTGGCCAACGATGCCGAGTTGCGCCTGGTGGGCGATGTGAAGCGAAAGCGTGTTCTTGAACTCGGATTGCCCCACGGACATGCCAATTCTGTCGCGATGGCACAGTCGGGTGCGCGCGCCATGGCCATTGATAATTCAGCCGAGCGCATTGCCCTTGCTCGCCGCACCGCTGAAGCAGCAGAAGTACGTGTTGAGTTTCATCAAGCAGAACTTGCCGACATGGGTTTCGTCACCAGTTCATCGCTTGACCTTGTGTTGTGCATCGACAAACTGAACTCCGTTGACGACATTGATCGACTCTTGCGACAAGTGCATCGTGTGTTGAAATCTGAAGCATCTTTTGTTGCAGTAGTCGAGCACCCAGCAGCTGCAATGTTCGACAACGATGATGCCGTTGCGCGGCGTCGTTATGGTGCCGATGGTGCACTCACCATTGGTGAACTGTGCATGTCATTGCAACGCAGCAACTTTGCCATTGATCTCTTGTATGAACTCATGCCGCTCAATGCACCGCGTGCGCTTGTTCCAACAACACTCGCTATGCGTGCGCGCAAGCTTGGTTCTTAATTTTTTTGTTCGCTCCACCACGCATCTAAGCGTCGGCCAATTTCTTCGGCGCCAAGCAAACCTTCTTCAATGCGGATTTCCATAAGGAAATTGAGCGCTTTACCCACTTCGCGACCGGGCTGCACCCCAAGGCGCTGCATCACTTCAAGACCATCAAGTTCGGGTCTTAGTGCAGCAAGTTCTTCTTTTTCCATCAACTCTGCAATGCGTTTTTCCAGTTCATCCATGCGCTGTGACAACACCAACGCCTTGCGTTCATTGCGCGTGGTGCAGTCACATCGGGTAAGCACATTGAGTTCGTTGAGCAGTGGCCCTGCATCGCGCACATAACGACGTACTGCGGAATCGGTCCATCCCATTTGATATGTGTGAAAGCGCAAATGCAGTTCAACAAGAGCGGTAATAGCCTGCACGTCTTCGCTGGAATATTTCAGAGCTTTCAAACGATCGCGGGTCATGCGCGCACCAACTACTTCATGATGATGAAAAGTGATTCCTTTGCCTTTATGAATTGCCCGCGTTTTTGGTTTACCAATATCGTGAAATAATGCAGCAAGGCGAGTAATGCGAAAGTTGAAAGAGGGATGCGCATTGGGGCGCACATTTTCTACAACCGCCAAGGTGTGCGTCAGAACATCTTTGTGACGATGAATGGGGTCTTGCTCCACGCTCATGTTGGGAAGCTCGGGGAAAAATTGAGCAGCGAGCCCCGTGTCGACCATGAACCATAAACCCGCAGTGGGGTGGTCGGTCGTGAGCAGTCGATCGAGTTCGTGTTGAATGCGTTCCCGCGAAATGATGTCGAGGCGCGGCGCCATATTTTTGACTGCTTCAACGAGCTCTGGTTCGGCAGTGAGATTGAGGGCCGCAACAAAGCGCGCCGCGCGCAACATGCGCAATGGATCGTCGTTGAAGCTCTCTTCAGGTGACAAAGGAGTACGAAGGACTTTTGTCATGAGGTCGGCCGCACCATTAAAGGGGTCAACTAAAACAGGGCTAGATGAGGTGAGCTCAAGCGCCATTGCATTGATGGTGAAATCGCGCCGTGAAAGGTCGGCCTCAATATCATCGGAAAATTGCACATCGGGTTTGCGTGAATCGGGCGAATATGCCTCGGCGCGGTGTGTGGTGATTTCGTACACGCGGCCGTTCTTTTTTGCGCCGATAGTGCCAAATTTTTCACCCTGCGACCACACTGCATCTGCCCAACCCTCAATGATTGACTTGATTTCCTGTGGCAATGCGTTCGTTGTGGCGTCAAAATCCATGTCTGGCGATGCCCCAGGCAAATGTGCATCGCCCGCTGGGCCCAATAAAAGATCGCGCACCGTACCGCCTACCAGGTACAGCCGCTTATTCGCCGCGGCAAAGCGCGCGGTGAGGGGAGCAAGTTCCTCTAAGACAGGGGTGAAGCGTTCGGGAATCATCAGACTTTCAGGCTACGCAGATGAAGCCCGACCACTACGGTCATATGTGTGTTTATGGAACCTCGCCCCGTTGCCCCCCTGTTTGGCAACTGGCCCTATGACCCGACCACCGCATTACTTACTTTGCGTAGCGGCCATCACCCCGAGGCAACCATCACGAGTGACGTAGTGAAAATGTGGCTCGAGACCGCTCAACGCGGCGGGTTCACACGGGTAAGAACGAACGCGGTGAGCCCTCAACTTGCTGGCATACTCGCCACTGTGGGTTTTTCCGTGAAACAAGAGCTCTTACTTCTCAGTGCGCCACTGCAGAACGTCACCACCACTTCAGGCAAAATGGCCGTTCGTCGGGTGACCACCGCTGCGGCAGTACGCATTGACTGCGCAGCATTTCATGGCGAGTGGGCAATTGACCCCCCAGCCCTGCTCGCTGCCAAACAGGCAACCCAATTCCATCGGGTGCGTGGCCTTGCACCATCGCGATGTCGCCGAAACTCCAGTTATTGCCTATCGGGATTCACCCCCAGCCCTATCGAACCGCAGTACGGCTACATCCAACGCCTCGCCGTGCACCCGAGCGTTCAGCGTGAAGGCCAAGGAAGAAAGCTGGTGCTCGACGCGATGCACTGGTTAGGTTCTCGGGGTATGCAAAATGCACTGGTGAACACCGATATCGCCAACACTGCTGCGTTGTCGTTGTACAACTCCCTCGGTTTTACACCGATGTCTTATTCACTTTTTGTACTCGAGCGCTCATGTACCGACTAAAAGCATTCGCCGCGAGTGTGATCATCGTTGTCCTTGGTGCATTCATACTTCCGCAGGTCACCTATGCAACATCCACTCCCACTACAAATGTAGCTATCGGGTTTACACAGCAAAGTTTTACTGTTCTCGATAATGCCACCATGCGATTTGTTGTAGCCATTACAGAAAATGGAAAACCACTCGCGCCGCAAGACAACATAGATATCGACGTTGTTTTGTCACAACATGTTGAATCGCGTCAGGCATTTCAAAATATCACTGAAAAAAATATTTTGCCGGTTCCCCTCGATGGTGTTCGGTTGAATACGTTAAACATCACTCAAAATGCAGCGGGGCGCTTCATTTTAGAACTCCCAACAACCACAAAAACTTCAGCTACTGCAGGGTTGTACATGAATCAATCCGGTGTGTATCCACTCACCTTTACTGTTTATGAAGGCAAAGAAATACGTGCTAGCGCAACTACTTTCGTGCATCATTTTTCTTCAAGTGATGCTGCTTCCCTCACGCCACAAGATCGCCTTCAGATCATTCCAGTCGTCAGCGTTACAGCACCACCTAGCGCAAATTTCTCAGGAGCCACCGCGCTTACTGCCGATGCTCTTGCTGTACTCAAAAAATTTGCCGATGCTTTTTCAGGCGTTGGCCAAGGCTCATTGCTTTCACTTCAACCAGAACTTCTCAATGCGTTAGCGCACTCAGGGTCAAACGACGACAAAATTCTTCTTGATGACATTCGTGATCTTCTCAGCATCCACACGTTGAGTGCTACTCCGCAAGTTCCCTTGAACCCCAGCGCAATTGCACACATCGGCTTTCAAGACCTCTTTGCTCGACAACTCACAACGGGTGAAGACATCACTTCTACGCTCATGCAACGCACTCCATCGCGCGATGCCATGGTGTTATCAGACCCACTCACCACGGGCGGGGCAGCACTTTTGCGCGATTTAGGAACGCGGCAAGTAGTGCTCACACCGAGTGCCCAGAAATCTTTTGATGCCCCCCTCGATTCTGGAGTCCCCTACCTCACGCAGCTCCCCGATGGCGGCTCTCTTGGCGTATATGGAACCGATGCTCGCTATGCCGGCGTCATGGCAAATGAAGCGCTCACCCCATTGGATCGTGCAACGCGTATTACAGCTGAGCTCATCATCCAGCGTGAAGAGCTTTCATTTACTTCTCCACAAGCTCAGCAACATCAAGTTCTCCTCAGTTCATCCAATGGTGAAATCGGAAACGGTGCAGTGCTGCGGCAATTATTTCGGATCATCGGCTCTAGCCCTGTGCTCGCCTTTGCTTCGCAGCCAGTATTTCCTCAAGCAACTGCAACAAGCCCACCCGTTACCTTGCGCCGTGCTGAAGACACCTCGCTCGATGCGTTGAAGGTCGCACTCGACAAACTCTTGCCACGCATTGCAAATACTTCATCAATGCTTCTCGCCAATGACCCGCGCATTGCGACCTGGAATACCTTGACCGCAGTGTCGGCGGCGCGAACAACAACAGAATCGCAACGGGCTACATACCTCGAGGACATTTCCTCATCTCTCACCGCCATACGCCATGCCGTGAGTTTGCCTCAATCAGCAAATTTCACCCTGAGCGGCCATAAGAGTGAAATTCGCCTGCAGGTAAAAAACACCAGCGCATCCCCTATGAAAGTGATTCTTCGCTATCGCAGTGCGAAACTCACCTTCCCCGAGGCCTTTCAACTCGTTGACCTTCCCGCCAACTCCAGCACCAACATTGCAGTGAAGGTGGTAGCGCGCAGCAACGGTCGCTTCCCCGTTTATTTCCAACTCTTCACCCCCACAGGCAATAGCCCACTCTCCGAGGAGTTAAAGGTCACCGCTCGCGTCAGTGCCCTCGCGGGTCTTGGTCTTGTGGTGAGCGCCACCGCCATCCTCGTTCTTCTCACATGGTGGGCCCATAACTGGCGCTCACGGCGGCGGCGCGCACTTGTAGCACTCACCCCATCGGAATAAAGCACTACGGTAGATGCATTATGACCATCCGTATCGTGACCGACAGTGCCTGCGACCTCCCGCAGCATCTCCTTCAACAACACAAAATTGTTGTTGTTCCTCTCACCATTCGCTTCGGCGAAACCGACTACATCGATGGCGAAGATTTCACCCCCAAAGAATTTTGGGCAAAATGCACTGCTTCTCCTGTCCTTCCAGAAACCGCCGCGCCTTCTCCTGGCCAATTTGAAGCCGCTTACCGCCGCCTACAAAGTGAAGGTGCAACCGGTGTACTCGTGGTTTCTTTATCGTCTGGAGTATCGGCCACGATGCAAAGCGCCGAAATTGCTGCCCGCCTCGTTGGTGAAGACACCGCGAACCCGTTTTCGGTGCAGGTAGTCGATTCGCGCAGTGTGTCGATGGGACAAGGCATCATCGCAACTGCTTGTGCAACGAAGGCTGCGCAAGGTGCCAGCCTGAGCGAAGTTGCCGCGCTCGCAACAGCGCTCAGCCACCGGGTGCATGTATATGGAGCACTCGACACCCTAGAAAACCTGAAAAAAGGTGGCCGCATTGGCGGTGTGAAGGGAATGTTGGCGTCTGCGCTCTCCATTAAGCCCATTATTGACGTCCGTGGCGGCAAGGTAGAAGAGGGTGGTCGCCAACGCACACGTTCAAAGGCACTGGCGTTCTTGTTAGAAAAAGTAAAAGAGCATGGAAACATCTCCAACCTTGCCGTCTTGCAAGCTGACTGCGACGACACCGATGCATTCCTCTCTTCGTTGCGCACAATCTACTCAGGCAGTATTGAAGTTGGCGATATTGGTGCAGTCATCGGTGCACATGCCGGGCGTGGCACGATGGGTATTGCATTTTTCGACGCAGAATAAAAACGCTTCACATCATCGCATTGCCTCAATCGTGCAACGCTGCGCAACTAGCGTGATGCACAGCAATGTCTCCTTCTCTTATTCCCAACACACTTATTGGTGCGCGTTATCGATTGATACGTCGCATTGGTCAAGGTGGCATGGCAGAAGTATGGCTAGCAAAAGACACCTCGCTCGATCGTGATGTAGCTGTCAAAGTAATGCGCGCTCATCACGACGATGATCGCGTAGGCAACGAACGCTTTCGTCGCGAAGCAAAAGCATCTGCCGCACTTAGTTCACCCAACATCGTCACCGTGTATGACGTCGTTGAAGACGCAGGTCGTCAAGCAGTTGTCATGGAATACATCAACGGGCAAAGTTTGCGTGAACTGCTCGATAAGCGACATCGCATTAGCCCCGGCCTCACTGTTCACATCGGGATGGCAGTTGCAACAGCACTAGATGCTGCTCATGCAAAAGACCTTGTTCATCGCGACATTAAGCCTGCGAATATTCTCATTACCCCTGCTGGTCGTGTACTGCTCACCGATTTTGGAATTGCAAAAACGTTGAGTGGAAGTGAATCTGACCTCACCAACGACAACATCATGATGGGTACTGCTAAGTACTTATCTCCCGAGCAAGTGAGTGGTAAAAAGCTAGACGGGCGTGCAGATTTATACTCACTTGGTCTCGTGCTCTACGAATGCCTAGCAGGCCGAGTGCCCTTCGTTGGCGGTACCGATGTAGAAACTGCGCTTGCCCGTGTACAAGGTGACGCACCCGACATTTTAAAAATTCGCCCCACATTGCCGCCCCAGTTAGCGCAAATTATTCATCAAATGTTGGCCCGTGACCCAGAACAACGTCAGGGCTCTGGTGAAGCAGTGCGCGCAGCGCTGTACAGCGCACGTGAAATTGGTTTAGATGGAACTCCTACTGGTTTAACGCCGCCATATGGCAACACCATGCCTGTTGGTGCACGGGAAATATTGCGCGACCCCACACCACCAACAACAACTGCAGCAAGTATTCCTGGTGACCCTGTTATTAGTAAACCAACACCACGCGTAGACACATTTCGCAGTTCAAGTGCATCGCGCCCAGTGAACAAAGCTTTGGAAAAACGCGCACATCGCGTCACACCAACCTCGATGTTGGCCGCAGCGGTGGTCATTGGTGTTGTGCTCGCTGGTGTTGTGCTGTGGCGCAGCGTGTCGTCGCCCTCCGCCAAAACTCCCATTGCAAGTGCGTCTACTACTCCCATCGCCACGGGGCCTGTCACCATTAAGAACGTCAGCAGTTATGACCCCGCCGGAGATGACAAGGTCGAAAACGATGACCAACTCCCCCATTTGCTCGACGGCAAGTCGGGTACTCAGTGGCATACCGTGTGCTACGGGAACAATCACTTCGGAAGCAAAAATGGAGTCGGGTTTGTTGCCGAGTTGTCGGGCCGCAGTACGGGAACGCTGTCTATTGATTTTGGTTATGCCCCGTGGGCCGTTGATGTTTATGGCTACTCCGACATGTTGCCGAGCAAACTTGATAGTTGGGGCCCCGCGCTCACAAGCTCTGCGAGCGACAATCCAGGAGTAGCAACTTTCAACATTTCTACACCTTCGCAATACGTCCTTGTCTATTTACGTTCCGCTGCACGCAGTCCGCAGTGTTCGACAAAAAATCCATTTCAAGGTGTCGTCAACGACATCAGCTTTGTCTCGGCAACTGCTCCCTAAGAACGACACTGGCTAACCTTCCACTATGGACACTGAGCGCCTTCTTGAACGCGCCCAATCGGGAGATGTCTCCGCAGTAGACCAATTACTGCGGGTGCACTACAACGCTGTTCATTCCGTATGTCACCGCATGGTGCTCAGCCGCGAAAGTGCTGACGATGCGGTACAAAACGCACTCATTGCCATTGTGAAAGGTCTCCCCCGCTTCGATGGAAAAGCGGCACTGTCTACCTGGATCTATCGCATTGCAACAAATTCTGCAATTGATGAAATTCGCCGTGTTCAGCGCCATGGTGGAACTGTTCCTTTAAATGATGCCGCCAGCGCTCATGGTGTAGCGAGCAACCATGTGGTTGACCCCACTGCACTCCTTGCCGAGCACCTTGTTGACTCGAGCCGCGTGGCCCATGCACTTGGCACCTTGCCAGAAGAGTTTCGTGCGGCAATCGTCTTGCGCTATATCGCCGACCTTGATTATGCCGAAATTGCTGCAGTGCTTGAAGTTCCCGTCGGAACGGTGAGATCACGCTTAGCCAGGGGCAAGACGCTTCTCGGTGAGAAATTGGCCAACCCGACAACACTTTCCCCTTCAGACGAACCAAACTTAGGTACCCCGTCATCTCCTTCTGCGGGTTCATCATCATGACCACACCTTCTTTTGACCCCACCGACAATGGCCCACTCGAGGCTGCATTGCGTCATTTAGGAACGACCCCCGACCCACAAGTGCGCGATACACATATCGCTGCTGCTTTAGGCCACGTTGCCAGCATGGCGTCTGGCGAACCCACCAACGTGGTGCCACTTGCATCACGACGGCCGAATCGCATCTTCATAGCACTGAGTGCCGTGGCCGCTGTTGGTCTTTTTGCATTGGGGCTCGGCATCGGGAAACGCAGCAATAGTGCACCCGCCGAAGTTTCTCTCATTAAAAATGCGGCACCATCGTCAAGTATCAATACCCGCGCTTGTGTAAGTACAGAAGTTTCTTCCACCACCGATACTTTCCTCATCATGGGCACTCCACCCGCACTCGTGGCAAAAGAAGTGCGCAATGGCGTTCCCACTCTCACGGTGTACAACGCCGAAACCTGCGCAATTTTGTGGCAAGCACCTGCCAAGTAACTGTTCCCGAAGAGAAACGCCTTTAGCCATTAGGCTCAACATGTGCTCTCTAACCCGTTCACCGACCCCGATTGGGCGCGCAACACTGTCGCCAGCATCGACAAGTGGGTGGGTTTTGTTCGTGATCGCACCACACGCCCGGTCATCACCGTGGTGCGTGGCATTGTCTATGGCTTTTTAGTAGCAACTGGTGTTGTCATCATGGTGGTGCTCTTTGCCATCGGTGCAACACGCGCACTGCAAGCTGCACTCGACACTGCCTTCTCGCGCCCCACTTCCGTATGGGCCTCGTATCTCATATTGGGCGTGCTCTTCTTTCTCGTTGGTCTCCTTGTGGCGCGCAAGCAGCACCGCAAATCCGACGAACTCGATTCCTAACTCTCACTATTTCCTTGGAGACTCTTATGGCAACTCATCATCATGTCCTCATCATTGGTTCTGGCCCTGCAGGGCTCACTGCGGCCATCTATGCGGCTCGAGCCAATCTCAATCCATTCATCATCGAAGGCGAGCCGTCTTCTACTACCGATCAGCCAGGTGGGCAGCTCATGCTCACCACTGAAGTAGAAAACTTTCCTGGCTTCCCCGACGGCATTATGGGCCCAGAACTCATGAGTCGTTTTCGTGAGCAGGCAGCTCGCTTTGGCGCATCATTTCTCACCGACAAAGTAACGCGAGTCGATTTTTCTGCACGTCCATTTCGTGCATGGACACGTGACCAAGAATTCACTGCTGATGCAGTCATTGTGAGCACTGGTGCACAATCATTGATGTTGGGTCTTCCCAATGAAACAGCACTTGTTGGTCACGGTGTATCCACCTGTGCAACGTGTGACGGGTTCTTTTTCCGTGGGAAAGAAATTGTGGTTGTTGGTGGCGGCGATAGCGCAGTAGAAGAAGCAACATTCCTCACCAAGTTCGCTTCGAAAGTCACCATCGTGCATCGTCGTTCTGAATTGCGCGCGTCAAAAATTATGCGTGATCGTGCAGAAAACAATGAGCGCATTGAATTCAAATGGAATAGCGCAGTTGTTGAGTTGCAGGGAACCGACATGCTTGAAGGCATCGTTCTTGAAGACACCGTCACCGGCGAGCGTTCGCAAATGAACGTGTCTGGGCTCTTCATTGCCATTGGTCATAAGCCAAATACTGGTCTTTTCACAGGCGTTCTCGACATGGAAGAAAATGGGTACCTTGCTACTCGCCCAGGGTCGTCGTACACCAATATTCCTGGGGTTTTTGCCTGTGGAGACGTGCAAGACCATACGTATCGACAAGCAATTACTGCAGCAGGCTCTGGATGTATGGCCGCCATCGATTGTGAGCGTTGGCTCGAGTCAGAGCACGCTTCTCTCGCCTAGACTTCAGTAAGAGAAAAAACCGCGCATCGCAAGCGCATCAACAAAGGAGCCCCCATGGCAGACGGCATTGTTACTCTCACCAGTTCTACTTTCGACGAAACAGTGAATGGTTCAAGCAAACCTGTTCTTGTCGACTTCTGGGCCGAATGGTGTGGCCCATGCAAAATGATTGCTCCTATCCTTGCGGAAATTGCTGTTGAGCAAAAAGATGCACTCGTGGTGAGCAAACTCAACGTTGATGATCATGGTGATATCGCTCAGCGTTACAACGTGATGAGTATTCCTACATTGTTGCTTTTCAATAATGGCGAACTTGTCAAGCGTCTTGTTGGCGCAAAAGGCAAGGGTGCCCTCTTGCAGGAGTTGTCAGAATTTCTGACCCCTTCCCTCTAACTGCTGGCCAACGCAACGAGACCGTCCGCGATCTCCAGCGGCGGTTACGGAGTTGTGGCTTCATTCAACACTCTCTCGATGAGGAGAGTTTCTTTTGTGTTGCCACTGAAAAAGCTTTAGTGGAGTTCCAAGCATCACGCGGTTTACGCACCGATGGAGTGTGCGATATTGCTGCATGGAGCGCACTCGTTGAAGCATCGTGGTCTCTTGGAGATCGCATGCTGTATCTCACGTCGCCCAACTTTCGTGGTGATGATGTCACGCAACTGCAATCACTGCTGTCGCGCTTGGGGTTCGACTGCGGCCGTGTTGATGGCATTTTCGGGCCGCTCCTTGCTCGTGCCATCAGCGAGTTTCAAAAAAATGCTGGTCTCTCTATTGACGGCATTTGCAGCAACGACACCGTTGGTGCACTCGAGCGCCTGAGTTCGCAGTCCGGAGAAGGCCCGGGTATCTCTTCTTTGCGCGACTCCGAACGATTTCGCGCGATGGGCGACGAAAGAAGATTGCGCCGCGTTGTAGTGGGGCAATTTGGTGGGCTCAGTGGAGTTGCTCGTCTCATTTCACGCGCGCTGCGTGATGCCCATGAAATCGTCATGCTTGTCGATGAGCCCGACGTGCCCGCCCACGTACTTGCAGCTAATCACTTTCATGCCGACACCTATATTGGGCTGGAAGCACACGCCGAAGCTGAATGCACTATTGCGTTTTACGCAGTGCCCGGATTTAGTTCGGCGGGCGGCGAATTGCTGAGTAACAAAATTGCCGATGCCCTGCGCGCGGCAATTCCTACCCTGGTGGTGAATAGCGTCGGTATGCGGCTCCCCATTTTGCGTGAAACACGGATGCCGGCGGTGATGTGCAGCCTTGGACCCTTCGATGTCATTACCCAACATGGCCCCGAAGTTGCCGAGGCGATGTCGCTCGTGTTGAAGCAACAACAAGTTCAGCAGTAGCCCGTTGTATCCACAGGTTTATCCCCCTTGTATACACAAGGTTTTCCCAGCGTTATCCTCAGGTTTATCCACAGGCTGTGTGTAACCTCTAGACGAGGTTGACATCACCCTCGCCTAGACATCAAGACTTTTAGCGGGTTAGGCCTGCTCGGTCATCTTGCGATAGATCCGTTCCAGGTCTTCTAAGTCAGCAAAATCTATGCCTACCCGCCCGCGTTTCCCGTTCATTGCCACGGTCACCTTGGTCGCAAGAAACTCGCTTAAGAGGTTTTCCAGTTCTAATAGTCCTGGTGGTCGCAGCCCCGGCTTTTTGCCCGTGGGTTGCGCAGGCTCTTCCACGTCGACAATGGACTTACCGCCCTGGCGCTCGCGAACTGCGTCTTCTACTGCACGCACCGACCAACCTTCGTCAACTGCGCGACGCGCCAACTGCTCTTGGAAGGCACGGTCGGGAGTACCCAAAATTGCCTTCGCATGACCCGCAGCTAAACGACCATCGGCCAAGAGATGCTGAATGCTTGGTGGCAATGTCAAGAGACGTAATGCGTTCGTAATAGCCGAGCGACTTTTTCCCACGCGGGTGGCGATTTTTTCATGTGTAAAGGCGAAGTCGTCCATCAACTGTTGGTAAGCAGAAGCTTCTTCCAGTGGAGTGAGATCTTGGCGATGGAGGTTTTCCACCAGTGCTTGTTCTACCGATGCAATATCGTCGGTAGGTCGCACAACTGCAGGAACTGTGGCAAGGCCTGCTCGCGTTGCTGCACGCCAGCGCCGTTCGCCCGCAATGAGTTGATACTTTCCATCGGCTACCTGGCGCACCAAGATGGGTTGCAACACGCCAATTGCACGAATGGAGTCGGTGAGTTCCGAGAGTGCGCTTTCGTCGAAATGCACGCGGGGTTGATGCGGGTTTGCCTCAATGGACTGCACAGGGATATCGCGCAGCAATGGGCCATCAACTCCAGTTGCTGCACCCACCTCGGTTTTCTCCACAAGGTCGGCGGTGATGAGGGCTCCGAGACCCTTTCCTAATCCACTTTTACGCGCCACTGACAATCTCCTTTGCTGCTGCCCGATACGCCTTGGCACCAGAAGAACCGGTATCGAAGGTGGTGATGGGCTGTCCAAATGATGGGGCTTCACTCAAGCGTACGTTGCGCGGGATCACCGTCTTGTACACGCGCTCTCCAAATTTATTGCGCAACTCCGCCACTACCTGATCGGCCAAGTTATTACGCATATACATCACGCATAAGAAGGTGGGGTCGGGGAGGCTGGGGTTCAAGTTCTTGCGAATGAGGTGCAAATTCTTCAACAAAATCTCAATTCCTTCGAGAGGAATATATTCCGTTTGCACAGGGGTAATAATTTCCGTTGCGGCAGTGAGTGCGTTTACCGTGAGTAAACCAACCGACGGGGGACAGTCGATGAGGATGTAGTCCCACTGATCGGCAACGGGGGCAATGGCGTTGCGGAGGCGATTTTCGCGTCCGAAGGCCGACACGAGCTCAATTTCTGCTCCGGCCAGGTTGATGTTGGAGGGAACGATGAAAAGGTTTTTGACCGCGGTGGGCTCCACCGCATCTTCCAGCGGCACCTCTTGAATGAGCACGTCATAGATGGTGTTCTCGAGATCGCGAGTGTCGATGCCGAGAGACGACGAAGCATTGCCCTGCGGGTCGAGGTCAATAATGAGTGTCCGCAAGCCCAGTTCTGCGAAGCAGGCGCCAAGGTTGACGGTGGTAGTGGTCTTCGCTACGCCACCTTTATTATTGGAAATAGCGATGATGCGGGGCCCCGACACGGTGGTTGACATGCCTCTATATTACTCCCGCCAACCACATCGGCGGGTGGATGGGGAAATAAAATGTTCCACGTGGAACACTGTTTTCACCCCAAATGCGGCAATTCTGTTCAGTTTGGCCCCCATTTTGCCGATTTCTGATGTTCCACGTGGAACATTCGGGGATCTTTTTCAACGCTCCGTTTTTTGACGAAGCGGGCCAGGTGCTGTACGAACTCTGGCCCTATGAGCCCAGCGCCTTCGACGACGGTCGGTTCCCAGCGGCTCTTGGTGCTTGCCGGCGGCTCGCTCAACAAGATCACTCCGCCTGGTCGTACCAGTGCAGCTGAGTACTTCAGTGTGGTTTCATGTGGGCCAAATCCGCGCGACATCGCCGCGTCAAAAGTTTCCCGCCACTCGTCTTGTCGCGTGAGCATGCCGACGTCAGCGCAGACCACGCGCACTCGGTCGCCCCAGCCCAACGAAGCGATGGCACGCTCGAGCGCATCGGTGCGTTTTGCCCGGCGGTCGACCAGGGTGATCTGCAGCTCGGGCCGTAGCTCGGCAACTACTAAACCAGGAACCCCCGCACCCGACCCGAGGTCTACAACTTGGCGGCACGAGTCGGGGAGTGCAAAAGCAAACGCACCGGCGTGCTCGATGACTTCGCTAATAGGGCGAAGGCCAAGCGCGCCGATGCGTTGTGCGTCGGTCAAGATCTCGTGAACGGTGCGCGCCACGAGAAGTGTCTTACTCGCCAGACTGCGCTGGCTCTACCACAATTTGACGATACGGGTCATCGCCACGTGAGCGGGTAACAACACCAGTTTGCTCAGACAAGGCGTCGTGGACCACTTTGCGGTCGGCAGATGCCATTGGCTCGAGCACGCGGGGCTGGCCCGACTCCACTACTTCGCCCGCTACTTTCAGGGCGAAACGGGTGAGTGCGTCACGACGGCGCTCGCGGTAACCAGCAACATCGACGCGCAAGCGTGTGTCGTGGTCACCCAAGCGACGTTGTGCAACTACTCGTGTGAGGTCTTGCAATGCCAAGAGCGTGTTGCCGCGTGGACCCACCAAGAGGCCAAGGTCGTCGCCGTTCACTTGTGCTTCGAGTTCTTCGCCTTCGCGCTCTACGACCACTGTTCCGACAAGGCCAAATGCATTTACTACGCCCGTGAGAAAGGTAACTGCCTGGGCGCTCACCAATGCGGGGTCGACCGGGTCGCCCTTTGGACGATCGTCGTCGCGCGGTTCACGTGGTTCGCGCGGTGGACGACGATTGCCTTCGCCGGCAGGCTTTGCCTGGCGTGGACGGTCGTTGTTACGGCCGCGAGTGTTTGCACGCTCCGGACGAGCTTCGCCTGCAGCCTGTTCGGCGTTGTTGGTCTTTTCACCAGCTGGCTTGCGGCGCGGGTTGCGGCGCTCAGTTTTCTGGCGGGCCTGGGTGGGGCGTACGCGCGCGCGCACTCGTGCCTCGCCGCGGGTACGTCCAAATAAACCCTGTGTTGGCTCTTCTAAAATATCGAATTCGGCATCGTCTTCTGCCACACCCAATGCGTCGAGGGCTGCATTTTTTGCTTCGTCGATGCTACGACCTGTTGTTTCTACCCATTCCATGACTTCATCCTTCGTTCTGTGTTCACGTTAATTATTAGACTTTTAGTTTATTTATTGCGCTTTGATGGCGGAATTGGCCGCTGCGGACGGCCACTTGGAGCAGGCCGATTCTTCGATGGGGTCACCCGTTTGCTTTGTACGGGTGCGGGTTTATCGACCTTGTCGGGCTTCGCTGCCTGGCCAGATTTCCCCTTTGCCTCTTTGGCAATCTCGCTTGCCGCTTTGCTCGCTGCTTGTGCCTGGCGCCCAATGGAGCCATCGTGACCATAAAAGCGCTTGGTGATGTACAACTGCTGCAAGATACGCACCACGGCCTGCGTGAAGTAGTAGATGACGAGCCCTGTTGGCAAAAACACTTGGAACACCGCAAACCCCACAGGGAGGTACTGCATCACTTTGGCCTGCGTGGCCGACATCGAAGCACTTGTTGTGCGCGACGCAATCATCCGTTGCTGAATCAAGAAAGTGAAGGCCAGCAACACAATCATGAGGGCATACGGGATGCCTTTCACGAAGTCTTCACCCATCACTTTGGCGGGTGACTTTGCGAGGTCGAGCCCAAACGCCAGCATCTCTTTTGACTTGTCGAGTGCGAGGTAAAGCTTTGAATCTTTCGCGATATAGCTGGGGTTAAAAGTGCCGTCGCTGCCCAGTTTCGACAAGCCGCGCAAGACACGGAACATGATGATGAACACCGGCAACTGCGCAATCAGCGGCAGGCACGACGCCAGCGGGTTCACTTTGTGCTCTTGGTAGAGCTTCATCATTTCTTCGTTAAGTTTTTGGCGATCGCTCTTGTATTGCTGCTGCAGTTTGCGCATTTCTGGCTGCAAACGCTGCATTTCCAGCATGCCCTTGGTGCTCTTCAAGGTAAGCGGGGTAATGAGAAGCATGATGGTGAGGGCCACTAATGCAATGGCGAATGCATAGTTGTTGACCAAGCCATAAAAAAGGCTGACGAGCCAGGCTGCTGCTTGAAACATTTTTACTACTTTCCTAATAGTTCATGTGTGTGAGACTTGTGTGGTTCAGGCACCGGGTCGAAACCCGATGGTCCAAAAGGGCGGCACCGCAACAATCGCTTGGCGGCAAGCCAAAACCCGCGAGTGGTGCCATGAAGCGCAAATGCTTCGTGGGCATAAGAAGAACACGACGGAGAAAACCGGCACGGTGAGGGCCGACCCGACCGCGCACCTTGGTAAAACTCAATGGCCGCAAGGCAACGCTCGTTGAAGGTGCGCTTGATCATGAGATCTTCTGTTTGGCGGTTGTGATGAGTTGCAACATGGTGTGGGTGAGTTCCTGAAACGACAGCGCAGTGGCTTCTTTGTGTGCCCCAATGAGGTAATACCCCGGAACCAACTGGCCGGTGTGAGCTGACAAAATCTCTCGCATTTGGCGCCGGATGCGGTTACGCACGACGGCTGAGCCCGTGTTGCGCCCTAAGGCATAGGCAACACACGGTTGAGAAAGAGCAGGGTCAACAAGCACAGAACACCACACAGAGCCCACGCGCACACGAACACCTTCGCGCCCTAAACGGCGAAAAATAGCGTGTTCGTGAATGCGTCCGATCAAGCGGAAAGGCGGTAGCGGCCCTTGGCGCGGCGGTTCTTGAGAATTTCGCGGCCAGCGCGAGTGCTCATGCGGTGGCGAAAACCGTGTTTTTTAGCACGGCGGCGGTTGTTTGGCTGGAAGGTACGCTTCATGGGTCCAGGATCTTTCGAATTATGTAAGGTGAACGGGAACCGCGAGAGGCTGGGCCGGGGCTACAAGAGCGAAGCGGCACGTCGATTCGGGTGACCATTGGCAAGGCTAGGCGACACCAGCCCCCATTCCCAACCACGGCACCATTTTTTTGCCCTGTGGATAATCTGCTATGGTGTATTTCCCACCAGAAAAGTGGCGAAAAACACGAAAAACTGCCCAAAACGATCCACAGCCTGTGGATAACATTGTGTATAACAAGAGTATTTTTCTTCCACTGGCGAGCATGAAATCCAGAAAGGAGACCGAAATGGCAGAACACGACACCGTGTGGACAGCGGTCTCTGCCCTGTTGCGCGCCCAAGTTTCTGAAGCGGTCTGGCTTTCCACCTTTCAAGACGTGGTGCCACTCCCCGGCGGCGACGATGCACTGCGTTTGCAGGTCCCCAATGGCCACATTAAAGAACGCGTCCTCACCCGGTACTTACAGCTCGTGCTCGACGCCCTTGCTGAAATCGATGAAAGCGACCGCCAACTTGTGGTGGAGGTGGCCCCCATTGCCGATGGCCAGGATGATTCCGACACCCCCGACGATTCTGGCCGCGAGTTTCTCGACGACGACTTTACTGTTCCTGGTGTCGCGGCAAGCTCGGTACGCGGCCAGGCAACGGGCCTCAACCCGCGTTATACCTTCGACACCTTTGTCAAGGGTGCCTCGAACCAATTTGCCCTTGCCGCTGCCCACCGCGTGGCCGAAACCCCTGCCCGGTCGTACAACCCATTGTTTATTTATGGTTCTGCTGGGCTGGGCAAAACCCACCTCTTGCACGCCATTGGTGAATACGTTCATCAAAACTATGCCCACTACGAAGTGCGCTATGTGTCGACAGAAACTTTTATGAATGAATACGTCGATGCGATTCGTAGCAACACCACTGCGGCGTTTAAACGCAGGTACCGCGAGGTCGACGTATTGCTCATTGACGACATTCAGTTCATGGAAGGCAAAGAAGGCCTACAAGAAGAGTTTTTCCATACGTTTAACTCTCTCCACGGAGCAAACAAGCAGATCGTTATTTCTTCCGACCGTGTTCCCGATGCGATTCCTACCTTGGAAGACCGCTTGCGTGGTCGGTTCCGCTGGGGTCTCATTACCGACATTCAACCGCCCGACCTCGAAACACGACTTGCTATTTTGCGCAACTACACCGAGCGCAACGGTACAAAAGTGCCCGACGACGTGCTCGAGTTCATTGCTGCCAACATCACCTCGAACATTCGTGAACTCGAAGGCGCCCTCATTCGCGTCACCGCCTTTGCTGCTCTCAACCGCGTCAATATGAATGTTGCAACAGCTCAAGATCTACTAGCTGACCTCTTGTCACAATCGTCCACCCGTGTGCGCAGCGATGAGGAGTTCTTGGCCGATATTGCGGCTTACCTGGGCTACAGCGTTGAAGCTTTGCGTGGAAAAAGTCGCCAACGACCACTTGTCATGGCTCGACAAATTGCGATGTATGTCATGCGTGAACAAACCGACTTGAGTTATCCGTCGTTGGCTCGTCTTTTTGGCGGCCGCGACCACACCACGGTTATTCACGCCGTAGAAAAAGTGCAGCGGTTAATGGCTGAGCGTAAACAGGTCTATGACCAGGTCACCGAACTTTTCCGCCGGGCGAAAAAAGGGTGAATGTGATGTCGTTTGCTCTGGGGACAACATGTGGTTTGCGCTGTAGACAACGTGCGCTGAAATGGGTACAAAGTGGGGTTTATCCCCCGCAGCGCACACATGTTCGCCTCCCCCTGTGGAAAACTGTGGATAACCAGCGTGGGTCGTTTTCTTTTCCCCACTTGGTAAATACCACTGTTATCCACAATTCACAGCCCTTATTACAAGCATTAGACATATATCTCCCCACCACCATTAATAACACCGCACGCCTCGACGGCGCGGTGAGCCATCAAAGGAGCCGCCATGAAGTTTCGTTGTGAACGAGAACAACTTGCTGAAGCACTCGGATTAGCTTCCCGTATTGCTTCTGGTCGTGTGGGTGCACTTCCTGCACTGTCAGGTGTTCGTTTGCAAGTGAAGGGCGATCAGTTACATCTCACTTCTACCGACAACGACATGTCACTACAAGCAACTCTTGCCATTGGTGGCGAGAAAGACGGTGTTGCACTCATCAGCGCAAAACTATTGAACGACATCGTGCGTTCGTTGCCCGAAGGAAAAATTACGGTCGAAGCGCAAGTGGAGTCACTCACTGTTAAAAGTGGCCGTTCACAATTTACGGTTCCCACCTACAACGCACTTGATTTTCCCAACGTCACACCTTCCACCGGGCCAGTACTCAACGTTTCTGCCAGCGAACTTGGTGAAGCACTACGCAAAGTGGTGCGCGCGGCCAGCACCGATCAGATGCGCATTGCGCTCACAGGTGTTTTGATGTCGGGAGAAGACGGCAGTTTCCGTCTGGTCGCAACCGACTCGTATCGTTTGGCTGTTTGTGATGTGCCAAGCATTGTGGTGAGTTCAGCAACACGCGTCCTGGTCCCCAGCAAAGCACTCGGCGAAGTACAACGTTTGTTGAGTGGAGCAAAAGATGCAGCGATTCGCCTCGATGAAAACTCCGTCACTTTTGAAGTTGATGGAACACAACTCACAACACGTTTACTCACTAACGAATACCCCACGTACAAAACACTCATTCAGGGCACATATCCCAACAACATCACCGTGAATCGCGAGCAACTACTCGATGCTTTGCGCCGGGCACGTATTTTGGCCCGCGACCAAGGGCCAGTGCGTTTACACATGAGCAGCAATGGTTTGAAAGTAATGGCTGGCACAAAAGACAATGATGAGTTTGAAGAAGACATCGACGCGGTTTATGTGGGCGATGAACTCACTATTGCTTTTAACTCGGAATATCTTGCTGCAGGCATCGACGCAATTGCCGGACAAGATGTAATTATTAAAACAAGCGACCCAGCAAAACCAGCAGTAGTTACTGGCGTGGGTGAACACTCCGAGCAATATTTGTATCTCTTAATGCCGCAAAGACTTTAGAAATTTTAAAGTACGAAGTGAGACCTGCGTGTTTGTTGAACACTTAACACTCACCAACTTCCGCAATTATGAAGATGCAGATGTCTCTTTTACGCACGGCACCACTGCTTTATTGGGCGCAAATGGTCAAGGGAAAACGAGCCTCGCAGAAGCTTTAACGTATTTAGCAACGCTCGATAGTTTCCGCGGAGTTCCAACCGACACCCTTATTCGCAACGGAGCCGACACAGCTATTTTGCGAGCAACAGTGAAACACCCCGACGGGCGTGAGTTATTGATTGAAGTGGAACTGTCGCGCACGGGGCGCAACAAAGCACAGGTCAATAAACAACGGCTCGTGCGCAACCGCGATTTGCTTGGGGTTTTACGCACAACAATTTTTTCACCAGACGACTTAGCACTCATTAAAGATGGCCCAGGCGAACGGCGCCGGTTCATTGACGATGCGCTGGTTGCTATTGCAGTGAAACACGATGCCACGCGACGCGATGTTGAACGCATTGTAAAACAGCGCAATGCATTGCTCAAACAAATCGGTTATCGCTCCTCGGCGTCACAACTCACTAGTGAACAAACAGTCACGCTCGACGTGTGGGACGAAAAATTTGCACTTGCGGGTGGAGCATTGGGCGATGCGCGTGCACAACTTGTGGCACAACTGCAACCGTTGGTCAATGAGGCATACGAACACCTTGCGGGCAAACCCACACCCACTGACGTGGTGTATGAACCCGAGTGGCGTCGCATTGGCTTGGGGTTTGCTGTGAAGGAAAACCGCAACGAAGATCTGCGTCGCACATCTACAACTGTGGGCCCACACCGCGACGATATTGAACTGCTCATCAATGGGTTGCCTGCCCGTACGCAAGCCTCACAAGGCGAACAACGCACACTTGCTTTGGCCTTGCGCTTAGCAACCCACCGGCTGGTCACAGAAGAAGTAGGCGCACCCCCTGTCTTGGTGCTCGATGATGTGTTGTCGGAATTAGACCCGTCCCGAGCAACCGCCCTGCTGCAACACATGCCCGCAGGACAGGTCATTATTACGAGCGCTAGCGGTTTGCCACCAGCTGCGCACCCAGAGCGCGTTTTGTACATCACCGCCGGAAAAATTTCTGAAGAGCCATCGCAACAGGGGAGTACAGACTGATGTCACAGCGCCCGCCAGAAGAACCGACCTCGCTCATCGACTCAATGCGTTCTGTTCTCAAGCGACTCAAAATGGATGACGGCGACTCGGTGGGCAGCGTCTTTCAATCATGGGATGCTGTGGTTGGGCCCGACATTGCACAACATATTCAGCCAGTGAAACTCGATGGCGGAGTATTAATAGTTGACGCAACCGACGCAGGATGGGCAACACAGTTTCGCTTTTTAGAAGCCGATGTTAAAGAGCGATTTTTTGAACATACCGGCTCGCGTATTGACAGCATTGTGGTGCGTCAAAAACGGCGTCGATAGTGGTGCGCACCAAGACAACAAACGCGGGTATAACAGATCTCCGCAAGCAAAATTGGTACACTAAGACACGTATTTACGACATGACTTTTTACTCTTTCGCTTTCCTTTTTATGTCCTTGATGCCACCACTTCTGCACACACTCAGATGTAAGTGGTCTGTCATTTCATGTGGCACTTTGTTCTCTATTCATTCACTACATCGAGGTTGATCCGTGTCCAGCACAGAAAAGAAAAGTTCGGCAAAAAAGCCCACTGCTGACTACGGCGCAAAAGACATTCAGGTCTTAGAAGGCCTCGACCCCGTCCGCAAACGGCCCGGTATGTACATCGGGTCCACCGGTTTAGCGGGCTTGCATCACCTCATTTGGGAAGTAGTCGACAACTCAGTCGACGAGGCAATGGCTGGGTTCTGTACCCGGATCGACGTCATCATCCAAGCCGATGGTGGCTGCCGTGTAGAAGACAATGGTCGCGGTATTCCCGTTGACCCTTATCCGTCAGGGCCGCATAAAGGAAAGAGCGCCGCTGAAGTGGTGCTCACCGTGTTGCACGCTGGCGGAAAGTTCGGTGGCGAGGGTTACAAGGTGTCGGGTGGTCTTCACGGAGTAGGCGTGAGCGTGGTGAACGCATTGTCGACCAGGTTGTTGCTGGAAATCGACCGCGGCGGCGACCGCTACGAACTTGAATTTGTTGACGGCGGAAAAATGAAGGGCAAGCTGCAAAAAATTGGTGACTCGCCTGCCAAGGGCCGAACCAACGGAACAAGCGTTACTTTTTATCCCGACCCCATCATTTTTGCTGCGGAAGGAATCGAGTTTGTTGCACGCACCGTCATGGAGCGTTTGCAAACGATGGCCTTCTTGAACAAGGGCCTCGAAGTGGTCTTCAGCGACGAACGTGCCGAAAAGGTACAAAAGGTTGTCTTCCAGTACAAGGGCGGCATCGTTGACTTCGTCAAACACTTGAACGCCTCGAAAGAAGCTCTTTTCACCAAAGTGGCGTTCTTTGAAGTAGAAGACGAAGAAGAAGGCATGCAAGCCGATGTTGCCGTGCAATGGAACACGGGCTACTACGAAGGAATTCACGGTTATGCCAACGGTATTTCCACCACCGAAGGCGGCATGCACGTTGAAGGGTTTAAAACCGCGCTCACCTCGGTTCTCAATAAATATGCGCGCGACAAAGGCATCTTGAAAGAAAAAGAAGAGAACCTTTTGGGCGAAGACATTCGTGAAGGAATGACGGCCATCGTTGCGGTGAAGTTGCGTGAACCACAATTTGAAGGCCAGACCAAAGCGAAACTCGGCAACGTGCCCATGCGCTCCTTCGTTCAAAAAGCAACGAACAAAGCACTTGCTGAATGGCTCGATGAAAACCCTGCTGAAGCAAACAAGGTTGTTAAGAAGGCAATTGCTGCAGCCCAGGCTCGCTTAGCTGCAAAAAATGCCCGCAACGCAGTGCGCCGTAAAACCGCACTTGCTGGTGCAGGTATGCCCGACAAACTCAAAGACTGCTCGAGTGGCAACCCTGCCGAGAGCGAACTCTTCATTGTGGAAGGCGACAGCGCCGGCGGTACAGCAGTAGACGCACGTGACCCGCGCGTGCAGGCCATCTTGCCCATCCGCGGGAAAATTTTGAACGTCGAACGTTCACGACTCGACAAGATGTTGAAGAACAACGAAATCCAAGCGCTCATTACCGCAATTGGCGGCGGCGTGGGCGACGAGTTCGATGCGTCGAAAGCGCGCTATCACAAAATTATTGCTCTCGCCGACGCCGACGTTGACGGCAGCCACATTCGTACGTTGCTTCTCACGTTCTTCTATCGCCAAATGAAACCCATGGTGGAAGCCGGCTATGTATACATCGCACAACCGCCGTTGTTCTCTACGGAAATTGGCAAAGAAAAAATTTATCTGAAAGACGAAGTAGCTAAGGCTGCGTTCCTCGCCGACAAGCCAAACCACAAAAAAGAGTTCCAGCGCTTGAAGGGTCTTGGTGAAATGGACTGGCAAGAATTGCGTTCCACCACCATGGACCCCATGACACGCACACTTTTGCAAGTCACAGTTGAAGAAGCTGCCATTGCCGACGAAGTGATGAGCGTGTTAATGGGTGACGACGTGGAAAGCCGCAAGAACTTCATTGTTACCAACGCCCGCGACGTACGAAATCTCGACTTCTAAAAATGTTTTCTAGGAAAAGGCTTCTCTCATGACCAACGTGCCTCTCGAACCACCAGATTCCATCCAGCCCGTTCCGTTGCAAGACGAAATGGAAAGGTCGTTTCTCGACTACGCCATGTCGGTCATCATGTCGCGCGCGTTGCCCGACGTACGCGACGGCTTAAAGCCAGTACACCGCCGCATTATTTGGGACATGGACCAGCAGGGCTTTCGCCCCGACCGCCCGTTTGTGAAGTGCGCCCGCGTTACCGGCGACACCATGGCGCGGTATCACCCACACGGCGACAGTGCTATTTACGATGCGTTAGTTCGTATGGCACAACCTTTCTCGTTGCGTCACCCACTCATCGACTTCCACGGCAACTACGGCTCGCCCGACTTTGGCCCTGCTGCAAGTCGTTACACAGAAGCTCGTTTGCATTCACTAGCAATGTTGCTCTTGGCCGACATCGACGAAAACACCGTCGACATGATTGCCAACTACGACGGAACCACAGAAGAGCCAACTGTTCTTCCTGCGCGTTTCCCAAACTTGTTGGTGAACGGAAGCCAAGGCATCGCCGTGGGTATGGCCACCAGCATTCCGCCACACAACATGGGCGAAGTGATCGACGCAACACTTGCGCTCATCGAGAACCCCGAAGCAACCGCCGACGACCTCATGAAGCATGTGAAAGGGCCCGACTTCCCAACCGGTGGAGTCATCCTTGGCCGTTCAGGAATTTACGATGCGTTTCGCACGGGCCGTGGCAGCATCAAAGTGCGCGCCAAGGCAAGCATTGAAGAAGGCCGTCGTGGGCAAATGCAAATTCTCGTTACTGAATTGCCTTACCAAACAAGTTGTTCAGCAGTAGCTGGGCGCATTCAAGAACTTGTCGACACCGGCAACCTCGACGGCATCGCCGACGTGAACGACAACTCTTCTGGTGGCAAGACCGAACTCATCATCACCTTGAAGCGCGATGCGAACGCGAACGTGGTGTTGAACAACCTCTTCAAACTCACACAACTTCAAACAAGTTTCCCCGTGAACATGGTTGCTCTGGTCGACGGAGTACCTCGCACCATTAACTTGAAGCAGGCCCTCGAGGGGTACATTGCTCACCAAATTGATGTCATCACACGGCGTTCGCAGTTCCGTCTCGACAAAGCACGCGACCGCCAACACATTTTGGAAGGCCGCTTAAAGGCCCTCAACGTTATTGATGCCATTATCAAGCTCATTCGCAACAGCGACGATGCAGGTAGTGCAAAAGAAGCATTGATGGTGAAGCCATATGAATTTTCAGAGCGTCAAGCAATTGACATTCTCGATATGCAGTTGCGCCAACTCACCAAGTTGTCGCGTATTGATATTGAAAAAGAAATGGAAGAACTCAATGCACGCATTAAAGAGCTTGAGGAAATCCTTAACAACCGAGTTGTACTACTCGCATTAATTTCGAAAGAACTCGGCGAAGTAAA
Source organism: Acidimicrobiaceae bacterium (assembly GCA_947450115.1). Taxonomy (GTDB): domain Bacteria; phylum Actinomycetota; class Acidimicrobiia; order Acidimicrobiales; family Ilumatobacteraceae; genus F1-20-MAGs119. The sequence continues at coordinate 8,080 of CANFUE010000006.1, read as the reverse complement.
AGCGAAATTTGCTACACCACGCGTGTGCCAAATTATTGCCGACACTGGCGAAATGAGCCTTGAAGACCTCGTTGACGACAAAGAGCTTGTGATCGTCATGACCAACGCTCAATACGTGAAAGCCGTTCCTGCGTCTTCATTTCGCACACAAAGTCGCGGTGGCCGCGGTGTGGCAGGCGCAAAGATGAAAACCGACGACATCGTCAAGCACGTCATCTTTACAACGTCGCATGCGTATCTCTTATTCTTCTCGAACAGAGGCCGTGTGTATCGTTTGCGCGCGGTCGACATTCCCGAACGCGAACGCACGGCAAAGGGCATACCTATTGTCAACTTGTTGCCGCTACAACCGGGTGAAAATGTTCAAGCCATCATCGACACTCGCGAGTTCCCAGGCGAACGCAACTTGTTCTTTGCTACCAAGCAAGGTCAAGTAAAAAAGACCGCGTTCAATGAATACGACTCGGGTCGTCGCGATGGTCTCATTGCGCTCAACTTGCGCCCCCACGATGAATTAGTTCGCGTCATTGAAACATCTGGTACCGACGACATCTTCATGGTGGCGCGTAGTGGTCAAACCATTCGTTTCAGCGAAGAAGATGTTCGCCCCATGGGCCGTGCAGCAGCTGGCGTACGCGGTATGAAACTCAAAGCCGGAGACGAAGTGGTGTCATGCGACCTTGCACGCGACGACGCAGCCATTCTCATTGTCACCGACTCGGGTTACGGCAAGCGCACGCAAATTGACAAGTTCAACACGCAAGGCCGTGGCGGGCAGGGTGTTATTGGCATCAAGCTCACCAGCAAAAAAGGCCACGTTGCCGCAGCATTTATGGTGGGCATCGACGACGACATCGTTGCGGTGTCATCAGGCGGCGTCACCATTCGCATGGCAGTGAAAGAAATTTCGAGCCAAGGCCGTGAAGCAACTGGTGTGCGTGTGATGAGCCTCGACGATGGCCAAAGCGTGGCTTCTGTTGCACTCATCTTGGCAACTGACGACGAAGAGTAAATCTTTCCGTGTTCAGTGTGCTCACGTGCGGTGTTCTTGTTGCCATGGTGCTCAACGTGTTGGGCTCTCATGGCGCACAAACCATTGAACGCACGCGTGCCCACATTGCTGCCGATGCAGCAGCACTTGCCGCGGTGAGCATGGGCGAAGAAGGGGCAGCGCATTTAGCAACAGCGAATGGCGCCGACCTCATTTCCTTTCGCCGCATTGGCCCGCTCCTGCAAGCAGTAGAGGTGTGGGTGCAATACGGGCGTGAACGAGCCGTGAGTTACGCAAGTGAGGCGCAATAGCGCCATAGACTGTGAGCATGTCCGAATCGTTGGCTGCGGTAGATGTCATGTACTTGGAGGGCATCGCAATGAAGCGTGCACAACTCAGACGCGAGCATGCCGATGTGCGCGAAGAGGAAATTGACGTTTTGCTCACACAGTGGCTCCATGATCGCCCACTCGATTCCCCGGGCCGAATTAGGGCGCGATGAGTTTGATTTCAGCAGCGGCAGATGTTCTGGTGCTGTTGAAGCAAGAAGGCGTTGAGGGTTGCCTAGTGGGCGGACTCGCTGTGTCGGTGTACTGCGACCCTCGATTTACACGCGATGTGGACCTTGCAATAGCCGTAGATAATGACGAACGCGCAGAGTTGTTGATGCAGTCATTGGTAAAACGTGGATTTCAGATCGCTGCAGTTGTTGAACAAGAAGCCGTTGAGCGCCTTGCAATGACGAGACTGTTGAATGCAGATGGCATCAGCATCGATTTGCTGGTGGCTTCGTCGGGTGTAGAAGCTGAAATAGTAAAAGACGCTCAGCGAATAGAGGTTGTGCAAGGAACTGTTCTTCCAGTTGCCCGCATCGGACACCTCATTGCTCTCAAACTTCTATCGGTAGCACCTGGTCGGGAGACCGACCTCCAAGACCTGAGACACCTTGCAGATATCGCCGATGTAGATGAATGGGCACTTAGTACACGGGCAGTTGAATTGATTGAAGAACGCGGTTTTGCCAGGGGAAGAAACCTCAGTGCCGACCTCAAGGCATTACGCAAGTGAGGGCGCGATAGCGCCATAGACTGACCTCGTGGCTCGCCGATCGCTCGAAAAATCTCTCACCCCCGCACCTCGCGTGCGCCGGGTGACCCGTGTGGTGCGCGACATCGACCCATGGAGTGTTTTCAAAGTCACCCTCGTTTTCCACTTCGCGCTCTATGTGATGGTTCTCATTTCGAGCATTTTGATCTGGAATGTGGCCAATGCAACGGGCACCGTCGACAACGTGGAGCGCTTCATGGAATCCTTCGGATGGGACTCTTTCCGCTTCGATGGCGGCCAAATCTTCCATAATTTGTGGATCTTGGGCCTCTTTTTCGTCTTTTTGCTCACCGGTCTTGCCGTGGTGATGGCCGCGGTTTTCAACCTCATTGCCGACTTGGTGGGGGGAGTGCGGGTTTCTGTCTTAGAAGAAGAAGTCGTCGCGCGTGTGGTTGAGGGTCACCCCCTCGACCGTTAGGCTTCACCACCTGCATTCGTGCGGGGCTATAGCTCAGTCGGTTAGAGCGCATCCCTGATAAGGATGAGGTCGCAAGTTCGATTCTTGCTAGCCCCACCATGAAATTCTTCCGCCGTGCACTTCTCGCCCTGGGCGTGGCAGTTGGTATGGCAACGGCTTTGCGCGTGAAAGGCAAAGGCGACGTGCCACCCCAACAAGGCGGCTGGCGTGACATCACCCCCAACAAGTAGCACGTATTTCGCGATGCTCATCTCCCCATAGGATCAATCAAGATGATTGTTGTAGTGGGAACCGGCATTGTTGGCACACATGCAGCCGACCTTTTGCGCAAGAGCGGGCACGACGTGCGCTCGGTGTCGCACCAGACCATCAACGAAGTAACCCCTGAAGATACCGAAGTGGTGATTTTGGCGCATGCTGGCCACCATCAGCGAGTAGCACGGCGATTCCTGCAACATGGTTGTTCGGTGGTGTCGGTAGGCGACGATTCAAAAGATGTGTTGTCGTTGCTCGACCTGCAAAGCGATGCGTTGAGCGCAGGGCGCACCTTGGTGGTGGGCGCGGCGTGCTCGCCTGGTTTGTCGGGGTTGTTGGTGAATTATCTTGCAGCAAAATTCGATGAGTACGACGAAATTCATGTTGCCGTTCACGGAACCGCAGGCCCCGAATGTGCGCGTCAACACCACCGCGTATTGTCGGGAACCGCACTCGGCTGGCACGACGACGATTGGTTGAAGCGCCCCGCGGGAAGTGGCCGCGAATTGTGTTGGTTCCCTGAACCCATTGGTTCGCGCGATTGCTATCGCGCCGACCTTGCTGACCCCGTGCTGTTGAAACACAGCTTTTCGCATGTCAACCGCATTAGTGCACGCGTATCGGCAACGCGCCGCGACCGTATTTTGGGCCGTCTTCCTATGCTCATTCCGCCACATGCCGACGGCGACATGGGCGCAGTACGTGTGGAACTGCGCGGTGTGAAAAACGGTGAGCGCAGTGTTGAAATTGCAGGAGCCGCTCACCCGATGGGTCATATTGCTGGTGCAGTTGCTGCTGCAACAGCTCACGAAATTGCCAAACATGCCGGAACCGATGCCGCTCTTGCCCCAGGTGTCTTTGCTTTGGGCGCCGAAGAATTACCGAACGCAGCTATTTTTGAAACTGTTTTAGATTCCGGTGTGCGCGTTCAACAGTTTTACGGCGTTCATTAATAACGAGTGACCATGGCACAGCATTCTCATCAACATGTTCTCGATGAAGAGATGGATAGTGAAATCTCACTGCGTTTACGAAAAGCAGACCAACGTTTTACTCCTGCCCGCCGCGCACTAGTTGCTGCTCTTGTTGCAGCCAAAGGCCCCATGGCTATTGCCGACATTTTGTTGGTCACAGAAAAAATGCCGCAAAGTTCTGTGTATCGCAATCTCACCGTGCTGGAAAGCGTGGGCGTGGTGTCGCGCCTCATGAGCAACGATGAATATGGGCGTTTTGAATTATCAGAAAACTTAATTGGGCACCATCACCATCTCATTTGTCAACAGTGTGGTGCCATGAGCGACTTCAACATTCCACACGATATGGAACAACAGCTCGACGACACTTTGGCAACACTGGCATCAGCGAATGGCTTTACTCTTGAACATCACCGCTTAGACATAGTGGGAAAGTGCAGCGCGTGCAAATGAAAAATATCGGACCCATTCCGTGGTTGCCAGAAGGCCGCGTGGTATCGGTGCCTCAACGCGGCGAATTTTTTGTACGACACTTCCAACATGCCGACCCTTTAGCACCAACACTTTTGTTGTTGCACGGCTGGACCGCAAGCAGCGATGTGCAGTTCTTTACCGCGTATGAAGAATTAGCTCAGCACTATTCATTCGTAGGAATTGATCATCGTGGCCATGGCCGAGGAATTCGACCAACGCGCACTTTTTCTCTTGAAGAATGTGCCGATGATGCCGCAGCAGTGGTGCGCGCGCTCGGCATCAACCGGGTCATTACCGTTGGTTATTCCATGGGTGGCCCCATTAGTTTGTTTGTTGCCCAACGCCACGCAGAGTTAGTGAGCGCAATGGTGTTGCAAGCAACGTCGTTGGAATGGCGTGCCACTAAACAAGAGCGAGCGCTGTGGGCACTCATGCGTGGTGCTTCACCCGTATTACGCCGGCTGAACACGCCGCGCATATTGCAGTCTCGCTTACTGGGGATGATGCCCAAAGTTGGCGCGGTGCGTTCTTATGTGCCGTGGCTCATTGGAGAAATTCGTCGTAACGACACATTCATTGTGAGCAAAGCCGGTGAGGCACTCAGCAAGTACGACGCGCGCCCGTGGGCTGGCGAACTGAAGAAACCAACGGCGTATGTGCTCACCACCAATGACCAGTTAGTAAAAACCGCAAAGCAACAACAACTCATTGAAACTTTGCATGCACAAGTCATCACTCTGGAAGGCGATCACTTCGTTACTTTGGGCCGCCCCGAGGCGTACAGCGCAGCTACTCGGGCTGCGGTGCAACTTGTGGAGCAATACGCTCAGTAAGTTCACCAACAGAATCAACAAGCGTTTCTAAGTGGTCGCGCAATTCGTCCATGGTGACCATGTCGGCTAACGCTAAACGCACAGCGGCAAGCTCGCGGGCAAGAAATTCGGTATCGGCTTGTGTGCGCGACGCAACGGAACGGTCGACTTCTGCTTGTTGACGGTCGCGATCTTCTTGGCGATTTTGGGCGAGCAAAATGAGCGGGGCTGCATATGCAGCCTGCAACGACAATGCCAAGGTGAGCACACCAAATGGGTTGGGGTCGAAGTGCCAACTTTGTGGAGTAACAATGTTCCAACTCAACCAGGCAACGCATACAAAGCTCTGGAACAACAAAAAGCGAGCGGTTCCTAAAGTGCGGGCAATGGATTCAGAAAATTGGCCGAATGCATCGGGCTCATAGCGCACACCAACGCGACGCCGCTGACGTGGCAGTGAAATATCTTCGCGGCGTTTCATTTGGGAGCCGCCTGACGTCGACGTTGGCGCCAGTCGGCAGGCAACGTACGGTCGAGAACGTCGTCGACAGTAATTGCGCCCAGCAACCGTTGTGCAGAATCGCACACACCCATTGCGAGCATGTTGTATGACGCAAGAACTTCAGCAACTTCGCGGTCGGGCATGTCGACAGTAACGGTGGGCTCTTGTTCTAAGCAGCGACCCAGTTCCATGCTCGGTGGTTCGCGCAACAAACGTTGGAAGTGCACCACACCGAGGTAGCGACCCGTAGGTGCGCGAAATGGCGGGTTAGTAACAAACACTTGAGCGGCAATAGAAACGAGCCACTCAGGGTCGCGAATGTGAGCAAGTGCTTCAGCAACAGTGGCATTAGGCCCAAGCACAATGATGTCGGGGGTCATGAGCGCACCTGCAGTGCCTTCTTGGTATGACAACAACTGGCGCATCATGGCCGCATCGTCTTCATCCATTTCATCAAGAATCCGCGAACGTTGTTCACCAGGCATTTCGGCCAAGAGGTCGGCAAGGTCGTCGTATTCCATTTCGTCGAGCACGTTCATGAGGCGCTCAAGATCGAGACCTTCAATGAGGCGCAACTGTTCAGCTTCAGGAAGTTCTTCCAACAAGTCGGCAAGACGTTCGTCGTCCATTGCTTCAGCAAGTTGCCGACGCTGGATGAGAGGAAGTGCACGCACGAAACCAGCCACGTCGCTCGGGTGCATGTCGCGCAAGCGTGCTGCTTCAGCAGCCATTTCGGTGGTAGGTGCAAACAGTGTGGGAACAGCATCCCAGTCGACCAAGCGATAAGTGGGGCGGCGACGCAATGCATTGCGACGAGCAAGGCGCACCTTGCTTACTTCCCAACCTGGTGTGCGGCCGTCTTCACGCAAACGCAAAGCCACATCGCTCACTACTTCATCGCCCACTTTTTGGTTGATGACGCCAATTTTGAGAAGGCGCTCACCTTCTTTTGGCTTGAAGGGGTGGAAGTCGACGTCCCAACTTTTCAGCCGTGCACCGGCATTGTCGAGTGAAGCCACACGGTTGGCGTTCACAAAAATGCGGCGGCGCTGGCTGTTGGCAACGAAACCTAAAACTTGTGGAGCAGAAGAAGTACGGCCCGATACGACCACGACGTCTTCGAGGCGACCAATGGGCGCACCGCCTGCATCGAGCAGAGACAGGCGCATCACCCGAAATGCATAAATGAGTTCGCCTGCCATACAGCGAGATTACCCCCGAGATCGCATGAACCTGCGGCGATTTCGGGCAATCCACCGATAGATCACATTGGCGACACTGCGAATTCCCCAAAGTGAGATGATTCGACCCGCGATACGCCAGATGCGACGGCGACTGTGTTGCAAAATATACGACACCGCAAGTGCTTCACTGCGCGGTGCAGGCGCAGTGTTGTCGAGGGTCCATACCGATGCATCGAGCTCGGCTGCACCAATGCCCGCAGCACCATTTTCCCACGTACTGCCGGGCACTACAGCAAGGCTCGTATTTTTCTCGACCCAGCGCGCAGCAGCCGAGCACATGGGGCAGGAATCGTCAAAGATCATGCACGCGTCATTCGTGTTCGGGTCGCTCATGTGCACAACCTATGCTCATGCCATGTCGAAACCCGCAATGATCGCCCTGAAAGTTGAAATAGACCGCGCGAAGAATCTCTTTGCCGCACTCACTGCAGACCAGTGGTCGGCAGCGTCGGGTTGCACCGACTGGCGCGTACAAGACGTGGCCTGCCACATGGCAAGTGTGTTCCACCAAATTGCCGACCCCACTTCTATTACCGGCGGTGAAGGAAAAGACGCCGAGGTTGATGCCGAGGTTCCTGTGCAGGCACGCAAAAACTGGACGCCAGTGCAAGTAATGGCCGAGTACAACGAGTGGGCCGAGAAGGGTTTCGCTGCATTGAACGCGATGCAAGAAGAGCCCACCGCAAGCATGGTGATCCCTATGGCCAACTTGGGTTCGCACCCGTTGCACATTTTGGGCAATGCCATTGTGTTCGACCACTACTGCCATTTACGCCACGACATTGGCCATGCCATTTCCGCAGCGGCAAACTTGCCCCGCGACGAAGCAGCACTCAGTGCCACCTTGGAATGGATGCTTGCTGGCACACCCGAAATGTGTGCCCCGGCTTTGGCCTCGTGTTCGGTGGGAGTGAACCTCGTCTTTGAAGGCCCAGCTGCCAGCTCATTTGCCATCACCCCGCCCGCCGCTGGTGCGGGGCTGTGGAGCGTGGTGCCTGGGGCCAACCCCGCTTTTGCCTCGGCTACAGGCACCGCCCACGACTTTGTTTCTTGGGCTACCAAGCGCGCAAAGTGGAGCGACCACGTGACCCTGAGCGGCGACAGTGGGGCACAGGCTGGCGCGGCTGCCACCCTCGACGCCTTGAACATCATCTAACCCCAAAAGTGTTCTCGTCGCCGTATGTTCCGCTTTTTGCAACAAGGCGCGCCGAAAAACTGAACTTCCCCGATACAGTTTCCCTCGCCCTACGGGGACGTAGCTCAGTTGGCTAGAGCACCTGCTTTGCAAGCAGGGGGTCGTGGG
>CANFUE010000005.1 GCA_947450115.1 Acidimicrobiaceae bacterium | reverse complement strand
CGTGACATTAACCCCACCAAATTCACTTGCCGTGGTGAGACCAAAGGGAACCATGCCGCCTTCGTTTTGTAAACGCTGCACCATGATGGATGTGTGCTCGGCAATGCGGTCGGCAAAAACTGCGCAAGCAGAAGTGTCGGGCCAACCTTGTACCGCATCAAGTTCTTTGACCGCGAGTGGCACGCCGCCAAAGGGGAGTGACGTGTCGGCATTTTGTGCCGCAGCATGAGCGCTGGTTGCATCGATGAAGCTGAATGCGTTGAGGTCGCTCTTTTCAATATCACGTAGCGTGGCCGCAAGTTCTTCAGCAGGGCTGCGGCGTTTGGCGCGAAATTCTTCTACAAGGGAACATGCGTCGCCCTGCCAAGATTCGCGGGTGCTGTGTGAGGATGTGTCTGACATATCACTGCAAACTACAACGCTTTGGGTCTGTGCGTATTAGCGTCGTCGGGATATGGACACTGTTGAATTTCTTGGGCTGAAAAGTAGCCATAATCCCTTCCGCTGGCACCTAGAAGTAGTTCCCCATATTTCCACCTCTGTGAATTTTCTCTTTGGTGGCTGCGGGCTTGCTGCGGCAATCTCGGCAATGGAAGCCACAACGGAGCGCAACCTCATTTGGGCCACCGCTCAGTACCTTTCCTATGCGCGACCAGGCGAAGTAATGGATATCGATGTGACGGTGTCGGTATCGGGGCATCAAATGACCCAAGCTCGTGCTGTGTGCCATGTGGGGGAGCGAGAAATTCTCACGGTGAACGCCGCACTCGGCGATCGCCCACTTGACCTGCGTGGTCAGTTCGAAACAATGCCAAACGTTCCACCTCCAGACGACTGCCCATTATTTATTCATCGTGGTCTTCAAGAAGGTTCCATCAACGAACGCATTGAAAAAAGGCTCGTGAAGGGTCGCCAAATTGCCACGCTCGATAAAACGGTGGGCGATGGTCAAACGCTCATGTGGGCACGGATCCCTGGGGTCATTCAAGGTGTCGATGCCAGTGCGCTTGCGGTGCTGGGCGACTACATCCCCCTCGGCGTGAGCCAGGCCATGGGTATTCGTGGCGGTGGCAACAGCCTCGATAACACATTGCGTGTGGTGCGCCTTGTGCCCACAGAATGGGTATTGCTCGATATTCGCATTCATGCCATCGACCGTGGGTTTGCTCATGGTCTTGTGCATATGTATGCCGAAGATGGAACGCTCATGGCAACCGCCAGTCAAAGTTGCATCGTTCGTTTCTGGAAAGATGAAGTGCCCACAGATAAGGAAGTTTCATGAGCCAAGCCATACCTCGCCGTAACGGAATGACTGTTCCACTCCCCGGACACCTCCATTCACATCGTGAAAAACTCAGTGAATTAGCCGACCTCGGTTATAGCGATATCTGGTCTGCCGAGTCAGATGGCGCCGATGCGTTTACTCCTCTTGCAATGGCGGCTGCATGGGAACCACGTTTGCGTTTAGGAACAGCAATTGTTCCTGCGTTCACACGTTCACCGGCTGCATTTGCACAATGCGTTGCATCGCTTGCCGATGCTGCACCTGGTCGTTTCGCCATTGGCATTGGCTCGTCAAGCAATGTCATTGTTGAAAAATGGAATGGCGTACCTTTCGTAGAGCCTTATAAAAAAGTGCGCGACATCGTGCGTTTTCTGCACGACTCATTTGAGGGTGAAAAAATAGTAAAGAAGTACGACACGTTTGAAATCAATGGTTTCCGTTTAGGTGTGAAGCCCGAAGTGAAGCCGAAGATTCTTGTTGCAGCTTTGCGTGAAGGAATGTTGCGCTTGGCTGCTCGCGAAGCCGACGGCACCATCATCAACTGGCTCTCTGCGGAAGATGTGAAAAAAGTTGCGGCAGTGGTGAACGGCGCCGCAAATGGTGTGCCGAAAGAAATTGTGTGTCGTATCTTCGTGTGCCCAAGTGAAAATGCCGAAGTAGTGCGCAAGGCTGCGCGGTTTGCCATTACGGCTTATATGAACGTACCTGTGTATGCACAGTTCCACGAATGGCTGGGTCGTGGCCCGGCGTTCCAAGGCATGTGGGATGCATGGAAAGCTGGCGACAGAAAAGCTGCACTTGCTGCTATTCCCGATGAAGTGGTCGACCAACTCATTGTTCATGGCTCGCCTGAAAAGTGCCGCGCACAAATTGATCAGTACTTCGCAAACGGAGTGACCACAAGTTCTATTGCCATTATGGCCTTCGACCCAGAGCTGAGCCATTGGGATGCTGTGAAGGCGCTGAGCCCTAGCGCATCGTAATTTTATAGCAAGGCATCAGCGAGGCGATTCCACTGCGCCATGGGCACCACCTGTGGTGTGTCGGTAAGTACTTGAATGCACACATGGTTGGCGCCTGCAGCATGATGCTCGGCAACGCGCTTTTGAATAGTTGCTTCGTCACCACACACAATGACTGCATCGATGAGGCGTTGAGAAGGTTCGCCATTGCCGGCGTCGATATCGGCATCGGTAAAACCAACACGCTTCAAACTGTTGGTGTAGTTCGGCAAGCGTAAATAACGAGTCATACCTGCAATGGCAATAGCGCGAGCCTTTGCCTTGTCTGTTTCCAATACAACCATTTGTTCGACGGCAAGGTTCGCTGCAGTGTTGGTGCTGTCGATATCGCCACGGGCGAGTGCAGTGTGCTCGGGTGGCATGAAGTAGGTGAGTGCGCCCGATGTGCGTTCGCCAGCAAGACCCACCATGCGTGGACCCAGTGCGCCCAACATGCGATGTGGAGTGGTGTTTGGTGTGGGGCCCATGTACGTGGCTTTATCGATGGTGTCGAGATAGTTCTTCATGAGGGTAAGCGGAGTGTTGTATGCGGCATCGAGAACGCGGTTCACAAATGTGGAATGGCTCACGCCAATGCCCAACACAAATCGACCTTCGTGTGCTTCAGAAACTGCCATCCATCCGCTGTGCATGGAAAGGGCAGTGCGCACCTGTGCATTGGCAACGCCCGATGCAATGCGAATGTTTTTGCTGGAGTTCAAGAGCAACATGGCATTGGCAAACACTTCGCGGTTCACCGATTCACCAATCCATAGTGTTGGCCAACCGCGCTCGTCGAGAGCTGCGATGCCTTCGCGCACAATGGGGGAACGCTGAGTTTCAAATGCGCCAGTAAAAATGCCCACCGGGCCGAGGTTGAGTGTTGGTGTTGTCATGTTGCTCGCTCGCTTCTCTTGAGAAGCAAACGTTAACGAAAACTAAGCCGCAGTGGAGCGTTGAGCTTCCTTTTCGGTGCGTTGAAGTTCTTCGCACCGAGCTTGTTCAGCAAGCTGAGCCTTAATGAGCGCAATGTGTTTAAGCCCCAACTCACGCGTATGACGAGACAGCCGTGTATGGCGTGGAGTGAAGCCAGGGAGTGTGGTGTTCGTTGTCATGAAAAAATCATGCCAACGAGGTGTCACATGCTAGTGAGCGCCGGGCATCCAGTTGCCGTGAAACCCTGCAGGCACACGCTGTGGCAGGTGCACGCGGGCAACAGGGCCTGCTGCAATATCTTCAGCGTTGAAGATGCAAAAGTCGGTGGTCATAGCGGCAAGGTCGGTGGCGTACACCATGACATATGAGCCAAGTTCACCTGGACGTGTGGGGTCGTCGGCAACAACGGCTTCACCAATGGTGGTGCCTGGCCCAAAGGCGAAGGTTTGGTCGCTGCCACCCTCTAGGTCGTAGCGAATGATGCCGTTGAAACCAAGGCCCATCGGGCCATCGAGGGTTGCTGAGGCAAAGCCATAGCGATGCTTCAAACCCAAGAGGTCGTCATGCAAGCGCGGGAAGTCGCTACGTAGGTCGTGAATCATTTCTTCTTTCACGGTGCCGGTGGTGAGGTCGATGGTCCACTTGGCCATGCCTACGCCGTCTACCGCAGCAATGCCACTAGGAGCGTCACCAACTGATTCAAAGTCGAGGTCGACGTTTGGCATACGGCATCCGTAAGCAACGATGCGCTCGTGACCATCGCTACCGACTTCTTCCCATGCGTTCAAGAAGTGAAAGACGTAGCACGGGTCAATGTCGAACCAACGCACGTCGGCGTCGCTGCCATGGCGAGGCATCACACCAATGCGTGCACCAAGATCTGGCTGCCACATTGACTTACCCTCCATTGCTGCTGCAATGACTGCAGGTAAATCGAAAATAACTGAGTAATTGCGAGTGGTGAGGAAGTCGTGCATCATGACGCCTTCAGGAATGGTGATGGGTGTGCTGTGCACGAGGTTTCCGTGTTTGTCGGCAACGTGGTAACGCAAGAAGGGTTGTCCGCCAATGGGGTCGTAGCCAATGATGATGAGTTCACCGGTTTCGGGGCACCACTTCGGGTGAGCCGTCATGGAGCCTTCAAGTTTTCCGGCGTAGTCCATGATGCCAACAGTGTCGAGCTCACGGGTAATTTCCGACGGTGGGCCACCTTCCCACAAACCAAGAATCTTGTTCGCGTGGCGGATGATGTTGGTGTTCGCCGCATTCTTGAAAATGCCGCACTCAGCCATGATGTCTTCAGGTGGGAATTGGAAATTGAGAATGCCACCAAAGAGTGCTTTTTCTTGTTCGCGTTCATGACGCAAACCAGGAGTTTCAATCCACTTGTTTTTATAGCGAGCCTTGCCGTTTTCTAAATACACAGCATGAATCATTCCGTCACCATCAAACCAGTGGTAGCGGCCCATTGGAGCAAACTGTGGGTTCGCACCATTACGCATGTATACGCCGGTGAGTGCGGCAGGAATTTCACCAGTGACGCGTAGGTTGGATTCGTTCATCTCGTCGAAAACGGGTCCGTACGCTCCACGAAGAAAGGGGCTGAAGTCGGCAAAGGGTTGTGATTCGAGTGCAGTCATCTCACGATATTAGGCGGAAATCATGAGGTGGGCTACCAGTGGGTAGAGCCGAAACGGTACGGTAGAAGCGATGTCGCAAGCGGAGAGCCACCCCCAAGACGGCGCTGTCACCGCAGAGGGTTGGAAACTCTTACGCAAAGTGTTGCGCGAGCAGCGCAAAGGTTTAATGCAGGGGGTAGTGATTGGGCTCTTCTGGAGTGCTGGGAAGGTCGCGATACCACAACTTTTCAAATTGGGCGTCGACCGCGGCATCCAACAGCATGGTTCGTTGCTGCTATGGGCAGGGGCAATCACCTTTGCTGGGCTCGTTGCAGGCATTTTTTCTGCATGGCGACGATGGATTGGCTTTCGCGAAAGTAGATGGACGGAAAGCTCGTTGCGTGAACGCCTCTTCACGCACTTGCAAGGTCTACATATTGGGTATCACGACATGACCCAAACGGGTCAGCTGATGAGCCGTGCATCAAGCGACCTTGGCCAAATTCAAGGTTTTGTGGTGATGATTCCACTCACCATTTCTAATATCGCAATGGTTTTTGCAGTAATGGTTATTCTCATTTCAAGCCAACCCATGCTTGCCATTATTGCGTTAGCACCTTTGCCCTTTATCAATTTGGCAGCGCGACGTTTTTCGAACAGCATTCATCCGGCGGTTCTTGCGGTTCAAGCGGAACAAGCAGAACTTGCCAACGTTGTTGAAGAAAGCGTGTCGGGCATTCGCGTGGTGAAGGGTTTCGGGGCAGAATCTACTCAAATGCGCAAGTTGGAAAAAGAAGCCAACGATATTCGAGGCGTGTCGCTGGGGGCCGCAAAAATACGCAGCAAATTTCTGCCCGGTATCGACCTGCTTCCCTCAATTGGGCTCATAGCCGTTTTGGGCATTGGCGGGCATCGCGTCATTAACGGTCAAATGAGTGTGGGCGATCTCGTTGCATTCAATAGTTATCTCACCATGCTCATCTGGCCATTGCGCAACATTGGAATGACCGTGGCGTTTGGTCAACGTGCAGCGGCAGCACTCACGCGGGTGAATGAAGTGTTGTCAACAGAACCCGCCGTTGCCGACCCGCCAAAACCACAATCACTCCCCAGTAGAACAAGCTCGGCTTTTACCGGTGCAGTGACATTCTCTGATGTGTCGTTTGGGTACTCCACTGGGCAAGAGGTGGTGAGCCACTTGGATCTTGTTATTCAACCCGGTGAGTCGGTCGCCATAGTGGGTGCAACGGGAAGTGGGAAGAGCACATTGGCACGGTTGTTGTTGCGTTTTTACGACACATCATCGGGTGGCATCACTCTTGACGGCATCGACATTCGCCAACTGCGTTTGTCTGAGTTGCGACGTGCAGTTGCAGTGGTGTTCGAAGACACTTTGTTATTCAACGACAGCGTTGCAGCCAACATTGCCTTTGCGGAACCCAATGCGCCTCAAGATCGTATTGAAACGGCTGCTCGTTTAGCTGGGGCACATGACTTCATCTTGGAACTCCCTGAAGGTTACGACACTATTCTTGGTGAACGCGGGTACTCGCTTTCGGGTGGGCAGCGCCAACGCATTGCCATTGCGCGCGCAATTGTGGCAGACCCTCGCGTGTTGGTGCTCGACGATGCAACATCGGCAGTAGACCCTGCCAAAGAAAATGAAATTCGCGAGGCAATGACAACAGTGATGCGTGGTCGCACCACTTTGGTGATTGCGCATCGTCCTGCAACCATTGCTCTTGCGAGCAAAGTGGCATTTCTCGACGAAGGTCGAATAGCTGCCTTTGGCGAACATGCACACTTACTCGCCACTAACGCCAAATATGGCGAAGTGCTAGCGGCACAAGAAAAAAATATTGCAGCCCATGCAAGTGAAATGGCAGACGATTAGCAATGTGGGGCGGAGGAGCAGTATCGGCAGAAGATCGAGTATCACGCGATGAAGCACGCAACTTATTGCGCCGAACTTTTGCAATGGCGGCACCGTTTCGTAAGACAATGTTTGCTGCACTCATATGCGTTATTGCGGTCACGCTATGTACTTTGGCTGGTCCTGTGTTAGTGCGCCACGGAATTGACTCTGGCATACGTGGTAGAAACTCTCGTTCCCTCAATATCACCGTGATCGCTTACATCGCAGTTACTTGCATTGCCTATTTATTTGGTCGGGCCCAATACATTTTCATTAATCGTGCTGGCGAGAACCTTTTGCGCGTTTTGCGGTTGCGCGTGTTCTCACAAATGCAAAAACAGTCAATGGCATTTTATGACAGAGAAAAAGCTGGAGTCCTCGTAGCGCGAATGACTGCTGACATCGAAACAATGAGTGATTTAGTGCAATGGGGTTTGCTGCAGTTCATTTCTGCCATCTTCCTCTTGTTTCTAGCAATCATTTTGCTCTTCACTTTGTCCTGGGAACTGACGTTTGTGGCATTGCTGGTGATGCCAGCTATTTTTATTGCTTCCATCAAATTTCAACGCGATTCGAATAAGGCGTATTTAGTTGTGCGAGAGCGCGTGGGCACAAATCTTTCCGCCCTGCAAGAGGGAATTACGGCAGTACGAGTCATACAGGCCTATGCGCGCGAAGAAGAACAGGTGCGGCGTTTTCGCATTTCAAACAACGCTTTGTATAAGAGTCATATGCATAGCGTGAAGGTAAGCATGTGGTATTTCGGTCTCGTTGAGTTCGCCGGTATTTTTGCTTCCGCTCTTATTGTGGGTATGGGCGGTTGGCTCGTGCACAGGGGGAGTGTGTCGGTAGGAACAGTGGTGGCATTTGTATTGCTTCTTGCCAACTTATTTGACCCTGTGCAGCAGTTATCGCAGTTGTACAACACCATGCAATCTGCAGGTGCTGCATTGAAAAAACTCTATGGAATCATGGATGCGGTTCCAGAGGTCAGTGAATCTATTTCCGCAGTAGACCTTCCAGAACTTGGCGACTTGGTGGTGAGCGATGCAACTTTTACCTATGCAACAGGAGCCCAACCCGCACTACAAAATATTTCTATTGCGGTACCTAATGGCAAGCGACTCGCATTGGTTGGGCCAACGGGCGCAGGCAAGTCGACCTTGGCAAAGTTGATGGCGCGGTTGTACGACCCAAATGAGGGATCCATTACGTACGGAGGCGTGAACTTGCGCGACGCAACAATGCAGTCTTTGCGCGAACGCATTGTTGTGGTGCCGCAAGAAGGCTTCCTTTTCAACGGAACCATTCGCGAGAATCTGCGGATTGCAAAAAGCGATGCCACTGATGAAGAGATCAACAGCGCATTGCAAGCACTCGGCGTGTTCGAGCGTTTCATGGCGTTCCCCGAAGGTCTCGACACCGAGGTGCATGAACGAGGATCGCGCTTGTCTGCTGGTGAGCGACAGCTTGTTTCGCTTGCTCGAGCAGCACTCGTTGACCCGGCTGTGCTCGTGCTCGATGAAGCAACGTCAAACCTCGACCCAGGTACAGAAAAAGACGTAGAAGCTGCCCTTGAAGCGTTAATGCAAGGCCGCAGTGTTGTGGTTGTCGCGCACCGACTCACCACCGTGCAGCGCGCAGACGCTATTGGTGTTGTTGACCATTCAGAGCTAGTGGAATGGGGAACGCACAGCGAACTATTGCAGAAGAACGGTAAATACGCAGCGCTTGTGAATGCTTGGAACGCAAGCCAGCCGACGCGTTAGAAATTGGCAGGAGGGGCCGGTGGCCCAAAGCGATTGCTTGCACCATCGCCAGGCTGTGCCCAAAAGATGATATTCACAATGGGGAAGAGGATCCACCAACCTCGTTTATCTACGTCATGCATACGGCGAATACCGAACATAATTTGTGGCAAGACGATTGCTGTTGAGAATAAATTTCCAGCAGTAGCACTGACGCCACTTACTAAGAATTGTGCCACGACGGTAAAAAGAAACCACCACCAGAAATCGCCGCGCCGAGCACGACCTTTGTAATTGACGTAGTTTAAAAAACCAAGTTTGACTGCGGTGACAATAGGCATGAAACGAACTTAGCGGGCGACGAAGTACTTTGCGCGAGGATGATGGCAAATGATTGCTGAAGTTGTTTGCTCTGGTTGATATTGCCAGCCGGTTTCTTCGCTCACTTCAATGCCCAGTCGTCCTGCTTCAAGTAGCGCAGCCACTGTTGCGTTGTCTTCTAGTTCCGGGCAGGCGGGGTAGCCCCACGAGTAGCGACCTCCGCGATATTGCTGGCGGAAAAGCCCATGGAGTGATGGGCCGTCTTCGTCGGCAAAACCCCATTCGGAACGAATGCGATGGTGCCAGTATTCGGCAAGTGCTTCGGCCATTTCCACACCGAGGCCGTGCAAGATGAGGTAGTCCTGGTACTTGTTCTGTTCAAAGAGTTCGGCTGCCATTTCACTGACCGCATTACCCATGGTCACAATGTGGAACGCCGCATAGTCTTTTTCGCCCGACTCAACACTGCGGAAGAAGTCGGCAATGCAGAGGAAAGGTTCTTCGCGTTGACGTGGGTAGTGGAAGCGACATTGTTCAGTGGTGCGAGTGTCGTCGGTGTACACCACAAGGTCGGTGCCGTCGGCATTCACAGGGAAGTAGCCGTACACCACCTGTGGCAACAACACGCCACTTGTTTTGGCATTGCTTAACTGTTCACGCAAAAGTGGGCGCAAGCGATCTTTAAATTGCTCATCGGTCTCTCCGTTTTCAGGGCGGAACTGCCACTGGTTACGGAAGATTGCAGTTTCGTTGATGTAGGCAGCAATGTCGTCGATTGCTAAACCTTTCACCACTTTGGAACCTAGGAATGGCGGGGTGAACACAGGGTTGTCGGTAGCAGCATCTGGCGAGCGATGCGGAAGTTCTACTTCTACTCGTTCCGCTTTATTGCGATCGGGAAGTACGCGACCACTAGGGATGCGTCCGAAATCGGGGTCAACCACGCCATCGCGCTTGATAGACATAATTTTGTCGAGCGTGTAGAGACCTTCGAAGGCATCGCGACCATAGAACACGCGACCGTCGTATATTTCCCGCAGATCTTTCTCTACGTATGTACGTGTGAGTGCAGCACCGCCCAAAATGACAGGAATTTCAGATAGCCCAACAGCGTTCAACTCTTGCAAGTTTTCGCGCATGATGAGCGTGCTCTTTACTAAGAGGCCGCTCATACCGAGTGCGTCGGCGTTCACTTCTTGAACTTTGGCAATCATGTCGGCAATAGACACTTTGATGCCCATGTTCACCACTTCATAGCCATTGTTGGTGCAAATGATGTCGACCAAGTTCTTGCCAATGTCGTGCACGTCACCTTTCACAGTGGCGAGAACAAGGCGACCCTTAGAGGTTTGCCCATCAATTTTTTCCATGAAGGGTTCAAGGTGAGCAACTGCAGTTTTCATTGTTTCTGCGCTTTGCAAAACAAACGGCAATTGCATTTGGCCTGAACCAAACAACTCACCAACAACTTTCATACCTTCAAGCAAGATGTTGTTAATGATGTCGAGCGGTGGAATGCCTTGCGCCATGGCGGTGTTGAGGTCGTCGGTGAGGCCGTCACGCTCTGCATCAATAATGCGTTGCTTCAAAATGCGCTCAAGTGTCCAGTCGCTACGGTCTTCTTTCACTGCATCAACCGACTGCACATCTTCGAAGAGACGCAGCAAGACATTCAATGCGTTTTCGCCGTTGATTTCTTCGTCATAGATGAGCGCACGGCACACTTCTTTTTGTTCTTCGGGAATACGCGAGAGCGGTAAAATTTTGCTCGCATGTACAATTGCCGAGTCGAGGCCAATAGCTGTGCATTCGGCAAGAAAGACACTGTTCAGTACTTGGCGTAACGCGGGCTTCAAACCAAAGCTGACATTCGACAAACCAAGTGTGGTGAACGCGCCAGGAATTTCTTCTTTAATACGGCGAATGGCTTCCATTGTTGCCAAGCCATCGCGACGTAAGTCTTTGTCGCCGGTACCAATAGGAAAGGTGAGTGCGTCGAAGATGAGGTCAGATGAACGTAAGCCGTAGCGCTCGGTGGCAATTTTGTTGAGGCGATGCGCAACTTCCATTTTCCACTCAACATCACGGGCCTGACCACGTTCGTCGATGAGCAAGCAAATGACTGCACATCCGTAGTCGCGGGCAAGAGTAAAAACACGGTCGAGACGGCTGCCGGGTGCTTCACCGTCTTCAAGGTTGGCTGAGTTCAATACGCCACGTCCACCGCTATGCACGAGGCCAGCTTCCATTACCTGTGGTTCAGTGCTGTCGAATACCAGTGGAACGCTCACCTGTGAGCCGAACCTGCTGGCAATGGAGTTCATGTCGACAGTACCGTCGCGTCCTACATAGTCAACGCAGACGTCAATAACGTGTGCGCCTTCACGAATTTGTTCGGCACCCATTTTGGTGCAGCCGTCCCAGTCGCTCGCCAGCATGAGGTCGCGAAATGCCCGTGAACCATTGGTGTTGGTGCGCTCGCCAATAATGAGAAATGAATTGTCTTGAACAATGGGCACCGACGAATACAAAGAAGTAAGTGCTGGCTCAAAGGTGAAGTGACGTGGAGCAGGTGTGAGGTTGCGTACTGCTTCAACTACCTGGCGTAGGTGTTCCGGGGTAGTGCCGCAACAACCACCCACAATGCCAATGCCTAAATCTTCTACGTGGTGCTTGTGGTACGACGCGAGTTCGGCAGGCGTGAGGTCGTAATGCGTGCGGCCATTTAAAACACTAGGCAAGCCGGCATTGGGCAAGACAGAAATAGGAATAGGTGAGTGTTGTGAGAGGTGACGCAAGTGCTCTTGCATTTCAGCGGGGCCAGTTGCGCAGTTAATGCCAATCACGTCGGGGCGCATCGCTTCCAATGCAACAAGTGCTGCACCAATTTCAGTGCCCACCAACATGCGGCCCGTTGTTTCCATAGTTACTTGCACCTGAATAGGAATTTCACGACCAACGATTTTCATCGCTTGGCGACATGCTTGCATTGCGGCCTTAATTTGCAGCAAGTCCATGCAGGTTTCAATGAGGAAAAGGTCTGAACCGCCATCGAGAAGTCCGCGTGCTTGTTCTACATAGGAATCGCGTAGTTCGGCAAAACCAATGTGTCCGAGGCTGGGCAGTTTGGTTCCGGGGCCCATTGAGCCTGCAACAAAGCGACTGCGCCCGTCGGACTCATAACTACTTGCCATTTCGCGAGCAAGTGATGCTGCAGCAACATTGAGCTCATATGACTTTTCGGGAATGGCGTATTCAGTAAGAACAGTTGAGAAAGATCCGAAGCTGGCGGTTTCAATTGCATCGACGCCTACTTTGAGAAATGCGTCGTGCATGGAACGAATGACATCGGGTCGAGTGAGGCAGAGCATCTCGTTGCAGCCTTCAAGTGAGGCGCCACCAAAGTCGTCAGGTCCAAGATCGAGGTCTTGTACAAATGTGCCAAAGGCGCCGTCAAATACAATGACGCGTTCGTTCACGGCCTGAAGATAAGTCTGTCTTTTCATGTTCCTTACAAGTTATCTGCACAGGATCAGGTGCTCACGACTCTCCCGCACTAGCGTTGAGGCAAATGGCACGCGAACCGATCTACACACGTGATGGCGACGATGGCACTACTGGCCTCTTTTATGGAGGAAGGGTGCCCAAAGACTCAGCGCTACCGCGCGCCTATGGCACCGTCGACGAGGCACAAGCCGTACTGGGGTTAGCTCGTAGCGCTGCAGTCAATAACACAGGCGATGCTCGTTCACAAGAAGTTGTCACCATGCTCGAGCCATTTATGCGCGACTTGTGGGTGCTCATGGCTGAACTTGCCACATTGCCAGAGAATCGTCACAAATTGGTTCCGGAAAAATCATGTGTGTCAGCCGAAATGGTGACCAAGATGGAACAACTCATCGACCAACTCGATACGCAATTTGAACACCCCACAGAGTTCGTGGTTCCTGGCGAGCACCCTGTGTCAGCATGGCTCGACCTTGCGCGCACCGTTGTGCGCCGTGCAGAACGTCATTCGCTAGCTGCTGCACCATCACCTTCGCATGTTGTGCCGTACCTCAACCGCATGTCCGATTTGTTGTGGACCATGGCACGTTGGCAAGAGGGTACGAGTCGCCCTGTGCGCAGCGTTTAGACTTCGCATGTGACTATTCAATTCAGCGTTTCCACCTCATCTCGTTCACAAGCAGACGCCATTGGTGTGCCAGTTGGCTCCGATGGCCCAGTATCTCCAAAAATCGGTCTCAATCGTAAGCAGTTAGCCGAGCGAGGCTTCGACGGCCGAGTGGGTCAAACGTTGGTGCTACACGGTTTAGGAGGCGCATCTGTTGTTGTAGCCATTGGCGTTGGCGCAGGAAATTCTTTAACTGCAAACGATGCTCGTAAAGCGGCTGCGGCCTTTGCTCGCGCTGCGGGCAAAGTAGAAAGTTTGTCGACCACGCTTGTCAACTTGGGTCGTGGCAACAAGGCAAACATTGCACAAGCGGTTGTTGAGGGCATTCAACTTGCAACGCATCGCTACAGCGCATTGAAGAGCGACAAAAATTTCGCTTCACCGTTACGAGAAGTGGTGCTAGTGGCAACTGCAGCTAATGCAGCAGCAATTGCACGTGGAGTGAAAGACGGAGCAGTTATTGCCAATGCAGTATGCACCGCACGCGATTTTGCAAACATGCCGCCTGCGTATCTCACAGCTCGTCACTTTGCTGAAAAGGCACAAGAAATTGCCGCACAAACTGGCCTCGACATCACCGTGTACAACAAAGAAGAACTCATTCAAATGGGTTGCGGCGGAATCATTGGTGTGAACCAGGGAAGCATTGAGCCACCTCGCATGGTGAAGTTGTCGTACAACCCCAAAGGCGCAGGCAAAAAGCAACACGTTGTGCTTGTCGGCAAGGGTGTTATGTACGACTCGGGTGGCATCAGCTTGAAGCCTTCCGACCCATCACATGCAGTGATGAAGATGGACATGAGTGGTGCCGCTGCAGTGTTGGCCACCATGAGCACACTCAGTGCTTTGAAATGCCAAACGCGGGTCACCGCATTTCTCATGTGCACCGACAACATGCCTTCAGGTAGCGCGTTAAAGCTTGGCGACGTACTCACCATGCGCAATGGCAAAACGGTAGAAATTCACAACACCGATGCCGAAGGTCGCCTCATTTTGGCCGACGGGCTCTCGCTTGCTGCTGAACTCAAGCCATCGGCAATTATCAATATTGCAACGCTCACCGGGGCCTGCTTGGTAGCACTCGGCGAAAAAGTTGCTGGCGTTTTAGGAACCAACGACAAGCTCATTGCGCAACTAGAAGATGCAGCGGCTCGCGTTGATGAACCCATTTGGCAACTGCCATTGGTGAAGGAATACCGTCGTTTGCTCGACTCCACTGTTGCCGATATGCGCAACATTGGTGGGCCAGCTGGTGGCACCATTACTGCAGGTTTGTTCTTGAGCGAGTTTGTGGGCAACACGCCATGGGCGCATCTCGATATTGCTGGGCCAATGAAAGTTGATGGCGATGATGGTTGGATGCAAAGAGGTGCAACAGCATTCGGTACGCGACTTCTCATCGACACCGTTACCAGTTTTAAACCTGTCTAACTCGTTGCGCTAGTAAGCCACAATGCGTGGCTCTCACGCAAGTGTTGAGGAAGTCGCTGAACATGTCGTGCCGATAATGCAGGTATGCGTGTTCGTACGGCGAGCCCGTAAGAGTATTTTTGCGCAACACCAAACATCACCAACCGGTCAATTCCGCGCGTGAATGGGCACTCTTTGTCGGTGCGGTAATTCAACCCGAGTGCCGCTGCTGTTTCTGGCAAGTTGAGTTCATAGCCATCGGGGTAGTGGTCGAACCCGCTTACTAAGCGGCGCAAAAGCCAGGTAGAAGTAGGCCCCAGTATGCCGAGCCAATAGTGCTCGACATAGTCGCTACGTACCTCGAAGCCAGTGGAGTCGACCACTGGGTCGAGCCATGGGTAGACCACCAGTGTTTCGGAATCGTGAAGAACAGTTGCTGTTGAGTTCATGCCTATATGTGTGCATTGTGTGGCACTTGGTGACACAAATTGTTTGATGAACCCAAGAGAGTAAGAATGAAGAGATGTCGGAAGAACTCCTCACGCATGCTCGAGAAATACTGGCGGATGCCGAACGCGTCACCGTGCTCACGGGCGCCGGCATTTCTACCGATTCTGGCATTCCCGATTTCCGCGGGCCTAACGGCGTGTGGACACGTAACCCGGCAGCTGAAAAAGTTGCGACGCTGAAGCACTATTTAGAAGATGAAGAGATCCGCAAAATCGCTTGGCAGAATCGACTCATTTCGCCAGCCTGGAATGCGCAACCCAACCCTGGTCACCGCGCGCTGGTGCAACTGGAGCAACAAGGGAAAATGCACGGGCTCATTACGCAAAACATTGATGAGCTCCATCAGTGTGCAGGAAATTCACCCGAGCTTGTTATTGAAGTGCACGGCACGATGTTTCGCACTGCATGTTGGAGTTGTCAGGAACGACTTCCGATGGAGCACGCCATTGAACGAGTACGAAACGGCGAGGAAGATCCGCAGTGTTTATCGTGCGGTGGCATTTTGAAAAGTGACACCATTAGTTTTGGTCAAGCACTCGTACCTGAAGTCATTGCACGTGCCATGCAGGTGAGTGAAGAGTGTGATGTGTTTATTGCTGTGGGCTCCACCTTGTCGGTGTTTCCGGCGGCCAATGCGGTGCCTCGGGCAAAAGCAGCGGGCGCAAAAATCATCATTGTGAACGGCGCGCCCACCGAGATGGACCGCTATGCCGATGCGGTGCTGCTCGGCGATATCAGCGTTCTTTTGCCGCAACTGGTGGCTTGACCGGGCTGAAGTTGCCCCGAGCCGAAACCCGACCAATCAGGTAGCATTTAGGCATGGCTACATTCCGTGACCTTCTGTCGAAGGCAAAAGCGCAAATTACCGAGGTCGACACCGCTGAAGCGCAAAAGCGCATTCAAGCTGGTGGAGTCATTGTGCTCGATGTTCGCGAGCCAGATGAGTTCGACCAAGGTGCGTTGCCCGATGTGTTGCATATTCCTCGTGGACACCTCGAAGCTCAAATTGAAGGCAAGATCATCGACAAGGCTGCACCGGTCGTGGTGTATTGCGCCGGCGGTGTACGCAGTGCTTTTGCCGCACAAACTCTCACTGAAATGGGATACACCAACGTTGTTTCCATGGACGGCGGATTCGGTAAATGGAAAGACGAAGGACGCACCTGGAAGCTTCCTGTCACGCTCACACCAGAACAGCGCAATCGTTACCAGCGCCATTTGTTGTTGCCAGAAGTTGGTGTTGAAGGTCAAGCAAAATTGCTCGGCGCAAAGGTGCTCATGCTCGGTGCGGGTGGTCTTGGTTCACCAGCTGCGTTGTACCTTGCTGCAGCAGGCGTAGGCACCATTGGCATCATCGACATGGACGTGGTTGATGCGTCAAACCTGCAACGTCAAATTTTGCACAACCTCGACCGCATTGGCGATCGCAAAGTAGATAGTGCAAAAAAGACACTTACGCTCATGAACCCCGATGTCAACGTGGTTACCTACGACACGCGACTCGATGCGAGCAACATCATGGACATCATGACGGGCTACGACGTCATTGTCGACGGTGCCGACAACTTCCCGAGCCGCTACTTGTTGAACGATGCCAGCGTGAAGTTGGGTATCCCCGTGGTGCACGGCTCCATTTTCCGCTTTGAAGGAATGGTCAGCGTTTTCCATCCACTCGAAGGTCCTACTTACCGCGACATGGTTCCCGAGCCACCTCCAGCAGAACTCGCACCAAGTTGTGCAGAAGCTGGCGTTCTGGGCGTGTTGCCAGGCATCATCGGGTCCATTCAAGCGCTTGAAACTATCAAGGTCATTTTGAAACTTGGCGAGCCACTCATTGGTCGCATTCTTGCGGTCGATACCACCGAGATGATTTTCCGTACGTTCAAATTGCGTGCCGACCCATCGAACCCTGTGACCTATGCCAACCGTGATCTCATTCAGATACGAGACCTCGAAGGACTCTGCGGGCCACAGATGGCTCACTAGGCTGGCAGGGTGCCTGTACGCCCTCGTCATATAGCCATCGTTGGTGCCGGATTCTCGGGTGCGGTCATCGCCCGTGAACTCGCCGAGGCAGGTCACCGTGTCGACGTATTCGACTCGCGCCCCCATGTAGCAGGTAATTGTCATACGGAACGTCAAGACGGTGACGTGATGGTGCATGTTTATGGGCCACATATTTTTCACACTGCTCATGAACACGTGTGGCAGTACATGAATCGTTTCGGCACCATGATGCCGTACAACCACAAGGTGAAAGCAACCACGCAAGGCAAAGTATTTTCCTTGCCGGTCAACTTGCTCACCATCAATCAATTTTTTGGTAAAACATTTACGCCAGCAGAGGCGGAAGCTTTTATTACTTCAATTGGCGACCAAAGCATTACCGACCCGCAGTCTTTTCGCGATCAGGGCCTGCGGTTTGTAGGGCCAGAGTTATACGCAGCATTTTTCGACGGTTACACCCGCAAGCAGTGGGGCGTTGACCCTGTGGAATTGCCAGCGAGTATTTTGGCGCGATTGCCAGTGCGGTTTAACTACGACGATTCCTATTTCAACCATCCGTATCAAGCCATTCCGCGCGATGGCTACACGCCCATTGTGGCCAATATTCTTGATCACCCTGGTATCACGGTCACCTTGGGTGTGGTGAAGTCACGTGTCGATCTTGAAGCAGCCGACCACGTGGTGTGGAGTGGCCCCATCGATGCATATTTCGGTTTCGAGCATGGTCGGTTGGGGTATCGCACACTCGACTTCGAACGTCAAGTTCACGAGGGAGACTTCCAGGGCTGTGCGGTGATGAACTACGGCGACCCAAACGTGCCGTATACACGCATTACCGAGCACAAGCATTTTGCACCTTGGGAAACGCATCAAAAGTCGGTGACGTATCACGAATACAGTCGACTCGCCGACCCCAACGATGTGCCGTATTACCCCATTCGATTGGTGAAAGAAAAAGGCCAGTTACAGCAATATGTAGATGAAGTAGGGAAGTTGAGCAACATCACCTTTGCGGGTCGCTTGGGAACATATCGTTATCTCGATATGGACGTCACTATTCATGAAGCACTTGGCGCAGTGCGAGCATTGCTCACTGCTTGGGAAAATGACTCTGCAGCGTCGCCCTTCTCGGTGGACCCACTCTGATGTCTAGTGCCGCATTTCCCGACGTCAATTTGTTGCAGCGCATTTTGCCGGCGCGCGCCGACACGCTCGAGCCACCGCTGTACGAGCGCATACAGGGCGATGTGCAGAGTTTCGATACGTACTTTGGTGTGTTTCCCGCAGCACGTTGGCGGCGCAAATCGGCGGTTAATACTCTGCATGCAGTGCTTGAAGTGTCTGGGCCATGTGAAATTGAAGTAGTTGCTGTGAAGCGATTAAAAGAAAGCATTGTGGCCACACATGTGGCTCAAAGTGCTGGTGTCGTCAACATGCGTGTGTGTGATCTACAAGACACCACAGTCGATTCCTATTACATCAGCGTGCGTCGCAGTAACGACAGCGGCGGCCGTCTTGTTACGGGTGGATGGTATGCGGGCGCTGCACCTTTGCGTGAAGTACGCATGAATGCGGTCATCACCACGTTCAATCGCCAGCCTTATGTACTGGCCAACGTCGAGCGGATGCGTCAACTCATTACTGAAGTGCCCAGCATTGAGCAATCTTTCCGCGCCACTATTGTCGACAACGGTCGCAACTTAGAAGTTCCAGCAAGCACAGGCATGAGCCCAACGCTCATTCCCAACCCCAACTTGGGTGGTGCAGGTGGTTTTGCACGTGGTCTTATTCATGCCCGCAACGATGGGTGGACCACCCACGTGTTGTTCATGGACGACGATATTTCACTTGAAGTGGAATCGTTAGTACGCACCATCGCGATGTTCCGCTACGCCACCGACGACAAGTTGTGTATTCACGGTGCCATGATCTCAGAAGAGATTCCTTGGATGCAGTTTGAAGCAGGTGCACACTACGCATGGCGCTACACATATCCATTGCGTGCAGTTGGCCGTGAAGACGACCTGCGCGACCGCATCACGGTGTTGGCCGATGAACTTGAGCCAAAGTTTGAATACACCGCGTGGTGGTACACGGCGTTCCCTATTGCAGTGGGCAAAGAAAACCCAGTGCCAGTATTCGTTCGTGGCGACGACGTTGCTTTTGGTCTCATGCACACGGGCGAACACAGCATCACCATGAAAGGTGTTGCTGTTTGGCATGCCGACTTCGCCTTGAAAAATGGGCCAATGACCTTGTATTACGAAACACGCAACATGCTGCTGGTGGAAACGTTGGTTTACGACCAACACAAGTGGTATCACACGGCATATCGCACGTTGTCGTTTGGTTTCCGCAATATTTTCTCACTGCGCTACGCCAGTCTGGAATACATGCTGAAAGGTCTCGACCATTATTTGGAAGGGCCCGACTTCTGGCGCAATGTCGACCATGCTGTAATGCACGATGAAGTACGCGTGTGCCCCGAGGAAAAAGCTGGGCCGCTAAACGCTGAACTCAGTGCAATCCAAATTCCTCCGGGTATCCCTAAGCCCATTCGCCTCATTGGGTTTATTGCTGCAGTTCCACTTGTGGGTGGTTACATATTGCCGCAGTGGATGCGTTCCAAAAAGATGGGTGTCGCACCCATCAATTCGCGTGCAGTTGGCTTAGCAACTCGGCGTAATAGCATTTTGCATCGCCATCCACGACTCGACGAGGGTTACGTACTGCAACGCGATACGCCCCGTTTCTGGGCCGACATGAAGGCTTTGCGTGTTTCGCTCATGCGTTTGCGTCGCGACTATCCACGATTGAAGCGTGAGTATCGCGCGTATTACCCAGAGATGGTAAGCGATGAAGCGTGGGCGAAACGTTTCGGCGTGTCTATAGACGATCTGCGCTCGTCATCAACGCCAGCCAAGTAGTTCGGTTCACATTTCCATTCACAGGCAACTTTGCACGTTGTTGGAATTGTTTCACGTAGTAAACAGTAGGGCCGTCGTAGTAACCCGAAGTTTTCAGGGAAATTTTTAATACACGGTTGAGTGTTGCTTGCAGAACTTTCACCGATGGGTGAAGCGTGCCAAGTCGCAACACTGCGGCACGTGGCTTTTTATCGAGTCCAAGGCTGTTCCACACGGCGACATCGACGATTCCGTCAACAGGAAGTGCCATCGCAGTTTCGTATTTCATGACGAGTGCTTTTGTGCTTTTTCCAAAAACTCCATCGGCGGGAATTGCTTTTTTCTTGAGTTTCAAAACTGCATTGAGTGACTTTTGGACAAATTTCACCATTTCACCTTTTTGATTGGTGTGTAAAGGTAAACCGATGGTCACATCGGGCGCACCGGGTGTTTGGGGGAGAAGACCCTGTGTGCGCAATGCATCGAACTGGGCACGCAAGTACAACGCAAACTCCGTTTTCCCAGTTGAAGTGAGATGCACATTGTCGTTTTTCACAAACCATCGCCATTTGGGAGTCTCGGACGTGTAGGCATTCCAGTCGAGCACCGTCACATTTGCATGTGTTGCCGCAATGTTGGCTAATGCTGTGTTTGAAACTTCAAAACCTGCGGTAGTGCGGCGCGTAGACATGTTGATGAAAATTATTCTCTGTACGCCTTTTGCAGTGAGCGCAGCAACCACTTGGTCGGCTTCGGCGCCGTACGTATTTGGTGCATCGTTGTAACCCAGTTCAATGACGGCTATTGCTGGCGTTTTCTCTGCTGGCAATGTGTTGATGATGGTGATTCCATCGGGTGTTCCGGTACATGCAGCGCCAATCAGGCAACGAGAACTTAATGCTTGGTAGTCGACGTTTGGATAAGCAGGTCGAACAATGCTGTTGAACTCACTGGTAATACTTTCCCCAACGGAGTCACCAATGAACAACATGGGTCCCACCACACTTGACGTGGGCGTTGAGCCGTAAATAGGTGTGGCTTCATACCAGGGTGAACGCAGGCTAAATGCCGATTTGAAATCCCAACCCGACACATTCACTACACCAGCCGTGCCAGAAATAGTGACCTGAGTTGCATACCCATTCCAGTCGCTTCCCAATCCGTCGTGTGCAGTGACTACTGAAAGCAGCACACCAACACTGGGGTACTTCTTTTGGATACTTTGCGCATCGATGACCGCACTCCAATTGAGATCTGTTGAGTCGGCTGCAACATCGCCATCATCTACTCGCACGGGGAAAGTGGTTCCTGCAGTACGGCCACCATTAGATGAAGTGAATTCGGTGCTGACAACACTTCCTTTTGCTGTGCGCAAAACAAATCCGGTGGTGTCACTGACGGCCGTGTTGGTGCGAATGTCTTCTAAAACCACTATTGGTTTGCCGGTTTTCTCGCGTAAAGCGGCCCCGCCGTATACCTGACACGACTGCGTGTCGCAGGTTTTTGCATAGGTATAGCGCTTTTGCCCGAGTGAATAAGAGCGTGCAGCTACTGCTTGAGCACGCAGTGCGTTCATGCCTGCCCCACCTGCAAGGTCGCCCCATGCTGCAGGAGATTCGCGTGGAACTACTCCACGTAAATAGTCGTCAAGCTTGACGAGGTTGATGGTGCGATTTTCTTTATCGGTTCCATTGACTGCGCGAATAGTTCCGCGGTAATAGCGAGTGGAACCTGTTGGCTCACACACACCAACTGCATCGTTTGGCATTACAGCAGCAGATGCATCGTTGCTGAGAGTCGTGGAAACATTTACCGCCCCAGTGATGTCGGCCACTTGTACGAATTTATTGGTAACGGGGTCAGACTGTTCGGCAACACATATAGGAGTAGTGCTTCCCCAAATACGGTATGTGCCAACAGTGCCGGCAATTTCGCGCACGACAAGCGCAGCCCATTTGCGATCTGGTACGGGGTCGTTTTCGAGGAGCAGGGAAGCGTTTTCTGACACCATTGCTGTTTGTTTGTTGTCGAGGGTGGTGAGTCGTACGCTCATCACTCCATTTGGCATGAGAGCTGCATCTGCATCGGTGAGAGGCGAGAGCGTGGTTCCGCCGTAATAGAAATCGAGAATTTCTTGCCAGGTTTTGTTATAGGTGGTGGCCCAACCCAAGGCGCCGTATTGGCTCATGCCTCGTCCGTGTCCATTTCCTTTGCCGTTCACCACAATTGATGCAGGGGGTTGCCCAGTTACGTCTTCGGCAAGAGTTGGCGAAGCGGGTGTTGCGAAGAGAACGGTGCTCAACAAGGCTGTTGTAAAAATGATGCGCCGCAGGTGAGTTGAGGAAGTGTGCAACATGTTCCTCCATAGGGTAGTTGTGCCGACAAGATGATTATCGGCACACACCCCCTCCCACTTGAGTGTTTTCTGCACAAATCGTTGATGAAACTGGCAGATATAGCGCTGAGAATAGTGGAGGTGGGTTATAGCCTAAATACATGAAGCAAGAAGTGCGGCTAGGCGTTATTGGCGTAGGAAATGTCGGTGCGGCATTTATCAATCTCGTGAGCCAGCGTGCCGAAACAATTACCCAACGCACGGGCATCACTTTGGTGGTTACCCGAGCTTCTGTGCGCGATCTTTCGCGTGCTCGCGGAGTCAGTCTCAGCGCAGATGTATTCACTGTCGATCCACTTGAAGTAGTGAATGACCCCAATGTCGATGTTGTCGTGGAACTCATGGGCGGAATCGAACCAGCACGCAGTCTCATTACTCAAGCTCTCGGGCAAGGCAAGCCAGTAGTTACTGCTAACAAAGCACTTCTCGCCGAGCACGGTGCTGAACTCTTCGCAGCTGCCGATGCAGCAGGTGTCGACCTTCTCTTTGAAGCAGCTGTTGCCGGTGGTATTCCCTTTATTCGTCCGTTGCGTGAGAGTTTGCGTGGCGAACCCATTCGTCGCGTCATGGGCATTGTGAATGGCACCACAAACTTTATTTTGACGAAGATGACAGAAGAAGGCGCCGACTACGGTGCCGTTCTGGCGGAGGCCCAGGCATTGGGTTATGCCGAAGCCGACCCCACAGCCGACGTTGAAGCATTCGATGCTGCAGCGAAGTGTGCAGTCATTGCGAGCATTGCATTTGGTGCCAATGTCACCTCAAGCGACGTACACCGAGAAGGAATAACCACAGTCACGGCGGCCGACATTGCTGTGGCAAAACGACTTGGCTATGTAGTCAAGTTGTTAGCCATCGCTGAAATAGACGCCGAGTCGCAAGAGCTTGCAGTGCGAGTGCACCCTGCAATGGTGCCGCTCAACCACCCACTTGCCAGCGTGCGCGAGGCATATAACGCTGTTTTTGTTGAAGGTGATGCTGTTGGATCTTTAATGTTCTATGGCCGCGGAGCCGGTGGAAGCCCAACGGCAAGTGCGGTTTTGGGCGACACAATTGACGCGGCAGTGAACCTGAAAAAAGGTACACACGCCATGTTGGGGTCATTCTCGAAGCCACGCTTTACCTCAATCGATAAAACGCACAGCGAATACATGTTGGCACTTGAAGTGCTCGACCAACCCGGTGTTTTGCACAGCATTACAGGTGTGTTTGCGCAAAATGGAGTGAGCATTCGTACAGCCGAACAAGAAGGCATTGGCGAAAATGCTCGTCTCGTTTTTATTACGCACCTTGCGCAAGAAGCATCGG
The DNA here is from genome assembly GCA_947450115.1 of Acidimicrobiaceae bacterium. Classification (GTDB taxonomy): domain Bacteria; phylum Actinomycetota; class Acidimicrobiia; order Acidimicrobiales; family Ilumatobacteraceae; genus F1-20-MAGs119. The sequence goes on along the minus strand of CANFUE010000005.1, from coordinate 69,680 downwards.
TGCAAAAGTGTCTCCGCGATTTTGCTGGCCTTGCAGTGGTAAAACGATCAGGTGACTTCATTCGAGTTGTAGGGCAGTAGTACATGCAATATGTATCAACTCGTGGCACTGCGCCCATTCTCTCTTTTGCCGATGCTGTACTTGCCGGGTTAGCTACCGACGGTGGTTTGTATGTGCCAGCATCGTGGCCTTCTGCGCCGGAAACATTAACTACCGACTATGCTTCACTTGCTGCTTCGGTCATGGCGCCATTTATTGGTGATGAGATCGACGCAAGCACATTGCAAAAACTCTGCAGTACGGCGTATTCAACATTTCGCGACCCACGTGTAACGCCACTTGTTCCTTTGGAAACTAATCACTGGATGTTGGAACTTTTCCATGGCCCAACCTTGGCGTTTAAAGACGTTGCACTGCAGTTTTTGGGGCAGTTGTTCGATTTACTTCTCGAGCAACGTGATGAGCACATCACCATTGTTGGTGCAACTAGTGGCGACACGGGTAGTGCAGCAATTGATGGAGTAAAAAATTGTTCGCGTGTAAAAATTGTCATTTTGTATCCGCAGGGTCGCGTGAGTGAAGTGCAGCGACGCCAAATGACCACAGTGAATTCACCCAATGTGAAAACACTTGCGGTGAATGGAACTTTTGACGATTGCCAAGATCTCGTGAAGGCAATGTTCAACAACCAGAAGTTCCGTGAGCAGCAACGCCTGTCGGCTGTGAACTCCATTAACTGGGCACGCATTATGGCCCAAGTGGTGTATTACTTCTCTGCAGCACAACAACTGGCCTCTAGTGGTGTTTCCATTAGCAACGGCGTTTCTTTCAGTGTTCCCACCGGCAACTTCGGCAACGTTTTGTCGGGTTGGATCGCACGACAAATGGGTGCACCTATTCATCAACTCATTGTGGGCTCAAACTCAAACGATATTTTGACGCGCTTTTTTGCAACACAAGAGATGCGTGCGCAAAGTGTGCAACCAACGTTGAGCCCCAGCATGGATATTCAAGTGTCGTCAAACTTCGAACGGTTGCTTTTCGAAATGAACAATCGCGATGGTGCACGTACTGCCGATCAACTGGGTCGCTTCCGCTCTGAAGGTGCATTTGCAGTGAGCCCCGAGCAATACAACACCTGGCTTGCGCCGGTCTTTCGTGCAGCACGATGTGACGACGCAACAACGCTGGAAGTCATTCGCGATGTGTTTGAAAAAACTGGGCAACTCATCGACCCGCACACTGCAGTGGGTGTGTTCGGAGCACGCCAACATCAAGCAGCAGACATTCCGATGGTTACCCTGGCAACTGCTCATGCAGCAAAGTTCCCCGATGCGGTAGAACAGGCAACAGGAAGCCGGCCATCGTTGCCCGCTCATCTTGCTGACCTTTTTGACCACGAGGAATACATCACCGCTGTAGAAAATGACCTAGATGCGGTTCAAAATGCCGTTGCTCGGTTCACCGCAGGCGCTTAATTTCGGCTGATTTTTCGTTCACTTCTGCATTGAGCGTTGCAACATGTACCCGAGGTGGCTATGGTGGTCACATCTCGGGTTGCCGAGATTGATTTCCGAAGCGGCGTCCCGCTCCCGCTCATTACTGCTTTCGCGGTGAATCGGCGCGAAATCTCGTGAACATTCACTTATTTCGCTGTGATTACCTGAACGCACATGAGCTGGCATATGAAAGGTGGCAGCAATGGCTGCAGAAGCACTAGAGCAATCAGTACTTGAATCAAAGGACCGTGAACAACTCATGGCAATCGCCCAGGCGTTGGGCGTGAAGTCGGTTTCGCGTGCCAAAAAGGCTGAACTCATCGACAAAATCTTGGAGCAAACCGCTCCACCTGTAGAGACAAAGCGGCCTGCCCGTACCGAAAAGCAGACTCCAAAAGAGGCTGCTGCGCCAAAGGAAACACCTGCAGCCAAAGCAGAACCACGCGTGGTCATTGGCATCGATGGTGAACCATTGTCAGAGTGGGAACTCGAGCTCGCTGAGCATGAAGGAACTCTCGAGAAGACCGCTTCTGAAGGTCATCGTCCGAATCGCCCGCACAATGATCGTCAGCAAAATGATCGTGGCCCGCGCCCACAAAATGATCGTCAGCAAAACGATCGTGGCCCGCGTCCACAAAACGATCGCCAGCAAAATGATCGTGGCCCGCGCCCACAAGGTGGCCAGCCAAGTGGTCAGCCAGGTGGGCAACAAGGTTTCCAGCAGGGCTCGCGTTTCGATAACGACCCAGCAAACCGCAACCGCAATCGCAACCGTCGTCGTCGTAAAGGACGTCGTGACGATGAAGGCCCGCAGGGCACCGACCGTTATGAAACCGACGTTGAAGTTTCAGACGATCCAATCAGCACAGAGCCAATAGCGGTGTCGGGTTACCTCGACTTGCGCGACGAGGGATACGGCTATTTGCGAGTGAACGGCTACTTGCCAACGCGTGATGATGCGTACATCTCGGTGAAGCAAACACGTCAGTACGGTTTGCGTAAAGGCGACCATGTCACTGGTATGGCACGACCCGCTGCGCGCGGTGAAAAGAACCCTTCAATGCTCGACATCGCTACGTTGAACGGCAAGTCGCCAGACGATGCCAAAAAGCGTCCGCGTTTTGAAGATCTCACGCCATTGTTCCCCGATTCCAAATTGCGTCTAGAAGACGACAGTGATCCGGGCAACATGACCGCACGCATTATCGACCTCATTGCACCAATTGGTAAAGGTCAGCGTGGGCTCATTGTGTCGCCGCCAAAAGCGGGTAAGACCACCATCATGAAGACCATCGTGAGCTCCATTGAAAAGAACAACCCCGAGGTTGACCTCATTGTTCTGCTCATCGATGAGCGTCCTGAAGAAGTAACCGACATGAAGCGCACCGTTCGTGGTGAAGTCATTTCGTCAACCTTCGACCGCCCGTCAGAAGAGCACACCATCGTTGCAGAAATGGCAATTGAAAAAGCCAAGCGCATGGTGGAAGCTGGCAAAGATGTTGTAGTTGTTCTCGACGGCATTACGCGTCTCTCGCGCGCATACAACCTCGCTGCTCCGGCAACAGGTCGTGTGATGTCGGGTGGTATCGACGCAGGTGCTTTGTACCCACCGAAAAAATTCTTTGGTGCTGCACGCAACGTAGAAGAGGGTGGAAGTCTCACCATTCTTGCCACGTGTCTTGTGGAAACAAACAGCCGTATGGACGACGCCATCTTTGAAGAATTCAAAGGAACCGGAAACATGGAATTGCGCCTCGACCGCCGCCTTGCCGAGCGTCGTGTGTACCCAGCAATCGATGTCGATGCGTCAAGTACCCGTCACGAAGAGCTCCTGTTCCCGCCCAAGCAATTGCAGTTGGTCTGGAAACTCCGCCGCGTACTCTCGGGCCTTGCTGCCGATGGAAATGGGGCTCCGGGGCTCGAACTGCTCATCGACCGCCTCAAATCATTCCGCAATAACGACGAATTCTTGTCAGAAATCGCCAAACAACCTTCGATGTAGGGCGCTTTTTGCCCGATACACTCATCCCACTGCTAAGAACTCCGGAGAGCCATGAAGACCGACATTCATCCCCAATACGTAGACACCAGCGTCATTTGCTCATGTGGCAACACTTTCACCACACGTAGCACCAAAGGTGGAGACTTCCGCGTTGAATTGTGCAATGAGTGCCACCCGTACTTCACCGGTAAGCAAAAACTGGTCGACACTGGTGGTCGCGTGGAGCGCTTCAACAAGCGCTACGGCGAGCGCAAGTCCAAGACCTCCTAATTCGACGTTCTTCGGTTACGCCCGTGTCGCTTGACGACTCTCGAAAAGGCCAACTCCTTTCTCTGAAGTTGCGCGTCCTCGTTCACGAGCATCTCGGCAAAAGCATTCCTGAATCCGATCTCGAGCCGCTCGGCTTTTCGCGTGGCGCAGCAGTAAAGCACGGAACCGACGTATGGGTGTTGGTGAGCGACAATCCGCAACGCGGGCTGGGCCCAGCATTGTTGTGGGCTCTTAAAGAAGGTGCAACTGCGTTACACGTGCTTGCCGAAGAAAATACAGGCGTGCTTGCTCGTCAGGCAGAACACTTTTCTTTTCCCATCACCGTTTGGCATGTCAATGACCGTGTGTTGTTGCCCGCCATTGCCGTACCTCATGTTGAAACAACACCGGCGCTGCCAGAACACTTAGCTTTTATCGAGCTCATTGCGTCGGGTGGTGCAGTTCCTCATGTTGAACACGGCATTGTTACTGGTGAAGTGCTTGGTCTTGAAGTATGTCGTGCGGTGACCGATGCATACAACGGTGAAGTGCGTCTTGAAGTGGGAATGGGCGCACACGACAGAGAAGCATTTGTGTTGTTGCATGGCAATAAGCCACAACAAGAAGCATTGGCAGGCGTTGTTGCCTCGGTAGCAAAACAACGTCACCCCGATGCCGAACCACATCCCTTCAATCGTCTTGCACCAGAACGCATGTTACGTGCACGCGTGGTGAATGAACCAGGTCTTGTTGGTGCAGTGTCGATTGAACCTTGCGACCCGCCATTCGCTCGCAGCAACGTGCTCGATGTAGTGCCCTGTGTGGGCAAAGCGCAAGATGCGAGTGGTCAGCAATTCATAGTTGTGTTTACAACTGGTGCCGACCCCGACATTGTTCCTTTCGCGCTTGATGCACGCAGTTATATTGACCCCACTGCAGAACTTGTTATTGCAATGCCCGACACGCACATCACGCGCACCAACCTCCTTGCTGCAGAAAAAGCCACGAAGCCTGCTCGGTTCCTTGGCATTTCTGCTGCAACGAAGAACTCACAGTTAGCCTCTCCATCATGATGGATCGCCTCGATGGCATAGAACGCGACTATGCAGAGCTTGAAGCAAGCCTTGGCGACCCCGACATTGTTGGCGACCAAAACAAACTGCGCGATGCATCGCGCTTGTATAAGCAAATGACCCCCATCGTGCAGTGCATTCGTACCATTCGCGAAACACAGGGCAATGCTGAAGCTGCCCGTGAACTCATGGAACAAACCGTGGGCGAAGAGCGCGACCTTTTTCGTGAAGAGCTAGCCAGCGCTGAAGCTGAACTTTTGTCGCTTGAAGCAGAACTCAAAATGCTTCTGTTGCCACGCGACGCGAACGACGGCAAAAACGTCATTGTAGAAATCCGCGGCGCTGAAGGTGGCGAAGAAGCAAACCTCTTTGCTGCAGACCTGCTCGAGATGTATCGCGCGTATGCCGCCAACCAGGGGTGGAAGTGCGAAACGCTTTCTCTCGATTTCTCGCCATTGGGCGGAATCAACCAAGTCGTCATTCTCATGAGTGGCGATCTTGCCTGGACCTACATGAAATTTGAAGGTGGCCCGCACCGCGTACAACGCGTTCCGGTTACCGAAAGCCAAGGCCGAGTGCACACCTCGTCGGCAACAGTCACCGTCATGCCAGAAGCTGAAGAAGTCGATGTGTTCATTGACGAAAAAGACTTAGATATCGACATTTATCGTTCATCGGGTGCAGGTGGACAGCACGTCAACACCACCGACTCTGCAGTGCGTATTACGCACAGGCCAACAGGTGTTGTGGTGGCAATGCAAGACGAACGTAGCCAGTTGCAAAACAAGGCACGTGCAATGCAGGTGCTACGTACACGCATTATGAAACTGCGCCAAGAAGAGCACGATGCCGAAGCTTCTGCCCAGCGAAAAGCACAAACGGGTGGCGGCGGTCGCAGTGAAAAAATTCGTACGTACAACTACAAAGACAATCGCCTTACCGACCACCGCATTGGGCTTACTTTGTACAAGTTGCAAGACATTTTGAGTGGCAACTTGCTTGAAGTGTCGCAAGCTCTCATTAGCGACGAACGTTCACGGCAGTTGGCCGGAGAGAAATAAACCCAAGCCTGGGTGTGTCCCATGAGTAACGAGCAGGCAAGTACGTGGCGCGAGTTGTGGAATGAAACCACGTCACTTCTCGGCGACGAAAAAGAAGCGCGCTGGATCTGCGAAGAAGCAAGCGGGCTTGGGGGCAGTGAATTTCTTGAGTCGCTGAACGAGCCAGCAACAATGCGCATGGGCGTGTCTTTGCAAGCAATGGTGGGGCGCAGGTTGGCCGGCGAGCCAGTGCAATATGTGCTGGGCCATTGGCCATTTCGCCATATCGATTTGCTCATCGACCAACGTGTGCTCATTCCGCGTCCGGAAACGGAACAAGTGGTTGAAGTGGCACTGAGCTGTGCACGTCAGTTGCGAAGCGATGAGCACATGTTGCGCATTGCCGATATCGGCACTGGTAGTGGAGCAATTGGATTATCGATGGCAAATGAATTGCCGCACGACAACACTGAAGTGTGGCTGAGTGATATTTCTACCGATGCGCTCGATGTTGCACGAGCAAACATTGCCGGCATTGGTCGCAACGCGCGCAATGTTCGTGTGACCGAGGGCGGTTGGTGTGCGGGTCTCCCGCGCGAATTACACAGTTCCTTTCAGGTCATAGTGTCGAACCCTCCCTATATCGATGAAGCTGACCCACTTGTTGAAGACTCAGTGCGTACGTGGGAGCCACACATAGCACTTTTTTCTCCCAACCAAGGTTTGCGCGACGTGTTAGGTATTGCGCAAGAGGCACGTGAGTTTCTCGCACCTGGTGGCTATCTCGTTTGCGAGATGGGTTTTCAGCAAGGCGATGTGTTGCGTACAGAGTTTGCTCAACTGGGGTATGCGCACGTTGAAGTACGCCAAGACTTTGCGGGTCTCGACCGCATCGTTATGGGGCAGTGGGCAACGAACGCTGAATAAACGAGAGTTGATGCAGCAGTAAATTTTCTGCAACAACTTCTTGAGGTGTCATATGTGTGACCCCAGACAAAGGCAACACCTCATGATCTTTTCCTGCAGCAAGTAGCGCGCTCGATAACTGCAAAGTATGAGCAGCAACCACATTGTCGTCGGCAAGACCATGAATGAGAAGCAGCGGTCGCTCAAGCAAATGGGCGTCGTTGATGAGCGATGTGCTCTCGTACGGGGCGGCATTCAAGGCGGGGTTGCCTAAGTAACGTTCGGTGTAGTGCGTGTCGTACAAGCGCCAGTCGGTGACGGGAGCTCCAGCAACTGCGCAGTGGAAAATGTCGGGGCGGCGAAGCACGGCAAGTGCAGCAAGGTAACCACCAAAGCTCCACCCACGTATTGCAACGCGAGAGGTGTCGGCACGTGGTTCTAACTGCGCAATTGCTTGTGCAACTTCGACCTGGTCAACAAGCACAGGTTCGGCAAGATCGTGCAACACGCTGCGCTCGTATGTGCTTCCCTTGCCCGGAGTTCCACGTCCATCGGCAATGACCACAACGAAGCCTTGGTCGGCAAACCACTGCGAGGTGGCATAGGCAAGAAGTGAGCCCACCACACGCTGTGCATGTGGCCCGCCGTACGGGTCGAAGAGCACGGGAAGCTTGTGTGTGCTGTTATCGCGTGGAGTCACAATGGCAACGGGAATATTGCTGTTACCAACGGTGTGAAAGGCAACGTTGGGTGCAACGAGCATTTCTTCAGCATGTGAATGAACACTGTGCCCGGTACTAATAGAAAACTCGGCACGTGGAGCAGTCATATGCGACACCCGCAGCAGAAATGCATTGTCGGTAGCAATGCCAGAAACGGAATGTGGCGCGGGGTGCGAGCTGCTGAGACAGGTGAGGCTCAGTGTTGCAATATCGCATCGCCACACGTCGATAGTCCATGGAGAATCGATGTGGTTTGCCTGAAAGACGATGGCGTCTCCTACATGCAGCACGGCACGTACCTGCAAATGCGCTGGAGTAACGAGAACACCATCAACCTGAAGGCGTCGTGCACCCTCGCGGTCAACCGTTGTTACTAACTTCCCAGTTGTGCTGAGTGCAGGAACACCGCTCACGAGTTCCACCCATGCATCGTCGGCGTCGGCGAAAATTTCTTCAGCATTTCCAGTTGTTGCATCAACAGAAAAAACAGCAACAGATTTCTGGTCGCGTGATTGCAGTTGGACAATGAACCCAGCAGCGCTCCATGCAACAGAGTTGAGATACTCGTCAGCAGAAGGCAGAGACACCGCAAAGCTTGCAGCTGATTCACGTTGAACAATATGCAATGTCACTTTGGCATTTGCGGTTCCGGCAGCGGGGTAGCGATGTTCAGTAGCTGGCTTTTCCGGGTGGGCTGGGTCGGCAATAAACCAAGTGTCAATGGGCGATTCATCAACACGGCAAACAGCAAGGTGCTCACCATTTGGCGACCACCAGTAGCCACGCTGACGACCCATTTCTTCTGCAGCAATGAAGTCGGCCATGCCCCATGAAATATGAGGAGCAGGATCGGAGGCTAAAACTTTTTCGTGAGTGTTGTCTGTGCCCATTGAAATGTCGGCAACGCATAATGCGCCGTTGCGAATGTAGGCAACGTGGGTGCCGGGCGCATTGAGGCGCGCATCAAAAGCACCAGGTTCAATGTTTAGTGCAGTGCTCTGACCATTCAGTAAATCAACAAGAAAGAGTTGCCCGTTAATAATGGTGACTGCACGTTCAACTGCTACATCACATGAGTATGAAACAACGCCGCTGGCGCTTTCACGGGCCCGCTCGCGGCGGCGTAACTCTTCAGCGGTGATATCGCCAGTGTTGTCGAGCACTGCTTGCGGGTTGAAGACAACTTTTTCTTCACCAGTTTGGGTATTGAGCACCCACAGCATGTTGACGCTGTCGCTTCCCGATGCCGCGCGAGCAAAAACCAACCGTTGTGAGCAAGGCGACAAAGTGAAGCTACGTGGTTCGCCGAGCGAGAGGCGTTGAGTGCGTGCGTATTGCCGAGGAAAGGTGTCGTTCTGAGTCACTAGTCTGCTTTCCCCTCTATTCGCTACGGCTATTGAATGTGTACGACACCAGCAGCATCGAGCTCTACTGCACGTCCGACAAACTCTTCGGTGCACATGGCGCCGCCCAGCGTGGCATCGGTGCTTTCGCCCCACGCACGACGACCATCGGCAAGTAGGCAAGCGGCATGCACCATTGCAGGTTTGCCATCACGATCGTGCATCACCGAATATGCCTCGAGCGTTGCTGGCCCCACTGCTTCAGCGGCCTTGGCAACTGTGCGTCGTGGCATGGCGTCAATCTGATCTTGCGGGTATGCGTGTTTGAAGGCTTCCTTGGGTGGCTGTGTGCTGTAGACGCCGAAGGCATGTTTGGTGGTGTATCCGCCGTTGGCCCACACCAAGCCAAGCTCGTTTGGCGCATTGCGGAGGTCGTTCATGACGGTGGCAATTGCGTGCATGACGTAGTTGTTCCATGGGCCACCAGCAAAAGGCAAGCCACCAGTACGAGTGAGTTGCGCATTGATATCGAGACCAAGTGATTGTGCGCCAAGTTGCACAGCTGCAGGGAAACATGAGTAGAGGTCGACAATGCCAATGTCGTCAATGCCAACACCTGCGTTTTGCAAGGCAAGTTTTCCACCCAGCTCAATTGCTGGAGTTTCAGCAAAGGTCCAGCGCTCAGAGATGTACTGATGCTCATGGCAGTCGGTACCGGAGTGAATAAAGATCCATCGATCGCGAGGAATACCGAGCGCTTCAGCTTTTTCTACCGAGCACATAATGAGTGCAGCACCCATATCGACGTCATTGTTCGAGTTCATGAATTTCGGATACGGGAAACCAATCATGCGGTTATTGGGCCCAGCGGTACGAATGTCTTCAGCACTCATTGCATTTTGCGACCAGGCATTGGGGTTCTTTGCCGCAACATTGCTGAAGCGCGACCACAATTCAGAAATGTGTTTTTGATGATCTTGAACACTGCGTCCGGCACGTGCACGAATTGCAGTTTCAAACATCGGGTACACCTGCACCGGCATGATGATTTTGCGTTCGAATTCGTACTCGCTCACCATGACGAGGTCTTCGCCAACGGCAGTTGGTGCGGGCACGTCGGCACCGGTTTTTCGCCACGTGAGTTCGGCGCCTGCCTTCTTTGCGCGCGCCTTGGTGCGAGTTGATTCGCCACCGGTGAGAACAATGATGTCGGCTTGGCCATTTTGGATTTCTGTGGCTGCAGCGTTCACCAACGATTGTGGAGTATTGCCACCCATTGCACTGAGCGCGTATTCACGCGAGGTCACACCCAGGTCTTTCGCAATGAGCCACGCTGGGTTGCCGTATTTCCAACTCAACAGGCCAACAACACGTAGTGCATCGAGATCGGGAAGTGAGGATAAGCCGGCATCGGCTGTGGCCAAACGAATTGCTTCCACCATGAGCGCAACAGGGTCGGCCGCAGTATCGAATGAAGCAGTGCGTGGGTCATTTGGCCGCTGCAGTGACTGGCCAGAACCAACGAGAATGGGGGTCTTTGGTGAAAGAGTCATAGACGCAGGTTAGGCGTTCTGAGGCTCGCAAACCCTATGCTCAGAAGATGACTGCAGCACTCCACATTGCTATTGGGGCCGACCACGCTGGTTATTCCCTGAAGCAGCACCTCATCACATTTCTCCGTACTGCTGGTCACACAGTCGATGACCTTGGTACACGCTCCACCGAGAGTTGCGATTACCCACCTATCTGTGCAGCCGTGGGTCGGGCAGTGCGCGATGGCAAAGCACAACTGGGCATTGTTCTCGGCGGAAGTGGTCAAGGCGAACAACTTGCAGCCAACAAGGTCATGGGTGTGCGTGCTGCTCTGTGCAACTGCCTCTATACGGCGCGTATGGCACGGGAACACAACAACGCCAACGTACTTTCTATGGGTGCACGTGTCGTAGGAATAGGACTCGCAGAGGAAATCGTGCAAACATTTCTTGCCACTCCATTTGAAGGTGGTCGTCACGAACGTCGCGTTGCACAACTCGGCGACATCGAACGCGAAGAAGCAAAAAATTTCGGAGCACAAAAATGAGCACCCCAAAAAATTGGCCATCAGAACTTGAAAGCGAAGATGTTGTTTTCTCACTCATCGACGACGAGGTCAAACGTCAGGTCACCGGCCTGCAGCTCATTGCTAGCGAAAACTTCACCTCGCCTGCGGTGATGCGGGCAACTGGTTCTGTGCTCACGAACAAGTACAGCGAGGGTTACCCTGGCAAGCGCTATTACGGTGGCAACGCCATTGTCGACGACATTGAGAGCATTGCCATTGAGCGTGTGAAAAAACTCTTTGGCGCCGATCACGCCAACGTGCAGCCCCACTCAGGTGCTAGTGCAAATATGGCCGTATATCTGGGTCTTTTGAACCCTGGCGACACCGTTCTTGGTCTCAGCCTCGACCACGGTGGCCACCTCACTCACGGGTCACCTGTGAATGCAAGTGGAATTTTGTACAACTTTGTTTCTTACAAGGTGTCGGCTGGCGACGAGCGCATCGACATGGAAGAAGTGCGTGCGCTTGCATTGCAGCATCGTCCGAAACTCATTGTTGCTGGTACTACGTCGTACACCCGTCGTCTTGAGCCAGAACCATTTAAGAAAATTGCCGACGAAGTGGGCGCACTATTGATGTTCGACATTGCACACCTTGCTGGTTTGGTCGCTGGTGGAGCACACCCCAACCCGGTGCCATATGCCGACGTCGTTACTTTCACCACGCACAAAACATTGCGTGGCCCGCGTGGTGGTTGCATTTTGTGCAAGGCCGAGCACGCACAAAAAATTGATAAGGCAATCTTCCCGGGTAGCCAAGGCGGGCCGTTAGAGCACGCCATTGCCGCAAAAGCTGTGGCATTTGGTGAAGCGTTACACCCCACCTTCCGTGTGTATGCCGAGCAAATTGTGAAAAACGCCAGTGCACTTGCGCAGGCGCTCGCCCAGCAAGGCTTTCGCTTGGTGTCGGGTGGTACCGATGTGCACATGATGGTGGTAGACCTCACACCATTCGATGCAGAGCTCACCGGCAAAGAAGCACAGTTAGTGCTCGACTCAGCAGGAATCACGCTCAACAAAAACACCATTCCGAATGATCCGCGTAGCCCGTTTGTTACTTCGGGTGTGCGTATTGGTACGCCGTCGGTGACCACGCAAGGAATGAAAGAACCTGAAATGGTGCGTATTGCTGAGCTCATAGCTACGGCCTTGCGTCACCGCACCGACACTGCAGCCTTGGCAAAAGTGCGCAGCGACGTTGCTGAACTCTGCGCAAAGTTCCCTGTTTATTAAAGAAAATGCAGACTCTGCAGAAGTAATGGTGCAGAGGTCTAATCTAGAACCACATGAGTGACATCAACGGCTATCTCATCGTTGCTGCATGCGCGGCCATTGTCACTTTTGCTGTGACCCCTTTCGTTATGGGTCTGGCACGTCTGAAGAACTGGATGGCGCAACCAGACCCACGCAAAGTACACACCACGGCTACTCCCGACATTGGTGGTGTCGCGCTGCTCGTTGGGATCATTACTGCGCTGCTCTTGGCATGGCAGATGGACAGGTTTGGCCCACTTTTTGATGGCAGCTCGGAAATGTTGGGTGTTGCAATTGCTGCAATTGCCATTTGCGCCATCGGATTCATTGACGACATTCGCGAAATATCCGCACCGGCAAAAGTTGCAGGTACAGCAGGCGTCGGAATGGTGTTGGTATGGGCCGGCGTCACCATGTTCTATTTCCGTGTTCCGTATTTCGATGTCTTTGTTTTATCGAATGACTGGATACCACTCGTCACTATTTTGTGGTTGTTAGTAATGACCGAAGCCATCAATCTCATCGACGGTTTAGACGGTTTAGCAACAGGAATTGTTGCCATTGCCTCGGCAGCTTTCTTTTTGTATAGCCGGCACCTTGGGGATTTGGGTTTGCTTGCTGAACCCAACATCGGCCCACTTGTTGCTGCGGTTACCTTCGGTGCATGCATCGGATTTCTGCCACACAATTTCAACCCCGCAAAAATTTTCATGGGCGACAGCGGCGCATTGTTACTTGGCCTCATGCTTGCCATTTCCACCAGCGTGGTGGGGGGCAGGGCAGACCCAGCAACGCAAGACTTCAATAGTCAAACGTATTTCTTCTTAGCGCCACTCTTCATTCCACTGCTTATTTTAGGGGTGCCCATTTTCGACGTGCTCTTTGCCATTGTGCGCCGTGCATACAAGCGACAAAGTTTCGCAACGGCCGACAAGGGGCACTTGCATCATCGCCTCATGAACCTCGGCCACGGGCAGCGGCGCAGTGTGCTCATTTTGTGGTTATGGACAGTGTTGCTCTCGGGAATGGCGTTGTACCCGGTCATTTCCACATCGGGTGGCAGTATCGCCCCCTTTGGTGTAGCTGCCGTTGCATTGGGCTTGTACACCGTGTTGCACCCCAGTGTGCGGCGCAAGTCACGTGATGATGCTGCACTGCAAGAGGAAATGAGCGAGTCGCTATCGCAAGAAATTGGTGATGCACAATGAGTTGTCGTAGTTTGAAGCGAACCCCAAAGGCCATGCTGTGAGACTTCTTCCCGATCCCAAAATTGTGCGCCGCATTGCGGGCAACCCGCGTGCAGCAGAAAACAGTGCTGGCGGCTTGGGCCATGGCGCTGAAATCGCCTTTGGTGTTCTCATCTTTTTCCTCATTGGTTTTGCTATCGACCACTTCGCAGGCACCACGCCTGTGTTCATGATTGTGATGACCGTTTTCTCTTGTGTGGGAAACTTCGTCAAAATGTGGTTTGGTTACGACACGCAAATGAAGCGCCTTGAAGAAGAACGGGCAGAAACGCGTCGGGCCAAGCCACCAGTGCAAGGCGAACAATGAACGACCCCAGTTCGCTCTTTACCTCGCAGCTATCTGGCGATGCTCCAGAAGTTGCAGTCACCCGGCACATGTTGGTGCGCGGGCTCATCGCGGCGCCGGTTCTGGTATTGATTGCCAGCTTCATTTGGGGAGCCGATGGCGCTACATCGAGCGCATTTGGTTGTGCGCTTGTGATGCTCAATTTTGCCTTGGCAGCGGCACTCATCTCCTCAACGGCGCGCATCTCGCTTGGGCTCATGATGGGGGCAGTACTTTTTGGCTATCTCATCCGTTTAGGCATTATTTTTGCGGCAGTAGTGCTGGTACGCAATATGTCGTGGATTTCGCTTCCGGCACTCGGATGTACCATTATTGTGACGCACCTTGGTCTTCTCTTTTGGGAACTTCGGCATGTGTCGGCCACTTTGGCCTACCCAGGTCTGAAGCCAAGTTCAGGTGGTGAGGCAAATACCTCATCGTGAAATTCGTTCTTCTTGGCTTCGTTCTACTAAATTGAGCGAAATCGATTTTTATCAACTCTTTTTGTACTTATCCCTGTCCTCGAACTAATACGAAACGGAATCGCACGTGATCGCTCTTGAGTTCCCGCCGATTAACGAGATCCTTCGCTGGAAGGAACTCTTCGCGTCTTTCAACAAAATCTCTCTTATTGCCGTGCTTGCAGCAACCATCGGCACCGTGGTGTTTTTGTTAGCTGGTCGTCAAAGTGCAGAAACTGCACCTCGTGGCATTCGCAACATTGCAGAAAGCACTGTGGAGTTCATTGAGAACGGCGTAGTAATGCAAACCATGGGTCGCGATGGCCTCGGTTGGACACCATTTCTTTTGTCGCTTTTCATGTTCATTTATCTCTGCAACGTTCCCGGAATCATTCCGTTCTTGCAGATGCCCGCTACAGCACGTATGGCGTTGCCAGCAGCGCTTGCACTCATGGTGTGGGTGGTCTACAACGGTGCAGGAATTAAGCACCAGGGTTTTGGTGGCTACTTCAAGTCGGTCTTGTTCCCACCAGGAGTGCCCAAGGCTCTGTACATTCTCGTCACCCCAATTGAATTCATCTCGGCAATCATTGTTCGTCCGTTTTCTCTTGCCGTGCGACTTTTCGCCAACATGCTTGCTGGTCACATTTTGCTCGTGACCTTTGCACTCCTCACCGAGTCGCTTTTCCAAGCAAAAGACAAAATCCTTATTCCTTTTGGTGTTTTGCCGATGGGAATGTTGATTTTCTTAACTGGTTTTGAAGTGTTGGTGGCGTTTTTGCAGGCCTACATTTTCACTATCCTCACCGCGGTATATATCGGTGGGGCCGTACACCCTGAACACTAAGCACTACTAGAAAATTCTGAATACCCAATCTTCATAAGTAACGAGGAGAAATAAGAAATGGAAGCATTAGCCAAAATTGTTGTGAAAGCAGCAGAAGTAGCAGCTGATCCAGCAGCAGCAAAGAACAATGCAGCAGCAGCGTCAGCTGGTTATGCATACGGTCTCGCTGCAATCGGACCTGGCATTGGTATCGGTTACATCGTGGGTAAAGCAGTCGAGGCAATGGCACGTCAGCCAGAAGCTGCAGGCATGGTTCGTACCACAATGTTCTTGGGTATCGCTTTTACTGAAGCACTTGCACTGATCGGCTTCGTTGTATTCATTCTTCTCAAGTTCGCCTAAAGCGAATTCGAGAGTTGTCCATCTATCTTCCTGCTGAAGCGCAGGTTCAGGAGATCACATGTTGACTGCAATAGTCACCCGCTCGGGTGAGTCGGCGGTAGCGGTGAGGTTGGTTCGCGCCGACTCAGCCCCCACCTCCGACACGGCTGCCCCAGCGGTAACTGAAAAAATGGTGACGTTGGCCTCGCCAACACCCGACTCCATGCCTGCAGAGGCATCGGGGGCAGTTGCCTATTCTGCAGCGGATACCACCACTGCAGCAACAACAGGAGCCGTTGAAAAAACTGGGCCAAACCCTATTGCGCCAGAAAATAAGGAATTGTTATGGAGCTTTGGAGCTTTCATCATTTTCCTCATTCTCATGCGGTACTTCCTCTACCCACGCTTGCGCAAAGGTATGGATTCACGTTACGAAAGCATTCGTAGCAACCACGACGGTGCCGATTCAGCAAAGGCCGATGCCCGCGCTGAAGTTGCCAAGTACGACACCGCACTTGTTGGTGTGCGTGCAGAAGCAGCACAGCGCATCGACGCCGCACGTCAAACTCTCGATCAAGAGCGTCAACGCGCAATTACAGAAGTGAATGCTCGCATCGCAGCTAAGAAGGCTGAAGCAGAAGCTGCAGCAAATGCAGATCGTGCAGCTGCTCAGGCTCAAGTAAGTGCCGCAGTTACCTCGGTCACTTCAACTCTTGCATCACTTGCACTTGGTAAAACTGCCGATGCATCTGTGGTTTCGCAAGCAGTGTCAGAAGCTATGCAAAATGCAGGGAGCCGATCATGAGACTTGTTCATCTCATCGCAACTACAGACCCTACGCAGACGCATCACTGGCTCTTGCCAGAAAAAGCCGAAATCATTTACGGTGGAATTGCTTCGCTCATTATTTTTGCAGCAATTTATAAGTTTGGTTTGCCAGCCGCAAAGAAGGCTTTGAACGCTCGTACCGAGCGCATTCAAAAAGAACTCGATGGCGCAGCCAATGCGTTGTCAGCAGCAACGCAAGAGGCCAGCAGCATCCGTGCCGCAATTGGCGACATCTCCGGTGAGCGCAGCCGTCTCATGGCAGAAGCCGACCAGCAAGCAGCAAAAATGCTCACTGAAGGTCGCGCTCGCATTACCGCAGAAGTTGCAGAACTTGAAGCTCGTGGCGATGCAGAAATTGCGGCATCACGTTCACGTTCAAGCGATGAACTTCGTGGCGAAATTTCACTTCTTGCCTCAGCAGCTGCACAACGTGCAGTGAGTGCGTCATTGAACGCTTCGGCACAGCAGGAACTCATTGAGAACTTCATTAACTCAGTAGGGGCAGCACGATGAGCGAATCACGTATCGAGGGTTATGCCCGCGCACTTGTTGAAATTGCAGAGGCCGAAGGCAACTTGGCTGTTGTTGAAAACGAATTATTCCGTTTGGCGCGCGCACTTGAGCAAAGTGAAACCCTGCGTTCAACGCTCACCGACGAATCCATTCCTGCTGCACGCCGCCAGGCTGTAGTAGAAGCACTTATTGGTGGCTCTGCTACCAACACCACTACTCAACTTGTTGGTTTGGTCATTGGCGCTGGTCGCGGTCGCGACTTGCCAGCCATTGTCGACAAAGTGGTGAAGCGCGCATCAAGTGCGCAAAATAAAGATCTCGCCGAGGTGCGTACAGCAGTTGCACTCACGCCAGAGCAAGAGAGCCGTTTGGCTGCAGCCCTTGAAAAGGCCACAGGCAAAAAGGTCAACTTGAAAGTCGTTGTCGATCCGAGCGTGCTGGGTGGCGTTGTTGCCACTGTGGGCGATTCGGTGATCGATGGAAGTGTCCGTACTCGCCTCGATCAAGTGAAAAGCCGCCTCTAGGCGTCATCACTTACCAGTGTCAGAAGGGAAATAGTCATGGCAGACATCACATTGTCAGCAAGCGACATCGCGTCAGCGATCACCAAGGGGTTAGAGGGCTACGCGCCGTCACTCGAGGCTCGCACGGTTGGTCGCGTTGCAGAAGTAGGCGACGGTATCGCCCGCGTATCGGGTCTTCCCGATTGCGCAGTAAACGAATTGCTCGAGTTTGAAGACGGCACTGTTGGTCTCGCCTTGAACCTCGACGAAGACACCATTGGTGCTGTAGTTCTTGGAGATGCCGATGGCATTGAAGAAGGCCAGCCAGTAAAAGCAACCGGACGCATTTTGTCGGTTCCTGTTGGCGATGCTCTCTTGGGTCGCGTCATTAACGCACTGGGCGAGCCCATCGACGGTAAGGGCGACATTGTTGGCGGCATCATTCGTCGTGTAGAAATTCAGGCTCCTGGCATCATGGGTCGCAAGCCTGTACACGAGCCAATGCAAACAGGAATCAAGGCTATTGACGCCATGATCCCCATTGGTCGCGGACAGCGCGAGCTCATCATTGGTGACCGTAAAACCGGTAAAACCACCATTGCCATCGACACCATCATCAACCAGCGTGGTCTTGGTGTGAAATGCATTTACGTAGCGATTGGTCAAAAGGGTTCTACAGTTGCACAAACAGTAGAAACTCTTCGCCAGTACGGCGCACTTGAGTACACCGTTGTTGTTGCAGCACCTGCATCTGAGCCAGCACCGTTTAAGTACCTTGCTCCATACACCGGTTGCGCACTTGGTCAGCACTGGATGGAAAATGGCGAGCATGCACTTGTGGTGTACGACGACTTGTCGAAGCAGGCCGAGGCATATCGCCAGATGGCACTGTTATTGCGCCGTCCACCAGGCCGTGAAGCGTACCCAGGCGACGTGTTCTACCTCCATAGCCGCTTGCTTGAGCGCGCTGCAAAGTTGAGCGACGCTAACGGTGCGGGTTCACTCACTGCATTGCCCGTTATCGAAACCAAAGCTGGCGACGTGTCGGCATACATTCCCACCAACGTGATCTCCATCACCGACGGCCAGGTGTACTTGCAAGACAACCTCTTCAAATCTGGTGTGCGTCCTGCAGTAGACGTAGGTATCTCGGTTTCTCGCGTAGGTGGTGCAGCTCAAATCAAATCAATGAAGAGCGTGTCGGGTACTTTGAAACTCGACCTTGCACAGTTCCGTGAGTTGGAAGCATTCGCAACGTTTGGTTCTGAACTTGACGCCATTTCAAAAGCACAGCTTGAGCGCGGTTATCGCTTGGTTGAGTTATTGAAGCAACCGTTGAACAGCCCAATGCCAGTGGAAGAGCAAGTAGTCAGCATTTTTGCTGGCACCAAAGGCTTCCTCGACAACCTTCCCGTTGGCGACGTACGTCGTTTCGAAAATGAATTGCTCGAATACGTGAAGTCACGTCACGGCGCAATGATTGCTGGCATTCGTCAAGATCCAAAGTCTGACGTGCCAAAAGATCTTGGCGACATCGTCACTGCATTCAAAGCACAATTCAAAACATCCGTAGCAACAGCTGCTGCCAAGGCTTCATCCAATGTTGGTGAAGTAGGCGAAGCTGAGAGCGCAAAGACCCTCGCAACGGAGTGATGTAGATGGCTGGCGGTCAGGAACGCATCCTGCGTGGGCGAATTCGCTCAGTGCAGGCAACAAAGAAAATCACGCGCGCGATGGAGCTCATTGCTGGCTCGCGCATTGTGAAAGCGCAACAACGCGTAGCGGCCGCCGTTCCCTACAGTGAAAAAATTACCGATGTTGTGAAGCATCTGTCGGCTGGCGGTGCGGTAGGAAACTCACCGTTCCTTGCTGGTCGTCCCGATGTCAAAACAACGTGCTACGTAGCCATCACTGCCGACCGCGGTTTGTGTGGTGGTTACAACACCGGTGTATTGCGTGCAACAGAAGGCGAAATTAAAGCCGACCTTGCTGCAGGCAAAAACTACATCGTGGTTCCTGTTGGTCGTAAGGCCGAGGGTTACTTGCGTTTTCGTGGTTATAACTTGGGTCAGGGCTTCGCTGGTTTCAGCGATGCTCCAGCACACAGTAACGCCACTGAAATTGGAAAGTACGTTGTCGATCTTTTCCTTTCCGGACAAGTCGACAAAGTAGAGCTCGTGTACACGCGCTTTGTTTCTGCAGGTAACCAAGAAGTGGTCTTGCGTCCACTCGTACCTCTCGAGCGCGAACTTGTCGCTGCGAAAACAGACGACCACGGCGCAGCTGATGCTGGTGGCGACTACGAATTTGAACCAGACCCAGAGAGCATTCTCAATAGTCTTTTGCCACGTTATGTAGAAGCGCGCATCTATGCAGCACTTCTCAACGCGGCTGCATCTGAGCATGCATTCCGTCAGCGTGCTATGAAGTCGGCAACCGACAACGCTGAAGAACTCATTAAAAATCTCTCGCGCACAATGAACCGCGCGCGTCAAGACTCCATCACCACAGAAATCATGGAAATTGTGGGTGGAGCAGAAGCCTTATCATCTGGAGAAGACGCAATTGTCATCTCCAGCGTGTTTGGAATGGAAAACCCTTTCGTATCGAGCGATCGAGTCTGAGCAGGAGAAACTGACATGACGATGACTGCAAACAACGCACCTACAGACCTTAAAGACGGTCGTGTGGTTGCCATCGCCGGCCCGGTGATCGACGTTGAGTTCCCTCGTGGCGCATTGCCCGAGTTGAACACAGCGCTTGAATTCACCGTGCTCATCGAAGGCACCCCCAACGTCGTTTTGGCTGAAGTTGCACAGCAGCTAGGAAACAGCCGTGTTCGTGCCGTGTGCATGAAGCCAACAGACGGTCTCACACGTGGCACTCCAGTGCGCAACACCGGACGCGGCATCTCGGTGCCCGTGGGCGACAGCACACTTGGTCACGTATGGAACGTATGGGGCGACGTACTCGACGCAGATCCTAAAGAGTTTGAAAACACCGAGCGTTGGGAAATTCACCGTCCCGCTCCTGCATTCGACACCCTTGAGCCATCAAAGCGCATGTTCGAAACAGGCATCAAGGTCATCGACCTTCTCACCCCATACCTCGCTGGTGGAAAAATCGGCTTGTTCGGTGGTGCTGGTGTAGGTAAGACCGTTCTCATTACGGAAATGATCAACCGCGTTGCGTCAAAGCACGGTGGTGTATCAGTGTTCGCCGGCGTCGGCGAGCGCACCCGTGAAGGAACCGACCTTCGTTTGGAAATGGAAGAGTCGGGCGTGTTCGAAAAGGCAGCCTTAGTGTTCGGCCAAATGGACGAACCACCTGGCGTGCGCCTGCGCGTTGCTTTGTCGGCACTCACCATGGCCGAGTACTTCCGCGACGTGAAGAACCAAGACGTGTTGTTGTTCGTCGACAACATTTTCCGTTTCGTTCAGGCTGGCTCAGAAGTATCAACGCTTCTTGGCCGTATGCCTTCAGCTGTGGGCTACCAGCCAACACTCGCTGACGAAATGGGTCAGTTGCAAGAGCGCATTACCTCAACGCGTGGTCGTTCTATTACCTCGCTACAGGCTGTGTACGTTCCTGCCGACGACTACACCGACCCAGCACCGTTCACGACGTTCACCTTCTTGGATGCAACCACTGAATTGTCACGTCAAATCGCTTCGTTGGGTATTTACCCAGCTGTAGACCCATTGGCTTCAACGTCATCTATTTTGACTCCAGAAACCGTTGGCGATCGTCACTACTTGGTTGCTCGTCGCGTGCAGGAAATCTTGCAGCGCTACAAGGAACTCCAAGACATCATCGCCATCCTTGGTCTCGACGAGTTGTCTGAAGAAGACCGCCTCACAGTGTCGCGTGCCCGCAAGGTGCAGCGCTTCTTGTCGCAGCCGTTCTATGTTGCTGAAGTCTTCACCGGCGTTCCTGGTGAATACGTTCCAGTTGCAGAAACGGTGGAAAGCTTTGAAGCACTCATCAACGGTGAACTCGACGAAGTGCCAGAACAGGCCTTCTTGAATGTGGGAAGCGTTGAGCAGGTTCTCGCCAAGGCGAAGACCTTGCAGGAGAATGCCTAATGTCTGAAGCCCCTGGCTTCCGTATCGATGTTGTTTCGCCAGAGCGCGTTGTGTTCTCTGGCGAAACAACACAGATCATCACCCGCACCATGGGTGGGGGAGAAATTGCGTTCCTTCCCGGACACGCAGCATTTCTTGGAGCGGTCACCGAAAACCACACACGCGTGTGGCTAAGCGATGGCACCATTATGAACCTCGCCATTCATGGCGGTTTTGTTGAAGTGTCAAACAACGTGGTCACCTTGCTCAGCGATGGCGCCGAACTCGGTAACGAAATCGACATCGAGCGCGCACGTCGTGCCCTTGAGCGTGCTGAAGAGCAGATGCGTACAGAACACACTGCCGAAGTTGAGGCCAGCTTGCGCCGTGCGCATGCTCGCCTTGCAGCTGCTGGTGGTCTTGCTGGCGTCAACGCCGGCCACTAATTCATGACTCTGCCGTTTCAGCGCGCACTCATTACAGGTGCATCAGCAGGTATTGGCGAAGAGTTTGTTCATCAACTCAGCCGTGCCGGGATACCTTGTGTTCTTGTTGCGCGTCGTGGCGACCGGTTAGAGCAACTTGCCCAGCAGTACAGCACGTGCGAAGTACTTGTCGCCGACCTTCTCACAGCAGAAGGTATTGCGCGTGTTGCTGAGCGTCTTGCGTCATCGCATCTTCCCGTGGACCTTTTAGTGAACAATGCAGGCTTCGGTTCGTCGGGAACTTTTCTCGCTGTTCCTGTTGGTAACTCCACCGGGCAAATTGACTTAAATGTTCGTGCACTAGTGGAACTGTCGCACGCTGCGCTGCAGGCCTTCCAAGAGCGCAAGCGTGGGTATTTGCTCAACGTGTCGAGCGTGGCCAGTTTCCAATCGGGCCCTGGCATGGCTGTGTACTCGGCTACAAAAGCTTTCGTCACCAGTTTCACTGAAGCACTGCATGAAGAACTGCGCAAGAGCCCAGTACGCGTGAGCACTTTGTGCCCTGGCTTTGTACGCACAGAATTTCAAGAAGTTGCACAGGCAGGCGCAGAGATTGATTCCATTCCCAAGTTCTTGTGGCTCAATATTGCCAACGTTGTGTCGGAAGCCTTAGCGGGAATGGCAAAGGGTAAAGCTCTTATTGTTCCTGGCACGCAATACAAGAGCATGTTGATGTGGGTAAGAATCATTCCGCGCGTTGTAATGCGTCGCGTTTCGGGAAAAATTGTTGGGCTGTAGCAGTATTTTTTAGGCGTAGTCAACGCTTGCATAAGTAGCAAGCTTGTCGAGTCGGTGCTGAGCGTCGATGAGTCGCACGGTTCCCGACAACGAGCGCATCACCAAACTTTGTGTGCGTGCACCGCGGTGGTCGAATCGCACGCCGCGCAGCAATTCGCCGTCGGTGACGCCAGTTGCGGCAAAAAAGCAGTTGTCGCCTTTCACCAAGTCATCACCTGTCAGCACCTTGCTGATGTCGTAACCCGCAGCAATGGCATCGTTGCGCTCTTGGTCGTTGCGTGGCCACAAACGACCCTGAATTTCTCCACCCATGCACTTCAGTGCAGCTGCCGACACAACGCCTTCAGGTGTTCCACCAATACCTAGGAGAATGTCGACACCAGCATCGGGCCACGACGTAGCAATGGCACCAAAAATGTCGCCGTCGCTGATGAGCTTGATGCGTGCTCCGGTGGAGCGCACTTCTTCAATGAGATCTTTGTGGCGTGGGCGATCGAGAATCATCACCGTGAGGTCGCGTACCGATTCACCTTTTGCTTTGGCAACCCAACGCAAGTTCTGAGTAGCGCTTGCGGTGATGTCGATGTGACCCACAGCTTCAGGCCCAACAGCAATTTTTTCCATGTACATACATGGACCCGGGTCGAACATGGTGTCGCGCTCGGAAACAGCAATAACGGAAATGGCATTACCCAGACCAAGTGAGGTGAGCGTGGTGCCATCAATAGGGTCAACAGCAACGTCGGTGCGGGGCTGCGTGCCGTCGCCAACCGCCTCACCGTTGAAGAGCATTGGCGCTTCGTCTTTTTCACCCTCGCCAATCACAACAATGCCGTCCATGGGAACAGTGGTGAGCACGGTGCGCATGGCATCGACTGCAGCAGCATCGGCTCCGTTTTTGTCGCCACGACCCACCCAACGTGCTCCAGCAAGGGCCGCTGATTCGGTGACTCTGACGAGTTCCATGGCGAGATTACGTTCTGGCTTTTGCGGGCGTCGTGTGTTCATCACCCCCTACCGTAGTGCCGGCGCTACCCTCGGGCTAATGCCCGTGAAAATTCCCGCTGTTCCTGTGGAACGTTGCCTCGATTCCCGAGACCTCTCAGAGCCGCAGGTGAGCCCTATGGGCGATGCTCTGGCATTCGGGGTGAGTCAGCAGGGAAGAGGTGAACTGCGCACTATTGCGCTACCAGGGGGCGCTGAAGAGACGTGGTTACTCGAGCCGGTTCCCAGTGTGACCCGTGGTTTTGGTGGCGGATGTTTTCAGTGGCTACCCGATGGCTCTGGCGTTGTGTACGCAGCAAAAACAGGTGGGCTGTGGGAGGCCGCACGTGGCGCAACCAGTGCATGTCGTATCGATACCCAGTCGCCAGTAGATGCTTCGCATTTCGGGGTTGCTGTGTCGCCCAATGGCGAGTGGATTGCTTGTGTGCAGAACCTAAGTGAACTCATTGTTGTGCATCGTGCAACAGGTGAAGAACACGTTATTGCGCAACCACATGCTTTTGTTTTCGACCCCGTGTGGAATGGCGATGAGTTGTATTGGCAAGCGTGGTCACAGCCGCACATGCCGTGGGATGAATCTGACATTTGGTCGGCGCATATTGCACAACGCGAAGCACATGTGGAGTTGCATCGCGCGGGCGTGTCGTTTCAGCAAGTGCAATTTTCCGCGACTGGCGAAATGGGCGTGTTGAGCGATGTGAACGGATGGCTGCAGCCGTATCGCGTTGTTGACGGTGAGTTGGTAGCGATTCTGCCTGCAGGTGAGAATGTGGAATGTGGCAACCCACAATGGGGAATGGGTGGGCACACGTGGTGTTGGTCGCCCGACGGAACGGAAATAGCCGTTGCGCGCAACCTCGAAGGCTTTGGCGACATTGTTGTGGTGAACGTTGCAACTGGCGAAATGCGATCTATTGGTCGCGGCGTTCATGGTTCGCTGCAGTGGAGTAACGAGGGCATTTTTGCATTACGCACGGGTGCAGTAACACCAACACAGTTAGTGAATTACGCCGCGCGCAGTTTTGAGCGAGAAATACTGGCTACGAGTGAAGTGGACAGCACTGGTGGCACGTGGTCGCAGTATGAACTAGTAGAGCCAACTTTAGGAACAGTGGACTGCGGCACCTACAACATTCCTTATCGTTTGTATTCTCCTGTGGGTAATGAGTCAAGTGAGCAGCCATTCATCGTGTGGTTGCACGGCGGGCCAACTGATCAGTGGCAGGTCACCTTCATGGCTCGTATTGCGTATTGGGTAGGCCGCGGCGTGCGCGTGATGATTGTTGACCACCGGGGTACCTCGGGCCACGGGCGCGCATTTCAACAGTCGCTCAATGGTCATTGGGGTGAGTTCGATACCGCCGATCTCATCGCCGTCGTGCGCTTCATGCACAAAAACGGTTGGGCTACACCACAGAACACTTTTTTCATGGGTGGTTCTGCAGGTGGTTTTGCTGCGCTCAATGCAGCGGGTACAGCACCAGAACTCTGTGCCGGTGTCATCGCGTTGTATCCGGTTGTCGACCTTGCCGATTCCGCTGAACACTCGTGGTACTACGAACAACATTCCATTGCTGTTTTGGTGGGTGACTCTCCCGAAAATGAACTTTTATACGCCGAGCGCTCGCCGTCGAGCAAGGTTCCCACCTTGGCCAAGGTCAAAGTGTTGCTTTTGCATGGTGATCTCGACACTTCTGTACCTATGAATCACAGCATCACGCTCGCACAGGCATTGCGTAAAGCTGGAGGAAGTGTCGCTTTGCACATCATGGAAGGTGAAGGGCACGGTTTTCGATTGCGCCACAATCAACTGCGCGAATATGAACTGATTGGTGAGTTCATCTTTACGTTGTAGCGTGCAGTTATGTCTGAATGGAACCCACTTGACCCCGATGCCGAGAGCGTCCATTACGACCTATCCGACTGGAGCATCGATCAGCGTGCTTCTGTTGCCGAAATGTTTGCCGAAGCAGAAATTCCACACGCATGGGTGGGCAATGAAGTAGTTGTTCCGAGCGAACTTGAAGACGAAGCCGACGAAATGCTCGACGCATTGGAACAAAAACTTGGTGTAGGAACTGAAGGCGGAAACTCTTCAGAGCGAGAATCACGTCGTTTGCAATTGAGTGAAGCAACTGATGAAGAAATTACCGAGTACGAACTCGACGATTGGTCGATGGGCGAGCGTTCACGCCTCACCGAATTGCTCGTTGCTTCCGATATTCCGTATCGATGGGAAGGCGCATTGCTCGTCACGCTCACTGAACTTGAAGACGCCGTTGACGACCTGCTCGATGCAGTAGAAGCTGGCGATGTCACAATCATCGACTCTGTGCGCAACCCGGGTTCTGGCCAAGGAACTATTTCTGCCGGTGACTCCAGCGTTTCTGGTGAATCACTTACACAAATATTTCTCGCCGCAGAACGTTTGCAACGCGACCCGCTCGATGCCAATGGCCTCAGCATTTTGGTGCGTGTTCTCGACGACATTGAAGGTGGCGGAGTTCCCTTCGGTGTGCCCGTACCCGTATGGCGCCAAGCATCTGAAATGGCCGACCAACTCGCCGAAGCACTTGCAGGTAACGATTTCCCCGATGAACAAGCTGCACAAGAAATTGCGCAACGATTGTTTGTCACGTTACGTCCTCACGTCTGAGTTGCATATAGCGTCAACTCTCGATGATTCTCGCCGAATTAGAAATCTGGCACTCGCGGCCAATCACTCCTACGCGGCGCGTGTCGTTAGGTCATTTGGTGTTGCCGGCCGAACCTGCACCTGGTTTCGGTGGCATATTGCTGGGTGCAGTGGTAGCTCGGCATTTATTTGATGTCGATGAGGAAATGCACCCCGACATTCACCGCCTGACTTTGCAGGTAGAACGCGGCGAACGCATTGTGCAGCCTCGCTTGCGGCATCGTTTTCAAGCCGACCGCCACGGCCTTGCACTCAGTCGTCACCAACTCATTGCCGTAGAAAATGCCGCCGAGTTCTCTTTCGCCGAGGGTGGTTCGCCTTTACAACAAGTACTCGGTTCTATTTATGCACTCGAGCGATTAAATGCAGAGACACGTCGTGCATTGGGGCCCATGATGCGGCGAGCAATGACCTGGCGTGGTCCTATCGGAGCTTCGTTCATTTCGTATCTAGCGGGCAGCAACGCTTCATCAATAACAGCAATATCCGACCCGCGCGCATGGGCGCTAGAAGTTCTGTGTTTCCCACCTGGCACGGTGAAGCCCAATAAAAAAGAAGTCACTTCTCGCTTTCGTGACATGTTGCGCAGTGTGCACCCCGACCACGGTGCAAGTGAACGCGATGCAAGTAGGGCAATTGCTGACCTCAGCGAAGCACGGCGCATTTTGAGTCAACACTCATGAGTGCGCCGAAAGGATTCGTCTTTTTTCCAGGCGCCGGAAGTGGCGCAGACCATTCATCGCTCATTGCTCTTGAAGAAGCGATGCAGCCCTTGCCAGTTGCGCGTGTTGACTTTCCATATCGTCGTGTGGGCAAACGTGCTCCCGATCGTGCTCCTGTGTTGTTGCAGTGCGTGCGTGACGAGGTGCAGGCATTTGCCAAAGCAAGTGGTGTGCGCACATCGTCGCTCGTCATTGGCGGGCGTTCCATGGGTGGGCGGATGTGTTCAATGGCCGCTGCTGGCGACACCGGCACTGCAAAAAAGGGTGAGCCTCCAGTTTTCGGTGACCCATTGAAAGTGCGGGGGCTCGTACTCATTTCATACCCTTTGCACCCACCAGCACACCCTGAAAAGTTGCGCATTGTGCATCTTTCTCGTATTTCCGTTCCGGTACTTTTCATACATGGAACCAAAGACCCTTTTGGTTCGCCAGCAGAATTAAAAAAGCACGTGAAAAAAATTCCGAGTGACGTGTCGATGCATTTTATTGAAAAGGCACGACATGACCTCATGGGCAAAGACACTGAAATCGCCGAAGTGGTTCGTGAGTGGTGTCAACAACTGCGCTAGTTGTTGCTAACGCTCAAATCGTGCGTGCGCATCTTGCGGGTTGAGTTCTTCAAGATCTTTGTTTGCCGTCTCGGGGTAATACGCCAATATGAGAAGCGATGCCACCAGTGAGATGCTGGCAAAGCTGAGCATCACTGTTCCGTATGACCAACCAGCATCAATGAGCATTCCGCCGGCAACAAGACCAATGCTTCCGCCTAAGAGCGCGGCAACGGTAATGAGAAATGATGACGTTGTGCGATTGCCAGTGGGGAAGAGCTCACCGCGGTACACAGCAAGTGCGGGGTAGGCAAGAGCGCCAACAACGCCACCCGCAATGGCGCCCAACCACATGCCCACTGACGACAATAAGAACGACAAACCAATGAGCGCAGCACCGAGAGGAATGCACAACGCAGCAACGCGGCGACGGCCTTTAATGTCGGCAATTTTTCCGCCGATGATGAGGCCAAGAGCACCGGGTAGAGAAGTGGACAACGTAAAGAGCGCAACCATCGTTGCGGAGTAGTCGCGCACATCTTTGAGATAGCGATTCTGAAAAATGGAAGCAGTTGCGACGAAAATATTAACGATAAACGCCACCGCCCCCACCATCAGAAGTGTTCTCGGCGCGGTACTACCCGTTTTTCGCGACGTATCGCGCCGAGAACTCTTGGGTTCGGTGTGATGAGCAATGAAACGAGGTGTTTCGGTGAGGCGTCGGCGCAAACTGAGCGCCACCACAACCCAAATGAGCGCAACCACATAAATGAGACGCCACGCAGAAGTTCCGAGATCTGCAATGGGGAGTGCGGCAACGGCAATGCCTGCTCCAAAACCACTCGCAAGTGCAAGCACGCTTAACCCATAGGCGCGTCCATGTTTGGGCATTTCTTCAATCACAATGACCAAGACAGCAACGTCGAGGGCCAAACCAATGGGGCGAGCAATAGTTTGTGTTGCAACAAGCACGGCAAAGTTGGGTGCAAGCGCGCCGAGTGATGCGAGAACAGGTGCAATGAATGCAAGCGCCACCACAATGCGTCGGCGCCCAACGCGGTCGCCCAATATGGCAAGTGGTATGGCCAACACAATGCCGACGCGAACAATTGCTGCAGCAACGCCTTGACCAGTTGTGGTCACACCAAATTCATCGGCGGCAAAGGCAACTGTTTGCGTGAAAAGCGTGTTGATAAATGCAGCAACCATCGACGCCGCAGCAAGTAGGGCCAGCACCAAAGTTTCATGAGCGGTAAATGTTTGCGGAGGTGCCCACCACGGGTGATGATCTTTGTGATGGCGATGTTTCATGTGGCGCGAAATGAGCGGGCGAAATATCCAACCAAACCACGGAATGTCGAGCGACCATTGCGTGTGTTCCACTGCATCTTCATTTGTGTCGGCAGGTATTTCGACACTGCGTTGATACTCAACACAGGGCCCAGTTTTTTGTAAAAAAATGAGATGATCTGGCGCACTGTCTGCATGTTCGAGATCGTGTATTTCTTCCATCACGGTGCTGTATGGCTCGGTGATTTTTGAGAAATCGGCACTATTTCTGGCAATTTTGCGCTGAAATGAGTAGTGCCGGGCATGTGACTTGTGGGAAAAGTTCGGCACGCGTTCCACGGCGGGAGCATACTGAGAGAGTGAGTTCAAACGGTGCGCGTAGTTTTGCCATAGCGCCAGGTGCACGCATCAAGGTGGCGCCAGGTGCGCCACTTCAGGGGACGGTCGATGTTCCTGGGGCCAAAAACTCGGTTCTTAAACTCATGGCCGCGTGCCTCATGGCCGATGGCAACTATGTGTTGTCAAATGTGCCCGACATTGAAGACGTTGTCACCATGAGCGAATTGTTGTCGTCTATTGGCCTTGTCATCGAACATCATCGCGACACTCAAGAGTTACACATTACGAACAATGGCAATTTGCAACTCTTTGCTCCGTACGAGTTAGTCGAGCGCATCCGTGCAAGTGTCAACGTGCTCGGCCCGCTTCTTGGCAGGTTCGGGGAAGTGCGCATTGCCTTGCCTGGTGGCGACGACTTTGGCTCGCGCCCTATCGATATGCATTTGCGCGGCCTCACCGAACTCGGTGCCCAATTTGAAATGCGCCACGGCGATATTTATGCGCGTGCAGAACGTTTGCACGGCACCAACATCACGCTCGATTTCCCGAGCGTTGGTGCAACAGAAAACCTTCTCACCGCCGCAGTGTTCGCCAAAGGTTCCACCTCTATTGAAAACGCGGCACGCGAACCAGAAATTGGCGACCTGTGCAACATGTTGGTGGCAATGGGTGCCGACATTGAAGGCATCGGCAGTTCCACTCTTGTTGTGCATGGCGTTGAGCGCAATGCTTTACGTGCAGTGCACCACACGGTGGTTGCCGACCGCGTGCAAGCCGCAACATACATCGCTGCAGCAGCAATTACTGCTGGTGAAGTAGTGGTACGTGGCGCTATTGCAGGCCATATGGAAATGTTGCTCACGCGTTTCACCGACATGGGCGTGGTTCTGGTGGAACAACACGATGGTCTTTTGGTGATTGGCCCTGAACGACTGAAAAGTATCGACGTGGTCACACTTCCGTACCCCGGCATTGCCACCGACTACAAGCCACTCGTTGTTGCCATGCTCTCGGTTGCCGAGGGAGTGGGCATCGTTACAGAAAACTTGTACCCCGGTCGCTTTCGTTACGTCGATGAACTACAGCGCTTAGGCGCCAACATTCGCACCGACGGCCATCATGCAGTAGTGCGTGGCGAAGCAAAACTCTCGGGCGCCCCCGTGCGTGCTCCCGATATTCGCGCAGGTGCAGCGCTCGTCGTTGCCGGGCTTGTTGCTGAAGGTGAAACCATCATCTCTGACGTGCACCATATTGACCGTGGTTACGACGACCTAGTGGGACGACTCTGCACCCTCGGCGCCAACATCACCCGACTCTGAGGTCTTCTTGCCAGCGTTGCGTACGCGTTGCGACGCCACACGTAGTAGCCACACCATCACGCTGATGGGCACGAGAACCCACAAAATCTCGTCCCAGCCACCTTGGTGGGCGAGAATGGCGCAAATGAGGCTGAACATGACATACAACCTTGCCACTTCTCGGTATAAATCGGCAACTTGCGGCTGTTCCTGATTAGATAGCACCGTGACTACTGCAACGAGTGCCCCCGGCTCCATGCGCCAACAGGTGGAAGAGACCATCGAGGTCATTCGACCTGCTCTTCAAGCCGATGGTGGCGACATGGTTTTGCGTGAAGTGAATGAAGAGACCGGCGTTGTGTCGGTCACCTTGGTCGGTGCATGTGGCACCTGCCCAGCATCAACACAAACGCTCAAAGCGGGTATCGAACGCATCATGCGCGACCGCGTTGACGGTGTGACTGAAGTGATTGCAGTTGAGTAATGGCTCTTCGCAGTACAGATCCTCAGGAATTATTTACTGCTGCATGTGCCGGTGACCGTGCGTCACTCGCGCGCTTGCTCTCTCTTATTGAACGTGGCGGCGACCCTGCACGTGTTGTTGGCCGCTTGAGCTACCCCAAAAGTGGCAACTCGTACACCGTGGGTTTCACTGGTGCACCTGGTGCGGGTAAGAGCACGCTCACCAGTGCTGTCATTGGCCACTTGCGCAAACAAGATCTTGAAGTAGCCGTTATTGCTATTGACCCCTCATCACCATTTACGGGTGGAGCTATTTTGGGCGACCGCGTGCGCATGCAAGATCATGCAACAGACCCTGGTGTGTTCATTCGTTCCATGGCAACGCGTGGTCACCTCGGTGGCTTGTCACTCGCAACACCAGAAGCAATTCGCTTGCTCGATGCCGTGGGTCGACGTTGGGTCATTGTGGAAACAGTGGGCGTTGGCCAAGTAGAAGTTGAAATTGCTGGTAAGGCCGACACCACAGTGGTGGTGCTGAACCCGGGCTGGGGCGACTCGGTGCAGGCCAACAAGGCAGGCCTCATGGAGATTGCCGACGTTTTTGTTATTAACAAAGCCGATCGCAAAGGTGTCGACGAAACGCGTCGCGACATTGAACAAATGCTCGAACTGTCCGACTTGTCTCACGATGCATGGGTGCCCACCATTGTGCCCACCATTGGTTCCACAGGCGAAGGTGTTCCTGAGCTGTGGGATGCCGTGTTGGCGCACCGTGCATATGCCGAAGCATCGGGTCAATTGCGCGAACGCAGAGCCTTTCGGTTGCGAGAAGAACTGCGTGAAATTGTTGCCCGCCGCTTAGAGCAAAAGGCCCGTGAATTGTGTGTGGGTGACGAATGGGAAACTCTGCAGGGCGAAGTGCTGAATCGCACCACCGACCCATGGGCAGCAGCCGACCAGATGTTGCGCGGTGTCGGGGCCTAACGGCTACCGTCATAAGGTGACTTCAAACAATCTTGTCCTGCTCGAACGCCGCGCCGATGGCGTTGCCGTTATTACGTTGAACAACCCCAAGGTCAATGCGTTATCGCAAGCGGTCTTGGCGGAACTGCGCGACATTGCTCACGACCTCACCAACAACCGCCCGGGTGCTGTTGTGGTGACCGGTGGCGAGCGCATCTTTGCTGCGGGTGCCGATATTTCAGAATTCGGTGGAGCGAGTGAAGCGCGCCGCATTGGCCAAGGTTTTCACGACGCATTAAATGCCGTTGCGGCAATTCCTGCATTCACCATTGCTGCAGTGAGTGGCTTTGCTCTGGGTGGCGGTTGCGAACTCGCACTGTCGTGCGACTATCGCATTGGTGCACCAAAGGCCACCTTTGGCCAACCAGAAATTCTCTTGGGCATCATTCCTGGTGGTGGCGGAACACAACGTTTGCCACGCTTGGTTGGCTCGAGCCGTGCCAAAGAAATCATGGTCACCGGCCGTCAGGTGCAGTCGGAAGAAGCACTACGTATTGGTTTGCTCGATGAAATTGTTCCTGCCGAAGAACTTCATGTGCGCGCCTTAGCACTTGCTGCTCAAGTTGCTGCTGGTGCCACTGTTGCTGGTGCACTCATTAAGCATGCGGTTGATGCTGGGTTGTCGATGTCGTTGTCAGACGGGCTCTCCTTAGAGAAGCAATCATTCGAAGATGTATTCCATAGCAAAGACAGCCAAACCGGCGTGAAGAGCTTCTTGGAAAACGGACCAGGTAAGGCCACTTTCGAAGGAAAGTAAATATGGATGCTCATCACGAGCACGCCCATGAAGGTGTGAACTACGACGGCATAGTGGGCCCTGCTCTTGCTTTGGGCTTTGCCGTTTTCATCTTTGCCATTTCATTTGGCGTGTTGTGTGTGAACGCTGGTGGAAGCGTGCCGAAAGCAATGGCAATGTCGCTCTTGGTGTTCACTGGTGCATCGCAATTTTCTGCGGTGAGCGTTATTGCTGCCGGCGGAACTGCCGTCAGCGCAGTTGTTGGTGCACTATTGCTCGGTTCGCGTAACGCTATTTATGGGGTTGCTGTAGCACCGTGGTTGCCGGGCAGTTTGAAATATCGCGTGGCAGCAGCGCAATTCACCATTGATGAAACAACGGGTATGACGCTGGTGCAAAATTCCCCCGCACGTAAGAAACGTGCGTTTTGGGTAACAGCGGCAAGCATCTATGGCTTTTGGAACGTAGGAACACTCATTGGTGCCCTAGTGGGAAATAGCTTCGACACGCAAAAGTATGGTCTCGATGTGGCGTTTCCTGCGGCGTTCGTTGCCATGGTGGCGCCACTGTTATCAACACGCAAAGCTCAACTTGCAGGCATTGGTGGGGCAGTGGTGTGCTTAGCAACAACTCCATTTGTTCCCATTGGCGCACCCATTGTGATGTCGGCTGTTGTGGCGCTCATTGCACTTGTGCCCACACAGCGAAAGACGCACAAATCATGAGTTGGACCGTGGTGTTAGTGCTCTCGCTCGGCGCATTCTTGTTGAAGGTCTTTGGCTTCGTCGTTATTGGCGATCGCAAGTTTCCCCCACAAGTAGAAGCAGTCATTGCTCTCATTCCCGCTGCATTGTTGTGTGCGCTCATTATGAAAGACACTTTTACTGCGGGTCACGACCTACAAATTGATGCACGCGCCGTGGGGCTTGTTGTTGCAGTGCTCGGTGTGTGGCGCAAGGTGCCAATATGGCTAGTAATTGTGCTGGCCTGTATTGCTACAGGAATAACGCGCGCAATTTCTTAAGGTTGCGTCGCCAAATAGTTTTCATCACAAGCGACCCACCCACAACTTCGCCAATTGCGCCGCCGAGCCACCAAGGAAAGTGCAGTTCTTCGCTCCAGGTGAACTTGCTGTGGCCTGCAGTTGTGGCTTGCTCAATGGTGAATTGGCCGGTACCCGTTACTACGCCAGTGTGTGTAACACCCATGACGCGTTCTGGTTCCCATGCCGTAATTTCCATATGGTCGGTGAGGCGAATAGGGCCCACTTTGGTGTCGCACAAAAACTTGGTGCCCACACCACGGCGCTGATCATTCACAAAACGAATGGCAACAGCATCGGCCATCCACTTGGTGTGTTCTTCAATGGGTTCAACTACTTCCCACACACGCGCTGGCGTAGCGGGAAGCTCAATAGAAACAGTGATGCGCGCCATTAGATGCCTGCAGCACTTTTGAGTTCAAATGCTGCATCTTCTGGCGGAACAATGTTGATGAGTACGCCGGTGCCACGCTCAAAACCAGCAGCAGTCGTGAGCTTTGGCCACAAGTGAATATGCCAGTGGAAGTTGCCTGCATGGTGTGAAGGGGCAGTGTGGAAGACGAGGTTGTAGGCAACGTCGCCGAGTGTTGCGTAGATAATGGCAAGTGAGTCGCGAATTGCTTTGCCAATGCCGGTGAGTACTGCATCGGTGGAATCGGTGAGGTGCACATCGTGCGACTGCGGAATGATGAGCAGTTCATATGGGCCGCCACTCCAGTAGGGGCACAGCACAAAGGCATGTTCGTTGTCGATGATGACGCGCTTTTTGTCGATGCGCTCAGCTTCGATGGTGGTGCACAAAATGCATCCACCTTTGAAACGCTCAAATGCGCGTTCTTCTTCAAGAATTTCACCCGGCACAAAAGGTAAGCCAAGAATTTGTCCGTGTGGGTGAGCAAGTGATGCGCCAGCTTCGCGGCCATGGTTAATGAACGCTTGTGTGTAACGCACGTTCGAGGTACGAGCGTGCTCTTCGAAGCGACGCTTCAACGCCTGCATCACATTGTGAATCACTTCATCGGTAAAGGTGCCAACGCGAGCATTGTGGTCGGGAGTAATAACAAAAACTTCGTGAATGCCACTGGCGTCGGCCATGGTATGCACGGGGCCAAGGTTGTGCACGGCCAAGTTGCCGTCACCCTCGAAAGCAGGAAAGAGGTTGGGCACCACGCGTAGGGTCCACTTGCCTTCGCTGTCGTGTTGTTCTAATGCCGGCGGAGTAGCTTCTTCGTTACCCGGGCAAAAAGGACATGCCCGGTTTGGGTCGGCTTCTACTTGCATGAGGCGCGGTGCAAAGTCGGTGGGGCGCTTGGCGCGGTCGGCTACCAGGGTGACCCAGCGGCCGGTTAGGGGGTTTAAACGTAATTGACTCACTACTTAAATTGTACGTCTCCATATGGCCACTTGCCGTGCACTGCCCGCATGAAAAGGGGTGAAAGCAAAATCTTCCCAGCGATCGGTACAAATGAGTCCGGCCGCGGTGGCCATTGCATCAATCTGGGCAGGCGTGGAATAGCGAATGCGCCACGGTCGCTGTGTAACGGAACCATCGGGTGACGTTGAGGTGAACACGCCATGACCAATTTGTGTAATGGGGTCATAGTCACTCGAACTCTGTGCGCTGTGGACAATGTTGGGTGCAGTTGAACTGGTGCCTGTGAGCACCGCAGTTTCCAAAACCACTGCACCACCAGGAGTGAGGCGTTGCGCAACTGCATGCAGGCACTTGCTTTGTGCCTCTTGCGAATCGAGGTTGAAAAAAGTATTAAAGGTGCAAAAGACAACACTGAAAGGCCCGCTGGGTAAATCGCTGGCCATGTCGCCGTGCAGCAAGTGAATGCGTTCAGCAACGCTCGGGTTGATGTGGGCAAGTTTTGTGCGACACACCGCAAGCATGGCTTCCGATTCATCAATGCCCCATACGCCGCGCCCTGGTGCAAGTAGTTCGGCAAGAGGAATGGCAATGCGGCCCGTACCAATGCCAAGTTCCAAAAGGTTCCCGCCACCCGACAATGCATGCAGGGCACGTGCGGTTGCTGGGGCATCGGTGACATGTTCGTACCATTCGTCATAAACATCGGCAAAAGCATCGCCATACAGCGGGGGCTCGTTGTTGCTCACGGAACTAGTACAGCGCATCGAGAGATAGATTGCACGTATGGCAACCGATGTGGTGTATCTCGATCATGCAGCCACTACGCCCATGCGCGCCGAAGCGATTGCGGCCATGGAGCCATTTCTCAACGTGCAATACGCCAACCCGTCGGGTTCGCACCGCTTTGCTCGCGAGGCACGCAAAGTGCTCGACGAATGCCGTGACGACGTTGCCGATGTTTTTGGTTGCCATGCTGGTGAAATCATTTTCACAGGTGGTGGCACCGAGGGCGATAACGCAGCCATTTTTGGTGCTATGCGCCGGTTGCAGTCGCACAACGTGGCAACTCAAGCAGTGTGTAGCGCTAGTGAACACCACGCCGTTTTGCATTGTGTAGAACACGTGGGTGGCGTTGTGGTGGGCACCGACCCTTATGGCGCCATCAACCTCGATGAACTCACAGAAACACTCACGCGTTTACATGCTGAAGGTGTCAAGCCCGTGGTGTCGGTGATGGCCGTGAACAACGAAGTGGGCACCATCACCAACATGGAAGAAGTGTCGCGCATTGTGCGGCGCTATGCACCCTCAGCAATTTTGCATACCGATGCAGTGCAAGGTGCATGTTGGGTCGACCTCGCGCATTTGGTTTCACTCGTCGACGTTCTCACCTTGTCGTCACACAAGTTTGGTGGCCCAAAGGGCAGCGGCATTATGTATTTACGCAATGGTGTGCACCTTGAACCGCTCATCTTCGGTGGTGGGCAAGAACGCGACCGGCGCAGTGGCACGCACAACGTTGCTGGCATCGCTGCAACAACAGCAGCACTCGTTGCTACCGCAAGCGAGCGCCATAGTGAAAACTTGCGCGTTGCAGAGTTGAAAGAGCAACTGCTTGCCGGCCTGCATGAAATTGGCGGCATTCACCAAACCGTTCCCAACGAGTTCGCTGTTCCCGGCATTGTTCACGTGTGTGTTGAAGGTGTCGAAAACGAAGCACTGTTATTCCTGCTTGACGAAGAAAACCTCTGCGCCTCGGCCGCGTCGGCCTGTGCCAGTGGAGCCATGGAACCATCACATGTTTTAGCCGCCATGGGCGTGCCTCGCGAGCGTGCCCAAGGGGCTTTGCGCCTCAGCCTTGGCCATACCACCACGTCGGGCGATATCGCCCGTGCGCTGGGCACATTGGGCAGGGCAGTAGCCCGCCTGCGCGAGCATCAACGCTCCTAGACTCCTTTCCATGAAAGTACTCATGGCGATGTCGGGAGGGGTCGACTCTTCAGTTGCAGCAGCCCTCTTGAAGCAAGACGGCCATGACGTTGTTGGCGTCACCATGCGCTTGTGGGGCGGCGAAAGCGACACTGGTTGTTGCTCAGTTTCCGATGTCGACGATGCGCGCCGCGTAGCGCAGCAAATTGGTATTGACCATTTGGTGTTCAACTTCAGCGACGACTTCAATGAACAAGTGGTGCAGCCATACATCGCAGCGCACGCCGAAGGCACCACACCAAACCCCTGCATTGAATGCAACCGTGGTTTGAAGTTTGCGCGCCTCACCGAGCGCGCCGATGCTTTGGGTTTCGATGCTGTTGCTACTGGCCATCATGCTCGTCTTGTAGCCAATGCCAATGGCGACATGCGTGTGCACCGCGGTGCCGACGACGCCAAAGATCAGTCGTATGTAGTGCATATGTTGGCGGGTCGCGAACTACAGCGCACGCTTTTCCCTGTGGGCAGTATGACCAAAGCAGAAGTGCGCAAAGAAGCCGAGCGTTTAGGTTTACGCACTGCCAGCAAGCCCGATAGCCAAGACGTGTGTTTCATCACCTCAACAGGTGGGCGCGAAACCTTCTTGGGCAACCGCATTCCTTTTCACCCAGCAAAAGTGGTCGACATGGCGGGCAAGCAAGTGGGCGAGGTCGATTCCGTAGAAATGGTCACCATTGGCCAACGTCGTGGCATTGGCTTATACAAAACCGAAGAGAAGCGTTTCGTTGTCGATGTCGACACTGCAAATCGCGTAGTGGTGGTTGGCTCCGATGCCGACCTCATGCGCACTGGTGTTGCGCTCCAAGCAATGGTGTGGGCCTCAGGTGAAGCAGTTGCTGGCGAATATCGCGTGCAATGCAGTGCTCATGGTGCATCGTTGCCATGTACAGCAGAAATTTTGAGCGACAACCGCGTGCAACTCACTTTGCATGAAGCACATCGTCGTATTGCACCAGGGCAAAGTGCCGTGTTGTACGACCCCAGCGACTCTTATGTGGTTGCAGGTGGCCTGGTTAATGCAGCAAGTGCATGGCCAGCCAGTGTTGGCGCAACTGCATAACTCTGTACGTGCAACGCGTCGAGCGTTCCCAACATTTTCGCTAAGTACGGGCTCACTGCCAGTTTTTCTGCTTCACGCAATTGAACCACCAGCACTAGTTGGCGTCGCACGCCAGCAATATCGCCAGTGAGGTTCAACGCATCGCCACCTGTTGCACTGAGTTCAACGTGAGTAACAGCAGTAGTGCGCACCATGAAGGTTTCTGCAAGTAGCAATTCATCGTGCACCACCACGCCGGCAGGAACAACGACCAACCAGCGTCGTGAAAAGCGATGCAAGCGTTTGGGCACCACGCGAAAAACGAGAACCGTTGGCACCAAGCACACAGCAGCAAGCCACCACACTTCGCCTGCAACAGCAAAAAGAGTTGCCACAACGAAGTCGGCCATTACTGCGTACGAGACCGCAATGGGCGCTACTTGCGCAGCGGGAACGCGAAGTAATAAACGCTTCTCATCGCCGTATGCAGAAGCTTGAACATGCAGTAAGCCAAAGGCCGGCAGAAAAATGCACACCAGGGCCAGCACGGCTAGCGCTACTCCAACAAGTGGCCATGCAACATCGCTCAGAGCAACATCGTTATACGTCGACAAGCTGGCAAAAACAAACCCCACCAGCCCAACAACAACAAGCGGTGCCACCATGCGTAAGGCGCTGAGCGAATATGGGCTGAGCCAGAAAATGGCAAGAGTGCCAAGGCCCCACAGTGCCCATGCACCCAGAGTAAAGACCACCTGAGCGCTACGCCCATGGCTCGCCAAAGTGGGCGCAATGCCCGAGGGAATGAGGGCAAGTGCCACCCATGCCACGCGGGCTACCCACAGCGGGGTCGAGAATGAGGGGCGAATGAAGCGAGCCATGCGTTGTCTGTTCTAGCCGATCGCTAACGTAAACGTGTGGTGAAAAAGGCTCCTTCTCAAAAATCTTCCCGTTCTCGGGTTGAGGAACTGCGGGCGCTCATTGAACACCACAACCATCTCTACCACGGCCTCGATACTCCAGAAGTGAGCGATGCCGAGTACGACGCATTGGTACGC
This sequence comes from Acidimicrobiaceae bacterium, assembly GCA_947450115.1. Classification (GTDB taxonomy): domain Bacteria; phylum Actinomycetota; class Acidimicrobiia; order Acidimicrobiales; family Ilumatobacteraceae; genus F1-20-MAGs119. The sequence goes on along the minus strand of CANFUE010000005.1, from coordinate 30,539 downwards.
GAGTTGCAAGGTCTTGAAGCAGACAACCCCGATCTGTTCTCTGCTGCCTCGCCAACGCACTCGGTGGGTTCTACAGCAAGCACCACCTTCGACCCTGTGCAGCACTCGGTACCCATGACCAGCCTCGACAACGCCATGGATGCAGTTGAACTTGGCGCTTGGGGAGAACGCGTGGCAAAGGGTCTCGGTGGTGACGCCGCAGAGTTTGTGTGCGAATTAAAAATCGATGGTTTAGCGGTGAGCATTCGCTATGAAAAAGGCGTGCTCGTGCAAGCAGCAACACGCGGCGATGGCAAAGTGGGCGAAGACGTCACAGCCAATGTTTCTACCATCGCTGTCATTCCCAAAAAACTCGCCGCAGTACATGGCGCAGTTCCCGATGTGTTGGAAGTGCGCGGCGAGGTGTACATGCCGTTCGCTGCCTTTGAAAAATTCAAACAACAAAAAGAAGAAGAAAATGTGGTGCGCATTGCAGCAGGCCGTAAACCTGAAGCGGTTCCGGTGAACCCACGCAATGCAGGTGCCGGAAGTTTGCGACAAAAAAATGCAGAAGTCACCGCAAGTCGTGAGCTCGCATTTTGGGCATACCAACTCGGCGAAACGCAAGGTGTTCCCGAGTTCAGCACGCACAAAGAGTCGTTGGAGTACTTAACCGCACTCGGCTTTGCTATCAACCCTTCCATCACTGTTGTCTCCACCATTGAAGAGGTCAATTCTTTTTGCTCACACTGGCAAGACAAGCGCGACACTCTCGACTACGAAATTGATGGGGCAGTAGTGAAGGTCAATTCGCTGCAGCAACGCGAGGTACTTGGCTTCACTAGCCGTGCTCCGCGCTGGGCCATTGCCTTTAAGTTTCCTCCGGAAGAACGCACCACTATTTTGCGCGATATTCAAGTGTCGGTGGGTCGCACTGGTCGCACCACGCCCTTTGCTGTTCTCGAACCAGTTTTTGTAGGTGGCAGCACGGTGGGCATGGCTACCTTGCACAACAGGGCCCAAGTAGCGCTCAAAGATGTGCGACCTGGCGACACCGTGGTGGTGCGCAAGGCGGGCGACGTCATTCCTGAAGTGGTGGGCCCGGTATTAGCAAAAAGGCCGAAAAACTCGGTGCCGTGGGAGTTCCCTACGCATTGCGCCTGCCCATTGCATACCGAACTCGTACAGGTAGATGGCGAAGCCGACACGCGTTGTGTTGATGAGCAGTGCCCATTCCAGCGCGATCAACGCATCATTTATTTTGCGTCGCGTGGTGGTATGGATATTGAAGGTCTTGGTGAGCGAACGGTGTTGAGTTTGTCCGATCTTGAATTCGTTGAAGACGTGGGTGATATTTATTCACTCACCGAAGAACAACTTTTGCAAATTGAAGGCTTTGGTGCGTTAAGTGCGCAAAAATTACTTGCAGCAATCGATGCATCACGTCATCGTCCACTTCCGAAGTTACTCACCGCGCTGGGCATCAAACATTTAGGGCCAGCTGCATCAGAATCGTTATCGCTCGCATTTGGCAATCTCGATGTCATTGCATCGGCAAGTGCCGACGACCTCGCATCAATCGATGGTGTGGGTGGCGTCATTGCCGCATCCATTACGAAATGGTTCCAACAACAAGCGAACAAAAATATTATAGAAAAGATGCGTAGTGCCAATGTCGACTTTGGAAATGTAGAACGCACATCACTCCCACAAGTTCTTGCAGGCAAGGCCGTCGTTGTTACCGGAACGCTCAATGGCTTCTCGCGTGAAGAAGCAGAAGCGGCAGTGAAATTGCGCGGCGGTAAGAGCCCAGGCAGCGTGAGTGCAAAAACGTATGCAGTTGTTGTTGGCGAAGAACCCGGGGCGAGCAAACTTACCAAGGCAGAGCAGCTCGGCGTTCCTGTTCTGAACGAGGAAATGTTCCTCAGATTGCTCGAAACAGGGGAAATCTAAGCCTTAATCCACCGAGAATTTCCACGAGTAGCTCGAGGCTTTTTCTCGTGTGTTGGGGGCTTTCCAAAAGAGCACAGTGGCCTGGTGGTCGCCTTGTTTCAGTTCCGTAATGGGGCCACCTTCTTGCGGCAAGTAACTCAGTGTGAAGTTGCCCGGGTCGTAAATAGCTGTGGCCGGAATTTCCACTTGCTCACCAGGTTTTGGTTGCTTGCCATTTGCCGTGAGCTCATCAATGCGCGTGGTGGGAATTTCAATACCATCAATGATGAGCACCGCGTCAAAACCGGCAACAAAGTCGATCATGATTTCTGATTGACGCAAAACTTTTTCGTTATTTGCGGGCGAGAGTTTTTCAATTTGGTCTGGCAAGTTCAATGCATCGCGGCCCGTGACTGCAGAATTGAGTCCGGCAACAACAAGAACGATGCCCAGTGCTATTCCTACGCTGGCTAGAAGTGCCGGCACATTGAATGAGGAAGGGGGAAACTTCTTGCGAGGCATGTCCCATTATTCATCGGAAGTGCCAAGTTCAGCGACTTTTCCCTATGCGGTGTGCCAAATGGCTCAAAATGAAGGCGAATACACCGAATGTAAGGTGCGCAGTATGGCGCTGTCCGACTAAGTTTTATTGCTCATGGAGGCAAAGGGCGAACTCACTGGTTTTACCCTCGCAGGGCGATACCGCATCGTTGGGCGACGCGGTGTACCCATTGTTGCCGGCGAGCCGCCACGTGGAATGTTCGAAGCCGAAGATGTGCGCCTCGGTATTCAAGTTGCTCTTCGTCTCACACCACTAAACGACATGGTGGAGCCTGGTACCACGAGTCGCAAATCAGTTGGCGATGCCCGACGTGCTATTCAGCATCACTTGCAAGTAGCCATGACTACTCGAAGCCCTGCTCTTGCTCCCATCTCCGATTGGGGCGACACCGACATTTTCGGTGTGCGCTGCATTTACACCGTGCTTGGCCAGTTGCCTGGTGGCAGCTTGCGCGAAATGTTCGACCGCAACCGCCGTCTCACCCCTTCGCAAGCACTCGTAGTGGGTCTCGACATGTGCCGTGGCCTGAGCGCCATGCACCAGGCGGGCTGGGTTCATGGCGACATTCGCCCGGCCAGCATTGTTTTCGATGCCAACCGCAGGGCACGAGTAGGGGCAATCGACGTTCTCACCCGTGAAACCATTGGCGACTCCGACCTCGAGCGGGCTCGCTATGCGGCTCCTGAAGTGGGTCAAGGCGAGGCACCATCAGAAAAGAGCGACGTGTACTCACTTGCTTTGGTGTTGGTGGAAGCGCTCACCGGTGAGCTGCCCTTCGCTGGCGATTCTGTAGCTGGTGTTCTCGCTGCACGCGTCGACAAATTGTTGCCGGTGTCTGCCGACCTCGGGCCACTCGCAAGTGTGTTGGAGCGAGCAGCACGCCCCGACCCCGAGAGCAGGTTCACTGCACGTGAGTTTGGTGAAGCACTTGTTGCTATTGCACGCAAAGTTGCACGACCTACGCCAATCGATGTGGTGGGAATTGGTTTCGATGAATTGCTTAGCCCATTGCCAGTGACACCTCCTGCGCTCATCGACCAAGGTGATGCGGGCGACCCCACCGGTGGTGTTGTGCGCACAGTTCAACCTGAAACTGTTGTGGTGCCGAGTGAAGAACTCACGCAAGAAATTGCCCGCGCAAAACTTTCACGCAAACGAGCATCGAAATATGTAGCTATTGCCGTTGTGCTTGCTTTGCTCGGTGGTGTTGGAGCGGGATACATGTTGTTGCGCAAAGAAAGTTTCCAGGTGCCGGTGTTGGTGGGCTTGCCTGAAGGCGAAGCACGCAATGCCATCTCGAATTACAAATGGGACGTGGTGGTGCGCGAAGGCCGCAGCGACCTAGTGAAAACAGGCGAAATCATCAGTTCCGAACCAGGCGATGGAACGATGCTCAAAGAAGGCAAGTCCATCGTGATTGTGGTCTCCAAAGGCCCAACTTTTTCTACGTTGGAAGACTTCACCAACGTGGCAAGTGATGCTGCACTCGCCCGTATCGACCAATTAGGCCTCGTGCCAGTTGTGGCGAAGGTGAATGACGAAGCAATTCCTGCCGGAACGGTGATGTCGTGGGCAGTAGCCGAACAACCCACCGCAAAAGCGGGCGACCAAGTAGTAAAAGGCACCACCATCACACTCAATGTGTCTGATGGCCCTGCGCCACGCATCGTGCCAACGCTTGTTGGGCTCACGACCGCAGAAGCAGAAGCAAAAATCACTGAGCTTGGTTTGGTCTTTGCAGTTGTTGCCGAAGACTTCAACAAAGATGTTGGCGTTGGTTTAGTGGGCGGGCAATTGCCAGCTGCTGGTGAAAGTTTGCCACGCGGTGGCAGCGTGAGCTACTGGGTGTCAAAAGGCCCGCGCATGATTCCGATGCCGGTCATCATTGGTCAGTACAAAGCTGCCATCGTGAAACTTCTTTCTGAAGCAGGCTTTACGTACGGAACAGAGTCGGGCAAACCAGAACGTAAATTGAAGAGCGCAACTATTGCAGGTGAACCAGTAGGTAACGGAAAAGATGTTCCTGAGGGTTCCACTGTTGATCTCACTTACTACGGCTGATTGTAAATGGATCGCGACTCGACGCTCGTCGACTCTGCTGGGGTAGATGAAGTATCTATTGTTCCGTGGCCATTGCTGCGTGGCAAGAAAGCAGTAAAGAAAGCGGCGCGCCGAATTGGGTTGAATCGTGCCTGGGCAACGCTCATTGTTTTGTTGGCTGGCCTCTTCACCGTGAGCTTCACCATCACGGTGTTGGTGGTGTCGTTGGAAACTATTGCCACCGATTTAAAAACAACAACCAGCACCATTAACTGGGCGCTCACAGGCCCGATGTTGGCGTTCGGTGTTGTTGGCCCAGCATTCGGTAAAGCCGGCGACTTGTGGGGTCATAAGCGCGTGTTCGTGCTGGGGTTGTTTTTCGCTGGCGTCTTTGCTGCACTCACCGCTGTTGCTTGGAATGCAATGAGCATGATTCTTTTTCGTACATTGTCGGCAACTGCGGGTTCGGCAACAAGCCCGAGTGCGCTTTCCTATGTGAATCGACTCTTTCACCCCGAAGAACGCGTGCGACCCCTGGGCTTTTGGAGTTTCACGACGGCAGGTGCGCCAGTACTTGGTGTGGTGATTGGGGCGCCAGTGGTTGCTGCAGTGGGGTGGCGCATCATTTTCATTGTGCAAGCGCCACTGTGCATGCTCGGCGTACTTGTGGCCTGGCGTTTGTTGCCAGAAACCGAGCGCATTAAAAATGTGAAGTTCGATATTGCAGGTTCGCTCACACTCGGCATTGGCACCACATCGTTGTTGCTCTCTATCAACCGTGGTCATTCATGGGGGTGGAGTAGTGCACCGGTACTTGCACTCATGTTCACCGGAGTCATAGTGCTCATGTTATTCGTACGCATAGAGCGCCGAGCCGAAGCACCGCTCTTGCCATTGAAGTGGCTACGCACCCGCAACGTGGTGTTTCCCATTTCCAGTCAAGCACTCACGAACTACGCCTACATGGGTGGCTTCTTTGTGATGCCGCAACTCATGGACAAGGGTCTTGGTTATTCCACATCACACATTGGGTGGTTGGTCATTGCGCGGCCATTGGTGTTCACCATCGTTGCGCCATCGGCAAGTTTTCTCACCATACGTATTGGTGAACGCCGCAGTGGAATGATTGGTGCGTTCGGCGTGTTGTGTTCCATGGTGCTCCTCAGCACAGTGGGCATGGGTACGTCTGACTGGGTCATTGCTGCGGGGCTTGGTTTATCGGGCGCTGGCCTGGGTCTTGCATCACCAGCATTAACATCGCTCGTTACTTCTGCGGTGAGCGAAGGCGATGTGGGCGTTGCCGGCGCAATGCAGCAACTCATGACCCAACTCGGTGCAGTTGTTGGTACCACGGTGATGATCACCATTCACGAATCAACAATGAATAGTGGCCTCATCCAAAGTTATGGCTATGCACTCTTGTCGGGTGCGTTTGTGGCGGGCCTCGGCATTATTGCCGCAAGTGCTACGCGGCCGTTACAGCGGTAATAGCTTTAATTTCGGCGGCAATTGCCAATGCAATTGTTGCGGCATCACCGGTTTGTGGAATTGCTGTTTGCATTCCCATCACCTTCATCATGTCGCCATCAATTTTAATTTTGCCCGACATAAATGCTTGCATCACTGCAGCTGGGTCTTGGTCGACAAACAACTTGCTCGCTGTTTCATAGTCGGTGGTCACCGTGGCTTCTGGCTCGGTGAGTTCACCGAGTTCTAATGCCATGTCGCCTGAAGAAGTATCGATGAAGCCCTTCACGGTGCCTTCACCAAAGGGAGCTTGAGTAATGACCATATTGATTTTCACCACAACGGTGATGGGCGGCGTTTGAGCTTTGTACTTGTCGCGAATATCGCGAGCAGCAGCAACCCACTCGGTGGAAAGAAATTGGTACGTCACGGGGTTCACAATAGTGGTGTACCCGAGAGGCCTGCCTCAGCGAGGTGCGAAATAAGTGCTTTCCCGTCAACAGTTTCTAGCGGTGTGGTGATATCGCTTTCCCAATACCGCGACGATGAACCAATATCGGAAGCCAATGTTGCGCCCTGGTGCGTGGCAAGGCGCATATTTGCCCAGCGTGCAACACCAGTATCGAACATGCCGCCCACCCATGCATCAATGCCGTGTTCGTGGCATTCATTCAACAACCGCACACATGCGGGGTAGCCAAACTTCGCTGGCTTCAAGGTGATGTCGGTGCACTCGTGGTTCAAAGCGGCACTCATTGCTTCTTCTGTTGAGCGCACACCTTCATCGAGTGCAACACGCAGCGTGGCAGTGGCAACGAGCGCCTGGTGCGTATCGGTGTCGTGTGCGGCAAAGGGTTGTTCCACCAAGTCGAGGCCCAACTCATGCAGCGCCGCAACATGTGCAATGTCGTTGGCCCCATATGAGCCGTTGGCATCGGCCACCAGCATCACATGGTCGGGAAGCGCACTGCGCACAGCACGAATGGGTTCAATGTCGTCGTTCGGGGCAATTTTCATTTTGATGCGCCCATAACCCTCGCGCACCGCAACAGCAGCACTGAGTGTGAGCTCATCGAGTGACCCCGTATTGCCCAGCGTGGCACCTGCAAGAGCATCGCCCGTTGCGCGAGTGGTGAAGCACTGCGTGAAGTCAATATTGTCGGCACGCAGTTGCGCATCGAGCAGCGCCATCTCGAGTGCGGCAACGGCCATGGGGAAGCGCACCAAGGCATCGGGGTGGTGTTCGCCAATGAGTGCCCGCAGGTCGAGTGCGCTGAGTGGAATTTCACGCGTGGTGAATTGTGAATGTAAGAGCGGAAAGAAAACATCGGTGAGGGCCTCATAGGCGGCATCGGCCGACTCACCCGAATACGCAGGATTGTCGGGGGCACCGCACTCGCCCCAGCCCTCGTTCAACTCCACCAGCACCACATTGCGCTCGGCATGGAGCCCATGAGCAGCCTGAACCGGCGAGGTGAGGCGTAGCGACACGCGGTGCAGGCGCAGCGAGGTAGGCACAACGGGCGCGAGTCGCGAGAAATCCACGGCTTCACCCTAAGGGGTGGCGAATGTCATTGCCGAAATTCTTTACTTTCCATAAAGGGTTTTCCTCGTCGGCCCCAAACAGGGCAGACTGTTAGCCCTATGGCACGCATCCTCGTCACTGAAGAAATCGCCGACGGGGGCCTTGAGCGCCTCCGCCAGGCTGGGCACACCGTCGATATTCAACTCGACCTCAGTCACGAGCAACTCCTCTCGGTGGTCAAGGGCGCGCACGCTCTCATCATCCGTTCGGCAACCGATGTGAACGCCGAAGTTCTTGAAGCTGGCACCGACCTTGTGGTGGTGGGTCGCGCAGGTGTTGGTCTCGACAATGTCGATGTCGACACTGCAACACGCCGCGGTGTGATGGTGTGCAACGCACCCGAGTCGAACATCGTTTCTGCTGCAGAACAAACCATGGCACTGTTGTTGGCAGTTGCACGCAACGTTCCTCAAGCACACGCTGCATTGGTGCAGGGTCGCTGGGAGCGCAGCAAGTGGGAAGGTGTTGAACTTCTCGACAAAACTCTCGGCATTGTTGGCCTGGGCCGCATTGGCAAGTTGGTTGCAACTCGTGCTGCAGCATTCGGCATGCGCATTGTTGCATTCGACCCCTACATCTCAGCCGAGCGTGCTCGTCAAATGAACATTGAAATTATGCCACTCGACCAACTCGTTGCCGAGTCCGACTTCCTCACCGTGCACTTGCCCAAGACCAAAGAAACTATTGGCATCATTGGTCGCGAGATGTTCTTAAAGGCAAAGCCAGAACTGCGCGTTATCAACGTGGCACGCGGCGGCATTATTGATGAAGAAGCACTTGCAACTGCAGTAAAAGAAGGCCTCATTGCCGGCGCAGCACTCGATGTGTTCACCAAAGAGCCAATGACCGAATCGCCACTCTTTTCTATTCCGCAAATTGTGGTAACACCACACCTTGGTGCCAGCACTCGCGAAGCACAAGACAAAGCAGGCGACGTTATTGCCGACATGGTGCAGCTTGCACTTGCGGGCGACTTCGTACCTTTCGCTGTGAACATTGATGCCAGCGATGCCAATGAAACACTCAAGCCGTTCTTGCCTCTCGCCGAGCGCTTGGGTCAACTCTTCGCATCACTCGTTGGCAAGGCGCCAAGCAGCCTTGAAATCTCTGCCACTGGTGAAATTGGCGGCTACGACACTCGCATTCTGACGCTCAGCGCGTTGAAGGGTTTCTTCGCTTCCATCACTGGCGAGCAAGTTACTTATGTGAATGCTCCACAACTCGCCAAAGACGCTGGTTGTGAAGTGCGCGAAAACAACTCACCTGTTTCCACGAATGCCGACTATGTCAACTTGGTCACCATGAAGTGCGATGGTCACAACATTGCAGCAACTCTGGTAGGCCCACGCCGCGAAGCACGCTTGGTGCTGGTCGATGACCACATCACCGATGTTCCACCAGCAAACAACATGCTCGTGGTGCGCAACGACGACCGCCCGGGTGTTATTGGCGTAGTGGGAACCTTGCTCGGTAACGCCAGCATCAACATTGCCGACATGGATGTGGGCAAGGCGCTCAAAGCTGGCACCGCAGTGATGGTGATTGTGCCTACGGCGCCTGTTGCCCCTGAGGTTGTTACTGCGCTACGTGCCGCCCCCGGCATCCTCGATGTGGCAGTACTTACTGCCTCTTAGTCAAGAGTGGTAGCAGCAACACGAGCTGCCGCTTCAGTGAAATTATTTCTTCACTGAAATTGTGAGCAATTTCGATTTTTTTGCCCCGGCAGGAGATGTTGCGGTAACGGTCATTGTGCATTTGCCAACTGCAAGCCCAACTACTCCGTCAGATGATGCTTGACAAATCTTTTTCGACTTTGCTGCAACTGTCGCCCTGAGCTTGGAACCTGGCTGAATTTTTAGCTTGGCACGCTTTGCCAACATCGCCAGGCTATAACTAGCAACTGTGGCCACTTGTTGCGGGCTGGTGAAAACGCCCGATGCTGGTGCTTCGTTTGCAGCCGACAACGATAAATCGCGAACAACTTCAGTTGATGCTGAGGAGCCATTTTGCCCAGGCGTTGCACTCACTTTTTCCGGAACTACAAAATCAATGACCTTCATAGAAGAAAACAGTGTTTGAGCTTGTTGATTAACGCTGATATTTCTACTTGCCACTGCAAAAACCTGATGAGCGCCTGCACCAAGCACAAGATCAGTAGACGGGCATGGTGTGCCATTAACAACAATGTCTGCTGGAGTGAGAGGCAGTGTTTTTGGGTCGACGAGACACATGAGGTCGTAACTCGCCGAAGGCGATCGAGAGCTCACATTCATGCGGCCATTTTGCGCCATGAGGGTGACCGTGGGCGGCTCAACAGCGGGCAAGAAAGAACTGATGTTCTTTGTGCCCGATGACTCGGAAGTGATGGAGTAGTAGACCTCATCATTGAGCAAATTACGTACCCAAAGGGCCGACGCTGTTTGTGGAAGTTGAGTAAAAGTGGACTCAATTTGGTTCGTGACGTTTGTGGATAATGCACAAGCAAAACTAGTGTTATTGACACCTCGACGATTTGCAAAATATTGTGCAACTTCCCCGGGCTGTGAAAGCCGGTAGTTGGCTGGTAGCGGGAATGTACTCGATGCACCAATTTGGAATTTTGCCACTCCACTGGTGGTCGCCGGAGCACCAAAGTTGACCACGTTCATTTCCGAAAAATAGGGCATGTTGTATTTTTCGCGGCCGTCACCCCTCAGAATTTTTGTCGTGACACGCATGCAAAATTGTTGATTCCTCAACTTATCGCTGCTGATAATTGGGAGTGTAAGAGAATTCCTTGGACATCTTTCAAACATTTGTATATCGAACAGTTCATCGCACAGAGGCACCTTTGCAGTTGGGCCATTTGGGTTGACGCGCACCACTTGGTAGCCGGATAACCCATTCCAACCCTTTGCTAATTCACTGTTTGCCAGCGTGGTGTCATTGAATTGTGAATGCGAATTGGTGTAGGCGCTGCGCGTATTCGTTTCACCAGTTTCTCCAGCGGTGGAATTCGACCAAACGATTCCAATGGGCGCAATAGTTTCATTGTCATTTTGACTGAGCCACTGGGCACCCCCGAGGGCAACAATGTAATCACTTGGGGTAGGGCAGTTGATGTTGCGATTTGGACCGCAAATTTTTGCTGTCCACGCACCGAAAGGCGTATTCGATACGTTGTTGCCAGCATCAAGGATGCCGATGGTTCCTGGTTGGCCACCGGCTTTATAAATGGGGTCCTTGCGCTCGTCAACGGGGTTGACAAGTTCGTATGCAGAAGGAATACGCCAATCAAATGCATCAACTTTGCGGTTATCTAATCGCGAACTCGGGTCGAGGTCGAGCGGGTCGCCAGTGGGCTTGTCGGCTTCGGTTTTCGAAGCCACGCACTTGTTTAATTCAACGGTACGCGTTCCATCCCAAGACACAAGTGGTGCATAGTTGTTGGCATCGGTTTCAGCAATGCAACCCTTGAGCGCATCAATGAGGGCAACATTCTTGCTTCCGTCTGGCCCCATTTTCCACATTTTGTTGGTCACAGTGTCGAGCATTTGTCCTTCAGGAATTTGCATGCTCACCAGAAAGCCTTCGCGTTGCGCAGCGGCTTGAAATTGCGCATTGAGATTGTTGATGACCGTTGCTGAAGGTTCTTTAACGGGTGTGGCTATAGATGATGTGTACATCTCATCCCAAGTTAAAAGTTGCATGGCTTGTGCCTGAAGCAAAATGTATGAAGATACGAGAGCATTCCACTGGTTGGTGTGGCGTGTTGTGAGGAAACGATTTTCCGTGAGTGTGCATTTTTGAATTTGGCTAATGAGCCCGGGTTTACCCATGCGGCCCATGAGTGTTCCTTCAATAATGGCGAGCGAGTTCTGCATCTGTTCACCAGCGAGTGCTTTGTGGACGCTCTCATAGAAAGCGCGTTGCTCCGATGTGAATTGCACGGTCTGCAGGTTCTTGTATTTATTTGCCACAAACAAGCTGTTCCAGTTCGATTGAATGATGTCAATTGCCTGGTTGAAACTTGTTTCTTGGGCTGCAAGTTCTGATTTGCAAACGGATGCTGATAGCGCTGAGATCGCCCCCTGCAGGTCGCTCACGTTGGCATTAATGGCGTCGACACTCTTCATGATGTAGTCGAGTTTTTCGTTCATTTGTTTGAGGGTCTCTTGAATGGCCCTCAGCGCAGCCATCACTTCTTCATTGCCACCCATGCCGAACAACGCAGTGAGCCACGACGGTGCCCCGAGAGCGGCCAAACCCATGCCGATGCCTGAAATGGCTAGCGAAGCGGCAAATGCGCCACCCATGCTGCCTAATGAAAACATGCTGGTGAACGAAGCCTTCATTGCACCAGTTGGTTTGCCAGCAACTTTCTTCGTGCCGCCACCTTTTGCAGGAACTTCGTATTCGTAAACGGGGCTTGGTCTGCTTGCCGCAGATGAGCCAGATTTTCCATATGTTGAATGTGGCCCAAGGGTCGCATAAGCACTCTCTTGCGCGCCTGCCATGCGGTAGTTACCGCTTGAGGGGTTGCTGTAAATCGATTCGTAAGCATGCGCCGATGGGACTTCATAGCCCTGGCTGTCAAGAAGGTTTCGTGTGCGGCCGTCTTCTTGAGTTCCACACGAACTTGCAACGAGCGCAGTCAGCACAATGGCTGCGAAAAAACGACGAGATTGCTTCTTATGAGTACCCACGAGGCGCCTTTCAGTATGACCGAAAGTTTAGACGAAGGCTCAGCGCGTTAAGTTCCCGAATGGTGCGTTGGGACTTCTTAGCCAAGCGTGGTGGCAGCAACACGCGCTGCTGCTTCAGCAAAATCGTCACCCGACGACGCATACAAAATGGCGCGCGACGAGTTGATGATGAGCCCGTAACCATTTGCGGCACGACCCACGCGCATAACAGTTGCCGCATCGCCACCTTGTGCACCAACACCAGGAACGAGCAGTGGCATGTTGCCTACAAGTGAACGTACCTTTGCCAACTCTTCGGGGTAGGTAGCGCCAACTACAAGGCCAACCTCACCAAGGCCTGCCCATTCACTCGCGGCACGGCGGGCAACATGTTCATACAACGGTGCACCATCAATGAGCTGTGTTTGAAAAGTTCCACTGCCAGCATTCGACGTGCGGCACAACACAATGACCCCGCGGCCGGTGTGCGCAAAAAATGGCTCCAGTGAGTCGGTGCCCAAGTATGGGTTCACCGTTACCGCATGTGCGTTGTAACGCTCGAAGGCCTCGCGTGCATACAGCTTTGCGGTGTCGCCAATATCGCCACGCTTGGCATCCAAGATGATGGGAATAGTGGGGTGTGCGTTACGAATGTGCTCACACACGCGTTCAAGTTGCGCTTCGGCACCCTCGGCAGCGAAATACGCAATTTGCGGTTTGAACGCACACGCATATTGCGCCGTGGCATCGACAATGGCAATACAAAACTCGGCAAGTGCGTTGGGCTTACCCGCAAATTGCGTTGGCAATCGCGATACATCGGGGTCGAGCCCCACGCACAGCATGGAGCCACTGTGCTCCCAGCGCTGTTGAAGAGAAGAGAGGAAGGTCACTCTTCGATGGTGATGGCAGCAGTAGGGCAGAGGTCGGCAGCTTCTTGAGCTTTAGCCAACAAGTCGCCTTCTGGATTTTCTACCAAGATGTAGAGGTAGCCATCTTTACGAATTTCAAAAACTTCAGGGGCAACTTGTGTGCACGCACCGGTTGATGCACATACATCGAAATCAACAACAACTTTCATACGTTCTCCTTGTTTGAACTTCTGTAAGAGTACCCGACGGCTCTGCCGCCGCACAGGGTCTTAGGCCTGTTGACGCTCTGCTGCGGCGAGAACTGCCCGCAATGAAGCCGTGATGATGTTGGGGTCGCTGCCCACTCCCCAGCGCACTTCGCCAGCTGAGGTGGAACTCTCCACATACGCCACAGCGGTGGCATCGGCACCCGAGCCCATGGCGTGTTCGGCATAGTCGAGTACGTCGATATCGATGCTCAACCCGCTGCGCAAGCCATTCACAAATGCGTCAATTGGCCCATTGCCCGAACCCTGAATGGTTTTGCGCTCACCAGCAATTTCCAACTGTGCAGTAATGGTGGTGGTGCCACTTGCTGAGTCGCTCTTCAACTCATGACTATCGAGACGCATGGAAGGAGCCTCTGGCAAGTACTCGCTTTGGAATGCTTCCCACATAATGGTGGGTGAAATTTCCGTGCCCGAGTCTTCAGTGATGTGCTGAATGTTCTTTGAGAACTCAATTTGCAAACGGCGGGGCAATTCAAAGCCGTGCTCGGCTTTCATGATGTACGCAACACCACCCTTGCCCGACTGGCTGTTCACGCGAATAACGGCTTCGTACGAACGACCCACATGCTTCGGGTCAATGGGCAAGTACGGAACGCCCCACTCGGGGTAGTTCGCTGGCAATGCTTCCAAACCTTTTTTAATGGCGTCTTGATGACTGCCAGAAAATGCGGTGTATACCAAATCGCCCACGTATGGGTGGCGCGGGTGCACGGGCAGGCGGTTGCAATATTCAGCAACACGGCGCAATGCATCAATGTCAGAAATATCGAGCTCGGGGTCAACGCCATTCATGAACAAGTTCATGGCCAAGTTCACAATGTCGACGTTGCCAGTGCGCTCACCGTTGCCGAACAAAGTTCCTTCAACACGGTCGGCACCAGCCATCACGCCAAACTCAGCAGCAGCAACGGCACAACCACGGTCGTTGTGTGGGTGCAGCGACAACACAATGCTTGAACGGTCTTTAATGGTGCGGCCAAACCACTCAATAACATCGCCATACACGTTGGGTGAATAGCACTCAACCGTTGCGGGCAAGTTCAAAATGAGTGGGTTCGCAGGCGTTGGCGCAATCACGTCCATCACTGCTTCGCAAATTTCAATTGCAAAGTCGGGCTCGGTGAGCGTGAAGCTCTCGGGCGAATATTCGTAGCGCACATTCGTACCTGCAAGTTTTGGTTCCAACTGCTTGCACAGTTTCGCTGCATTCACCGCAATGTCGACAATGCCTTCTTTTTCCAAACCGAACACCACTTTGCGCTGCAGCGGGTTGGTGGAGTTGTAAAAGTGCACAATGGCATTTTTCGCTCCAGCTAAACATTCATATGTGCGCTCAATGAGTTCGGCGCGGCTCTGCACCAACACCTGAATGGTCACATCGTCGGGAATGAGATCTTCCTCAATCAAAATACGCACGAAGTCGAAGTCGGGTTGGCTCGCTGAAGGAAAGCCCACTTCAATTTCCTTGAACCCCATATTGACCAGAGCAATGAACATCCGCTTCTTACGCTCGGGGTCCATGGGGTCAATGAGAGCCTGGTTGCCATCGCGCAGGTCGACTGAACACCACAACGGTGCTTTGGTAAGAGTGACGTTGGGCCAGGTGCGGTCGGCAAGCACCACGGGCACGAAAGGCTTGTAGCGATCGAAGGCCATTTTTTTCGGAGTCACATTTTGTGGAGGCATTGCGGTTCTTTCTGAAACGGGTGAAACGGATTCGGGCGGAGAAACAAAAAATCCCCCTGACCTTGCGGGCAGGAGGATCGGCAACAGCGATATGCGGCTGTGGCCGTTACGTAAGTAGGAGGATCAAAGAGGTATTCACTTCGGTCAGGCTACCGCAATTTCGTTAAACAAGGAAGTTGCAAAACTGCCATGGGTCGCTGTGGTCGAGGCGGGCGCCTTCGTCACTGAACCCAGGAAACACAGGCACTCGGGTGCGCAGTGGGTCCCAGTCAATAGGGCCCGAGAACATGGTGCCCAAGTACGGGCGAGCCGTATTGAACAGGGTTTCCCAGGGCAGGTCGTCGGGCACGCACACCCCACGCTCTGGCTCGTCGAACATCCACATAATGGCCGACATCACACTTGAAGCCACTTGCAACGTGGTGGCACTTTGCCCCGGCAAGATGGCACGCGCTTCGTCGATGCTGAGTTGCGAACCCGTCCACCAGCTCTTGTAGTCGTGGCCCATGAGCAACACGCCCAGCTCGTCGCGGCCCGAATGAATTTCGTTATTCATAATGCGCTGCTTGGGCTGCATCTCCCAGTTATGCCAACGCAACTCGTGCACGCTTGCAATAGCTGCATCGGTGGGGCAGTACGCATAGTGAACGGTGGGGCGGTAAATGGCATTGCCATTGTCGTCATAAACACTCAAGTGCTCACACATGGTGTACGCCTCGCCATGGCGAATCACCATGCCGTGAATTTCACCAGAAGGAACAGTGGAACGCACCCACGTTTCCATTCCGGGTTGTGCAATACAAATTTGGTTACGTGGGCCATTTTTCGTGTGCGCGAATCCGTTCTTCGGAAGCGTGCGCTCGTGAGTACCCCAACCCAGCTCTGCCGGTGCAATGCCTTCTTCGTAAAAACCTTCCACCGACCACGTGTTTACAAATTCATTCGGCTCTTTTGGCTGCGTACTAATTTGCGTATCGCGTTCTGAAATGTGAATGACCTTTGTGCCCGTCAGCATTGCCAACATATTGAACTTGTCATTCGCCAGCGCATCTTCCAAGCCAGCCTTGCGATCGCCCGCAATACCATCGCTCAAAATCTTCATCGACAACTCGCGCAATGCCAGCTTCACAAAATGGCTCACCATTCCAGGGTTTGCACCGTGTTCCAGCACAGCAGTGGGGCCGCTATTGCCGCCCCATTCGCCAATCATGCGGGCAAGTTCTTGGTGGCGCACGTACAACGTGCGGTCGAGTGGGTGAGTAGAGGCCATATCTTCATATGGGTTCCACACTTCAACCGACGTATTCAAATAGCGCACGTTGTTGTTGTGACACCACGTGAGAATGGTGGGCGCATCAATGTTCCATGCGAGGTCAATCAGCATGTCGCCCGAACCAACATGAGCAGCAAGCACATCGCTCAAGTTCTCTGGCGTAATTTTGATTTCTTTGTAAGTAACGCCCGCTTGCAACTCATTGGCAATGCGGTGTCGGTTATCGACAAAGTCGAGAATGGTGATGCTGCTTGCGGGCACTTTCACATCGCGCAACAGCAATGGCAAAACGGCCTGTGTGACAGAACCACAGCCAAGAAACAGAATTCGAGATGGTCGGCTCATACGGAAGCCTCCTTTGGTGGAGAGGGTTGACGTGGAGCTCTCTCTGTCTTTGCACTTGGGCGGTGCAGATCAAGCGCCGTCAAGGTAACGACTCAAAACACCATCGCAACAAATTGCACCAAAATTTCACTTTTGTCACAGCAGAACTGAGCAATTGAAGCCCTTTTACTGCAAGCGACAAGTACCCTGAAGAAACATGTCTACACCAGTTTCTACGCCCACCGCTTTTGCCGCTCTCGGTGTGCCAGCCGATATCGATGCCGGTCTTGCCGCCGCCGGCTTTGCTGCACCTTTCGCCATCCAAACCGAAGCCATCCCCGTTGCCATGAAAGGCCACGATGTTTGTGGCCGCGCGCGCACCGGCAGCGGAAAGACTCTCGCCTTTGGTGTTCCTGCGCTCTCACGCATTGCAAAAAATGCTGCCCCTCGTTTTCCTCACGGCCTCGTGCTCGTTCCTACACGTGAACTTGCACTGCAAGTTGCCGAAGTTCTTGAGCCCATTGCTAAAGCCTGCGGCATGAAAGTGCTTGCGGTGTATGGCGGTGCCTCGCGCGACAAGCAAATTGAAGAACTCGAAAAAGGTGTTGAGCTCATCGTTGCCACACCATTGCGTCTCATCGACCTCATGAAGGCCGACGAAGTCAGCCTCGACAAAATCTCTGTTGCCATTCTCGACGAGGCCGACCGCATGGCCGACGACGGTTTCACCCCGCAAGTGGAATGGGTGCTGCGCCATGTGACCGGCGAACACCAAACCATGTTGTTCTCGGCAACACTCGACGGCCAAGTGGGCCATCTCGTGAGCCGTTACCTGAAGAACCCTGTTGAAGTATCCGTCGACAGTGCCACCGACACCGTGGGCACCATGCGTCACCTCTTTCTCGCCGTACACAAACTCGACAAAGACCGCGTCATTGCCGCCATGGCTGCTGGCTCAGGCCAAACAGTGGTGTTCTGCGATACCAAGCGTCAGTGCGACCGTGTTGAACGCGCATTGCTCGACCTTGGAGCCAATGCTGCTGCCATTCACGGCGACCTTGCACAAACATCACGTGAAAAAGCATTGAAGCGTTTTGAAAAAGGCGAAATCAATATTTTGGTTGCCACCGATGTTGCCGCCCGCGGAATCGACATCGACGATGTGTCGCTCGTTGTTCACTACGAACCACCTATTGACGTCAAGAACTACTTGCACCGCTCGGGCCGTACCGCTCGCGCCGGCCGCGATGGTTGGGCTGTCACACTCGCCGAATACAACCAGCACACCACGTGCCGCATTATTCAGCGTGGTCTACGCCTCGACATTCAGCCACCTATTGAAGTGTTCTCGAATGACGTGCGCCTTGCCGACCTGCGCAAATTCTTTCCTGAATAAACGTTGTTCTATTTGAGTTACAAACCGTCGCTCATTTGTAACAAATAGGTCTGTTACCCTTCTGCTTCTAGCACTTGGGAGAATCATGAATAGTCGTCTTAAAGCGTTTTTTGCAATAGCTTTCGCACTTCCGGCATTGCTGGTGAGCACAGTAGTCATTGGCACAACAAGCAGTGCTGGCGCTGCCGACACCGTTGTGGAAGACGAGCAGTGGCCAAGCCCCATGGATGCAACCCTCGGTTTGCATGGCATCATTCTTGAAGATTCGGTGCAGGCATCTGGTGGCGGTAACAGTGTTTCGGTGATGTCTACTATGTCGTCATCTACTGGTGAGCTGCTGTGCACTTCCTTAGCTACTTCACCATGTGCCAACGCAGATAACTACTACTACAAAGCAATATTGGCCCCGTGTTCTGTCAGCATCACTATCGACTGCATTGAAGGTATTTCGTCAATTTCATCTTCCCAAGAAATTACTGCCGGCACTTATAAAGAAATGTTCCCCAAAAAAGGAGCTAACGAATTCGACGGCTCAGTTGAAAAAGGTGTCCCCATGGGGCGCACTCCAAGCCTCTGGTCTTTGCCTGGTGCTCCGCATGCATTCGGTTCTGACTATGCGGTGATAGTAAATGTGGGGGGCGACAAATCAACGGGAAACAAACGGTCACTTTCCGCAAGCATTGTTCCGGTGAGCGTCTTTGATACCAAATGCGACTCACGCTATGAGAGTTGCTCAATTGACATTTATCGTCAGCAATACGATGCGACAGGAAAAGGAAAGGTATCTTTCGCAGGTAATGCTGCCGACTATGGCAAATACAGATGCATAGTTTGGGCTGAAGAGGGCAGGTGCGCACTGGGTCATGCATTCCCCGCAGGCTTTTCTTATGAATTGAAAATTCGTCTTTCATCGGAGCCAGTTGGTTGGTTGCACGGGCGCATGCAAAACCCCAATATCGATTTCGCAACCATTGGCGGCAAAACAACGGTTACTGTCGCCGCTGCCCCAGTTCGAGTTCCAACAGTTGCTGGTCTTGCAATGTGGCCCGATCTTCCTGCCGATATCCAGAAGTGGTTTACTGATATTTGCCCTGCGGCTTGTGGCGGCCGCATCGATGGCCCGATGAGTTCCGACCCACTGCTACGCAATGCCTTTGCTGGGTCACGCGTATATTCAGAAGCTGCATTCAACGAACTAAAACTGTGGACAAACTTCATTAAAGATAGAGCTACAGTGCTCACCAGCCAGTGGCGGGTACGTACGCTCTCTCAAGGCGAAATGAATTCAGCAGGGTCGTGCATTAAAGATGCAACCGGAGTGACAGGAATTGTTACTACTAACTCTCTGCTCTATTCCGAAGGGCCGCCAGCGTTCAACACTGAGACAAAAACACTCAACTACAAAGTTGCGTCGCCGCACTATGAAAAAGATGGCAAAACAGAATTCAAAGGCACCTACAACCTCACTGTGCGCGACGACATTGCCGAGTGCCTCTACGGATTCTCCAAAACACTCGCTGCACCAAGCACGGTGTACGCGGAAGAAACCGAATACACCGAGCCCGACGTTGAGCAATACGTAGATGCCACTGAAGCCACATACGATGAAGCAGCAACTGAAGCCGACTTCAGCGAAGAGGAGCCTTTTGTTGAAGAAGTAACTCTCGAAGAGGTAGAGGCCGATGAATCTGCACTCACCTTGGACGAGCCAGATAATGAAGTAGTGGTTGCCCGTGTTGCCGCCGACGTGGTGACTGAACTGCAAAAAACCGCCGCCGCAAACACAACTATTGAACTCAGCGACGGCTGGTTCAAGTTCGCAGCAACAAACTTCACCTTCTCTGCACCAACCGTGAAAGTGGCGATGGGTGTGAACCCAGCAAAAACTCTCATCTGTATTGCGGGAGCTTCATTAAAAAAGGTGACGGCCGTTTCTCCGAAGTGTCCATCCGGCTATGCAAAAGCTGTGACGAAGTATTGCATTAAGGGCAAGACGGTCGACGTTGTTGTTGCGGCATCGCCACGTTGCCTTGCGAAGTTCTCCGCAGCCACAGCAATTGAGTGTGGTCGCGGTGCTTCTGCCAAGCGAGTCATTGCTGTGAAGCCGAAGTGTCCGAAGGGCTACGGGCTCGTCACCAGTATTGTTTGCATCAAGAACACCTCAGTTCGCTTGGTCACTATGGTGCGCCCACAATGCGCTAGTGGCTTCGCCAAAGCAGTTACCTTGACCTGCACAAAAGGTAAGCGCACAACAAAAGTGACGGCGCTCAAGCCGGCCTGCCCGAAGGGCTATAGTCGTAAAAAATAAAAGGAGGCAAACCTTTGGTTGATTACTCGAACGTGCATACACCCAATTCCCCGGAATTTGGGATGGCTAAATTGCTAGAAGAATGTCAAAAGGAACGCGAACGCATGACGAAGATTGTGTATGCGAGTTCTTTCACCTTCGTTTGCGCACATGTGTATCTCATTTGGACGGTGGCGTCTAGATGAAAAAGCACGCAAACAAAATCTTCTGGACTTTCAGCCTGCTCTCATGGGCCTGGGCGGCTGCAAGTATCACTTACGCAGTGATAACGATCACTCATTAATAGTCGTTCCTTGGCTATTTCGGAGGTGTGACCAGTCCGTTGCACACCTACCTGAAAGACTGACCCATATGTTCACGCCGCCGAATTACTTGTCGCCGTCCTCTATTCGCCTCTTTCGCGACTGCCCACAAAAGTTCAAACTCTCTAAGTTCGACAAAATTCAAGAGCCACCCACTTGGCAACAGTATGTAGGCACCTTCGTGCACGATGTGCTCGAGCATCTCTACCAAGTAGAAGCCGAAGAGCGCACGGTCGACCGCGTGCGTGAACTTGCCGCCACTCGTTGGGAAGCTGGCAACTGGGAAGCGCAAGTGCTGGCCCTCGCCGAACCCCTCGGCTCTATTAAAGACTTCAAGCTCACTGCGTTCCAATGCATGAAGAACCTCTGGAGCATTGAGAACCCACAAGACATTGAGCTCGATGGCATGGAGCACAAAGTAGAAGCCAACGTTGAAGGCGTGCAGATGCTCGGCTTCATTGACCGTTTCATTTTTGAAGACGATAGGGCAGTAGCCATCTCCGACTACAAAACCGGCAAAGTGCCCTCATCAAAGTTCACCACACAAAACGAAGAGTTTTTTCAACTCCTTGCATACGCACTCATGTTGCAAGAAGCCGACCAAGAAACCACCTCGCGTTTGCAGCTGCTGTATCTCAAAGAACCAGTAGTGCATGAAATTTCAGTTACCCCTGTCAACCTGGCCGTAGCCAAAGGTGTCATTGTGGAAACGAAAGAATCGCTCGACGCCTCGTGCGGTACCGGCGAATTCCACTGCAATGTCACCAAGCTCTGCGACTGGTGCTACTTCAAAAAGTCAGGCGATTGCCCCGCGTTTCAGAAATAGGTCACTGCACCGCTTGTTGGTTCCGGCGGTAGTTTCAATGTGAGCCTTTATGTCAAGCAAACCCAACGTCCGTTCTATTCTCCAGTCATCACTGGGTCATCAGAACCGACCCGCCAACCCCGAGCAGTGGTGGCATGCAATATGCAAGGTCACACCGAATCTCTGCATGAGTGGTGGTATCTCGAATAACAATGCAACGGCACGCAAGCAACTTGGTGAATGGGAGTCAGCAGGCGTTACGCACTACATCGCAGTGCACGAAGAATGCAACCGCGGTCACTTCGTGGCAACGAACTCGACAATTGAATACATCTACCTGGGCGTCGACGACGACGGCGGCAAGCGCGACCCAAAATGGTTCGATGAAGTCACCTCAACAGCACTCAAGATCATGGAAGACCCCAATGCGGTTCTCATGATCACCTGTTGGATGGGAGTGAACCGCGGCCCTTCGGCCACCTATGCGGTCCTTTTGGCACTTGGGTGGGAACCCCTGAGGGCACTGCATGAAATTCGCACGGTTAGGCCCATTGCCTGCACCATTTACTCAGTTGATGCCATTAAATGGTGGGTAAAGCGCACTGGAGGCGACTCACTGAAGGTGCGCGAAGCATGTGCAGACGTTGAGCAATGGCATCGAGAGAATCCTCTCGACATGAATTACTTAATACGTGCCATCGGGTCTCGTACCGGGGCTTAATCGCCTTCATGTCCTCGGGCATGTAAAAACAAACGGGTTTGATGCCGATTGAGTTGCCCCGCATAGGCATAAAGCCAGGGAAGTCCATTCAAATCACCAGAATATTTGTTGTTATTTGAGTAAATAAAATAACAAGAAATTATCTATGTAGAGTATCTAAATATAGGAGTAGCTCCGTGATATTCACTGGTTTGTTCCAATGACTCCATCTCGACAGAAGGACTATAGGTCGCTATATGTTTAAGCAACTTCGAAAAATAGCAGTCTCGTTAATATGCATTTCTTTATTCCCGGCCGTAATTTCTTTGGGGGCTGCTAGTACGGCACACGCGGAGAGCGTTTCACAGACAATTAATGTGAACTCAGGTAACTCAAGGGGTGTTGCAATTAGCCCTGATGGCCTATTTGCATATGTAACGAGTGAGCTAGATGGCACTTTGACCAAAGTGGATCTATCAACAAATTCGGTGGTTTCTACGTTCACGGTAGGAAGTGAGCCTTATAGCGTTGCAATTACACCAAACGGAACTTATGCACTAGTCACGAATTCTGGCGGAAACAGTGTCTCAAAAATCAACCTGTCGACCAACGAGGTTGTGAATATTGCGCTTGGAACATTCGCGATGGACGTATCAATCGATCCAACTGGTGCATTTGCGTATGTGACGGAATTTTATGCAAACAAAGTTTCAAAAATTAATCTCTCAACTAATACCGTTGTGGCTCGTCTTAGCGTTGGCGGAGGGCCACGAGAGATCGCAATCACCCCATCAGGCGATTTCGCATATACAGCGAACGATGGGTCAGGTACTGCTACTAAAATTGACCTTTCAGCATTTACCGCAGTTGCGACGATCGAAACAGGAATCAATCCGTATGGACTCACCATAGATTCATCTGGTGAATTCGCTTACGTTTTGAATCTCAATTCCTCCGACATATCAAAAATTAGTGTCAGTAGCAATGAAGTAGTAGGAACTCTGTCAATTAGTTCACCGTGGGCCATGGCGCTTGTTCCGGGTACGCCATTCGCTTTTGTTACAAGTCACTCGTCCGCTCTAATAACGAAAATTAATCTCAATTCCTTCACCTCAATCGGCACAACTGCGGTGGGGAATTATCCTCGTGGACTTGCCGTTAACTCGTCTACTTCGAAACTATATGTAACTAATTATTCCACTGGAAGATTGAAAGTAGTCAATATTCTTTTGGAGGCACAGTCAATCGCGATGGAAATTGGATCGTCGTTTCTATTGGGCGCAGGGACTGTTGCACTGTCGGCAACCGCGTCGTCTGCGTTAACAGTCTCATTTAGTTCGTCCACTACTGATGTTTGCACTGTGGCGGGAACAACGGTCACTTTGTTGTCTTATGGGACTTGTACGGTGAATGCCAATCAAACTGGTGGTTCTGGGTGGCTTGCCGCGCCAATGATTAGCCGATCATTTACTGTTTCTCGTCAAGTCATAACTTTCAACTCGTTGTCGAGCGCAGCATTAGGTGCGGGGACGCGGTCCGTCTCAGCCACTGCCTCTTCCGGACTTACTGTCGCGTTTAGTTCGGCTACTACTGATATTTGTACCGTTTCGGGTACGACAGTGACTTTGTTGGCTTATGGGACTTGTACGGTGAAAGCGAACCAAACAGGGAGTAATGGCGACGTTGCTTTAGAGGTGCAGCGGTCATTTACGGTAACGCGTCAGATCATCACATTCGATTCCTTGCCAAATGCGTTGTTGGGTGCGGGGACCGTTTCTGTTTCTGCCACAGCACCTTCGGGTCTACCTGTGCTCTTCAGCACCTCCGCTACAGGTGTATGCACTGTTTCTGGAACAACAGTCACCCTTAACGATTTGGGTCAATGCACAATCATTGCGAATCAAACGAGTGGAAATGGGGATATTGCGCTTCCAGTGTCACAGTCGTTCTCCGTCCTTCCAATGCCAGCACACGGGGGAGTGATAGGAGAGATCTCGGGTGGTGAAGACGGAGTTGCAATTACGCCCAACGGGGGTAATGCGTATGTTCCGAGCGCCCCTAGGTCACTTGTGCGTGTTGGTGTAGTTTCAAGAAATCGGACAGTTTCAACTCTGCCAAAAGCAAGTGTCCGCGATGTCGCTATCGATATTTCAGGTTCATATGCTTATGTAACTCATCCAGATCTGGACACGGTAACGAAAGTTCGCCTTTCGGATAATTCTGTCATTTCTGAAATTGCAGTTCCTCAGTATCCGAACCATATTGTTATGGGTGCAAGCGGCAACTACGCATATATTGATGCGATCAGCCGACTTATTCGGATCCGCTTGTCGGACAATGCTGTTGATTCCTTGCACGGTTTTTCGTATTTAACTGATGTGGCAGTCGACCCAAGCGAGCAATTCGCCTATGTCTCTGACTGGAATGCCATGGCGGTAAAAAAGGTCAATCTTTCAACAATGCAAGTAGATGCACAAATCAACGGTGTGGGACAAGTGAAAGGTTTAGCAATTGACCCGGCCGGCGAGTTTGCCTATGTGGCAGTTCACAGCCTTGGAGTGATCAAGAAGATCAGACTTTCAACTTTCACGGTAGTTGGGTCAATTTCTGTGGGGCAGAATCCTTGGGATGTTGCTATTTCCTCGGATGGACTTTGGGCGTTTGTCACGAATAACGGGGCCGCCACAATTTCGAAAGTAAGCCTTACAAAGGCAGTGGCAGTAGGTTCGATATCGGTAGGAGCAGGTCCAAAGGGTGTCTCAATAAGTCCTGATGGCCAACGAATATTTGTTGTGAACAGTACAGATCAGACCACAAGTGTCATTTTAAATGAAAATGAAATTCAGACGATTTCTTTCACCTCTCTTTCGGATGTTTTGCTGGGTGCAGGGTCTGTTTCATTATCAGCCACTTCGTCGTCTACTCAGGAAGTGACATTTAGTTCGGTCACTACAGATGTTTGTACTGTCGCCGGATCGACAGTCACCTTGGTCGCATATGGGACTTGTACGGTAAACGCGAATCAGGCTGGTGGTTCTGGGTGGGCGGCAGCTCCAGTAATGAGCCGCTCATTCACCGTGGCACGTCAAGTAATTACATTTGGTTCACTTTCAGACGTCTTACTAGGTGCGGGGTCTTTTTCTGTGTCGGCTACCGCATCGTCTGGTCTTGCTGTGGTTTTTAGTTCTGCTACGTCTGATGTTTGTACTGTCACGGGTTCAACGGTGACTTTGTTGGCTTATGGAACTTGTACGGTGAAGGCGAATCAGGCGGGAAGTAATGGTGATGCGGCTCTTGAAGTGCAGCAGTCCTTTGCTGTTGCTCGTCAAGTTATTGCTTTTAGTTCTTTGGCGGACGTGTTTTTAGGCGTGGGGTCTGTTTCTGTGTCGGCTACCGCATCGTCTGGTCTTGCTGTGGTGTTTAGTTCTGCTACGTCTGATGTTTGTACTGTCACGGGTTCAACGGTGACTTTGTTGTCTTATGGAACTTGTACAGTGAAGGCGAATCAGACAGGGAGCAATGGTGATGTGGCATTGGAGGTGCAAAGGTCCTTTGCGGTGACGCGTCAGGTCATCACTTTTGGCTCGCTTCCAGATATTTTACTCAGCCTAGGTACCACCTCTGTGTCCGCTAGCGCGTCATCTGGTCTTGCCGTGGTGTTTAGTTCTGCTACGCCTGATGTTTGCACTGTCGCGGGAGCAAGTGTGACTCTCGTTAAATCGGGAGACTGCACAATTGCTGCTGACCAAACCGGCCTTAACGGCGATAAGGCAATTTCTGTATCGCAAACTTTCTTTGTAATACCAATGCCGCCAGCTGGCGAAACTGGAGTTTCGATAAATAGCGGTAGTTCATATACGAATGCGAAACAGGTCTTGGTCAATGTTGTTTGGCCATCAGGGGCAACTAAAGCGCGAATTTCTAATGACGGCGCATTTGATGGGGCCAAAACGAAGGTGATGAGTCTTACACCACAAATACAGTGGGAGCTTGACGACTCCGTAAAGGGTGTTTTCACCAAAATTATCTATGTAAGATTCAGCGGCTCGGGAATTGACACATCTAAAACCTATTCAGATGACATCATTCTTGACACAACAGCTCCGACAATTGAAGCAGCTTCAGTAGAGGTGAACTCTGGAAATTTATCGGTTTCGCTAAAGGCTAAAGATGATATATCGGGAGTCGATGATGTCCAGTTCAACAACGGCGATAAAACAATTACGGAAAATTATTCGGAATCTTTACGTATTTCGCAAGTATCTTTTGATTTGGATGTTGCATCTGCAGGCGTGAAAAAGCAAGGGACGTCATCAATCCGTTTTCGGGTGAGCGATGTTGCTGGAAACTGGACATCTTGGCGATCTGTTGCGATTGTGCCAAAGGCGACTTCTGCGCCATTGGTCACTGGTCTCGTATTAAGTTTGTCGAAAAGCGCAACAGCAAAATCGGTAGCCAGCCTCGCAAAAATACCAGTAGCAAGTACTTCCAAAATCACTATGAGTGTTGCCAAGACGTCAACTAAGTTTTGCAAGATCTCAGGAGCATTGGTCAAAGGGCTAGCCGTGGGATCCTGCAAAATAACCGTAACTGTTACGCCGAAAAAGGGTGCAAAGACTTCCAGGACAGTTATTTTAAAGGTGTCCAAATAGAGTCAGAGTTGTTCTAGTTCCATAATGCCCTGGAAGATATAACTCTTCACCTCGTCAGCAACTTGGAATATGCCAGTGCCTAATGTGTCGTTTGCTGCGTCGAAGCTAAAAATCACTTCGTCGTAATTTCCGCTAGCAAGCAGCCGTTGAATATGCGCCATGGCATCGTCAACTAATGCACGAACATTTAGGTCGAGATGCTGATAGCCGCTCTTCTCGCCAGTTGGAATTCCGGCTGCGCGAATGGGGGATTGTCCTTGGTAAGGGCGGATAGCGGCATTACCACCTCCAGCAGTGAAGCCAGCTTCGTGCCCGGTATGAAACGCGATGAACTGCATCTCGTTGTCATTAAATATGAACAGGGAACGAGCGTATTCCGGGCGGTCAATCATCCACGAGAAGTCGCCAGCGCAGCCTGAACCTGTGTATTGGCTTTTGGTGACTCTCATGTGGTTACTTTGAGGAGCCCAGAGTGTTCTGACGTACTTTAGGGGATGCCAGGCTCACTTCCCGCCCAGGAATTAATTCAGCAAGAATGCAATTTCGTAGTTCCAATGTGAGTCGGCCAGTCGCTAGTCGGTAACTAATTTATTGATCTTCTGGCCCAAACCAGTCACAAAGGTCATGATATAGAATTTCAGTATGAGGAGAACCCGACTTTTTCAATTCATGTTTTGTCTCGTCGTGGTTAATATAAACCCTTCGGGTCTCTTCGCGCAGTCAGCGGTCCCACCTGCGATTTCCTTGGCGCCAGGACGAATTGTGGTTCTAGATAACGCGACTTGTGGCTTTATTCAGAGTAGCTCTAATTGGATAGCCGGCGAGATGAAGGGGAATTCGAAGTTCACCTCATTCAAATCGGCTATCAGTTTCTATAAGTCCAAGGGTCATAAATCGAATGCAAAACTAATCCAACTCCGTAATGCGCAAGCCATAGCTAATCCTATTTGTGAAGTTTTGAGTCCATTTAAATTCAAGACGTCTGGTTTTGTTGCGTTCGGAATAACGACAACTAGCGCAGTTACGAAGTCAGTTTCTTCGCAGGGCGTGAAGAATAATCCTGTACCAAAGCCAATCGGTGGCTTGGTCGGGGTAACTGAAACGGGGAGCACAAGTGCTGTAATAACTCCGGTAGTGCCCAGCGATAACTCTCTCGTCAAGAAGACAATCATCAGGCAAGTTTCGGTTAACTCAAGTGGGATTCTTTACACGTTGTATCTTCAACACCCGAAGTATTGCATTCTTGGAAAAGTCAGCCCTGGATCGACAGTTGAAGAATGTGTTTTGTCTGGACGCAATATGCCGAAGGGATATGCGGTTGGTGATT
The DNA here is from genome assembly GCA_947450115.1 of Acidimicrobiaceae bacterium. Taxonomy (GTDB): domain Bacteria; phylum Actinomycetota; class Acidimicrobiia; order Acidimicrobiales; family Ilumatobacteraceae; genus F1-20-MAGs119. Next base: position 2,396 of record CANFUE010000005.1, on the reverse strand, counting down.
CTGCAGGGGTTGTTGGTGAAACCACTGATTTGATGCAATTTGATTCACTTGGAAATGTCTATCTAAGCGTCACTGGTTGCCCAACGAATCCATCACCCACCACATTAGGTGAGGCCATACTTCAGCTAAAGGGCAATGGGGAGATTGCAGTCATTGGTGAAACAAATACCTGTAATCAAGTCATACATTCATGGACTCCATCAGAATCTGGCCGGGTCTTATTTGCTCGTGCAGATCACCTGGTACACAAGTTGACACGCTGGGAAGCCGGGCGTGAAGTTGATGTGATGAGCGATGCAACAGTTAACTCTGGGGGAATTCAAAGAATACCCGGCGATCAGTTTTTGGTGAGTCTGTTTGATGCACGAGATCCAAATGGCGGAATCCGGAATCCTGACGGCACTCCTCATCGGGTTCAGGGTGGAGTTTTGCGAGTAGATGAAAACAATAGGGTGAGCAAATGGTTGCATCTAGCAAATCAAGAGCCATTAAATTCAATAGAGGCTGTTACCTCAAAATGGTGTAACTGTTCGAGCACTTCAAGCATGGCGGTGTTGTCAGGTAATGGTTCTTCAGTATTTAGTGTTAAAGATTACCTGTCAAGTGATGGGAAAAATAAGTACGGTTTATTGGAGATGTATCCAACTGTCTCATTCAGATTCGAAATTTCAAATTTGCTAGGCGATCCATCGGCGTTTGAGATTTCGAAGTCGACAGGAATTCTTGGAACAGTAGTTTCTCGTGGATGTTCCATAATCAAACAGGTTTGTCCAAAGAATTTATTTATTATCGACTTAGCAACTTGGGAAGTTGTGCCGGTCGTGGGTTATTCCAACAATTTGTCAATCAGGTCAATTGAGAACAGCCAGAATCCAGATTCATATATTGTTCAGGCTGTAGATACATTGAGCAACACTTACAAAATCGGTGTAGTAGACGGTAAGTCGCGGACCGTCACTTGGCAAGACTCCGATTTCTTTATTTCTAAATCTATGATTCAATGAAATGAAGGAGTTCTTTTTTCCTTATGGCTTCTTGAAGATGGGGCTAAGTTGTTTTGTCTCGCCCAATGTGGGCTCTTTGGACAAAAAGTGATTTCTAGGGCAACACCCCCTATATAGGGTGCGCTAATGGGCTCACAGATTCAAATCAGATGCGATGGGTGCAATATCGACTTGACTGAGGTCGTTGGCTGCGGGTTTGCTGGCATTGAATATCTTGTCTGCGTCTGTGATGACTGCAAGGTGTTTGTTAATAGAAAACACTTGGGGATGCTTAATGGGGAAGCACGGCCTAAGTTTCGCTGTGGAAGCTGTCGGAAACCTTTACGGGTGATTGCTCCGGTCGACAACGAATATGGAGATGTTGATGGGCCACTTGGTGTTTGTCCAGTTTGCAGCGGGAATCTCACAGCATCCTTTACAGGACTTCTGTGGGATTAGCAATGAAAGATCTTGCAAACTCATCATCTGAACAATGGCAAGAATTGTGGTTGCTGGTGACCCAGCTTGATTTAATGAACCCTGCGGATATGGTTGAAACGCACGGTGGTGGTCGACGTACTGATGGCATTATTGAAATACCACTCACTTCTTACCATCCAACAATTAGTCGCATTGAAGAACTTCTCTACGACCTAAATGTCGTCCAGGATGTTAATTGGACACACTGGATGACTCAGATAAGCCCTGATTTAATATTTGACGCTCAAAGAATTCGAATTAGTTCGCTATATGACACTGTTTGTCTTTTGACTGGCATCATTCGTTCAGAGCGGTTTGGCTCAGGAGCCATCGCAGCTTCTTTATCGAACGGTGGATTTTCGGCTCTTCTCAATAGATTGCGAATTCTGATTATTGGAAGTGATCCCCTCAAATAGAGGGTGAATTCTTGCTCTTCGGGCATCTTGATTAGGTTAAATAGCAAGTCTGTATTTGCGGTTTCCTGTGTAGCACCCACCGTGTAAGTTCACTTCCGACATCAAGAGTCGCTTCTTCGCAAGTTGAAGTGCAGCAACCGAGCCACCCGGCCACGGTGCTATCCGCTAGGAGATGTGGCGTATAGCCAGTACGCAAACAGCCAGGGTTCTTTGTGTTGGTGTTCCAACTAACCAACTACCCAAGGAGAATTCAGTGAATTACTACGAAGAGCTTGCCAAATTATCGGTACCTGAGCTGGAAGCAGAGTTGCGTAGCTTGCGCAGCACAGCCGATGCCTTGCCTGAAGTAAAGGGCAACCCCTACACCAGCGCTGCGTATAGGAGCTATCGCCGCAGTTTGTGGATTAACGAATGTCATGTATTGCTCGAAGCCAAGCGCCTTGAAGCACTCAAAGGCAAGAAGGCGAATTAGCTATCGGGGGTGTCTCGGTTGCCAAATCGTCACATTCCGAACTTG
>CANFUE010000004.1 GCA_947450115.1 Acidimicrobiaceae bacterium | reverse complement strand
AGCCAAATACCGTTCCACCATTTCATGGTGACGAGGTCGCCAAACCACATATGAGCGTTTTCATGTGAGACAACATCAGCAACAAGTTGTTGGTCCATCTGTGTGCTTTTCTCTGGGTCAACAAGCAGAAGTACTTCACGAAATGTGATGCACCCGATGTTTTCCATAGCGCCTGCGGCAAAGTCGGGCATTGCAACGAGGTCGAGTTTTGCTGCGGGGTAGCGAATGCCGTAATAGTCTTGGAACCACTTCAGCGAAAACGCACCAACTCTTTTTCCAAAGTCGGTGAGGTGTGATTTTCCAGGAACGTGAACAATGCGCAGTGGTGTTCCATCGACATCAATAGGTTCTGTGGCTTCTAATGGGCCCACAATAAAAGCAACAATGTAGGTAGACATCGACATGGTGTCGGCAAATCGCACCGCTACGCGACCTGGTGTGGCGGGCGTGCGGCTTACTTCGGCACCGTTAGAAATTGCCAAGTGCTGCTGGTCGACAACCAAGGTAATACCAAAGACGGCCTTGAAATCTGGCTCATCCCAACAAGGGAAAGCTTGTCGACAATCTGTTGACTGCATTTGAGTTGCCGCAATGACTTTTTCAACGCCATTTTCGTCGGTGTAGGTCGAGCGATAGAAGCCGCGCAGTGAATCGTTTAATACTCCAGAAAACGAAATGGAGATCGTTGTGGTTCCTGGCTGAACTGGGGCTGTGGGTGTAATGACTAACCGCTCGGTCTCGGCATGAAGAGTGAAAACCGCCGAGGCGCCATTGACGTGTACCTGATGAATAGCGAGAGCCTTCGCATTCAAAACGATCTCGGGTGCCTGATTTAATACATTTGCGGCGATGACAACCTCGCCATCAAATGTGGCATGAGAGAGGTGAGGGGTGAGCTGTAGGTCGTACCTGGTGGGGATGATGTGTCGAGGAAGTCGATACGGCTGAGCAAGATGGGGGGAAGTGGTGTTCTCCATCTGTAGGACGTTAGTGGTCAATGGGTCGTGGTGGTACTACGGTAAGTGACCGTGTCAGACATCACTTTTGTTCCCCGTGACCTCACCAGCAACCCTGGAATTTCCTACGACGTAGTTGGTCTGGGTAACGCCTTGGTCGACGTCATTGCCCAGACCAATGATGCTTTTCTTGAGCAGCAACAACTCGTCAAGGGTTCCATGGCCTTGGTCGATACCGATCGGGCAGTTGCACTTTATGGGGCCTTGCAAGGCGGAGTTGAAATGAGCGGTGGGTCGGCTGCAAACACCATGTGCGGAATTGCAAGTTTTGGTGGTCGCGCTGCGTACATCGGCAAAGTTGCTGATGATGCATTGGGAGACACATTTAGTTCAGATATGCAAGCAGTTGGTGTCGACTTCAAACGTCCACAAGGCGGAAATTCAGTGCCTACTGGGAGATGCATCATTGCCGTTACCCCCGATGCGCAGCGCACAATGAATACGTTCCTGGGCATTTCTTCTTTGCTCACCCCTGTAGATCTCGACCAACGTGCAATTGCTGCTGGCGCAGTTCTGTATTTAGAGGGGTATTTGTATGATCAACCCGAAGCAAAAATTGCCTTTCGAGCTGCTGCAGAAATTGCGCACCAACACGACCGTCAGGTGTCGCTTACCTTGAGCGACTCATTTTGCGTAGACCGCCACCGAGCCGATTTCCGCGCACTAATTTCTGATGAGATCGACATCCTTTTTGGTAATGAAGCAGAGTTGTTGGCACTGTATGAAACCGACACCTTTGAGTTTGCTATAACGCAGTTACGCCAAGACTGCAGCATTGCTGCCATCACTCGAAGCGAGCTTGGGTCGGTTGTTGTTACAAAAGATGGGGTGGTTGAAGTGTCCGCGCAACCCGTTGACCAAGTCATCGACACCACCGGAGCAGGAGACCTATATGCAGCTGGTTTCCTTTACGGATATACCCGTGGAATGAACCTGCATACATGCGCCACGCTTGGCCATATTGCTGCCGCAGAGGTGATTTCACACGTTGGGCCCCGCCCACAAATTGCCTTAAGTTCGCTCTTGCCTACGCGTTGAGCGCCGTTAGCATTGAGGCATGGAACTCACTGTTCTCGGTCAAACCGTACGCCATCCCATTGAACACGTCGAGGTGTTTCCTGCACCTGAACACGTCACGCTTGTTCGTTTCACCACCGATGAACTCAGTTCGGTCTGCCCGGTCACTCAACAGCCAGATGTGTCGGCAGTGGTTATTGAGTATCGTCCACGCAAGTCGTGTGTGGAATCAAAATCTTTAAAACTCTATTTGTGGAAGTTTCGCGATCGCGCAGTTTTTGCCGAAGCGTTAGCAGCTGAAATTGCTGATGAAATCATGACCACAGTTCAGCCAGAGTTTGTTCGGGTTGCCCTCACTCAGCGTCCTCGTGGCGGCATAGAAGTTCACGCCGAGGCTGAACGCAACCGTTAGTTCTATTGTTGGCGGCCGCGCTGCATAATTTTGTCGCGACGTTCTGCAACTGCATCGGCACTAAATGAACGCTTGCGCCATGCTTTTGCCTCTGCGGCCTCAGTTGCCCAAGCGTCGTCATTAGCGGTGGTGAGGGAGTATGTATTGCGAATGGTCTGCACGCCACTTTGCTCATTGCCAATAATGTCGAGCGCAATTTTGCGTGTGAAGGGAATGAGCTCAGCATGCGGCACTACATGATTCACTAATCCGTATTCGTAGGCTTCATTTGCGTCCATAAAATTTCCCGTGAAACTCATTTCACGTGCACGCCGTACGCCAATTGCCTGTGGCAAGAGCACCGAGAGACCCCAGCCAGGCATCACTCCGACGCGAGCATGAGTATCGCCAAATTTGGCGTGTTCTGAAGCAATGAGAAAGTCGCAGTTGAGCGCAAGTTCAAACCCGCCGGTCACAGCCACGCCATTGATGGCGCCGATCAGTGGTTTGCGTAATTTGGGAAATGGGCCACGCACACCATCGGCATTAGGAGTTCCATCGGCACCCGTACCACCCAGCAGATTGCTTGAGGCATCGCCCAGTTCTTTGAGGTCTAAACCAGCGGTAAAAGCTGGGTCGGCGCCGGTGAGGATGATGACATCGACATCTTCGCGGGTGTCGGCCTCTTTCATGAGTTCAACAAGTTGCTTGAGTACTGCACTGCTCAGGGCGTTACGTGCTCCGGGCCGATTGAGGGTAATGGTGGCGATGCGCTCGGAAACTTCAAGAAGGACGACGGAATCTGACATGTCTCCATAATGACACGCAATAGGCAAGTTTCAGAAGTGGGAGAAGATCTGTTGCCGTGACAGAATAGGGAAATGAGTCTTGTTGTAGTTGAAAAATCAGATGGAGTGGCAACTCTTACCTTAAACAACCCAGGCGAACGTAATACGCTCACCGCGCCAATGGTGGCCGACATTTTGGCCGCGATGGACGACGTAGAAAATGATTCGGCCATTGGTGCAATTGTGGTGACTGGTGCTGCGCCTGCATTTTGTGCTGGTGCCAATTTGGGAAACCTTGCCACGGCTACGCCGGAAAGTTTGTCGAATATCTATGAAGGATTTTTGCGTATTGCACGCAGTCCACTACCTACCATTGCGGCAGTAAACGGAGCTGCAGTTGGAGCAGGTATGAACCTTGCACTTGGTTGTGACGTGCGCATAGCAGCTCGGCGTGCAAAGTTCGATACACGGTTTTTGCAGATTGGCATACATCCTGGTGGTGGGCACACTTGGATGTTGCGTCGCATTGCTGGTCCTCAAGCAACGATGGCAACAGTCATTTTTGGTGAAATTCTCGACGGGGCTGAAGCCGAAAGAGTGGGTCTTGTTTGGAAGTGTGTCGATGATGAAGCATTACTCGCCACAGCTCATGAAATGGCTGCGCGTGCAGCAAGTGCGCCACGTGAACTTTTGAAGGTTACTAAGGAAACAATTCAGGCGATGTCGGGAATTGATGCCCATAACGATGCGGTGAAGCGAGAAATTGAACCACAGGTGTGGAGCACTCGTCAACCGTGGTTTGCCGAGCGCCTTGCAGCCCTCCAAGCAAAAATTTCTCAAAAGTAGACCTCATATGCAAAAGGTGTTGCGATGCATCATCGTGACATTGCTGTCGGTGGGCTTGGGTATTTCGGCATCGCCAGTAGTACATGCATCTGCTCTCCAGAGCTCCTACATTGTTACGTTGCATCATCGCAGCGATATTGATGAAGTTGTTGCTGTGACTAAGAACTTGGGAGCAAAACGGTTCAACATTTTCAGGTATGCCTTAGGTGGTTTTGCCACCGATCTCACGCAATCAGCAGCGAATACGTTAAGGCAAGATGCTCGGGTCAAACGTGTGACGCTCAATGTAGCTGTACACAAGAGAGACATTCCACCAGTTGAACTGGGTGCTCCATATCAACTTGACCGCATCGATCAAAAGTCGTTGCCGTTAGATGATCATTTCAGCCCGCCAGCAACTGGTGAAGGCGTACAGATCTACATGATCGACACAGGTGTTCGGGCAACGCACGTAGATCTTGTGGGTCGAGTCATTGCTGGCATCGATGTAGTGGGGAGTGACGACAGCGGCGCACCAAGTTCACCTACATCAGATTGTGATGGGCATGGAACTCACACGGCTGCCTCGGCTGCTGGTACCACCTTTGGTGTTGCAAAGAAAGCAACTGTTATAGCAGTACGAGTGTTGAACTGCGATGGAGATGGTGACGTGGAAGGAGTTGTTGCAGGCATCGACTGGGTGCTGCATCATCACCGAAGTGGCGTTCTTGCTGTGGCGAATTTAAGTTTGGGTGTGAATGCCGATCAGAACTCGCTGCCAATGGATGATGCGGTGCGTGACCTATATAACGATGGCATTGTTCCCGTGGTGGCGGCAGGTAACGATGGAAAAGATGCATGTGAAACCTCTCCAGGGCATTTGCCTGAAGCATTAAACGTGGGCGCAGTCACTAGTCAAGATGAACGATTCAACAATGGAGTAATCGGCTCGAATTACGGGACATGTCTCGATCTTTTTGCACCGGGTGTTCGGGTGTTGTCTGCAGGCAGCAACTCTGATACGGAAACGCATTATGAAACAGGAACGTCGATGGCGTCACCGCTCGTTGCGGGGTATGCCGCGTTGCTTGCTCAACAGTTTCCGAGTGCGTGCCCTGTATCGATAGAAGACGCAATCAAGGCAAGGGCCACTCCAAATGTCGTTAAAAATGCCGGCGCCGGCTCACCAAACTTATTGCTTAATGTCATAGATATTTCGGCGGTGGCACCTTCATCTCCTGGCATACCAAATGCTTTGGTCAGTACTCCGAAAAACGAGGGATTAGTGGTGTCGTGGGACCCAGGTTGTAGTGGTGGTGCTGCTACGGGAACTAACGCCATTCAAGTCAGTGTGAGTGGCGCAAAGAATCCTTTGCGAACTATCAAAATCACTGATGCTGCAGCACAAGTAGTGCTGAAGGGGCTTGATAACAGTAAAAAATATGTGGTGCGAGTCCGACATCACACAGTCAACGGTACAAGTGAGTGGTCGGTGCCCTCGCTGGCGATGAGCCCAGAACCGATCATTTCCGGGCAAAAAGTATTGCTCAACTCCCTTGCACGTTCAACAGAGGCAACCATCGCCGGGCAATGGACGGTATCTGCTGGTTCTACTGGAGTGTGCCGTGTAACAACTAATGCGGCACGTATGTATTTCATGCGTAAAGGGAGTTGTGGAGTTGCGGTACAACCTCGATACACCAATGTCTCATTTGCCCGCACTTTCTCTGTAGCGGAATCTGATGTTCCGGTCAATAGCGGACGTGGCACGCGCTTTGTTTATTCACGTTCTCAACGGCGACTCTATGCAATTAATGCGAAAAATATAGTGCAGCGTAGCGTGGCAGTAGTAGCGCCTGCAGTTGCACCAATTCTGGGAGGTTTTTCTTTGGGAATTCTGAATGATGGACTTTCACTAGAAGCACAAAGTAAATCGGGCAACGTTGTTGCCGCCATTTCAAGTATCCCAACGCAGTGCGATGCCGGCGGAGTATGCATTAACACTTATGGGCCAGATTCCTACGGAACAAGCCAAATGCAGGCACTCGGTATTTACATACCAACTGAAGATCTGCGGTGGTTTGCGCGTTGGGGAGCATCGGTAAAAACTTTTGTCATTGTTCGGTGAGTAAGTAAAAAGGGTCCTTCACTTATTCCAACGACAAGCGTATGGTGGCAATTGAAGGGAAGCGTTGCAATTGGAATACCCGAGAGGAGACCCGATGAGTAAGCGTCATCACAGTCAAGAAACTGTGCCACCCCCACGTGTTGAATTACGAGCTCATGCTCATAATGAACGACATCGTATGCACGCAGCATTAGACGAAGTTGCGGGGTTAGTAAGCCAGGGAATACCTGCTGAAGATATTCACGAACCAGGAAAGTCGTGGCGCGTGGAAGCTCACCACGACAAGGAGCGTGCGATTCACAAGAGCAGTGGCCCTGTGAAGCATTGGAAAACAAAAGATTGGAAAAGACGTTCGGGAATGCGTAAACGTCGCGCTATTGCGCTTCGAGCCATTGCTGACTAAGTGATTCGCGTCGTTGGTCCCATTCTTCTTGGGTCATAGCGAATCGATGGTGGTCTTCCCATAACCCATTGATTTCTAAGTAGCGCTCAGCAGTTCCTTCGTTACGCAGTTCAAGTTTTTCTGCTATTCGTAAACTGTTGGCATTGCGGGGAATGATGCATATTTCGATGCGATGCAAGTGCAACTCATCAAATGCAAACTTCAAGAGAACAGCTACAGACTCGGCAATATAACTTTTTCCGGCTCGCGCTTGATCTATCCAATACCCGATGGTTCCACTTTGCATTGCGCCACGCATGACGTTGTTGATATTCACTTCGCCAGCGAAAGCTTTGTCAATGAATAGTCCAAATGCATACGAGTTTCCCGATTGACGTTCGCGTTCACGAATATTGCACCGGGCCGAAAAAATATCGCGATCTAATGCTGGGTCGGGCTGATTAATAGGGCGCGCGGGTTCCCACTGTGTGAGCCAGTCGCCATTGCGTTTGCGCACTTCACTCCAAGCGGCAAAATCTTCCGCAACTAAAGGACGAAGAACTACACGGGCCCCATACAGGCGTAAACCAGAGTTTGCGAGTGAGCTGGAGCCGGATCGTGCAGGATGCTGGTTCATGATGTTTCGCTAGTGGCCACTCCGTCGAGGAGAGATGCTGTGGAAATAATGATATGCGACCGCTGCAGCTTGCGCATGATTGCAACTAGTGCGCAGCAACCCCCCACAATGATGTCTGCCCTGTCTGCATGGAGGCCGGGATTATGCACCCGATCATGAAGAGCTTCAGTGGCAAGGGTGCGAAAGACGTCTTCAGCGGCATCTCGGGTAAGTACAAAGCCATGAAGTTTTTGTGCATCAAATTCCGCTAGCCCCAGTTCCACCATTGCAATGCTCACAATGGTTCCTGCAACACCAATGATTTCGTCACAGTCGGCAAGTTCGGGAAGTTCACGCAACGCATCGTCTATTTCGTCAATGATGACCCCAATAGCGTTAGTGAGTTCTTCGGGGCGGGGAGGGTCGGAGTGGATTTCTTTCTCGGTGAGACTGCGTGCTCCAAAGGGAATACTGATGACGCGGGGAGTGCCAGTTGGTTCTCCCACCGCAATTTCTGTAGAACCTCCGCCAATATCAAAAACTGCAATGCATTGTGGGTTGCTGGCTAAGGGAAGTTGGTGTTGTGCGCCTATGAAAGATAAACGGCCTTCTTCTTCGCCAGTAATGAGCCGTGGAGTGACTCCAATAATTGATTCCACCTGCTGGAGAAATTCCGCTCCATTGGTAGCCGAACGTACAGCTGCAGTTGCTACTACATGGGTATGCGTTGCGCCATGTTCGTTGAGTAACAACGCATAATGACGCAGTTGTTGAAGAGTATTTTCTATGGCTTCTTCCGAGAGCATTTTTGAACGTGCTACTCCAGTACCTAGGCGAGTGATTTTTTGTTCGCGCACAAGCGCGTGGCCGTTGTGGGAAATGAGCAGGTTTGTTGAATTGCTCCCAATATCGATTACTCCGATTGTGGGTGAGACGAGCGTGCTCATAGATGCTCTGACACCCATCGCCCAACAGGGTCATCGCCGCCGGCTAAGAACCATGCGTAATGAGCATGCAGACATTTCACTCCGCGGCGTGTTCCTGCAACACCACCACTTGGTTGTGGCCCAGTGTGTTGTGGGGGCAATAGTGAGTCGCGCAGGGCTTGGTAGCGAGTATGTGCAGAGGCAATATCTTCTTCTGCAATTTCTGCTTCAGATTGGTCGACTCCACCAATTGATTCAAGTCGTGCAACTGCAACGTATTCTTTTTTCCCCACTAGCCAAAACAGCGTTGGCATGGGTGTTCCATCAAAAAGAAGCGGTGCATTTTGAACAACGATGGGGTCGCCAGAGCTGTTGCGCACGACCACCTCAAAATCGCCTTGTGGAGACCTGCCAAGCAGTTGAGTCACGCGCTCAATATCGGCGGGTGATGCCATGAAAAACTTTAGCGAGTCTTTTTAGAGCACTGCAATGAGAATGACAACGAGTACAGCGATTCCCGCTACAACAGGAAGAGCACGCTTCAGCATTGTGGACCCAGCAGCTTCGAGCAAGTTAATAGGGGCAGCTTCAGGTGCATCAATTTTGCGCACAACGGGATCGGCTGATGTGGTTGGTTCGGCAATTTCTGCTGCTACAGGTGCTGCTTCTTCAGTCGGAATTTCAGAGATGAGAGTATTGAGGTTCTCGGAAAACTGTGCAAGCAATTTGTCGCTGATATCGGCCATTGCGCCTCGACCAAATTGGGCAACTTTGCCGGTAATGGCAAGGTCGGTGCTCACTTCAACTTTTGTACTAGTAGGTGAAATGCTGGTGAGCTGGGCAGTGATGAGCGCTGAAGCATTTCCTTTGCCGCCAGTGTCGCGACCTTCACCTTTGAGTACGGCTTTGTGGTCGACGTCGTTGCGCTCAAGAAAGGAAGCTTGGCCTTTGAACTGAGCCTGGATAGGGCCCACTTTGACCTTGACCACCCCGCGGTATGTGTCACCCTCTACTTCTTGCAGTTGTGCACCAGGAAGGCAGGGAGCAATGAGCTCAACATTGGTGAGAATTTTCCATGCCTCAGCAACAGGCACATTGACGGTGAAGTGATGATTTAGTTCCATTGGTTGAGATCCTCAATCGTGTCGATATCAAAAGGTGACCCCGTGCAGAGTACTTGCTCTAGAAGTTCTGGGCGACTGCTGATGAGATTTCGTGCCCCAAAATCTCCGTCTGTGGGCAAGAGTGGCCATACCTCTGCGGCGAGGCGTACGGGGTTCCCTGGCGTTTTCTGGCCGTCTCCTTGGACGTATAGGGCTTGGGCAAGTGGAGACCGCGAAGAGGCCACAGCAACCCAATCGGCTGGCCTCACGAAAGGTTGATCACCAAGACCGACCACAATTGCGGTGGCGCCTACATTGCGGGCGGCGGTGATGCCGACCTGCAAGGAACTGGCCTGGCCGGTTTCCCATTGCGGATTGCGGATGAGGATGACCTCGGGCGGCGAGGCGAGGTCGTGAGGGGGCTCGATTGCGCCCCACACCACAAAGATATGGCTGAAACCGGCCGCTACTGCCGAGGAAACTGCGTGAGAAAGAACGCTGCGCCCTTGCAAGGTGCTGTGGAGTTTGTGAGTGGTGCCGGTGAATCGGCTCCCGGCGCCAGCAGCGAGCAATACGGCAACAGTGGTGGCCGGCAGATGTTGAAACGTAGCCACGCCGTAATTTATCACTACGGTGTGGGAAGTACTTATGTCACCTTCACGGCGTATCCATTTGAGGGGTATTTCTCTCGCCCGCGCAGGGAAACGCGCAATGGCTTTTGTAGCCATTTCCTGTGGCCTTGTGGTGGGCTCGAACTCTGCCACGCACGCCGCAGGTACTGCTGTCGTCGTGCCCCCAGCAGTGGTACAAACTACGTGGCGTGAACCACAGTTACTCACTAAAGACGCACGCCCCAGGTTCGATGCGGTGAAAACAATTGCAGTGGAAGCGCTGGAATCTATTGCCACCTTTATTGACGTACCCACGGCAGAAAATTTTGCTCAGTTTCAAATTTCTCGTGCTGCATTAGTGACGCGCGTTGCTGCCCGGGTCGATGAGCCGCGTGCAGCAATGTTGGAAGCGTGGTCGCAAGCTTCGTTGAAACATCAGATGGCGCTCATTGCGGGTCTGACAACTTTGGGTGTTGGCTATGAATATGGTTCAGACAATCCGAAAAAAGGACTTGATTGTTCTGGGCTCGTTGCCTACGCGTGGCAAAAAGTAGGAATCGCATTGCCATTGCAATCAAAACGGCAGTGGGAATCTGCTCGCGATGTTGAACAAAAAGATGCCTTGCCTGGAGATGTTGTCTGGTACCCGGGTCACACCATGATGTATCTCGGAGTGGGTGATGCCGTGTTGCATTCCGCTCGTCCAGGTTTAGGTGTTCGTATTGGTCGTATTAACTGGAAAGAAATATCACATCTCAAGTTTGGAAACCCGGAAGCTTCACTGTCGTCAGTGAATCGGGCCGCTGGCGTTTTTTAACGAAGGTGATTGGCGTCCTGTACGCCGAGCAATGATCTCTGCACAGATTGAAATTGCAGTTTCTTCAGGTGTTCGTGCCCCAAGGTCGAGGCCAATTGGCGACATGAGTCGTGCAAGATCTGAAGACGCAGTGACCCCTGCGGTAGCGAGTCGTTCAATACGTTTTGTATGGGTTTTCCGAGAGCCCATCACACCGATGTACCCGGCTTTTGTGCTCAATGCACCTTGAATTGCGGGGACATCAAATTTTGCGTCGTGAGTGAGAACGCATACTGCATCGCGTGGAGTGAGGGTTTTGCCGTGGCTCTCGAAGTATGCACTTGGCCAGGTAACAACAACTTCGTCGGCCATGGGAAAGCGCCGGCGAGTAGCAAATACTTCGCGTGCATCGCAAACAGTGACGTGGTAACCCAGAATTTTTGCTACTCGGGCAAGAGCTGCAGTGAAATCAACAGCGCCAAAGATCCACATTTGTGGAGGAGGTGCAAAACTTTCCACAAAGATCTTGGCCATCGGTGTGTCGTCGAGATCTTCTGGTGTGGTTTGTCCGTCGGCACCATAATGTCGAACACCAGTTGTGCCTGCTTCAAGTTCTCCTAATGTGTCGCGCGCAACGATGCGATCGAGTTCAATATTTCCCAGTGAACCAAGTGGTGGCATTTGTGGAGAAACGATGAGCCAAGCGCCAACATGCGGGCCATCTATAACAGTTGCCAAACCAACTGGTGTTTGCTGTGCAGTTCTTTGCGCAAGCGTGCTCACTGAAGTATCGGCAAGGTAAGCATCGAGTGGCTGAATGAAAAGATGAATGATGCCGCCACAGGTGAGGCCAACAGCGAATGCTTCATCGTCGGAATAGCCAAAAGTAATAATTCCGGGGGCTTTTTCGCCCGCCAAAATAGCAAGCGCCTCGCTGACGACCGCACCTTCCACGCAGCCACCACTCACTGAGCCAATGACTTCGCCGTTTTCTGCAACAGCCATTGCTGCTCCTGGCTCACGTGGGCCGGATCCTTCAACGTCGATGACCCGTGCTACTGCAACACGCAAGCCACGCTGTTGCCATTGTGCAAAGTCGGCGAATAATTCACGCATAGGTATTGAAAGTGTACGGACTCAGTGCGTAGTCCGGATTGTGCTATTCCAAGTTTGCAATGATTTCACACAACTCGTTTAAGGCATCTACAGAGTGGCCCTCTACAAAGTCGTCGGTATGGGCAAGCGCGGCAGCCATGCCTTTCGCCAATGGTGCATAACCGGGAGTCACTTTCAGCGGGTTGACCCAAATGATGCGGTGAGCAACGCGATGCAACCGTTCCATCTGTGCCGAGAGCACCTCGGGGTCCCCGCGGTCCCAACCGTCAGAGAGCACCACCACAATGGAACCGCGGGCAATGCCACGTACGCCCCATGAATCATTAAATGTCCGCAAACATTCGCCAAGGCGAGTGCCGCCACTCCAGTCGGCTACTTGTTCACTGGCTCGCGTCAATGCCTGATCGGGGTCGCGCGAGGAGAGTTCCTTTGTGAGACGAGTGAGGCGGGTTCCAAACGTGAAGGCTTCTACGCGGCGACGGCCGACAACTGCTGCGTGGACAAAGCGTAAAAATGCTCGTGAATACGGTTCCATCGACCCAGAAATATCGAGTAGAAGTACTAAGCGCCGCATTTTTTCGTCGGGCTCGCGCCAGTACCTCTGTATGGGTTCTCCACCTGTGCGCAAAGAGGCTCGCACGGTGCGACGCACGTCGGGGGCGTGTTGGCGGCGCTTTGCGCGACGTGTGCGCAGTGATCTTCGGGTCGGGCCAGCAAGGCGCAATTGGTGCATGAGATCTTGGGCGAGGCGCAGTTCGTCGGGTGAGTACTCGGCGAAATCTTTTTTGCGGAGTGATTCAACGGCTGAAAAACGAAGGGTCAAGGTGAGGTCTGCATCGCTCGGTTCTGCATCGCCAGTTCCGTCGCCGTCGTCATCATCAACTGCAAGTTGAATGCGAAGAGTTTCAATGTCCTCCTCAATGTTTTCCGAGTAACGATTTTCCCAAAAAACCCGAAATGCACGATCAAATACTTCACGGTCTTCTGGGCGACGAATGAGCGTGGAGTGCGCTGCCCAATACACGTTGCTTCGATCGTCGATACCAACGCCCTGCAACGCCTTAACAAAGGTGAGAACGCTGTCAACTGGGGCAACAATGCCTATTCCGCGCAATACACGAGCAAAAGCAACTGCCATTTCCTCTGCACTTGATGTTGTGTCGGAAACAGTGGTCATTATTTAGCCGTGGAATGCGCCGCGTTCAAGGGCTTGCTTGACAAGAGCATTCACTCCAGTTTCACGAACTCTTGCATGATCTTCGCGGTACTTCAAAACTGCACCCAGAGTGGAATCAACAAAAGATTCGTTGAGTTCTTGAGCACCCAATTTGCCAAGTGCCGTTGCCCAGTCGATTGTTTCAGCAATTCCTGGTGGTTTATAAAGTTGCATCTCGCGCAATGTTTCGACGGCTCCTGCTACTTGGCGCGCAAGCACGGTAGAGATGTCGGGTACGCGGAGTTTGACAATTGCCACTTCACGGTCGAAATTCGGATGGTCGACCCAGTGATAAAGGCAACGGCGTTTGAGCGCATCGTGTACGTCGCGCGTGCGGTTTGAGGTAAGGATCACAACCGGTGGCGTTGTAGCGCGGTACGTGCCAAGTTCGGGAATGGTGATTTGAAAATCGGAGAGCACTTCAAGAAGGTATGCCTCGAACTCATCATCGGCGCGGTCGATCTCGTCGATGAGGAGCACAGGAGTTGGACCTTGTGTTGGCTCAATTGCTCTGAGAAGCGCACGCTTGAGCAAGAACTTTTCGTTGTAGAGCTCCTCTTCTAAACGCGCTGTACCGCTACCTGCTGCTTCGCCTGAAGCTTCTGCGGCACGGAGGTGGAGAAGCTGGCGTGAATAATCCCAGTCGTACACGGCCTGGCTGATGTCGATGCCTTCATAACACTGCAAGCGGATGAGCTCGGAATTGCGCGCTTCGGCAATGACTTTGGCAAGTTCTGTTTTGCCAACACCAGCTTCACCCTCAAGGAGAAGTGGACGATTCAAAGTAAGAGCAAGAAAAACTGCCGTAGCGATACCGTCGTCAACGAGGTAGTCGTGGGCAGTCAGTGCATTGCGCACTTCATCGGGTGTCCGTGGGACGTCGGAAAGATACGCCATGAACTCCAAATCCTAAGGGTTCTCGGCGCCGTATGACCCGTTTTGTGCAACAATCAGCGCCGAAAATTAGGTGTCGAAGCCCAAACCGAGACGGTCAAGCGATTTCAACCACACATTGCGCTTGCCCGTTTTGTCTTCTCGATCAAGTGACCATCGCGTGGCTTGAATACCTGCGAAACGGAATGGCTCGGGAGGAAAAGGGAGAGGCTTATCTTGAACAAACTTTGTGGAAGTTGCTTTGCTGCGTCGTCCATCAAGAAGGTCGAGCATGACTTCAGCTCCGAAACGTGTGGAGGCTGTACCGAGCCCGGTGTAACCCAGTGCATAAGCAACGCGACCACCCATTGCACGACCCCAGAAAACACTAAAGCGCGTGCAGGTATCGATTGCTCCGCCCCATGCATGAGAAAACCGTACGCCTTCTAACTGGGGAAATGTTTGGAAGAAGTGTTGAGACAAAAGTGCCCACGATTCGGGTCGTGATTCGAGTTCTGTGTTCATCTTCCCGCGGAAGTAGTACATCGCATCGTAGCCACCCCACAAAATGCGGTTGTCGGCTGTGAGGCGGTAGTAATGGAATTGGTTAGGGATGTCGGATATCCCTTGTCGGTTTTCCCAACCAATGCTGGCGAGTTGTGCCGGTGTGAGTGGCTCGGTCACGAGGCAATAGTCATAAACAGGCGCAACGTAGTGACCCAACCGTTTGAGGAGCGGCTTAAATGCATTTGTTCCGAGTGCAACTTTTCCTGCGCGCACACGGCCAAGTGGAGTGTCTACAAGAACACCTACTCCATCTTTTTCAATGTTTGTTGCCTTGCTGTCTTCGTAAATTCGCACGCCTAAAGATTCCGCTGCAGTTTTCAAACCCCATGCAAGGCGAGCAGGGTCAATGAGCGCAGCGCGATCTTTGCGCCATAGGCCACCCGAGTAAGTAGGCGAGTGCACCTGGCTACGCAATGTCTCTTGGTCAAGCCATTCAACAGATTGCCCAAGTGAACGGAGTTGTTGGTAGTCGTCACGAAGTTCTGAAAGGTAGGAGGCGGGGTGCGAGGTCGTTGCAACATCAATTGCGCCAGTGCGTTCGTAGTCGCAGTCGATGTTGTAACGGCGAATGGCTGATTCAATTTCGTTAAGGTTTTGTAAGCCCAATTCTTCCAAGATGTTCACTTCACCGGGGAAACGCTGTTGAGCATTTGCCACGCCGTGTGTGAGCGATGAATCCATGAAGCCGCCATTGCGTCCACTTGCGGCCGAACCCACTTCATGAGCATCGATGAGAATGACGTCGCGAGAAGGGTCGCGTTCTTTCGCAATAATGGCGGTCCAGAGCCCGGTGTATCCACCCCCGACGATGCATAAATCGCAACTTTCGGTACGAACGAGTGTCGGATTCGAGTCGGGCTCGTCGGCATCGTCATACCAGTACGGATACGGATCTGCGTCAGCAATTGCGTCGAGATGACGCATGTCGATAGCTGGATTGTCCATTGTTCTCACCCCTAGGTAGTCGTTACCTTACCGCACTCATTGAGCAATGGGCATCGCCTTCAATATTCAGTAATGTCTTCATATGGATTTAGGAATCGTGGGTAAAAAAGCTGTTGTTGCAGCCGGAACATCAGGACTCGGGTTAGCAAGCGCAGTGTCGTTGGCGGCTAATGGTGCTCAAGTAGTCATCTGTGGGCGCAATAAAGAGCGGCTCGATGATGCTGTTGCAATAGTCGGCCACGGATGTATTGGCATCACTCACGATGTGTCAGAGCAAAAAGGCGCTCGCGCATTTGTGGAAGATGCAATGAGCCGGCTGGGTGGTGTCGATATTTTGGTAACAAATGGCGGAGGTCCGCCTCCAGGAAACGCCATCGACATGCCTATCGAAATGTATTCCATGGCTCTTGAACTGAGCCTTTTATCAGTCATTTCGATGTGCCAAACAGCGCTGCCACATATGCGTGAAACAGGTTGGGGTCGCATTATTGCTATTACTTCTATTTCAGTTCGTCAACCCATTCCACAAATCGCGCTTTCTAATACTGCTCGTGCAGGAGTGACGGGTTATTTGAAATCATTGGCCGGCGATGTGGCAGCCATGGGCATCACGGTAAATACTGTTCAGCCAGGTGTCCACGCCACAGACCGTATTAAAGGCGTGTACGGAAGTTCGTTAGAAGCAATGGCAACAAGCATCCCCGTCGGGTTTGTCGGCGACCCTGGTGATTTTGGTGAAGCGGTTGCATTCCTAGCAAGCCAGCAAGCCAAGTTCATCACCGGTGCAAGTATCAATATTGATGGCGGCCAGTTTGCCGGTTTACAGTAAGGACAAGAATGTTTATACATGTTGTTGCGTTTCGTTGGAATGAAAGTATTTCTCCTGAAAAAATTCCCGACATCACAAAAACTCTGATTGCTCTTTCGCAGCATGTGACAGAAGTGAAAAAATATCGATGTGGGCCAGATGCAGGTGTGAGTGCACCCACGAATTTTGACTATGTTGTGGTGGCTGAGTTTGATTCAGAAGATGACTGGCGCATTTACGACACACACCCAGAACACAATCGGGTGCGTAAAGAAGTACTAGGGCCGTTCATTGCTGAACGCGTCGCAGTTCAGTTCACGGCTTAAGAGGGCTCACTTCTCGGCGCAGATTGTCGCAATAAACGTGACACACGGCGCCGAGAACTCTTCGGGGTTGATTCGTAGTTATTCCAAAAGCGAAATGCAATGAGCACATAAGCAACTCCCAAGATGCCATCGATGACGTAGTGCTCACCGAAATACACCAAGGTAGCCATCATGCATAATGGGAAAATAACTACAAGTGGTTTGAGGTACTTTGGCAAGTGGGGCGCGAAAAATAAAATGACGAGAAGTGAAAATGCCACATGCAAACTCGGTACAGCGGCAACGGGGTTCACCACCTCGCGTCCACGCTCAATCACATTGGAGACGGTGCCTAAGCCGATATGACTCCAGCCGCGAACTGCTGGACGAACCAGTGGTCCAGAGAGGTGCCCATGAAGAGCCACCATCCACGGTGGTGCAGCAGGAAAAACGATGAATGTTGCAACGCCCATAAAGAGAACAGTGGCAAGTCGGCGCATGTAGCGCACCCATAGGTCTCGGTTGCGAATCCATAGCGCTACAGCAGCACCCATGGGAACGCAGAAGTGAGTGAAGTAAATCATGGATCCGGCAACGTCGTACCAACGCACAGACGTGGCTTCATAGAAGTGCCGTTGCATCCACACATTGGGGTCGTTTCCGAAAAACAAGAAGCGGTCGACGTTGCGTGGAGCAAAGAAATGGATGGGCATGCCAAGTTGGTCGGCTAAACCGCGGCTGTAGTCGTAGGCAAACCACATGGCCATAAATACGCCAAAGTCGCGCAACATCAACCATTGGCTTGCGCGCGGCCTACCAATGTTTCCTGCGACGAAGCCACCGAGTACCCATGCAAGAACTGCAATACGGTCGGTGGGAATCCCGAAGGTGACTCCCGACCAAATAAACGCAATGACGTATGCGATGAGCGCAGCGGTGCGGAGGTACCGCAACTGCACGAGAGTTACTTCGTGGCCTCTTCAAGCGCACGACGCACGAGCACCTTGGCAAGGTGAACGCGGTATTCGGCGCTTGCGTTGAGATCGCTTTGTGGGTCGGCTTGTGCGGCAGCAAGTTCTGCTGCATCGGCAACAGACGCACCTGAAGCAAGCGCAGCAGCTACACCTGTAGCGAGGACGGGCGTAGAGCCCATGTTGACAAGTGCAACGCCAGAACCACCGTTACCGCGCCATGCAGCAACGCCGACAATGGCCCAATCTTGAGCACGGCGATTGAACTTCTGGAAGCTCCATCCGGCACCGTTCATTTTAGGAACGCGAATTTCGGTGAGCATCTCATCGGGTTGTAATGCTGATTCAAGAAAGCCCTTGTAGAAATCTGCTGCAGCAATTTCACGTGTACCAGATGCTCCTTGAACAACGTATGTTGCTCCCAAAGCAAGTGTGGTTGCTGGAAGGTCGCTCGCAGAGTCGGCATGCGCAATAGAGCCACCAATGGTGCCGCGGTGACGCACTTGAGGGTCTCCAACATGACCTGCTGCGCAAGCGAGAAGCGGAACATGCTGTTTCAAGATTGATGAAGTCTCAACGTCCATGTGACGTGTGAGTGCGCCAATGGCGATGTAGCTACCGGCATCGGTGATGTAGGAGAGATCTTTCAGACGACCAATGTCGACGAGCACACTTGGTGCAGCAAGACGCAATTTCATGAGTGGAAGAAGTGAGTGTCCGCCTGCAAGGAATTTTGCGTCGTCGCCATATTCAGTTACCAAACTGATGGCCTCAGCGGCACTAGATGCGCGCTTGTAATCGAAAAGTGAAGGAATCATTATTTGCCGCCCTTTGCACAAGCGAGAATGGATTGAACAATGTTGTGGTAGCCAGTGCAGCGGCACAAGTTGCCCTCAAGGCCAATGCGTACTTCCTCTTCTGTGGGGTTCGCATTTTCACGCAAGAGGCTGATTGCTGCCATGACCATTCCTGGAGTGCAAAAGCCACACTGCAAACCATGATTCTGCATGAAGGCATCTTGCATGGGGTGCATTTTCCCGTCGGTGGCAAGACCTTCAATGGTGGTGACCTGTGAGCCGTCGGCTTGCACGGCAAGCACGGTGCAACTTTTTACTGCTTCGCCATCGAGATGTAATGAGCATGCGCCACAACTGGATGTGTCGCAACCAATATTGGTGCCAGTGAGACCAAGGTCTTCGCGTACATATTGAACGAGCAAAGTGCGTGGCTCAACATCGCTTTCATGAGTCTGACCGTTAACAGTGACGCTGATCTTCATGTTTCCCCTTTACGCAATTCTCTGATTGCAGCCCCCATTGTGCCTCAAAAATTGAGCCACCATGCAATGCTGCGACGCCTCAACTGTAGTGGGGGCAAGGGAGGGGGAGGAACCCGAAATGGGTCAATTAGCGGTCGAGTGAGTCGAGCCCACGGCGTGCAAACCACAAAGTCAGCACAGAAAGGCCTACAAGGGCAACGAGGCCGCCCCAAACACCATTCCAGGTGACATCTCCGAGGAAGCCTTGGCGCGCTAGCCGCAAGATGTTCGTGGCGGGGTTGTAGCGGGCAACGGTGTGCAGCCACCCGGTCATGACATTGAGCGGAGTTTGGGCTGACGACAAAAACATGGTGAGAAACAAAGTGAGTTGCATGATGGCGGCCCCGCGCATATCGCGAAAGCGATATGCGATACCAAGTCCCCAACCCGCAGCAACGGTGGATAGTCCGAGAGAGGCAACGTAGAGCATGGCTAGCCCGACAAGTCCAGAGGTGAGTCGTACTCCAAAACAAAAACTCACGAGAAGAACAATTGTGACAACAACCAAGGTGCGTACCCAACATGAAATGAGTGGTCCGATGATGAGCGCACGACGTGGTGTGGGGGTCATGCGTAAACGATCGAAGAATCCATTTTCAATATCTTTGATGGCAGAGAAGCCAAGCCCTACGCCACCAAAGGCTGAACCCATGCACACGGCAAGAGGCATATACCAGTTGATGCTGCGGTCGGTGGGGAAGCCAGGAATTTTCGTGATGGCAAAAAAGGTGCCCGCAAAAGCAATGCTCTGGAAAATAGGCATCGCAAGTGTTGGCAAAAATGTAGATGGCAAGCGGCGTGTATTGCGTAGTGCTCGTGTAGATAGCGCAGATGAGCTGCGCATTGTTGTTCCTGTGAATTCGTCAGGAGTGAACGTGTTCATTGTGCTGCAATCCTTTGTGCGAGTGCTCGTAGAGCAAGGCTAAATGAAACAACCATGATTGCAAGTGGAACAAGTATTGCTCGCGCAACTGCGCCACCGCTGAGGCCGTGGATGCAAATATCTCGTAGCCCCTCAATGAGATGAGAAATAGGGTTGAAGTCGGCAATGTGTTTGTAGGCCCCGCTCATGGTTTGGCGTGGGAAAAATGCACTGGAAAAAAAGAGCATGATGAACACCAGTGGAAAAATACCCTGCACTGCTTCCGATGAGCCTGTTTTCAATGCGGCTGCAGCCATGAAACCACTAATAGCAATAGCGATGAGCCCACCGCTGATAACCATGACGAGAACACCCAGTGGACCACCTTTGATGGTCATGCCGAAAGGCAACAACAACAAAGAGAAAAAGAGTGTTTGGAACGCACCATAAGCCGCCGCACCAGCAAGGCGCCCCACCAGAATGCCAAGCCGTGATGATGGGGCTGCCATGAGCCGGTAAAAGAAGCCGTTTTCTATATCGGTTGCGAGCGCGCTTCCACTTTGCACCGATCCGAATAGCACACCTTGGACAATGGTGCCGGCCAAACTGAAATCGAGAAACGAATCTACTTTGGGGAACCCAGGTAGATGGATTGCTCGACCAAAAGATGATGTTCCTAGTGCTGCAAAGAACAAAGGAAATATCATTGAGGGAACCACAAGTGCTGGTTGACGAATAAGTGCAATGACTGAACGCTTTGACATGGCAACTGTCTGGCGAAAGCCAATGCGCCAGTTGTGCTCCATTGCGGCATTTGACTGCGCAGTAAGAATTGCGGTCATTGTTTTGCGCCTTCTAAGCGATAGCCAGTTGCTTCAGCAAAGACGTCGTCGAGGCTTGGTTCGTTGAGCTCAAGATGCTGAACGCGAATGCCCGCTTCATCAAGGCGACGCACAACGTCGGTAACAGCTTCTACGCCGGCGTTGAGACCTACACCAAGGGTTCCTTCAGTGGTTGGGCGCATGTCGCCAAATTCCTTCAACACTTGCGTTGCTGTTTCTGTGAGTTGTGCGGCCACGGTAATGAGCAAGGTGGGCGCGCCAACTTGTGCTTTCAAATCGCGTGGAGTTCCTTCACGAACAATTTTTCCATGGTCAATAATGGCAATGCGATCGGCGAGTTGGTCGGCTTCTTCAAGGTATTGCGTAGTGAGGAGCACTGTGGTGCCGTCACTGTTGAGTCGCTTCACTTCTTCCCACAAAGTGAGTCGACTCATGGGGTCGAGCCCAGTGGTGGGCTCATCAAGAAAGAGCACGGTGGGTTGGTGGATGAGCGACAGCGCGAGGTCGAGGCGACGGCGCATGCCGCCAGAGTATGTACCAACACGACGGTCGGCAGCTGCAGTGAGGCCCACGCGCTCGAGGAGTTCATCGGCACGCTTTTTCATTTGGTTTGGAGCAATACCGTACAAAACTGCTTGTAGTTCAAGAAGTTCGTTGCCGGTCATGAGTGGATCGATTGCCGCATCTTGCAATGCCACGCCAATACTGCGGCGTACTTTGTCGGCATCTTTCACAATGTCGTATCCCGCAACAAAAGCTTGGCCGGCAGTGGGGCGCAACAGTGTGGTGAGCATGCGCACGGTGGTGCTTTTGCCCGCCCCATTTGGCCCGAGAAAGCCAAAGATCTCGCCTTCTTTTACTTCAAGGTCGACGCCGTCGACAGCTTTGATTGGCTCGTCTTTCGAGCCGAAGTAGCGCGCAAGACCGGTAGCAATAATGGGGGAAGTCATGCCTCCACTATGCCACCTGAATTGTTGCTTACTGCAATCAATAGCCCCTGAAGAGGTGTGAATTATTTTGCAGCGGTAATGGCCAGCCACACGCGTTCAGCGGTGGTGGGCATATCGATGTGGCGCACACCGAGGTGTGACACGGCATCGACAACAGCCGATTGCACAGCGGGTGTAGAACCAATGGTTCCCGACTCACCGATGCCTTTGGCGCCAAGTGGGTTGAGGAATGTTGGTGTCTCCATGTGCACCACTTCAAAGCTAGGAAGTTCTGCTGCTGAGATGAATGCGTAGTCGGCCAAGTTGGAAGTGATGGGGTTGCCATCGGCGTCGTAACGCACTTCTTCTAACAGAGCTTGTGCAGTTCCTTGAGCAACACCACCGTGAATTTGCCCTTCAAGGAGAAGTGGGTTGAGCACGCGACCCGCATCGTCACAGGCAACGTGGCGCAGGTGCTTGACCTTGCCTGTTTCGGTGTCAACTTCAACAACAGCAACGTGAGCGCCAAAAGGGAAAGTTGCACCTTCTGCAATGAAAACACCCTCTTGTACGAGTCCGCCATTGCCTTTCATGGACACGGCAATGTCGGCCCAGCTTTTTGCCACAGCAGGTGTTCCTGCAACGTGGAAAACGGCACGGTCTTTGTCGAGCACAACGTCGGCTTCATTTGCTTCAAGTAAACGGGCAGCAATTTTCTTTGCGTTGTCAACTAACTCGATGGATACCTGGTTCACTGCAGCGCCACCTTGTTGTAGCGAACGTGAACCCATGGTGCCTCCACCAACGGGAACGAGGTCGGTGTCGCCCCAAACAAGGTCGATCATGTCCATGGGGATACCGGTTTGCTCTGCAGCAATCATTGACCACGACGTGGCGTGACCCTGACCGTGCGGGCTTGTTCCGGTGTACACCACTGCGCGGCCGTTTTCGAGAACTTCGATTTTTGCTGCCTCGCTCATTGGTGGAACACCGCCGGTGATTTCAACATAGACCGATACACCAATTCCGAGCTGTTTTGCGCCACCAGCGGCACGGCGGCGAGCTTGTTCGGCGCGCAACTCTGTGTAGTTAGCAGCTGCTAATGCTTTATCGAGTGCACCTTCATAGTCGCCAACGTCGTAGTTCTGGCCAATAGAAGTGGTGTGATTGTGCATGAACTTTGGAATGAGGTTCATGCGACGAACATCAACAGGGTCTTTACCAATTTCTGCAGCAAACATGTCGATTGCACGCTCTGCTGCAGCTGTTGCTTCTGGGCGACCAGCACCGCGGTAAGCGGTAGTTGGTGTTGTGTTGGTGACAATTGAAGTGGTGCGCACTTCAATGGTGGGGATGTCGTAGACAGCAGACGACATAGGACGCGTCATAAACGGAGCAAGGATGGTGCCCATGTCGACCCAAGCACCTGAATCTTGCAGTACGTGCATTTGGTAAGCCTGTACTTTTCCTGCACGAGTTCCACCAATGGTGACGTACTGCACTTGTGCGCGGCCATGACCAAGACCCACCATGCTCTCGCTGCGAGTTTCGCGCCAACGTAATGCACGACCAACTTTTTTCGCGAGCATGCCAAGAAGCATTTCTTCGGGGTAGACGCCGATTTTGGCACCGAAGCCGCCGCCAACGTCGGGAGTAATAACGCGAATCTGTGAGTCGTCGAGGCCTAGTGCAGCCTTGATGCCATCACGGGCACCTTGTGCGTGCTGAGTGCTGAGCCATTGAAAGAGGCGACCATCGACCCACGCAACTGCGGATCCACGAACTTCAAGTGGGCACGGTGCAACGCGCTGGTTGATGAAGCGACCCTTCACCACTACTTCGCAATTGGCGAAAATGGCATCGCCTGTATTGTCGGGCATGCCAAGAGCAGTGGAGTCGAACACCACGTTGCTGCCACATTCTTCGTAAATGAGGTTGGTACTTGTCATTGATTCTTCAATGTCAACAAGTGCTGGCAATACGTTGTAATCAACAATGACGAGTTCGGCTGCGTCTTCGCCTTGTTCGCGTGTTTCGGTAATAACAGCAGCAACTGGTTCGCCCACATAGCGGACCTTTGTGCGTGCAAGCAAGGTGCGCTTTGCCATTGGGTTGAACGTTGCGGGCATTTCGGGAAGATCGAGACTGTCGCCAGTAAAGACTGCAATGACTCCAGGAGAATTCAACGCGTCTGAAGTATCGATGCCGGTGATGACTCCATGGGCAACGGTGCTGCGCACATAAGTGACGTGTGCGGCTCCCGTGAGGAGCGGTTCATGTTGTAGGTCGTCAACGTATTCGCCACCTGTGGTGAGAAACTTTGGGTCTTCTTTACGAATGACGCGGTTACCGAGAATACTTCCACCCATGGGGGCCCCCTGTGAACTGAATGATCTTGAGTGACAAACTAACCAAGACACTACAGAAGGTTTCTAAGGTTGCAGAAGTGGACCTAAAGATCCGGGCTGTTGAGACCCATTTTTCTGCGCTGTTGCGGCACGAACCGCAAGAATATTGGTCACAACGTTGTACGGCCACCCCGCAGGGAGTGCGGTGTTGAGGGCAGGGGCCTCGATGAGAGCAAGGCGCTTTTCGCCCGGAAGGAGATAGCCGAGCTCTTTGCGAGCAGTTTCTCGAATACCTTCGGGGGTCTGTAGGCGTTGAATTTGAGTTTGTAGTTGCTCGTTGGCGTCTTGAAGGGCTGAGAACTCTTGTTGCCGTGTAGTGATGCTGTTGCGCTGGCTGAAAAGGTCTTTGAGCGGAAGGCCAATGAGCGCTACGGCAAGAGCCGCAAGAATCACGATGGAAATGCTGAGCGTAATATTGCGTGAAATGGCACGTTGAAAAAGTTTGTGGTCTACATGGACGGGTCGCGTGAGGTCGCGAACAGAGGAGCGTGTAGACATCCTCCTATTGTGCCGTGTGAGCACCTCAATATGGTGTCATTGGCATTACAGGGCTTACCGCACGGGGGCAAGGGCATCGCGGCCACGGAATGTGGCGCTATCACCCAAGATTTCTTCAATACGGAGCAACTGGTTGTATTTAGCGACACGATCGCTGCGCGCTGGAGCCCCTGTTTTCATTTGCCCGCAATTGGTGGCTACTGCAAGGTCGGCAATGGTGGCATCTTCGGTTTCGCCACTGCGGTGGCTCATGACGCTTGTGTATTGGTGACGTGTTGCAAGTTCAACGGTTTCGAGAGTCTCTGTGAGTGTGCCAATTTGGTTCACTTTGATGAGCACACTGTTGGCAACGTTTTGGTCGATGCCCATGCGTAGTCGTCGAGCATTGGTTACAAAGAGATCATCACCAACAAGCTGAATTTGTGAGCCAACAGCTTGTGTGAGCGTTGCCCAGCCGGCCCAGTCGTCTTCAGACATTGCATCTTCAATGGAGACGATGGGGTAGTTGTTCACAAGTGAGGTCCACCACACGGAAAGTTCTTGTGAAGTGAGAATTTTTCCTTCGCCCGCCAGATGATATTTTCCGTCGCGAAAGAGTTCGCTCATGGCGGGGTCGAGCGCAATGGCAATATCGGTTCCGGGTGTGTACCCAGCGCGTTCAATTGCTTCAACGAGCACTTTGATGGCTTCTTCATTTGATGACAAGTTAGGAGCGAATCCACCTTCATCTCCTACCGCAGTCGATAGGCCACGATCGGCTAATACTTTTTTTAAGACGTGGTAGGTCTCGGTTCCCCAGCGCAATGCCTCAGAAAAACTTGATGCGCCAACGGGCATGATCATGAACTCTTGCAGGTCGATGTTGTTGTCGGCATGCGCACCACCATTGATGACGTTCATCATGGGAACAGGTAAAACATGTGCATTGGGGCCACCGATAGAGCGAAAGAGTGGCAGGGCAAGTTCGTCGGCTGCCGCGTGGGCAACTGCCAAGCTCACACCAAGAATTGCGTTTGCTCCGAGGCGGCCTTTGTTTTCCGTTCCATCGAGGTCGATGAGCTGGTAATCGATTGCGCGTTGGTCGAGTGCATCGCTCCCAATGAGTGCTTGTTGAATTTCGGTGTTGACATGTTGAACTGCATTTAAGACACCTTTGCCGGCGTAGCGCTTTGGGTCTTGATCGCGTAGTTCAACTGCTTCATGTTCACCAGTTGATGCACCAGAAGGAACCATTGCGCGCCCGTGTGCTCCAGAGTCAAGGACAACATCGACTTCAACTGTGGGGTTTCCCCGAGAGTCGAGAACTTCGCGGCCGGCAATACTGATAATGCTGCTCATGGATAATGTCTAACGCAATTTGATGGAATTCCACAAGGCGTCGAGTTCCTCAAGTGAGGCTTTTGTCATATCGATGCCGCGTTCGGTGGCCAAAGCCTGGACTGCTTCCACGCGGCCTTGAAATTTCTGTGACGCGCTGCGTAGGGCAACTTCAGCATCGAGACCAAGGTGACGTGCAACATTGACCACAGAAAAGAGCAAGTCGCCTAATTCCATTCCGATGGTCTCGGGGTCTGACCCGGTCATCGCTTCGCGCAATTCATTGGTTTCTTCATGTATTTTTTGTAAAGGACTATCGGCATCTGGCCAATCGAAGCCCACCTTTGATGCTTTTTTCTGAAGCTGCTGTGCGTAGAGGAGTGACGGCCCAGATTGCACGACTCCGTCGAAGATGCCAGTGCGTTTTGGCTTTTCAAGTTTTTTGATGGCATCCCAATTGGTGCTGACCTGTTCGGCGGTGTCGGCTGTGACGTTTGCAAAAACATGCGGGTGGCGCCGAACAAGTTTGTCGTGAACCGTGCGTGCAATATCGGCCATCGTGAAGCGGCCTTCTTCTTCTGCAACCACCGCATGAAATTCCACTTGGTACAACAAGTCACCCAATTCCTCAATGAGGTCATCGTCGGTTGTTGGGTCGTCGGGCTGGAGCGCTTGAAGAGCATCTACTACTTCATAGGTTTCTTCAATGAGATAGCGAATGAGAGATTCGTGTGTTTGTTCTTGGTCCCAAGGGCACTGCTCGCGCAATGTGCGAGCCAGTTGGTGCAATTTCACTAGTTCGCCTGCAACAGGTTCAGATAGTCGAGGAATATACAAACTGGTGAGGTGGTCGGCCTCGAGCGTACGATCAATTTCCGACCAAGTTGTATAAACGACTTTTTCATCGGGAAGCCCTACATGGTGCAATAACACAACTGGTGTGTGGGCGGGTTCAGATTCTGCAGCGAGTTTGATATCGGAAAGCACCCAATTTGCATGACAGTGAGCAACGAGAAAGGGCCCGTTGTCACCGGCGGTTTGCTGAGCAAAAAGATGACCATCAATGAGGCGAACATTGCTATCGATGGGGTCAATGCCAAGGGCTGTCCAAGAGCAATCGAGAAAAGATACAGCAGCAAAAACTTCTACCACTACGTCTTTGCGTTGGCGCAACAATTGAACACTGCGCTCCAGCACCGAAGGCGAACCAGGAACTGCGTAAAGAACGGTGTCGTGTTCGTGAGCGGCCACAACAAGTTGCTCTGCGATCTGTACATAAACCTCATCAAATGTAGATGCGGCATCGTAGAGATGGTCGAAAGATTGCGCATGGGAAAGGAGATGCGCAGAAGGATGTTGTGTAGTGCGGAGAAACTGGTGCTGTATCTCATTGATTGCACTGAGTGTTGACGAGGTAACAAGCCCAGGGTCACCAGGGCCGAGTCCGACAACACAAATACGAGGCATTAATTACTTGGCGACTATCGATGCCGTTGCGGGGTTCCAGCGACCATAAGCGGGGTCGACCGAGATTGGCGCATTGCTGACATGACCAGTTGCCAAGAGTGGCCCGGGTGCCGACTTCACGAATGCAACAACATCTTTTGCCACCTCAGTAAAAGGCGCAACCAAAATGACGTGATAGCCCAGGCTCGATTGGACTGGACCGTAGGGAACTCCTGCATGAGCGGCAATTGCACCTGCGGTAAAGAGTGGGTCGAAATTTGCTTGGTAGTCGAGAAGTGACATGCAGCGCGAAGCTGTGCCTTTCGCATCGCTGCCAGAAATGAGACCGCCTGTTTTCTGAGCAGCAGGTTCAGTGGAGTATTTTGCAGCGAGTTTCGCAAAGTCACCACCGTTGTTGAGTTCGGTAAGAACTTTTATGGCGGTACTTTTCTCTTTCGTCAAAATATGGCTGACACACATCACCCCTGTGAGTGAAGGATTTGTTTCGTACATTTTCTTGATGTCGGCTTCTGATGGTGAAGTGAGTGTTTGCACTGCAGTTGTTTCAGCATTCAAGTTGATGATGAGATTTTGTAGTGCAGGTGAGAGTGTCTTGAACCATTCATCGGCAATACCATCGGCAACCTTTTTACGTTGTGCTGGAGTAACTGGTTTTCCGATGCTCTGTAGGAAAACTTTGTAGTCGTTTTCTTTGATGATTGCCGTCAAGATGCTGCGCACGTCATCGCCAGCAGCGATTCCTCTTGGCATATCGAGTTGACCAACTTTTGAAAACTCGCTGATGAATCCTTCAAAAGATTTTTGGCTAAGAGACGTACCGTTAAAAGTTGCGGCGGTTGATGCCTTGGGAACGGTGTTGCATGCGGTAAGGCCAATGAGCAGGGCTCCAGCAATAAGTGATGTAAGGAAAAGAGGAAAGCGAGTCACAGAGAAACTTTACTGTGCAGAGGTGGGGAGTTACTGATCTGCGAAGAGTTCTGCCAGAAGTTCTTGAAGGTCGTACACCACTTGGTCGTTGTTGGTGCCTTTCCGATTTTGTGGGGTGCCTTGTAGCGGAACAACGAGTTGTTTTGCATCTTCTCGGTACGACATTCCCTTAAATTTGCCTGTCCGCGAGAGACGTTGCACCGCCATTTGTTGGCTATTTTTCAATTCCACTGGTGAGATACGAGCTGTATTCATCATGACGGTGAGCTCTTTGATGCCATAGGTATGGCACGCGGCACGTAGCGTGCCGACAGCGAGAAGAATGTCGGCTTGGTGAGGAAGCGGGCCAAAGCGGTCGAGCCATTCCCGGCGTACATCTTCCACTTCTTCAAAGGTCTTTACCTCACTGAGGCGACGGTATGCCTCGAGTCGGAGATCTTCAGTAGGAACGTAGTCATTGGGGAGAAATGCGGAAACTTGAATATCGAGCTTGAGCTCGTTTGGCATTTCAATGGGCTCACCTTTCATTTCGGCAACTACTTCGGTAACCATCTGGCAATAGAGGTCATAACCCACGGCAGCGATGTGGCCACTTTGTGCCTCACCTAAAATATTTCCCGCACCGCGAATTTCTAGATCGCGCATGGCGATTTTGAATCCACTGCCTAACTCTGTTGCTTCGCCGATGGCGCGTAAACGCTCGTAAGCATCTTCGCTTAGCACTTTGTCACGCGGGTGGAACAGGTACGCATACGCGCGTTGCCCACTTCGTCCTACGCGACCCCGAAGTTGGTGTAATTGGCCGAGCCCCAACAGGTCGGCGCGCTCAACAACAAGAGTATTCACCGTGGGCATGTCTATGCCGCTCTCAATGATGGTGGTGCACACAAGCACATCGAAGTTGCCATGCCAAAAATCAATCACAATTTGTTCAAGTGAACTTTCATCCATTTGACCGTGGGCTACAGCAATACGGGCTTCTGGCACGAGTTCTCGTAGTTCCGCAGCACGTTCGTCGATCGATTGAACGCGGTTATGCACCCAAAACACTTGCCCTTCGCGCAACAACTCCCGTCGAATGGCCTCTACGGCAAGTCGCTTATCAAGTTCACCCACATAAGTGAGGATGGGTTGACGGTCGGCAGGAGGAGTTTGTAAAAGTGAGAGGTCGCGAATTCCCACCAAACTCATTTCGAGAGTTCGGGGAATGGGTGTGGCGCTCAAGGTAAGTACGTCAACGTTATGACGCATCTTTTTCATGGATTCTTTGTGTTGCACACCAAAGCGCTGTTCTTCGTCAACAACAAGCAAGCCGAGATCTTTGAATTTGATGGTGTCTTGTAGAAGGCGATGCGTGCCAATGACGCAATCTGTTTCGCCTGATGCAAGAGATGCAATAATTTTCTTCGCTTCCTTCGCGGTTTGAAAACGCGACAACACTTCTACCTGAATAGGAAAGCCCGCAAAACGCTCCGAGAATGTGTTGCCGTGCTGTGACGCCAGCAAGGTGGTGGGAGCAAGAACTGCAACTTGCTTTCCGTCTTGTATTGCCTTAAAGGCGGCGCGAATAGCCACTTCGGTTTTACCAAAACCCACATCGCCGCACACCAGGCGATCCATTGGGGTGGCGCGTTCCATGTCGCTTTTAATTTCGGCAATTGCGGTTCGCTGGTCGGGGGTCTCTGCGAAAGGAAATGAGCCTTCCATTTCGTGTTGCCATGGAGTGTCGGGGGCAAAGGCATGACCTTCGGCGGTGACGCGGCGCTGGTACAAGACAACAAGTTCTTGAGCAATTTCTTGTACTGCCGATTGCACTCGAGATTTCGCACGCGCGAAGTCGGAGCCGCCCAAACGGTGCATTGCAGGTGTTTCACCGCCAACATATTGGCGAATGGTGTCTATTTGATCGGTGGGAACGTAGAGCTTGTCGCCACCCTTGTAGGCAAGTAACAAGTAATCACGTTGCGCACCACCGATGGCGCGACTCACGAGGCCTTCAAATTTGCCCACACCATGGTGGTAGTGGACAACGTAGTCACCAGATTTGAGATCTTGGAAAGTTGAACCTGCGGTGCGAGGTCGCGCCCTACGTGGCGTGCGACGTCGTCCTGTGAGGTCGGACTCCGTAATGAGTGCAACATGAGCACTTGGCATGTATGCCCCAAAGTGCAAACGTGCTGTTGAAATATAAATCGCTGGTGATAGCGCGGGTTGCTTCAATGTGCTCACGGAATCGAGCAGAACAACGTCTGCTCCGCCTTGCTTCAAACTTTCAGTGAGGCGTTCGCGAGACATGTCGGAGTCGGCCAACACAAACACTCGGTTCTTTTCGCGCACGAGTTCAGCAAGGCGCGTCACAATGATGCTGGCATCGCCAGATAGCGGACCCCAGCCCGAGGCATTGAACCCAGGAATTGCATCATGTACTTCGGCATCGCTCGCAGCAAGCAAGTGAAATGTAGGGAGTTGTTCTGCTCCAGCAAGTACTGCGTCGGGGTCGGCGTGGAGGCGCGGGAAATTAATTTCATTTCCTGGTTCATTTAGCCTGCCCCAAGTACTTGCCAAAGCTTTTGCAAGGTCTGCTTCTTCGGCCAAAATGTCGAGTCCGCGATCGCGAATGCGGCGCGGCTCAACAAGCACTAAACGCACATCGCTATGAGTGCTGACGGCACTTAATTCAGAGAGCAATGTGTCGCCTTGGGAAAACCACGGCAGCCAACTCTCCATGCCGTCAAAAACTTGTGCTTCGCTGAAGCGTTCCCAGTGTTCGCGACCCCATGGCTCGCTAGCAATGAGTTGCGTAGCAGTGGCGCGAATGGTGTCGTCTACAAGAAGTTCACGCGCAGGGTGAATCCAAATTTCTGTGATGTCACCTTCACTGCGTTGGTCATTTACATTGAAAGTAACCAGACGTTCTACTTCGTCGCCCCACAATTCAATGCGCACAGGCGTATCGGCTGTAGAAGGAAAGACGTCGACAATTGCGCCACGACGTGCAACGTGTCCACGTAGTTCAACGAGGTCTTCACGGCGGTAGCCAATTGTGACAAGGTCTGACATCAGTGAATCGGGGTCAATAGTCATGCCCACTTTGATGTGCAGGGGCCATGGGTAGTGAGTAGAAATATTGGGCTGTGGTGCAATTTTTTGGAGAAGTGCACGTGCGCCAGCAACAACGATGCGGGGGCGATGTTCGGGTGTGCGTAAACGCCACAAGGCTTCCATGCGCTTGCCCATTGTTTCCACGTTCGGGCTGATGCGTTCGAAGGGAAGTGTTTCCCACGCTGGGTATAGCACCACATCGTTTGCGGGTAGGTAGACCTGGAGGTCGTCTACTAGTTGTGCAGCAGATGAACCCGTTGCAGTCGCAATAACAAACGTTGCATGCGGGTGAAGTGATGCCATTGCAGCAAGTACAACCGGGCGGGCAACTTCGGGGCAGCCAAGTGTGCCGTTCTTGCCAGTGAATGCACCCGCAACTGTGGGATCTTGTGCAACGAGTGCGGGGATGCGATGCAAATTCACGAAGTAGCCGTGTTATACGTATTCATTGTTACTGCGCTTCCGCGCAAAATAAAAGACTCTGCAACGTCTGCTGCAACAGCAACTGCAGCATCGAGCACAACGCGGTCTGCTGGGGCAACTTTACGAAGCACGTGGTCTGCTCCTTCATCGGCTGAGGGAGGTTTGCCCACGCCAATGCGCACTCGTGCATAGTCTTGGGTTGAAAGATGCGAGGTGATGGAACGCAATCCGTTATGGCCTGCAAGACCACCACCTACTTTTGCTCGCACCACACCTGGTTCAAGATCGAGCTCATCGTGAACAACAATGAGTTGGGAAATATCAGAATCAAATTTCAAGTTGTGGCGTTTCATGAGTAGCCGCACTGCCTGCCCTGACTCGTTCATGAATGTTGTGGGGATGGCAAACACCACTTTGTGGTCGTTACCGGCTGTGTCGCGCAAAGTCGTTTCACCTACACGTGCTTTGTCTTTGCCTTCGCGCAAAGAAACATTCCATCTACGGCATAATTCGTCAATGGCGCACTGACCAACATTGTGGCGTGTTTGCTCGTACTTTTTACCGGGGTTACCGAGCCCAACGACGAGCCACAACATCAATGAACTGCGTGATTACGACGCAGCAGGTGCATCGCCTGCAGGTGCTGCAGGATCTACAGCAACAGGACGAGCAGCCTCAACGCGTGAAGTAAGAACAGTGACCACGGCCATTTCTGGATCGCCAACAGCAACTGCGCCCTTTGGCAGAGCAACTTGGTCGAGGCGGATGACGTCGTGGATGGTCATGTTGGTGATGTCGATAACAATTTCGTTTGGCATCGCTGCAGGAGTGGTGCGAATTTCAATGCTGTCAACTGCTGGGTCAACCATTGCGCCTTCAGCAATAACTGCTTTTGCAGTTCCTTCGAGACGAATAGGCACGCTCACAACAATTTCTTCTGACATGTTGATTTGCTGGAAGTCGATGTGGCTCACTGTGCGACGCACTGGGTGGCGCTGCAGTTCTTTCACAATGGCGGGGTAGCTCTTGCCATCAACTGTGAGATCGAGAATGGTGTTGAAGCCCGCTGGGCCCGACAATGCAACGCGCAGGTCGCGACGAGCAACAGACAAAGAGATGGGGCTCATGCCGTGGCCATAAAGAACGCCAGGAATGACGTCGGTGCTGCGCAAGCGGCGTGATGCGGCGCTACCTGTGGTGCGGCCAATTTCTGCAGAGAGTGTTGTATTTGCCATGGTCGGCTCCTGGCTGGTGTCGGAAATGATGAGTTGGGCTACCCGTTCAGATGAAGAACAGCCGGTCTTGGAGTGTATGGGCGCGCAATAGGGAAACCTACGCCTGATTTTCCCCATCGAAGAGCTCGCTCACGCTGGTTTCATCGAAAACGGCGGCTAAAGCGTCGGCAATGATTTTCGCCACCGACAAAACCTCAATTTTGGCCAGGCGCTTCTCGGCAGGAAGGGGAAGGGTGTTGGTGAGTACCACGCGTGAGATGGGGCTCTTTTCGAGGCGCTCACAGGCTGGGCCCGACAAAACGCCGTGGGTGGCCATTGCCCATACTTCGGTGGCTCCGCGCTCGAGGAGGAGTTCGGCTGCCGAGCAAATAGTGCCACCGGTATCGATCATGTCGTCGGTGAGGATGCAGAGACGACCTTCCACTTCACCAATGA
Organism: Acidimicrobiaceae bacterium; assembly: GCA_947450115.1. Lineage (GTDB taxonomy): Bacteria > Actinomycetota > Acidimicrobiia > Acidimicrobiales > Ilumatobacteraceae > F1-20-MAGs119. The sequence goes on along the minus strand of CANFUE010000004.1, from coordinate 61,650 downwards.
CTTCTTTTGCCACCGCAACGTTTGTGGTGCCCTTCGGACGACGCTTGTTGATGAATGCAACGTCGGCATTTTTATCGGAGAGATGTTGTGCGAATCGTTCAGCAACTTTCACACGGCCTGCATCGGGAGAAACAATGACCATTCCTTCGCCAGCATTCGCACGCACGTAACGCTCCAAAACTGGCATTGCTGTGAGGTGGTCTACTGGCCCATCGAAGAAGCCTTGAATTTGTCCGCTGTGCAAGTCGATAGAGATCATTCGCCCTGCGCCAGCTGCACGAAACATGTCGGCAATTAAGCGTGCTGTAATAGGTTCGCGGCCTTCAGCCTTACGATCTTGACGTGCGTAACCATAAAATGGGCACACTGCAGTAATACGTTTTGCCGATGCGCGATACGCAGCATCGATCATGATGAGCTGTTCCATGATGGAGTCGTTAATGGAGTATCCATTTGCGCCGTAATGCGTTTGCATGACGAACACATCGCCACCACGAATACTGTCGGCATAACGTGGGCGCACTTCACCGTTAGAAAATTCAACGATGTTTGCATCGCCAAGTCGAATGCCTAAGTGTTCAGAAACTTCAGCAGCGAGTTCTGGATGAGTGCGTCCAGTAAAGAGCGACAGTCGCTTGGTAGTGACTTTGTCGATGTTGAACTGGTTGCTTGACTGACTGCTGGATTTTTTCATGTGCTCCGGGGAGAGGACTCGAACCCCTATATACGGGACCAAAACCCGTTGTCCTGCCATTGAACGACCCCGGAAGGATCAACCCCTACGGTAGCGGATTTTCTTTTTTGCCAACAAAACCGATAGCGTCTCCAGTCTTATGGGTTCTCTGATCAAAAAACGCCGCAAGCGGATGCGCAAGAAGAAGCACAAAAAAATGCTGCGCCGTACGCGCCATCAACGTCGTAAATAGCTAATTTGCCGTCCTGGTACATATCACTGTCGCTTCTGGCAGTGCTTCTGCCAACCACGGAAATGCACCACGGAGAAACCATGTTGAGCCGCTTCCGGCCAAAGTTGGGGTACTTCCTGCCACGTCGCTAATTTTGTCGCGCCACCGCACCAGGCGAGGTTCGGCCACCAACGCAGCAGGCTCAAGGTCGTTAAAGCCGTGTGGACCCTCATTGCCGCGAGGCCCGTCGAGCGCATCCCAGGTTGCATAGACCTTGGGGGTGGAGACCCCAAATGGGGGAATCACGAGCGTGATGTCGAGTGGCTCAAAAGGGAGAGGGGTGAGAACTTCACCAATTCCTTCCACACATGCTCGACCACCGTGTATACAAAAAGGGATGTCGGCTCCCAGTTGAGACGCAGCGTGCATGTTGGTGAATGACGCCCATCGCAAAACTGCAGCGGCATCGGTGGAGCCACCACCCAAGCCGCCACCATGGGGAATGTTTTTGGTGAGATGCACATGAGCACTGCGTTGCGCAAGTGCGAGCGCGCGCAGTACAAGATTGTTTGCGTCGTTGGTGAGCCCATCACCAAAGGGGCCGTCGATGGTGAGTGAACTTGGCCCGCTGCATTCTTCAATGGTGATTTCATCTGCCAAGTCGAGTGACACCATCTCGGCGTTAATGAGGTGAAAGCCATCGGTGCGCACACCGGTAACACGCAAGTTGAGCGTGAGTTTGGCAGGAGCTTTCATGTTTCTACCGTAATGGGTGAGTGACGCGCGCTAAACGACCCCATGCGGCAAGATCGAGTTGCTCTGCCCGCAAGGTGGCCTCAACATCAGCCTCAACGAACTGTTCGGCAGTAACGACACCAGCAAGTGCAGACCGCAGCATCTTGCGGCGCTTTGCAAACCCAGTGCGTACGAGTTGAAAGAGTGCCTCAGGCGCAACATCGCCGAGTGGAAGTGTTGCGTGGCGCACAATTTTGACCAGTGCAGAATCGACCTTTGGTCGCGGAAGAAAAACTGTTGGTGGAACAGAGCCAGCAATTTGTGCGTTAGCCCAATAGGCAATTTTCACACTGAGCGCACCGTAGGCCTCGGTGCCTGCGGGGGCGCAGAGTCTTTCACCCACTTCAGACTGCACCATGACGAGCATGGACTGAATTGCAGGTACCCCGTCGAGCAGGTCGGCAACGAGTGGAGTTGCAATGTTGTACGGCAGGTTTGCCACGAGGTGAAATGTGGCATCGGCGCTTCTGTTGTGGCGAGTGTTGATATCGGCGAGGAATTCATGCCAATTCAGTGTCATGGCATCGGCTTCCACCACTTCAACATTGGGAATGTTTGCCATTTGCTCGCGCAGCACAGGAACAATGCCGCGGTCTACTTCAACAGCAATCACTTGCGCACCAGTTTCGGCGAGTGCTGCAGTGAGTGAGCCGAGGCCTGCGCCAATTTCCAAAACAATGTCGCCGCTGTGTACATCGGCAATGCGAGCGATCTTGCGCACGGTATTGGGGTCAACTACAAAGTTCTGACCAAGCGAGCGTTGCGGGGCAAGACCGTTATCGGCAAGAAGAGCCGCTGCTTGCGGCCGGTTGAGTGTCACCAGCTCACCGTGACGGGAAGAGGCGCATCGACCAAGTTGGCAATGCGCAAAAAGAGCGGAGAGTGAAGAACAATGTCGACCCCGGCAGGAAGCAAAATGGCAAACACGTTGTCGCACTTCACCGATTTCCCGTTATTTAAATTGATGACCGTGAGTTCTGCGCCCAAGGGAGCAGCGGCGCTATAGCAAATGGTGGAGTTATAGCTAGGAAATGTGCGGTAAGAAGCTTTTGCATTAATGCGTTTCATTTCACCAGGGCCCGGGTAGGCAATGCGCGATTGACCATTGGGTTGCAATGAAAGCGGGCCGTCGAGGTTCACTGGCTTCGATGCGTCTTCGGCAAGTGGGCCAACCGCATCACTGTTTTTGAGAGGAGTAGAAGTAGTGGTGGCAGCAATGCTTGAAGGCGATGCAGTGTTTTGAGAGGAAGAATTTCCACCGAGAGTGACGACGAGTAAAACAATGATGGTGCTCACTGCTGCGAGCACGGTGAGGCGACGGCGCTCGTAAATAGAGAGGTTCACGCTGCAGCTCGCATTTTGGGAAAAGCACGTAGTGCGTTTGCTGAAGTGATATGTGCAATGTCTTCTGAAGACGAATTGCGCAGTTCAGCAATGGAAGTTCCTACAACCGAAACGAGGGCAGGTTGGTTCATTTTTCCGCGGTGCGGCACTGGCGCTAAGTATGGGCTATCGGTTTCGACGAGAAGATTTTCATCGGGGCAAAAGAGTGCTGCTTCGCGTAAGTCATTGGCATTTTTGAATGTAATAATGCCGGAAAAGGAAAGAAATAACCCGCGGTCAACGCATTGGCGGGCCCGTATTTCATCGCCACTAAAGCAGTGCATGATGGTGTTTGTGGGAATACCTTCTGCGTCGAGAATCTCAAATGTTTCATCCCACGCATCACGTGTATGAATAACGAGTGAGAGTTGGTGCTCATGTGCAAGTTGTATTTGTTCCGCAAATGCCGTGCGCTGTGAAGGGCGATCGGAATGTTCGTAGTAGTAGTCGAGACCGCATTCGCCAATTGCTACTACTTTGTTTGCATTCAAATAGGGCAGCAGTTGTGCAACGCCATGTTGAGCATCGTGCGGGTGTAGACCAACAGTTGCCCATACTTCTTCGTGGCGCCCTGCAATTGCTATTGCATCGGCTGACGTTTCTGCATCGGTACCGATGCTCACCATGGTGGTGACGCCGCCAGAAATGGCTGCACGAACGGCTTCATCGGCACCGCCTGGCATGCGTGCGTCGGTGAGGTGGCAGTGAGTGTCGGTCCACATAGAAAGAATCGTTACTTTGCTTTACGTGGGAACAGAGGTTCACCCTTTTCCACGGTGAGGCCAGCAGGGTACAGACCCCATGAAACGCTTGTAGGAATACGTTCGTGGCTTACATCGCCCGTGAGGCCAATGCGTTCCCACACCATTTGCGCGGTAGTGGGAATGGCAGGAACACACAAGATGGCAACAATACGCAGTGCTTCTAATGCATCGCCCATAATGGCGTTCAGTTCCGCACTGGGTTCTGCTTTCCACGGCTCATGGTTTTCAAGAAATGAGTTGGTGGCGCGAATAAGTGACCAAGTTGCATCGAGTGCTTTTCCTGGTTGGAATGAATTCCACCCTTCAATGGTGTCACGCACTGCATTTTCTGCATGTTCGCGAAGAGGGCTGTCGGCACGCGGAGCAGCGCTAACGCCGTCACACTTTTTTTGCACAACCGTGGTGACTCGTGAACACAAGTTGCCGAGGTTGTTGGCGAGGTCGTTGTTGTAACGCGCTACTAAACCTTCGTAGGTGAAGTCGCCGTCGTTGCCGTATTGCGTGTCGGACAAAACGTAGTAACGGAACCCATCGACACCGAATTCGTCAATGAGATCGAGCGGGTTCACTACGTTGCCGGCGGTTTTGCTCATTTTCTCGCCACCCACAAGTAGCCAGCCGCCAACGGCCCAGTGTTCTGGTGGCTCAATGCCTGCTGACATCAGCATGGCTGGCCAATACACGCAGTGGAAGCGAATGATGTCTTTGCCAATGAGATGCACCGATACAGGCCAGTTCTTTGCAAATGCGGCGTCGTCAGTTCCATAACCAACAGCAGTGATGTAGTTCGCTAGTGCGTCGAACCATACGTAAGCAACATGGCTGGTGTCCCACGGAATGGGGATGCCCCATTTCAAACTGTTGCGGCTCACGGAAAAATCTCGCAGGCCCTGTTTGATGAAGCTCGTGACTTCATTCATTCTGAAATGTGGCGAAATGGAGTTGGGGTGGTCTGCGTACCATTTCAATAGTCGGTCTTCGAAGCGCGACAGACGGAAGAAATAGTTTTCTTCTTCTACGTGCTCTACTGGGCGTTTGTGAATGGGACAGTTGCCATTGTCGATTTCTTCTTCAGTGAAGTACGCCTCACATGCAACGCAGTACAAACCTGAATAGGTGTCGAGTTCAATATCGCCAGCGTCGTAACAGGCTTGCAAGAGTTTGGCGACGCCGCGCTTGTGGCGATCTTCAGTGGTGCGAATGAAGTCGTCGTACTGAATGTTGAGTTTGTCCCAGGCCTGAGCAAAGAGAGGCGCGATGGAGTCGGCAAACTCTTGAGGTGTCACGCCCTTGGCGTCGGCTGCTTGTTGAATTTTCAGGCCGTGCTCGTCGGTGCCGGTGAGGAGGTGCACGTCGTCGCCCGAGAGCCTGTGCCAGCGAGCAAGGGCATCGGCAACGATGGTGGTGTAGGCATGGCCGAGGTGCGGCTGCGCATTGACGTAATAAATGGGGGTTGTGAGAGAAAATCGCGCCACAACATGAGGATACGAGCAATACGATGCTGACCGTGACTTTCCGCTTCGATACTGCAACGGCTGTGACGTCAATTGCAGAAAAAAATGGCCTCACCACCTTTTCGGCTGAAGTTTTTGATGGCTGGGACATTATGGGAAATGCCAACGGGGGCTATTTGCTCGCCATGATGGGCCGTGCCATGCAGCAACACTCAGGGCGCCGCGACCCGTTCACGGTAACTGCTCATTATCTTGCACCTGCACCCGCGGGCGCCTTGGAAATAGAAGTCGACACAGTGAAGACCGGGAAGCTTGTGACCACGATGAATGCAACAATGCGTCGCGGCGATCGCAACATCATGCGTGTTTTGGGGGCGTGGGGTGAAATGGCAGCTGTTGAACCGCAAATAGTGACAGCAACACCGCCCGATTTGCCTCCCTTTGACGAATGCACAAGCCGCAATAGTGATGGCGGAGAGTTCACCATTGGTCTGTTGCAAAATGTCACCAACCGATTGCATCCAGACGACTCCACTTTCATTACGGGTACGCCATCGGGTACTGCACAAATGCGCGGATGGATTGAATTTCCCGATGGACGACCCATCGACACGCTGGCCTTGTTGCTCGCAGTCGATGCAATGCCGCCGCCGTTATTTAACTTGCCTTATGAGAAAGGTTGGGTACCAACGTTGGAACTTACCGTGCATGTGCGTGCGGTGCCCGTTGGCAAAAGACTCGCGTGTTCATTTCGCACAAAAGTTGTGCAAGGTGGGCTCATTGAAGAAGATGGCGAAATTTGGGATGAGTCGGGAACGCTTGTTGCCCTGAGTCGCCAAATGGCTGTTGCACCGCGTGTTGCTTAGTTGTTGAGAACTGCAACAAGTTCTTGTGGTGTTTCCACAATTGCAGTAGCCCCAGCAGAACTCAGTTCTTCACGCGAGCCAAAACCCCACAGCACTCCAGCAGAGCGAGTGCCTACTTCAACACCTGCGTCGATGTCGTGATGACGATCGCCAATCATCCAACATGAAGTGAGTGGTGGGAGTTCACCGTGCAACGCTTTCATTTCGCGCAGTGCACGTTGCAGAAGTTGTGCTTTGGGAATTTCTGAATCGTCGTGAGGACCAACAACGATGTCGAAGTAGTGGCGCACGCCGGTTGCTTGAATGGCTATGAGAGCTTGAGGCTCTGGCTTCGAGGTAACGATTGCTAAACGCCAAGTTTTTTTGAGCTCAACGAGCGCATCACCCATCCCAGGGTTCAGTGGAGTTTGTGGAAGATGGGTGGCTCCATAGATGGCACGGTATTCCGTAATGAACATATGCATTTCTTCGTTGGGTACACCACGCGGAGCAAAAACTTTTGGGAATGAAACTGACAAAGGAGGGCCAACGACATGAGTGAGTTCTTCGCGGGTGAGTGGTTGCAGTTTTCGTGCGTCAAGAACATGGTTCATTGAAGCGAGGATTCCACTTCCAGAATCGGCAACTGTTCCATCGAGGTCGAAAAAGAGGATGCCCTTGTTACTTGTCATGAGTGACTTCTTTGTTGTTTAAAAGAAGCGCAAGTGCATATACCACTCGCTTTGGGGCATGAGTTTTTTTCATGACGGCGTCTACTGCATCGCGTGTAGACACACCGTTGGAGAATTCGTGAACAAGTGCTTCCTTAATGGCCTCTTCATCAGCTGGTAGCGGTGCTTCTGCTGCCGCTAAAACAACAACGAATTCACCCATTGCTTCAACGGTTGCAAAATGTTGTGCTGCTGCACTTACTGAACCACGCCACACCTCTTCATGCATTTTGGTGAGTTCTCGTGTAACGGCAATGAGGCGATTGGGGTGGCATGCAATTGCTAGGTCGTTGAGTGTGCGAGAGATGCGATGGGGGGCTTCGTAAAAGATGACAGTACGCATTTCGTTGGCAATGTCGGCAAGGCGTTCTGCGCGGTCGCGGCCCGAGCGGGGAAGAAAACCTTCAAACACAAATCGGGTAGTGGGAATACCACTAATGATGAGAGCCATAATGAGGGCAGCTGGCCCAGGCACTGCAGATACAGAAAGTCCAGCTGCGATGACTGCTTGCACAACAACGCTTCCCGGATCGCTGATACCGGGTGTACCTGCATCGGTGATGAGGGCGACTGTTTTCCCGCTTGCGATGGCCTCAATGATGCCATTGCAGGCATCGCGTTCGGTGTGGTCGTTCACCACAATGTATTTGGGGGAAGTGATGCCCATGTGTTTGACGAGGCGACCTGAGTGGCGTGAATCTTCACAAGCAATGATGTCGGATTGTTCAAGCACCACCTTCATTCGTTCAGAAATGTCACCGAGGTTCCCGATGGGAGTTGCAACAAGGATGAGTTGTCCACTCATGATGCAACTCGCGCATCTTGAGCAAATCGAATTTCCACAACGTCGCCTACGTGGAGATTCCACCGTCGTGGAGCATCGGCGTCGGCTTCGAGAACACAACGTGCCTTTACGACGGGCAGTGGTAAACGATTCTTTTTGAGTTCCTGAATTTTGACAACTTCACCACCGTTGTTGATGTAAAGGACAGAGAGTGGAGTTTTCATGCCAAAAGTGTGGACCCATCTGCATGGCTGAAGGAAAAGTGGGGTGTTGATGCGTTCCACACCGCGAAGCCCAATACGGCGTGCTTTGCGTGACTCAGCAGATGAAATGCTCGCTAGCACTTTGTCGTCGAGCATGAGCCATCCGGTGGTGAGTGCTTCTCGTGAAGAAGGTGATTGTGGGGAGGAATTTTTTCTCATGAGACTCTTGCTTTCTTACGAGGTTAGTCGCACGGGTGTTCTTCCTGCCGATACCGTACGAAAGGTGAAATTCACAAAGCCGCTTGCCTGCGTAGTGATTGCAGCTACCAGCATTGTGTGCATGGAGCATGTTGTAATGGCAAAACCCATAGTGGGATCCGCGTGTACAGCGCTGGGGAGTTCACAAAAGTCGAGTGGTCTGACCTGCAGTACTTCGCTGTTAGATCCAACACAGAAAATTTGGCTCCCTGCTTGGGGCGCCGATTGCAACAAGCGCCTCCAGAAGTTTTGGAATATGCAATGTGACTATATTTATGCCACCCGAGCGCGAGTAGTAACGAGTGCATTGGAGTGGGATGTGGTGAGCATTCCCCAATTAGGGAAAGCTCCGAAGGGAGCCCCAATGGAAATCGCTCAACAATTTGCGGTTGATGTTGGCGCGCTATGGAGTTTGTCGAATGGTAAAAATTTTGTAGCTGAGGGCAAGCCGTATATCGGTGGTTGCGATGGCTGGTCATGCTCGGGGTATCACCCACGCATTTATTCTGAAGTGTGGAAAAAATATGCTCGCGCAAAGGTAACTGTGCGTGTTGCTGTAACAAAAGGTGCTTACATTGCAGGGAAATTTACAGCGACAATTCCCAATTTTGCGACGTGTTACAACTTGAAAATTCAAGGAACGTGGTACCGAGCATTGCTTGATTATGGCCAGTATCAACGTGGTGGCGAAGCGTATGCAGCAGTTTTAGGTGCGTGTAAATAGATCTAAACGTTGAAGCGAATTTCCATGACGTCTCCGTCAATTACTTCGTATTCTTTGCCTTCAGAACGAATTTTGCCAAGATCTTTTGCCCCATTCCATGAACCAATTTCTAAAAGTTCATCCCAGGCAATGACCTCGGCGCGAATGAATCCACGTTGCAGGTCGGAGTGGATTTTTCCTGCACATTCGGGTGCTTTTGCCCCCGCATTAAAGGTCCAGGCACGGGTTTCTTTTTCGCCAGTAGTAATAAATGTGCGCAGACCGAGCAAGTGGTAGGCACTACGTACCATGCGTGGCAAAGCTCCTTCACCCAGACCAAGTTCGCCAAGCATCTCTGCGCGGTCTGCCTCGTCGAGTTGTGCTGCTTCTGCTTCTAGTTGCACACTCATGCCAAGGACTTCTACTTCTGCAGCACTTGCAGAACCCGGGGGAGCCAGCTCGGCACGAACGCTTGCTTCTGCTTCGGGAATTTTGTCGAGTTCATTTTCGCCAACATTGACCACTGCAAGTACGCGACGGTTAGTGAGCAAGAAGTGTGGTGCAAGAGCCAATCGAATATCTGCACTGAGCCCGGCACGGTAGAGCGGAATACCTTCACTGAGTGAGGTGAGCGCAACTTCGAGTGCCGCAACTTCTTCTAATACCGATTTATCGAGTTTTGAAGATTTTTGCAAACGCGGTAAACGCGATTCCACAGTTTCGAGGTCGGCAAGTGCCAGTTCAAGCTCGACGATGCGCAAATGTTCAAGTGGGTCAGATGGCCCAGGCACGTCGTCGTCTTCAAAGGCTCGCAACACAAATACAGTTGCTTCAACCTCGCGGATGTTGGCAAGGAATTTGTTGCCGAGGCCTTCACCTTTGCTTGCGCCTTCAACAATGCCTCCAATGTCGACCACCTGCACCGTGGCATGAACGGTCTTTTGGGTCTTCGACATGATGGCCAGTTGGTCGAGACGGGTGTCGGGCACGCGGGCCACTCCAATATTGGGGTCTTTCGTCGCAAAGGCATAGGGAGCAGCTAATGCGCCGCCTCCCGTGAGGGCGTTGTAGAGAGATGATTTACCTGCGTTGGGGAGACCAACAAGTCCGAAGCGTTCCATAGTGGTCGTGGCAGGCTAACGATCTTCCGGTCGGTTCAGGTTGATGAGGACATTGGTGCAAAATAAGCCCACTTGAGTGGTGTAGTCGTTGCGCTGAATTGTTACTATGGCCGTAGTGTTAATTAGAGATGTAGCCGCGTAGGTCGCGGCAGTCGAGGAGTCCCCCATGAGTACATTCGATCTTGATCTCAGCAAATACCAATTGGGTTGGAGCGACAACGTTGAATATGCCTTCCAGCCAGCCAAGGGCTTAGACGATGGTGTTGTTGAGCAAATTTCATGGTGGAAGGGCGAACCTGAATGGATGCGCGAAATGCGCCTGCGTTCGCTCAAGATGTTCGACCGCAAGCCAATGGCGAAGTGGTTTGCCGACAACATGCCCGACATCGATTTCCAAGATATTTACTACTACTTGAAGCCCGCCACCGAGCAAGTTGATGAGTGGGACGATCTTCCTGAACAAATGAAGCTCACTTACGAAAAGCTTGGTATCCCTGAAGCGGAACGCAAGTACCTCGCTGGTGTTACAGCACAGTACGAATCAGAAGTGGTTTTTCACCGCAACCGCGAAGACCTTGAAGCTCAGGGCATTTTGTTCTGCGACATGGATACCGCATTGCGTGAGTATCCAGACCTCGTGAAGCAGTACTTCGGCACCGTTATTCCTCCAGGCGACAACAAGTTCTCTGCCTTGAACACATCGGTATGGTCGGGTGGCTCATTCATTTATGTTCCACCAGGCGTGGAATGTGAAATGCCATTGCAGGCGTACTTCCGTATTAACTCGGAAAATGCCGGTCAATTTGAGCGCACGCTCATCATTGCCGACGAAGGTTCAAAAGTGCATTACATCGAAGGTTGCTCTGCGCCTGTTTACACCAGCGATTCGCTGCACTCGGCAGTTGTGGAAATTGTGGTGAAGCCAAGTGCTCGCGTTACCTACACCACCATTCAGAACTGGTCACCAAACGTTTATAACTTGGTTACTAAGCGCGCACGTGTTGAGGCAGAAGGTCACATGGAGTGGATCGATGGCAACATTGGTTCAAAGCTCACCATGAAGTACCCAAGCGTGTACTTGGTGGGGCCAAAAGCAACGGGTGAAGTGTTGTCGGTTGCCTATGCCGGCGCTGGCCAACATCAAGATGCTGGAGCAAAAATGGTGCACGCAGCACCAGAGACCTCATCAAAAATTGTGTCGAAGTCTATTTCAAAAGATGGTGGCGTCACCACGTATCGCGGCTTAGTCCGTATTGAAGAAGGCGCTTATGGCTGCAAGAGCCATGTGCAATGTGACGCACTCATTCTCGATGAAGAAAGCGAATCACGCACCTTGCCTTACATGGAAGTGGGCGAGCGCGACGCACAAATTGGCCATGAAGCCACCGTGTCGAAAATTGCCGATGAGCAACTCTTTTACCTCCAAAGCCGTGGCCTCTCACAAGAGCAAGCCATGAGCATGGTGGTCAACGGATTCATCGAACCCGTCACTCGTACATTGCCTATGGAATATGCAGTGGAATGGAGCCGACTCATCGAGTTGCAGATGGAAGGTTCGGTTGGCTGATGCCAATGCGAACCGAATGCAAGCACTACGAAACACGTACCTATTCAAATGGCGATGCAGTACGTAAGTGCACCCTCGACATGGCTCCCGATGCCCCGTGGCGTTGCCCAGAAAATTGTGCATGTTATGAACGGCGTCTAGCCGACGTCGCTTGGGTTCACGGAAGTGCTATCGCACCACGTACTCCTACTGAACCGCCAGGTCTCGACGACGGAACAGCTGCGGCAGTACTCGATGCGGCAGAGGAAATTATTAATGCCGTAGGGCGCAGTTATATAGAAGAGTTTTCACACGACAAAAAGCGTCGCCGCTGGTGGCGATTTGGAGGAAAAAAATGAGCAGCACTGCTCACTACCCAGGCGTGGTATTGCCTACAGCCGAAGAAGAAATATGGCGTTATAGCCGTATTGAAGAACTGAGCCTCGACTCTTTTGTTGCAGGGTCAGTAGAAAATCGCGTTGATGCGCCAGCCGATGTTGCCGGCATTGTTGTGCAAGGCGCAGCGGTGGGCGAGTGCGGAATCGCCATGCCCATTCCTGTCGATGCATTTGCAGAAATTAACGCCATCCATTGCAGTGGGGCACATGCCGACATCATCACTGTTAAAACTGCTCGTGGTAAGTCGTATGCCAGCCCCATTGTTATTACACGAACGCTTTCCATTTCAGGTGTACTTGCTGCTCCGCGGCTTATCATCGACGCTGCAGAAAACAGCGAAGTCACAGTGGTTGAGCATTTCTTATCGGCAGACGATATTTCGTCGCTCATCGCGCCTGTTGTTGAAATTCGTGCTGCACAATCAGCACGTGTTACTTACATTGCCATTAATGAACTCGGCAATAAAACATGGAAAATTGCTCATCAACAGTCTTTGGGTGAGCGAGATTCCACCACACGGTTGTTTACCGTTGCGCTTGGTGGCGATTACGCCCGCGTGCGCACGGAAGCTCGCTTGGTAGGTATTGGTGCAACAACACAACAAGTTGCGCTCTACTTCGCCGACAAAACTCAAATGCACGATTTCCGTACATTGCAAACTCACATTGCTCCGCGCACATCGAGCGACTTGCTCTTCAAGGGTGCAGTTCAAGACACTGCAAAGAGCGTGTACACGGGCCTCATTCGCATTGAGCATGAAGCTCATGGGTCACAGGCCTACCAAACGAACCGCAACCTCACGTTGTCGCATGGCGCGTGGGCTGAAAGCGTGCCGAACCTAGAAATTGAAACAAACGATGTGAAATGCAGCCATGCCAGCACAGTTGGGCCAATTGACGATGAGCAGCGTTTCTATTTGGAAAGTCGTGGTATTCACCCCGACATTGCGGAACGTCTCGTAGTACTTGGTTTTTTCAACGAAGTTCTTGAGCGCTTGCCACAAATTGACGTGGTCTCGGGCTTGCGGGCCAAAGTTGCTGCAAAGTTGCACGCGGGTGCGCAGTGAGCGCGGTACGCGTTGGTTTAGCGCAAGACTTTGGCCAAGGAGTTGCAGTGAAAGTCGACGTCAATGGAGTTGCGGTTGCGGTCATTCGCATCGATGAAACGCTCTATGCCATTGCCGATCGTTGCAGCCACGCCAACATCTCTTTATCTGAAGGTGAAGTGCATTGTGGAAAAAAGGAATTGGAATGTTGGAAACACGGCAGTGCATTTAGTTTGGAAACAGGTGTACCCAGCACCTTTCCGGCTACTCAACCAGTAGAAGTTTTTAGTGTGAGCACCAATGGCGACGAAGTTTTCGTTACGCGTCGCGCAGAAAATGGAGAAGCGTCATGAGCACGTTGAAAATCGAAAATCTCGTTGCTGGTATTCCGGGCAAGCAAATTTTAAATGGCATCAACCTCACGCTGAGCTCAGGTGAAGTACATGCCATCATGGGTCCGAACGGTGCCGGTAAGTCAACCTTGTCGGGTGTTGTCATGGGAAAGCCTGGCTACGTCGTGCATAGTGGAAGTGTCACACTCGACGGTGAAGACCTTCTCGCTTTGCCTGCATGGCAGCGGGCGCAAGCTGGATTGCATCTCATTATGCAGTACCCCACAGAAGTACCTGGAGTGCATCTCGACGACGTCATTCGTGAGGCCTACGCTTCGCGGGGTCGTAATACGTCAACACTCGACGCCGAAATTGTTGCAGAAGCTGCTCGTATTCATTTCGACATGGCTCTGGTAGAGCGTTCTATGAACGTCGATCTTTCAGGCGGCGAGAAGAAGCGTAATGAAACACTGCAGTTGGCATTATTGAAACCAAAGTTCGCCATTCTCGATGAACTCGACTCGGGGCTCGATATCGACGCACTACGCGACTGCGCACGTCGAGTTGAAGCTGCTACTCAAGAAGACAATCTCGGCGTCTTGGTGATTACTCACTATGCGCGGCTCTTGGAAGAACTTCGTCCCGACGTGGTGCATATTTTGGCCGCCGGCAAAATTGTGAAATCAGGCGGACCCGAGCTTGCAGACGAATTGGAAACAACCGGTTATGCCGGTCTTACTCAGTAAGACCCGAGCGTAAGAAGTTTTCAAAACAGTCAATAACAAGTAGGTCGCGTTCGTAAGTAATCTTCTTACGCGCACGGTCGATAGGCATCCACATCATGGCGTCTACTTCATTTGAGTAGCTCTCTGCTCCACCCGACACGGTCATGGTCCAGTAACGCACACGCTTGGGGCGACCTTTACGGTCGATGTAGTTAATGCGAGCAATCTCGTGCCCGAGCCGGCAGTGGTAACCGGTTTCTTCCCACACTTCACGAATGGCACAGTCTTCCTCACTTGAATCGATGTCGTCACGTTTCCCCTTGGGAAAGGTCCAGTCGTCGTAACCTTCGCCAGGGCGATGTACGAGGAGCAGTTCAACGCGGTTGTTACCGTTGGTACGCCAAACAACTCCACCAGCAGCGCGAACGATTCCATCAGCCATTACTCCTATGTTGTCAGATGGAGCCTCATCGGAACGAAACTGCGTATTTGCGGTACATCACATGCTGCGAGCAAGGAACTTACGTATTTCTTCCACGACGACCACGCTGCTCGCAACGAGTGCACAGATGAGCCACTGCCCAACACTGATGCTGGTGGTGTGGAAGAGATTTTGTAGCGGAGACACGATGGTGACCAGAATTTGAATTACTCCCACTGCGGCAAGTGCCGCCCACAGTCGCCAGTTGGAGAGTGTTCTTTTGCTCAAGACGCTGTGTGTCTCCATGCGGGAATTCAAGATGTTGAAGAATTGGAAGAAGACGAATGTCACAAAGGCCATAGTGGTGGCAGTAGATGACCCATCGTAAGCGGGGTCACCAGGTGCCAACTGCAAAACCGCAAGCGTTCCGGCAGCCATGGTGAATGACGATATGAGAACCGCCATCCAGCGCTGTTTCGTGAGAATAGGTTCCTCGGGAGGACGTGGGAGTTTCTGCATCACATTGGCCGTGGGGCTGTCGAAGGCCAGCGCCATTGCGGGCGGCCCATCCATGATGATGTTCACCCACAAGATAGCGATTGCGGCGAAGGGTTTTCCGTTGGCAATTCCAAAGACTGAAGCTGCAAGAAAGAGCATTGCAAAGCCGATTGCTGTGGACAGTTGGAAGCGAACAAAAGAAATGATGTTGTGGTAAATCGCGCGGCCTTGACGCACCGCACCAACGATGGTGGCGAAGTTATCGTCGGTGAGCACCATGGTGGCGGCTTCCTTCGATACTTCCGTTCCTGTAATGCCCATTGCAATGCCCATGTCGGATTTTTTGAGAGCAGGGGCATCGTTCACGCCGTCACCGGTCATAGCAACAACTTTTCCATTTGCCTGGAGTTGAGCAACAAGGCGCATTTTGTGTTCAGGAGCCACTCTTGCAAAGACACCGATGTCATCAATTTGTGCTGCAAGATCTTCGTCACTGAGTTCGTTGAGCTCTGCGCCAGTCATTGCGCGGCCGGTAATACCTAGTTGGCGACCAATGCTCGCAGCGGTAACTGCATGGTCGCCAGTAATCATTTTGACATCAATACCCGCGGCGTGGGCTTCTGCAATAGCAACACGAGCTTCAGGGCGCGGTGGGTCGACGATTCCCACCAGTGCGAGCAAGGTGAGCTCGTTGATGAGGTCATAAAGTGAACCTCCATTGCTGAGAAACTCTTCGTATTCTTCTTCGGGAAGTTCGCGCATTGCTAAGGCAAGCACCCGAAGTCCTTCACTTGCCATGGAGTCATAAGTTGTATTGAGTTCGTTGGCAACACTGTTGATATCGACAGGCCGAGAATTTGTCCACAAGCAAGTTTGTGAGCGCGCCATGAGCACATCGGGGGCGCCTTTAACGTAAATGCGCATGGTGCGACCACCTACGGGAGAGGTGGTGAAATGTGCCGTTGCCATGTACTTGTATGAGGAGTCGAAGGGAACTTCATTTTCTCGAGGGAATTGGCGTCGCGTTTCGGCAATCTCTATATGCAGCTTTTCAGCAAGAACAACAAGGGCCCCCTCTGTTGGGTCGCCAACAAGGTCATCAGATTCTCCACGGTGATGCACCATTGCATCGGCACATAGTGCGAGCCCACGAGCAGTGATGATGAGTGTGTCGGTTACTGGTGCGATGTCTGTAATTGACCCGATGCGAGAGTATCCGCCACCTGATACTTCAAAAGTTTTTCCCTCAAAAACTAAATGAGTAGCAGTCATCTGGTTCAAGGTGAGCGTTCCTGTTTTGTCACTGCAGATGACGCTGGTACAACCGAGTGTTTCCACCGCAGCGAGGCGTTTAATGATGGCATTGCGTCCGGCGAGTTGATTTACTCCAATAGCAAGGGTGACGACGGTGACCGCAGGGAGGCCCTCAGGAATAGCAGCAACTGCAAGTGCGACGGCAGTGAGAAGTACATCACTCAATGATTCTCCACGTAACAGGTTTGCCACCATAACGAGGCCGACGATGACGCCAGCCAAGATGATGAGCTGATGGGCAAGCCCATCGAGTTGCTTTTGCAGGGGAGTCTTTTCGGTGGGTGTTGAGGCAAGCAATCCGGCAATGCGCCCGATTTCAGTGGTCATTCCGGTGTGAGTAATAAGAACTTCAGCGCGACCACGTGTGACGGTGGAGTTCATATATGCCATGCAATGGCGGTCGCCCAATGAGGCATTGGCCTCGGCAATGATTTCATGATGTTTCGCAACCGGGTGACTTTCACCCGTGATAGCAGACTCGTCTACCTCTACGTTATTGGCGAAAACAATGCGACCATCGGCGGGGAGGCGGTCACCGGCTTCCACCAAAACAATGTCGCCGGGAACAATGTGGGAAGTGTTGATGAGTTGAATTGCATGATCGCGCCGGACCCGCACTTGTGCACTGAGCATTTTGCGCAGTGCATCAAGTGATTTCTCTGCGCGATTTTCTTGGATGAATCCGAGGGTTGCATTGAACACCACAACTACTAACACCACGAGAGGTGTTTTGAGTTCCCCTGAGATGGCAAAAGAAACTATTGCTGCACCAATGAGAATGAGTATGAGCAAGTCTTGAAATTGTGCGAGCAACTTTCGCCACGCCGGAATCACTGCGGGCGCAGCAAGTTCGTTTGCGCCATAAGTGGTGAGACGCGCGGTGGCCTCAGCGGAAGTGATGCCGTCGGTGGGGCTGGTTCCTAAGGCAGAGGCGACTTCCTCAATACTCGTGGCATGTGCGCGCGAGAGGAGGTTGCTGCTTGCTGCGTCTTTAGTTGTGTCTGGCATGTTTAGAAGCTCATTGAGCGAAGACGAGCAATGCGCTCATCGGTGCTGGGGTGGGTGGAAAAGAGTCGCGCCATATTGGGGCCGCCCTTTTTCTGCTGGAATTCTGCAAGAGGGTTGTGGATATATGCATATGCCTGCGCTGGTGCAACTTGCATCGGCGTTTGCTTTGCAGTTGCCTCAATACGTTCGAGAGCATTGGCGAGGGATTTGCCATCGCCGAGAAGCTCGGCAGCTCCACGGTCGGCTTCAAATTCACGTGATCGCGAAACCGCCATTTGCAAGAGTGATGCGGCAATAGGGGCAAGCATCGAGACGAGGAGTAATGCAAATGGGTTTGCTCGTTCGTTGTCGTTATTTCCGCGGCCGCCAAACATGGCCGCCCACATTGCCATGTTCGCAATGAAGGAAATTGCTGTAGCAATAGCAGCAGCAACCGAGCCAATGAGAATGTCGCGATGCTTCACATGCATTAACTCGTGCGCCATCACGCCACGTAGTTCATCTTCAGGCATGGTGCGTAAGAGGCCCTCTGTTGCACACACCACCGCGTGGCGAGGATTACGACCTGTAGCAAAAGCGTTGGGCTGTTCACTCGGAGCAATGGCAACACGTGGCATGGGCATGCTGGCGCGCTCGGTGAGTTCTTTCACCATGCCGAAGAAGAGGGGGGCATCTGCTTCGGTCACAATACGTGCTTTGGCGCTTTTCAGGGCGAGCTTGTCGCTGAACCAATATGAGCCGCCCACCATTGCGAAGGCAATGAAGAGACCAAAGGTGAGCGAACTAGAACTTCCTCCACCTAAGACACCGGCGATGGTGACAATGAGGCCACCGAGCCCAGCGAGAAGAACGGATGTTTTGATGGTGTTTTTCAACATGAGTACTACCTTTCGACGGGTGCTCGCGAGCGAACACGTTGACTTCGTCGAAAGTCTCTCCCGCCCAAATTGGGCAACCGTGCCGGGTAAGAGTGATTGCTCACTTTTACCGTGATGACGACAACAGTACTTATGGGATACTCCCCTTCGTTTTTTACTCTAGACGCTCTCGCACGAATTGCCAAGACATGGCATGATGAATTTATGAAAATTTCTGCCGCAGTATTACCCAGCCATGACGGAGCATTTGAGGTGCGTGAGCTAGAAATATCTGACCCTCGCCCTGGTGAGGTTCTTGTGCGAGTTGTGGGCGCAGGAATGTGCCATACCGACTTGCTGGCGCGTACTCCAGGGGCACCTTTCCCTCTGCCTGTTGTTTTGGGTCATGAAGGTTCAGGCATCGTGGAAGCGGTAGGTGCAGGGGTGACCTCGGTTGCGCCTGGCGACAAAGTGGTGATGTCGTATGCGAGCTGTGGGAAATGCACCAACTGCTCAACTGGCTTCCCACAATATTGCGATCTTTTTTATCCGTTGAACTTCATGGGTACGCGTATGGACGGTTCTACTCCGCTCACTTCAACTGATGGCACCAACATGGCATGTTGCTGGTTTGGGCAATCAAGTTTTGCAAATTATGCAATGGCAAGTGAACGTAACGTAGTGAAGGTCACTGCAGACGACGTAAAACTAGAACTTCTCGGACCACTTGGTTGTGGATTCCAAACAGGAGCAGGCGCGGTTATTAATTCGCTCAAGGTACGTGCTGGAACTTCCATAGCAATTTATGGTGCAGGCGCTGTGGGATTAGCAGCAGTGATGGCAGCAAAAATTGCTGGCTGCAGCACCATCATTGCAGTCGACTTGCACGACTCTCGGTTGGCTCTTGCCCATGAACTCGGCGCAACACATACCTTGAACGCGAAATCCACAACCAACATTGTGGAGTCGGTACAGCAAATCACTGCTGGTGGTGCGCAGTATGCATTCGATACCACTGGTGTGCAGTCGGTGGTGCGTGGTGCCGTTGATGCGTTGCGGCCCACAGGTGTGTGTTGTCTAGTGGGTGCGGGTCTTGCCGAGTTCACACTTGAAGGAAGCGGTTTTCTCTTTGGGAAAACAGTGATGGGAGTCATTGAAGGCGATGCATTCCCCGGTGAATTCATTCCCAAGATGATTGAGTGGCATCGTCGCGGGCAGTTTCCTATTGAGAAACTCATTAAGACGTATCGGCTCGATCAAATTAACGAAGCCCAACACGATAGTGAAACAGGTGTCACAATTAAGCCAGTTTTTGTTTTCTAAATAAAGACTTAGTCGTTACCCATGCGCTTACGCCACTCAATAGGGTTGCGCCCCAGTTTGGCGTAGCGATCTTCAATCCACAGTGGAAGCCCAATGTCGCCGCCGTCGGCAACGATGTTGGCCATCTCGCCATTTTCATCCCAAATATGGCAGGTGTTGAGGTTGAATCGCATTGCGGCAAGGCGTTCTTCACGAGTGCCACGCGGAACTGCTGGTAAGTCGACACCGTCGCGCACGCCAACGGCGTTCATTGACCACACGCTTTGAATGGCAACAGGTGCCATTGCTTGCAGGAGTGCGGTGGTGTGTGTGCAGCCGCGCGGGCCACCAAAAAGTTCACGCACCTTATGAGTAAAACCACGCGCAATGCTAAGACCGATGAGATTTTTGTAGTGGTCGGTAATGCGCTGGCAGCCAAGATGGGGAGTTACTTCAAGCTCGACCGTTGCATCGGTAATGACCATGTTTGGGTATGAAATTTCAAGAGCAACAATCATGTGATGTACGGGGAGTGGTTCGGGGTCGTCGGGTACATATAAACCAGCGGGTTTATAGTCACGTACCGCGCCACGAACAATCATGGAATCTTTCGATTTGTAATACGCCTTCACTAAATACGTGCGTTCGTGGATTTCTTCTAAAGTGCTGTCAATTGGAGGAGGGAGAAGTTCTGTCATGGTCTTTCTTTATTTAGAAATCTTTCAAAATATCGCCGACGTTGTGGTCGATTGCGGCAAGTAATGGGCGCATATGCAACTGTTCGAGTAATTCATTGCCACGTTCGTTGCCACCTTGCAGGTTTGAGGTGATGACCTGGGCAACTCCTTGTTGCAAAAGTGATGCGCGATAGTCGTACCAGAGACGATCGAGTGAGTATCCGGCAAAACCAGGCTTATCGCCGGCCAGTTCGCTGACGCGGTTGAAGTAACGCTGAAGAAGTGCACCTTCGTGTTCGCGGCGTAGTTCAGGCGTAATGGAAGCAGCAAGCAAGTTGCATACGTCCCATGCACCAACGTGGCGTGTGCTGAGTTGAAAGTCGATCATGGTGATGGTGTCTGCCCCGGCACTTCCGCCAAAGAGGTAGTTCTCCGCACGACAGTCAGTGTGGGTAAAGGTTTGATGACCTTGTTGCACCCACCAATCGAGCATGTCTGGATATTTCTCACAGGCCAGCTTCAATGTGTCGAGCATGTCGCCGCCAAGTCGTTCGCCAAAGTGTTCAACAAAGGTAGGCCACTGCGCTTCGGCCATCATTTTGCCCGCCTTGTACAGCGGGTTGTTCATGGGTGGTAACCACGTGAGCTCGTAGAGCTGTGGAGTTTCCCAAAACTCTGCATGCAGCACGGCAACGGTGTCGAGAATGCGTTCTGTTTCATTGAGTGTGAGGCCCTTCACTTGATCGGGGCAATATGCATCGGTGATGTCTTCAATCAAAATAATGAAAGGCAAACCTTCTGTGCCGGCATCGGCGTAGTACGACTGAGGCACGCGTACATCGAGGTGCGCCGATATCTCGCGGTAGAAGTTCACTTCTCTTAAGTAGAAGCCCATTGCTTGAGCAAGAAATTGATTTTCTACTGCAGGTGATTGACATTTTGCAACAATGGTTGCTGGGCCAGCTTGTGGGCCATCGGTATAGGTGATGTGCAAGCGAGCAAGTTCTCCGAGAATGCCTACACCGGTTCCAAATCGGGTAATAGTGAAACTCTGGACTCTGCCCACGTTCTTTGGCAAAACATCATTGAGCCATTCGACGGTGATGTCGGCAACTTGAGATGGAATATAAGTCATAGCAAATCCCCCGATTGCAGAATTGAGTGAGTTAGGCGTTGTTGAGCGCGTCGAGCAAGGTGTTCCACGAGAGCACCGCACATTTAATGCGCACAGGAAACTTCACTACGCCCTGCAACGCTTCAAGGTCGCCAAGGGATTGTGATTCGTCGATGGGTGAATCGTTCCCTTCCTCTTCAATGGACATCATGTGTTTAAAGCGGCGTACAAGATTGCGAATGTCGTCGATGGACTTGCCTTTGACCGCAGCACTCATCATTGACGCTGAACTTTGGCTAATAGAGCAACCTTGCCCGCCAATTTTGATATCGCGCACCACTCCGTCGGCAACATCGATGTACACCTGGATCTCGTCGCCGCACAATGGGTTGTGGCCTTCTGCTTTGGATGCAGGTGGAGCGAGTTCACCGCGGTTGCGTGGGGTCCGGTAGTGGTCGAGAATGATCTCGCGGTAGAGGTCTTCTAAGCCTGGCATCGGATCTCCAAGTAATTCGAGTGGTGAATAAAAATTACAAACTGAACAAGTCGCCGGCGCCTTCTAACGCATTAACTAATGCGTCGACGTCGTCTAGTGAATTGTAGAGGTAGAAGCTAGCCCGCGCCGTGGCGTTGGCGCCAAGGAGGCGCATGAGGGGCTTGGCGCAGTGGTGACCCGCGCGGACACAGATATTGGACTGGTCGAGTACCTGGCTGAGGTCGTGCGGGTGTACGTCTTTGAACTTGAAGCTCAGCGTGGCTCCGCGCACTTCGGGGTCGCTCGGGCCGTGGATTGTGATGTCGTTTCCATAACGGTCGTTGAGCGCCGAGAGGGCATACGTCACAGTTTCTTTTTCATGCTGGCGGATATTGCTCATGCCAATGGCTGTGAGATAGGAAATGGCGGCACCAAGGCCAATGACCTCAGTAATGGGGGGCGTGCCCGCTTCGAACTTTGCGGGCAGTTCTGCGCAGGTGAAACCATCGAGGCGTACATCGGCGATCATGTTGCCGCCGCCTAAAAAGGGTGGCATGGCATTCAGTAACTCTTCGCGGCCCCAGAGCACGCCGATGCCTGATGGGCCACACATTTTGTGTGAGGAAAAGGTGAGGAAATCTGCACCCCATGCAACAACGTCGGTGACGTTGTGCGGAACGTATTGGCAACCATCGACAATGGCAATTGCGCCAGCAGCATGAGCAGCAGCACACAGTTGTTGCACAGGAGTAATGGTGCCAAGCACGTTGCTCATTGCAGTAAAAGAAAATGCCTTGGCGCCTTTGAGTAATGAGTCGAGATTGGTGAGGTCGAGTTGTCCATCGTCGGTGAGTGGCACCCAGCGCAGTTCAATGCCGTGTGATGCGGCAAGCATGTGCCATGGAACAATGTTTGCATGGTGTTCCATTTGCGTGAGCACTACAACATCGCCCCGATGGAGATTCGCGCCGCCCCATGAATGGGCTACGAGATTTAATGCTTCTGTTGCATTTTTCGTGAAAATAATTTCATTAGTACGCGGTGCATTGATGAAGGTGCGGCATAGGCCGCGAGCATGTTCGAATGCATCGGTTGACTCGGCTGCGAGTTGGTAAGCACTGCGGTTAATAGGCGCATAGCTTGTTTCCATGAAGTGCGACATCGCGTCGATGACTTGGCGAGGTTTTTGCGAAGTATTGGCAGAGTCGAGGTACACCAATGGCTTGTTATTAATGACGCGCTGCAAGAGAGGGAAGTCCTTCTTGATGAGTGCGACGTCAAAACTCATAGGGAATGTCTACTTCTCTAAGCGGTAGGCCTCATAGCCAGACCGCTCTAGTTCTTCTGCGAGTTCCATGCCGCCCGAAGCAACAATGCGCCCATCAATCATGATGTGGACAAAGTCGGGTTGTAGTTCGTCGAGAAGTCGTTGGTAGTGAGTAATGAGCAAGATGCCGAGTTTGTCGCGGTCGGCACGCACTTCACGAATGCCTTTTGCAACAATGCGCAAAGCGTCGATGTCGAGACCAGAGTCGGTTTCGTCGAGAATGGCAATTTCGGGTTCAAGAATGGCCATTTGCATAATTTCATTACGCTTTTTCTCGCCGCCCGAAAAACCTTCATTGAGGTAGCGATCGACGAAAGATGAATCCATACCCAAACGCTTCATCCAATCCATGATGGATAGGCGTAGTTCAAGCACAGAGAGGTCTATTCCCTTGCGAGCAGAAAGTGCCTGGCGAAGAAATTGAATGACCGATACGCCAGCTATTTCTTGTGGGTATTGGAAGGCGAGAAAGATGCCTGCTTTAGCGCGTACATCGGTTGCCCAATCGGTGATGTCCTCACCGCGGTAAAAGATGTTTCCACTCGTGACTTCATATTCAGGGGAGGCCAACAAAGTGCTGGCCAAGGTGGACTTGCCACAACCATTCGGACCCATAATTGCGTGCACTTCACCTTCGTTGATGGTGAGTGAAAAATTGCGCAAAATGGAGGGGGCGTTATTTTGGCTTTCGTCGCCGTCGAGCCCGACAAGGGGTTGTACGCACAGGGAATTGATTCGAAAAAGCTCACTCACGGCATCAGTCTAGAAGGGCGGGTTCGGTTTATTACTACGTAGATAGTGGTAATTCATGAGCCGCCCGCCACATGGCGCGGTAATGGGGGAATTCGCTCGTCTCGGTGACGTAATGGGCGCGGCGCAGTTCCTCGTGGAATCGCGGAAGGTGCCGAAAAGGAACCCCGGCATCAACATGGTGGGCAAGGTGAAAGCCAATATTGAACGGGACCAGAAAAAACCGGGCGAGCACATGTTGGCGCACGCTGTGCGTGGTGCGGCGCCGGTCGGCATCGGCTGTCATCCCACCGTGTTCAGCAATGGAACGCAACCGGTTGATGACACGCCACACCGTGAGATATGGGAGCAACCACATGAGCGGGTAGAGCAGGGGAACGCCCAATGCAATGCACATCGCAAAGAGAACTAATTGCACAACAAGAATTTTCACTTGTGTGCGTCGAACGCGCGCTTCGGGCGAGCGCAGCCCGCGTAATTGTTGACGCAATAGTTTGACGCCGGTGCGCCCAAGTGCATCGCGCGTGAGTTTGCGTCGAAAACTGGCAGCGGAAACGGGGTAGTTAGCATACAAAGGGAGGTCGGGTTCATCTGGGCCGAACTCTATTCGGTGATGTGCCATGTGTACTCTGCGATATGCCGCAGTGCTGGTGAAGCCAACAAAGCCTAAGAACCATGTTCCCACGAAGTCATTGATTGCAGTTTTCGAAAAGAGCAAGCGATGCGCTGATTCATGCATGAGCGATGCAAATTGCGCGTGAGCGCGGCCCATGAGTAAGAAAGCAATAACCCACGTAACTGAATGATGAAAATTAACCGCTAGGGCCAATATGGCGAAGGTTTGGATATAGACAGAAAAAACGCTCAGTGCATTGCGATAGTTGGGAATTTTTCTGAGCGACTGACGAAACGATGGGGTGGGTTTACCGTCATGTTGAATGAACTCCGTTGGAGCAGTTTGGGGTAAAACAGTGGCCGATGGCGCGAGTCCGCCTGTGCGGTAAAAGGAAGCAGTTTCTTTGCTCACAGTCTCAGTATTGCATCTCATTTGAAGAACTTTGGTGGGCAGTAGGCTTTCCATGTGACCAAGCGAGACAAACCTCATGTGCTCGTAGTGAACCAGCACGGCGATAATCGCGGAGATGAAGCAGCTCTATTAGCAATGTGTTCTGGCATCGAGGCCGAGCTTGGACCCACACAGTTCACGGTCATTCATCAGTTCAATAATGCTGCAGCGGGGCCAAAGTTGCGCCCCGATGCTGAGTGGATCACGCTCAAACTCCCCATTGGTGAAGCCATTCGCTTTCTCGTCTATCTCGGTTTACGCATTTTTGGTCTGCGACCACATTTCGTTTTAGGTTCTCGCGGTCTTAAAACAATTCATGCATATGAAAGTGCCGACGTTGTGGTGTCTGCACCAGGTGGACCATATTTTGGTGACCTCTATATTGGCCACGAGGCTGTGCACTGGCTGTATGTATGGATTGCGAAGCTACATCGTGTGCCCACAATGTTGTATGCCACTTCTGCCGGGCCTTTTCAGAAAAAATGGGCAAACCCGTTTCGTCGTTACACGTATCGTTGCTTTGAGCGTCTTTTTGTTCGCGAAGAAATTTCTGCTGGGCATATTCGTCAACTCTTTACAGGGCGTCGACATGGAGTCAACATAGAAGTATCAGTTGACTCTGCATTACAGGTTGCTGTTGCCCCAATAGAACGTCGGAAAGGCGAAGATCAACTCATCGTTGTTTCAGCAATTCACTGGCCGTATACAAATGACCCCTCACCGCAACTACGTCAAAAAGAATATGACTCGTCGGTTATTGAAGCGATCAAGATTTTTGCCGATGGACGACCCACGCATGTGGTCTTTGTCCCTCAGTTGTATGGTTCAGTGCATCGTGATACTCCGTATTTGGAAGGTCTCGCACGCAAATTGCCCTCCGATATTTCGTGTGAAGTATTGAGCGACACGAAGTCGAGCAACGAACAACGTGCTTTGTTTGCTGCAGCCGATTGGGTTATTGCTGGTCGCTACCACCCTGCGGTATTTGCGGTATCAGCGGCGGTGCCGGTGCTATGTATTGCTTATGAACACAAGGCCACTGGAGTATTGCAAGCGGCGGGAGTTCCCGATGCTGTTTTATCAATTGATGATGTGAGTGTAGAAGTAGTTCAGGCAAAGGCACGAGAGTTGCTCGCAGTGCGAGCCGACCTATCTGCTCGTTTAGAAGTGGCACAAGTTGTATTACGAGAGGTTGCTTCACGTACCTCAGGCGCAGTTGCTGACATAGTTCGTAGGAGCGTGAAATAAAGATGTCAAAAAATAAATCAATGTCGGTGTTGATGTGCGGAACTTTCGACCCCAGCTTTCCACGGAATCGCCAGCTCATGCGCTTGATGAAATCTCGCAATGCCAAAGTAACAGTGAAGAATTTCTCTTTGTGGTCTTCAAACAAGGTTGCAGATGTCCGCCAAGGAAAAATTCAACGTGCTTTACGTGCTGTAGTTGTATACGGGCAAATGGCTGTAGTGCTCCTAGGTCATACGCTCAATCCACGTCGTCGTCCATCGGTAGTTCTTGTTCCACACCCATGTCAATTCGATGCTGTAGTGGTGGGTGCGCTATGTCGTGTTGTTCGTGTGCCAATGGTGATTGACTACTTTGTGTCTTTGCACGAGACAGTTGTAGACGACAGAAATATAGTTTCGTCAACATCACTGACAGCGAAGGTATTGCGCAGTGTCGATGCGTTGTCGGTAAAGCTGGCAACTCTCGTACTCACCGACACCCCAGAAGACATTGACGCATTTGCCAAAGAAACATCGACCGCGCCCAGCAAATGGAGAACGGTATGGGTGGGTGCAGACAGCGATATCTACAAGCCAGTACCCATCACACCATCTTCAGAAAAAGTTGTTCTTTTCTATGGAACCTATATTCCATTACAAGGAATTGATTTCATTGTGCGTGCATCGCTTTTGCTGCCAAAGGAATATCGCGTTCGTCTCATAGGCGATGGTCAAGAGAGACCTCGCATTGAAAAGATTATTCGTGAACTCGATGCACCTATTGAATTACTTCATTCCATTTCAGAGAGTGATCTCCCCGCAAAAATTGCTGAGGCATCGGTGTGTCTTGGTATTTTCGGAACAGGCGCAAAATCATCGCGGGTAATTCCTAATAAGGTTTTCCAGTGCATAGCAATGGGTAAAGCTGTTATTACTGCCGATACACCGGCTATCCGTAATCATATTGGTAATGCGGTTGCCACAGTTCCAGCAGGCGACCCACAAGCGTTGTCGCAAGCCATAGTTGCGCTCTTGACAGATGACGCACGTTTGCGTGAGTTAGAAATGTCGGGCAGAAAACTATTTCTTGAAAATTACGAGGACGCCAAAGTAGCGCCATTGTTGATGGAGGCATTGCGTGCAGCAAGTGGCAAAGTGCCGGTGTCAAGAGAAGCGCCGCTCACTGCAATGGCGCAACTGCGCGCCCCACTGGTACAGAGGGCGTTGCTCTTGCTACAGCCAAAAAGCATTTTAGAAATAGGAATTGGACAGGGAGCTTTTTCCACCCGGCTTGCCCAATGGGGGCAATATGTTGGAATAGAGCCCGACCCCGCATCGGGTGTGGTTGCCGCAGAGCGCCTTTCACACTTTCCTGATGCAGAATTTCGTTCGGGAGGTCTTGAACAAATTCGGCCATATGAGACTTTTGATCTTGTGTGTGCTTTTGAAGTTCTTGAACACATTGAAGATGATGTTGAAGCGCTGCGTTCTTGGGTGGAACATATCAATGAATTTGGTTCTCTCATTGTGAGTTTCCCTGCACATCAAAAACGATTTGGTGCAGCAGATATCGCTGTGGGGCACCACCGTCGATACGACCGAATAGACATTGATCAGTTAATCGATGCCTCTCACCTGGAAGTTGTAGCTGTCTATCCGTACGGGGCAGTAGGTGGACACGCTTTAGAGTTTGTTCGCAACGGACTTTTAAGGCAGCGCAGTGGGAAAGTTGCATCAATGGACTTGGCAACTTCCGCCAGTGGGCGTTTGTTCCAGCCCAACTCAAGACTGGGGGGAAAGGCCATTTCTGCAATCGCTGCACCCATGAAGTTCATGCAGCGCCCGTTTCTTCACACCTCGGTTGGGGTGGGTTGGGTTGTTGTGGCGCGTCGTAAGCGTGGGACGCTGTAGAGAAAGCCAATACTTCCCAGCACTACTGCAGATGCAAGCATGACCCCGCGGTCGGTGGTTGCTGCCAGTAATCCAGTATTAAAACTCGAGCCCATCGCAACTGCAGTCCCTGTGATGAAAAGTTCTCGAATGCCAAGACCCCCAGGCGTAAATGCGATGATCCCTGCAATTGCTGCTGCAGGCGCAATGACGAGGAAGTACCAAAAGGATTGGTGGAATCCAAGGAGACCAAAAGCGATTTGGAAACGCCAAGCGGTGATGAGATATTTGGTTACGTCAATGGCAATGACTTGCAGGGTTGTGCGTGGGTTACGACGTATTTCATCCCAGCCCTCGCTAAAGGTAGAAAAAATCTTTGCTGGTTTTCCGCGTAATACTTTCCAAGTGGGAAGTGACAACCGAAGTGTCGCGATGCAAACAATACCGAGCAATGAAAAACAAATGAGCATCACCCATGAAAATGATCCACCTCTGATTCTGTTGCCGAAGACACCAATGAAGCCAACAATTGCCGACGAACCGAGCGAGATAATGAGGTTTGCGCCGTAGTTACTTCCGCTTTTTGCATAGGGCAAGTGATGGACTTGTTTCATGTAGCGAAATTTGTAAAGAGTCCCCATTTGCCCGGGTAGAAGGTTTCCTAGCAACCCTGAAGTGAATACCATCCAGTTCTCGAAGAACCCGATGCGTACGTTCGTGGCGCGGTAGACCACCCAAAACTCCGATGAATTGAGAAAATGCCCAATAACAATGAGAGCACCCAAAAGCAGAAGATCTGACGAGGGGTTTTTGAAAATGGGAGCGAGTTCATGTCGTCGTTGCCACACCAGTAGGAAAAGAAGAGCCACGAGAACAAAAGAAAGCACATTCCTGGCAAGTTTTTTCATACTTTATTCTTCATGGAGCAATCGATTGAAAGAGGCATATGACGCGAGCAGACCGACGGCTTGCATCGTGTGATGGCCGATGGAAACATTGTTGCGGTACCACTTTTCTGCGTATTTTTTCCGCAAGATGGTATTCACGTATTTCGTATTCACTGTGAAAGGAAGATCTTTTATCTGGCTCATGATCTGATCTTTGAGGCAGGTCATATACCAGTTATCAACAGGTGAATCACTGGGAGACTGCTTGGGTTGTTCAATGAAGAGATCAGGCAAGAGGTCGTAGCGACGCACCATTGCAACGAGGAGTTCTTTACCCTTTGCCGAAGGCGAATCATTTTGATTTTTAAGATATTCAATAGGTAAGGAAGAGACAAAGGCGCGAAACTCTGGATGTGTGTAGGGGCTGAAGTGAGGTAGGCCAGTAGTGCATACCGCACCGTCAACTTTTACCCTGCTTTGCGCGGTAAGCCCATTGCCATTGAAAGCTCTTCGTGGGGCGTCCATCTGCGCAGTGGGTTCGGCGAGGCGCATACGCAATGTAAGCATTCTTTCGGCTTGTTTGGGTTGTGCACCGATGCGCAGTCGCGACAATGCGTAGTCGTCGAGGTATCGCGTGGGGAGGTGGCCACGCGCAGGCTGAGGCAGCAATGCATTGTTCAGCACGCTGCGCATAACTCGACCAACGTGCCCGAGTTGCCTTTCAGCTAAAGAAGTTTGCAATGGGAGCAGTGCGAGTTTTTTCAAAAGATGAGGAGCATTGGCAACTCGTGTAGAAATTGTTGCACGCCTATTAACCGTGGGGAAACTCAGGAAAATGGCATCACAACCGTCGCCATTGGATATTGCGTTGAACCCATCGTTGGCAATTTGTTGACTCCCAATAAGAGTAAGAATTTGATAGTGAGATTGGGCACCGAGTTGATAAAAGTGTGAGCCAAATGTTCGGAGATTTTTTTCAATGAGTTCAGGGGTAATTACTACTGGATGATGTGTGATACCCAGAGAGCCGACAAATTCACTAATATTTCTTTGTTCAAAATTGGGGTCTCCAAAAGAAAAAGTGTATGTATGCACTTCGTGCCCAAGTTTTCTTAAAGTTGCTGCAACCAGCATGGAGTCGAATCCACCGAGAAGGACAGCATGCTTTGTGCGATTTCCTGCTTGCTCTGTTACTGCTTTGATGAACAGGTCGTAAAGCTGCGGTATCGCTTGTTCAAAACTCGTCGTCGGAGGAACGCTTACAGGGAAAGCGGTGGTTGTCTCTGAGTGGGTAGTTGCTGCAAAGTAGCGTGTTCCTGGAGGAAGCGATTGGATTCCCTTAAATACCGTGTGGACACCTGGTAAAAAACCAAATCCCAGTGCGAAGTCTTCGTAACTTCTATCGATACTGGTGGTGTCGCGTAGCGCATAGGCAAGTACCGATAAGGAACTGCTGGCCATCATTTCGTGCTCAGAGAGATGATGAACAAACATTTTATGGTTGCCACGACTAGCTGCAACGATGAGGCCAGCTTCGCGATGGATAGCGCAACCAACTACATCATCTGGTGCTTCATCTAAGAAATTCTCAGAGTGATAATGAACAGTGGAAGCAGCTGAGCCATATACAACACCATCGCCAGTTGTATCGCTGAAGGTCGCAACAACATTGACTGAGCCAAATGAGCCAATCCAGTTGTTAGCAATATTACGCGTATCTACTTTGTTCGCTCCAAAGTGTTCAGCTGCACGACATAGTTGCTGGAATCGCTCTGCATTGCTTCCGGTGTATGCAATTACTCCATGCATAGGGCTGACGCCTTTCGGTGTGCGAGGAAGTTATACAGGTTCAACGCTTTGTGGTGTTTTGGTAGACCGCACAACAAGATCTGCAAGTAGCCCGATAGTTGTCACTTGAAGCGTAGCAAAAAAGACCAGCAGGGTATTTGTGGATAAATGGAAGTCTCGTCTCGTCCAATCGAAGCCAAGCTTTCCTGCACCGATGACAAACAAGAATCCACCGACGGGGAGAAAAACTTTCAGAGGGTTATACGAAAGTGTCATTCGAATAACCTGCAAGATGTATCGCCGAGTGTCTTTGAGCCAATGGAACTTGGAACGCCCCGCACGTGGGAAATAGTCGATAGGCACGTAGGTGACTGAGTAGCCATTTGCTAAAAACGACATGGTGAGGGTGGTGACGCACGAAAAACCATTTGGCAGATGGTGGATGTATTGCAATGCAACATCGCGACGAAAAGCACGTAAACCTGAATTGAGATCTTTAATATCGGTTTCGGTGAGGTAACTCGCAAGTTTACGAATAAACCACTTTGCTGGCATGCGCAATAGTTTGAGGGTTCCCTCTTCAGTGCGCCGTGCGCCTACTACGTGATCGGACCCTTCTAACTGGTCAACAAGCCAGGGAATCTCATCGTTCGGGTACGTCATGTCAACATCGGTCCACACCACAACGCGGCCATACGCGGCTCGAGTTCCGGTACGACGTGCAGCACCTGAACCACGGTTCACTGAATGCCGGATGAGGCGAATATCGGGAATGAGCGGCAGGTCTAGTTCTGAGCCATCGTTAGAGCCATCGTCAATCACGATGATTTCAAATGAGTAAGAAGATGCGCTCAGCGCCGTGCGTACTCGATCGATTTCGGCTTTGAGGTGACCGCGTTCGTTATACACCGGCAAGATGACACTGACGTCAAGTTCTTTTGCGATCGTTTCCATATCAACACGAATCTAGACCGTCACGCAGCCACAAAATGAGACCCGTTGAAGGTTCGCTTGGCCCAACTGCCCAATTCCCCTCGTAAGGGGGACGTTCCTTTGCTCCGATGAAACAGTTGATGTCATCGGGCACACCATAAACAAGATCAAATCGTCTTACTTGAGCGGGATGTAAGAGGTATCGATAGTCGTAGAAGCTTTGTCCACCAAAAGCCCCAGAGTCGAAACCCACTACTTTTGCGCCACGATTAATGGCTTCATTGTCGAGAACTAGTTTGGGGAGGTAGTCACGATAGGTCCGCACGGTTTGGGTAATGGTGTAGCCAGTAAAGAAAAGTGCGACGACTACGAAAAAGGGAATAAATGATTTTGCTGCAAACCGATGAATGAAGTACATCACAATTGCAAGCACAGCAAAGATTCCACTTAATACAAAAAGGCTGCTGGGTTTAGTGGTTTTTATCGCCCAGTCGAGTCCGATGGCATTTGGTCGAGCAAAGAAGTCACCATTTTTCAACATGCGGTGCATCACGTCGCCGCGACTTAAAATAATGAGAAAGAGTGCTGTGGAAGGAATGAGCAGAATACTTTTCCACCACAGCGCGCGTGTTTGGCGAGGCGAAGTGACGAGTGCACTTACTGCAATGGCAATCAGAAGGGGTGCGACTACCCCGGAATAGCGACCATAAACAACATGGTCGGGGCGAATGACTTTCACCATATTGAGCGCAGAAGTGAGTTCAACGATGCCAATTGCACCCAGCGTGAAAAGTGATGCAATGGCGAGGTCGGGACGTATGCGCCGCTGTGAAGTAGCAAATAACTTGAAAAGTATGATGGCACCAACAAAGGCCAGCCCAAACGAAGTGGCTAGTAGGTACCAGTTCTGGCCGCCTAAGGCACGAACGATATTCCCCCAGTTGGCGCTATTCAAGAGCTTGTCTTTCATCCGCCCTTCTTTACCTGCGGCACCTTGGTAGAGCTGATTGCGTAGCCACAAGTTTGCTTTTGCAAGAACGAGGTATGCGAGCGCCATCATCAGAGCAGAGCCAATAATGGTTTTAACTGATGAGCGAAATGATTTGGTTGTTACAGGAGCGATGACAAGAAGGAGCAGCGTGAAAGGTAAAACCAATGTGAATCGGCCGTGTGTAATTGCCAAAAATGGGGCAATGAGCGCAAGTGCAATTGCAGAACTTCGAGTGTTGTCGGTGCAATAGTTGAAAGCCCAGTAAATAAGAGCAGTGAAACCCAGGATGTTCAGTGATTCTGACCATGCAAAGAGTGCATTCGCGGCAACGAGCGGCATGAGCGAAACAGAAATAGCCACCACACGGGAGTAGCTGCGAGATAACGCAAAGAATTTGCGTGTAAAAAGACTCAGAGTGTGGGCGGTGAGTGCAACGAATGCAAAGTTAAAGAACAAGGTAATGCGAAATTCACGAGAGATTGTTCGGCCGATGAGCGAAGCAAACGCGGTAACGAAACTGAATCCGATTGGGTAGAAGGAACGAAACCCCTCACTAAAGGGGGTCTCATTTCGCCCAATGATTAGCTGCCCGTTGACGAGAAAAC
Source organism: Acidimicrobiaceae bacterium (assembly GCA_947450115.1). Classification (GTDB taxonomy): domain Bacteria; phylum Actinomycetota; class Acidimicrobiia; order Acidimicrobiales; family Ilumatobacteraceae; genus F1-20-MAGs119. The sequence goes on along the minus strand of CANFUE010000004.1, from coordinate 28,528 downwards.
CCAGTTCGTCAGGGCGAACAGAGGGTCCGTAAACGTGCAGTGCAATATACGCCGCAACGCAAAAAGTGAGGAATGCGCTTACCCATACAAAGCGAGTGGTGAAGAGCGTTGGCTCTGGCTTTGTGGTTTCGATTTCTTCTACCATCCTCGGTCGACCCATTCTTGTAGGTGTGGACGCTCAGTTCCAATGGTGGTGTTTGTTCCGTGGCCAGGCAAAACAATGGTGTCGTCGGGAAATACAAAAAGTTTTTGATCAACTGACTCGATGATGGTGGCAAAGTCGCCACCTTCGAACGTTGCGTTTCCTGGGCCTCCGGGAAACAATGTGTCGCCCGTGAATAACAGTGGCGTATTTGCCACATGGAAGGAGATGGAACCTTCGGTGTGGCCAGGGTTATGAATGGTGTGCAAACGTAAACGACCGATTTCCACTACTTCTTTATCGTCAAGAAATACGTCGTATCCCACATCGACCAGCCGTGGTGCATCGGCGCGGGTTACAGCAACTTCATAGCCTGCTTCGCGCATTGCTGGTATTGCTTGAATGTGATCCCAGTGACCATGGGTTTCAAGCACTCGCTTGACCCCGAGTTGTTCACAGAGTTCAAGGAGGCGTTCGTGTTCATTAGCTGCATCGATGAGCACACCTTCGCCAGATGCCTTGCAACGCAGCACGAAGACATTGTTCTCGTATGGTCCCACTACTACTTTGTGCACTTCTAAGTCGCTATTTGACCAATGCAAAGTGTCGGTGAGAGAGCCGTCGTTATTCACGCGTTGAGTCTTGCAGAAGTGCTCTGTATTTTGCGGAATTGTGGAAAATGTTCATGCAGAAATGACGTTGAAACCAAGACCGAGAGCCACTGTCAGTTGCGCAGCATCGAGAGTGGCAAATGAAACTGGCCGAGGAAGCCGTTGTGCTGCTGCGAGATGAAGCGCAGAGCCAAGAGAAACTGGTTGCGTGCGTGAAATGAGAGAAGCTTCATCGATGCATCGCTGGTCGACAGGAATGACGTGTACGTAGTCCCACGTGCGACGAATGGCATCTTCAATTTCCTCACGTAAGAACGGTTCTTCCGTGAGACGGTCGATGCCGGCAAGCGATTCTGCAAGAGCCATTGCTGACGCACACCATGTGGGGTCATCAGACATGGCTTGAGCAACTGCCCGGTGGTGGGGTGACGTGATGTGTAACGCAAGAAGCGCTGTGGTATCGAGTACGAGAGTCATCGCAGGTCTCTCACCATTTGGTCGAGGCGCATTCCACTGAAAACGTCAATGGGGTGATCGACTAGGGCCTGCAATGGCCGATTTCCTTGTGCTCGCCGCGGAGCAATGACAAGGCCACGGGCAACGAGTTCATCCATGCTGTTGTGGCCAGGGGAGTCGAGAGGCCCCAATTGCGCAAGTGGCCGCCCCGCATCGGTGACCACGATCCGTTCTCCTGCCGCCGCGCGGCGCAGCGAACTCGCCAGGGAAAGGCGCAGTTCTCGTGTGCCAAGGCGAGGTGGCTGTGTGGTCATCTCATTAGTGTACACAGGTGTACACAATAGGAGTGGCGTCGTGCAGTGTTGGTAGGGCAGAATCTCTCCATGAATTTTGCCTTTAGTGAAGAACAAGAAGAACTCCGTAAAACTGTCCGTGCGTTTCTCGATGCAAAATCTGCCGAGGGTGCCGTTCGTGAACAGATGGAAACCAGCAATGGCTACGACGCAGCAGTGTGGAGCCAAATGGGTGAGCAAATGGGTCTCCAGGGCTTGCACATTCCTGAAGAGTACGGCGGCTCTGGCTACGGCTACGTCGAACTCGGAGTTGTGCTCGAAGAAATGGGACGCGCACTCTTGTGTGCTCCATATTTCGCAACCGTGGTTCTTGCTGCCAACACCTTGTTGCACAGCGGTGATGAAGCTGCGAAAAAAGAGTATCTCCCAGGTATCGCTGCTGGAACAACAATTGCCACCTTGGCAACTGCTGAGCCATCAGGCAAGTGGGACGAAGCAGGCATTCAGATGGCTGCAACTGGTTCAGGCTCCGACTGGAAACTCTCTGGTACAAAGTCGTTCGTGATCGATGGCAATACGGCGTCGCTCATCATTGTTGCTGCTCGTACAGCAAAGGGCGTGAGCCTTTTCGCAGTAAGCGGCGATGCAGCTGGCCTCACCCGCACCGCACTTTCCACCATGGACCAAACACGCAAGCAGTCAAAGCTTGAATTCAACAACACACCTGCTCGCCTCATTGGCGCTGAAGGTTCTGGTTGGAAAGTTCTCTCTACTGTGTTCGACCTTGTTGCTGTTGGTCTTGCTGCAGAGCAAGTTGGCGGAGCGCAAAAAGTTTTGGAAATGGCTGTGGAGTACGCCAAGGTGCGCGTTCAATTTGGTCGCCCCATTGGTTCATTCCAAGCAATTAAGCACAAGTGTGCAGACATGTTGCTTGAAGTGGAGTCAGCTAAGTCAGCTGCTTACTACGGCATGTGGTGTGCAAGTGAAATGAACGAGGAACTTGCTTCGGTTGCATCACTTGCCAAGGCCTATTGCTCAGAAGCATATTTCCACGCAACAGCAGAGAATATTCAAATTCACGGTGGTATTGGTTTCACCTGGGAACACCCAGCACACCTGTACTTCAAGCGTGCAAAGTCGAGCGAATTGATGTTTGGTGACCCCACCTACCATCGCGAGCTTCTTGCTCAGCGCATCGGCATTTGATTCTCGCTCTTTTCATAGTTGCAGCAGCTCTATCAGTATTTCTGATTGCTGCATTGGTAGTTGGTCGCGAGGCGCGACGGCTTGACGCCGTTGCGCCTCGTGCCGTTTATGACCTCGTAGAGGCAACGGAGTTTGTCGCAGACCTTTTGCCATCCTCAACGCAAGGTCGCCTCACCCCCGATGAATTGCGTGAGATGTTGGTGCTGCATATGCGCTGGTTACACGCGCAAGGTTTACAGCCCGACAAGGTAGTAGACCGGCCACAAGAGATTCACGATGTAGTGCTCATTACCGAAGATCAACTCACCGGTTATTTACTTGCAGAAGCAGGCAAAGCGGGAGTGGAACTCCTTGAAGATGTCGATGTGGTCTATGTGGTGCAAGCACACCTGGCTTATTTCGATGCGATTGGCGCAGTGGGGCCCACTGCTTCATCGACAGATCTCTGACCCGGACGGTTTGACTTCCACGTCACCTGGTACTTCTGCAGTGCAGGGTGCCCGTAGGTTTCATTTTCCAATTGGTCGCGCCACCGTTCGCCTAAGAGCGCAACATGTGCTGGGTTGAGTTTTGCTTCGCGAGTCTTTGACTCAAAATGGAAGCAATCGGTATGCGGGGTATAGATGACTCGTTTACCGAGTAGTTGCATCTTGAGTGCAAAGTCGATGTCGTTGTAATCGCCAGGAAATTGTGTGCTGAGCCCACCCACTTCAACAAAAACCTTTCGGGGGGTGAGTGCGCATGCCGCAATAACGCTGGAAACTTCTCGTGCAACGGTGAGCATGTTGTATGCACCGGCACAATTTCCAGGAAAACCACGATAAGTGTCGTAGGGAACCGGATTAAAAAAATGTCCGGCACTTTGAATGGAGCCATCTTCATAGAGAAGTTTTGGTCCAACGAGACCCACAGTCTCATCAGTGAAATAACTCAACAGAGTTTCTATGAGGTGTGGATTGCTCGGCTCTGTGTCGTCGTTGAGTAGCAGCAAATAATCAGCTGTGGTGTGTGCGGCACCGAGGTTCACTTTTTCAGCAAAATTAAAAGGGCGATCAAAAGGGACAATGCGAACACGGCCGGGTGCAGCTTGAATGATTTCCTGCAGTGCATGTTCTGGAGTTGCTTCATCGACAACAACAATGATGTCGAAATTTTGAAATGTTGAGTGTTCTACCAACTGTGCAATGGCATGTGCCGCTAAGACATGCTTCTTGCCACGTACTTCTGCTTCGGTGCCGCGTGTAGGAATGATGACAGTTACTGAGGGGTCATTATTGCGCGTGCGTTTGACGACAACCCCAGAGCCACTGTCGTTGAGGGAACACTGAGCATCAATTCCAGTACGTAAGCAGTGAGACTTCACCGCGTCAAGATCGGCGCTAGGGAACCTGTGTTCCCATGGTGCGCTATACAAAAAGAGCGGCATGCGACCAATTGACGAAGCATGTTCGCTGAGAAGTAACGCACGGTGGTGTGCCGACAATGAGCACAGCGCGTCGGCACCACCTGCTCGCGCAACAAGAGCAGATGTCGCCAGAACCACTTCACCGACGTAACAATGACCACGGAGTCGTTCAGGCGACCAACCCGGGCGCAGTACCTGAATAGGTTCTTCATATTTGTCGTCGGTGGGGTGCAACGAGTCGCCATACACCATGTCGTATGTTGAAGCCCTCAACCATTTGCCCATCTCTGTGCGGAATTCTCGTTCCAACTTGCAATGTGCTGGAACAAAAGCGATGTAGGGCCCCATGCGTCGAGCGGTCGTGGTCATGTTGCCACTCGTTTGATGTGGGAACGGATGCCTTGGGGAAGGTGACGGTAAATGAAACGCAATGGACGTACCCACCAGTGATGGACCCAGACCTTTTGTTCCTCGGCAGACTTGTAGGTGGGGAACTTGTATGTCTCAACGGGCATTCCGTTGAGTAGCTGATATTCGCGCACACGCTTTTGGGCCGTTTCACCAAGAAGGGCGTCGGTTTCTTGAAGTTGCGTCAGAAACTCTTTCATGTCGTTCTCGCTTGGCGCCACAGCACAGAGCCTAGTGCCGCTACTCTTGGGTGCATGGAGAGACCCATCAAGTTTGAACATACGCGCTATCTCGGAGACAAACGAACACAGCTTGTTTATGACCTCGACAACTGGAATGACCCCACCATCATCAACGACATTGTGGCTAGTGAAGTGGGTTTGTGTTTTGGACCCGACTCTGAAATAGAAGCACGCAATCGTGGTTACACACTGGCAACCCCAGGTAAAACTCGCCGGATGCGCGCTCCCCGCGCCTAACTCTTTATATGGCTGCAGGCGAAAACTCTGGTGCAGTGAACACAATGGTGAGCAACTCGACGTTTTTGTCGAGCGGGTTAACACTGTCTAGTTATTTTGCTCGACCTCATGGTGTCTTTGGTCCGTTGCCTGGCGTTATTTTGTGTCACGGTTTTCCCATTGGGCCATTAGATGCTCGCCAGTCGGCTGGCACATTCCCTCAAGTCATCGACCGCATGGCAAATGAAGTGGGGTGTGCAGCATTAACTTTTACCTTTCGCGGATGTGGTGCAAGTGAAGGCGACTTCTCATTACAAGGTTGGGTTGACGACCTGCGAGCAGCTATTGATCACTTAGTAGCTATTGGCAATGTCGACAGCGTGTGGTTGGTAGGCACCAACACGGGGGCTTCGGTGGCTTTGTGTGTTGCGGCCGACGACCCCCGAGTGAATGGTTGTGTATCGCTCAGTGGTCGCGCCGACTTCGATGACTGGGCCGAGCAGCCTCGTCGATTTTTAGAACATGCACGAGATATTGGGGCAATTCGACGTGCGGGGTTTCCGCAGAACTTCGATGAGTGGAGCAGAGAACTCAGGCGGTTTCGCCCCATCGATGCGGCACGTCGGTTTGCACCGCGTCCGCTCATGGTGCTGCACGGTGACGATGACGAAAGCGTGCCAACAGCCGACGCACGTGCGCTAGCTCAGGCTCATGGCTCGGCAGAGTTGCGCATTATTGCTGGTGCCGGGCACCGCTTGCGTCACGACCCGCGAGCACTTGCTGTTTTGTTCGGATGGCTTGATCGCGAAAGATCGCGCTTAGCTTCCTAACTATTTGGCGTAACCGTCAATATGGGTGCTGTGCCATTGCCACGCAGTGGAAATGATGTCGTCGAGTGAATACTGCGCTTGCCATCCAAGAGTTTGCGCAGAAAAAGCGGGGTCGGCGTACACCTCAACGGGGTCGCCGGAACGACGCGGTGACATGACGTATGGAACTTTGCGGCCAGAAATGCGTTCAGTTGCCTGAATGACTTCGAGCACTGTTGTACCCGTTCCGGTGCCCACATTGCATGCAATAGTGGGTTTGCCTACTGCGAGATAGTCCAAAGCCTTGATGTGAGCATCGGCAAGGTCAACAACGTGAATGTAGTCGCGAATGCCGGTGCCGTCGCGGGTGGGGTAGTCGTTACCAAAAACTTCTAGAGCATCACGCTTGCCCAGAGTTGCTTTCATAACAACCGGTACGAGGTTGGTGGTGACCGACCAGTCTTCTCCGATGAGCGAATCGAATGAGTCGCCAGCGGCGTTGAAGTAGCGAAGGCTCACGGAACGCACGCCATGGGTTTCGCTAAACCAATGCAACATGCGTTCAGTCATGAATTTCGTTTCGGCGTACACGCTCTCGGGGTGAAGAGGCGCATCTTCGCACACAGGTACAGAATCGGGTGTTCCATACACCGAGGCAGATGATGAGAAAACAATTTGATTGACGCCGGCTTGTGCGAGGGCTTCTACAAGAAGTGTTGAGCCAGTGACATTATTCGAAAAATAACGACCAGGGTTACTCATCGATTCGCCGACACTTTTGTATGCGGCAAAGTGAATGACTTCGGTAATGTCGTACTTCTTGCACACCGATGTAACGAGCTCTTGATTGGCGATATTGCCCACAACTAACTCGGTACCAAGCAAAGATTCGCGGTGACCGAGTTCCAGCGAGTCGAATACAACTACGTCGCGTCCGGCGCTCACCAGCTGTCGAACGGTATGCGAACCGATATAGCCAGCACCACCAGTGACGAGGGTGGTCATTTGCTGGTTTTAGCTTTCAAGGGGCGGCTCTGCTTATCGCGTGCAGCTGCCTTCTCGGCCTTTTTCCAGGTACGCACCATCAGCAGCGTTTCGGGCGATGTGATGTCGGCAACAGTGCGGGGGTTGGTGTCGCTGAATACACCGGCTTCAGTTTTCCAATTTTTAGGAATAACACCCATGCGTTTGCCGAGGAGTGCAATAAATATTTGTGCTTTTTCTTCGCCGAACCCAGGAAGAATGCGCAGGCGTTCGGTGAGTACTGCTGCGTCGGTGACGCCTGCCCACATGTTTTCACCCTTGTTCTTGTAGTCGCGGGCGATGATGCAGCACAGTTCGTGAATGCGCCTGCTCATTGATGCCGGGAAACGATGAATGGCTGGCTTTTCACAACACATGGCAACAAAATCTTCTACGTCGATGAGTGAAATTTTCTTTGGGTCAAGGTGGCCCAAGCGCGCTTTGATGGTGGCAGGACCTTTGAACGCCCATTCCATGGGCACTTGCTGATCGAGCAACATGCCAATGAGCAGTGCGGTTCCATTGGTATTCAGCAACTTGTCGGCTGCGGTGTCTCCGGTGATGTAGAGGGTTCCTGTGCTCATGATGTTCTCTTAGTGCAAAAAGGGTGAAGGGCTATTGGGTGCAATGTTGTATTTATTCAATGCTTTTTCTACTACGTCTGCAGTTACTTTTCCATCTTGCTGCAAAGCATGCAAAACAGTGACCACAATGCTTGGCATGTCGTTCTCAAAGTATTGGCGTAGCGCTTCGCGAGTGTCGCTGCGGCCCATTCCATCAGTTCCTAATGGCACAAATGTTTTGTTGGGAATATAGCGAGCAACTTGCTCGGGGACAATACGCATGAAGTCGGTAACAGCAACAATGGGCCCTGGGGCATCGTTGAGTAAACGCGTAACAAGCGGAATTGCTGGCGGGTGTGTGGGGTTGAGGCGAGCAATGCGCTCGCAGTTCATTGCCTCTTCGCGCAAGTTTTTGTATGAAGTTGCTGACCACAACTCAACTCCAACGCCGTAGTTCTCAAGAAGTTCTTTTGCTGCTTCGCGAGCAGCGGTATGTGCGCTTCCCGAGAAAAGAATTGTTGCTTGTAGTGGTGCCTCAGGTGCGTCGGCAAACTTGTAGAGCCCTCGTGTGATGTGCTGTGATTCAACAGATTTCGGTTGAGCGGGCATGGGGTAGTTCTCGTTGTACAAAGTGATGTAATAGAAAATGTCTTCTGGGTTGCTGCCATACATGCGCTCGAGGCCGTCTTCGATAATTGCACCAACTTCGTACGCAAAGGCGGGGTCATACGACTGACATGGCGGCACCGTGCTTGCTAGTACCAAACTGTGGCCATCTTGATGTTGCAGGCCTTCGCCCATCAGTGTTGTGCGCCCAGCAGTTGCGCCAAGAAGGAAGCCTCGCGTGCGGGCATCGGCTGCTTGCCAAATGAGGTCACCTACTCGTTGGAATCCGAACATGGAATAGAACGTGTAGAACGGCACCATGGGAACTCCACGAGTTGCATAACTTGTGCCGGCGGCAATGAAGGAAGCCAAACTTCCTGCTTCAGTAATGCCTTCTTCAAGAATTTGTCCGTCGGCCGATTCGGCGTACGACAACAAGAGGTCGTGGTCGACTGGTTCGTACTTTTGCCCTTGGCTTGCATAAATGCGCAACTCACGAAAGAGGGCATCCATGCCAAAGGTGCGTGCTTCGTCGGGAATGATGGGCACAACGCGTGCACCAAAGTTTTCATCGCGAGCCAGGTTGCGTAGTAAACGCGTAAAGCTCATGGTGGTGCTCACCGCTTGCTCGCCACTTCCTGCACGCAGTTCTTCAAATACTTCTGGTGCGGGCAACGACAATGGGCGACGCGCAATAACAACACGTTTGGGCACGGGCCCTCCCAGTGCACGACGGCGCTCCATCATGTATTGGTATTCCACACTTGTTTCAGCGGGGCGGAAATACGGTGGCTCGTCGGCTTCTAATGCGCTATCGGGAATTTCATCTTGGAGGTACAAGCGATCGCGCAACACGCGCAACTGATCGGCATTCATCTTTTTAATTTGATGCGTAGCGTTACGGCCTTCAATGGACGGACCAAGGGTCCAACCCTTCACGGTCTTGCACAAAATGGCAGTTGGCCGACCCGAACCTAAATTTTCTGCAGCTGAGCGATAAGCGGCATACAGCTTGCGGTAGTCGTGGCCGCCACGTGGCAACACACTGAGGTCTTCATCGGTGAGATGCGACACCATTTGGCGCAAGCGTGGGTCGGGGCCAAAGAAGTTTTCACGAATGTATGAGCCGTCTTCCACCGTGTAGCGCTGGAATTCACCATCAACCGTGGTGTTCATTTGATTCAGCAATACACCGTCGACGTCGCGAGCAAGCAGATCGTCCCACTTGGAACCCCAAATGACCTTGATGACATTCCACCCGGCACCACGAAAGGTTGCTTCAAGTTCTTGAATGATTTTGCCGTTGCCACGTACTGGGCCATCGAGGCGTTGCAGGTTGCAGTTCACCACAAAAACTAAGTTGTCGAGTTGTTCACGTGACGCAAGCGACAATGCGCCAAGTGTTTCTGGCTCATCACATTCGCCGTCGCCAAGAAAAGCCCATACGCGACTTGCTGACGTGTCGTCGAGTTTGCGATTCAACAAGTAACGATTAAAACGCGCATGGTACAAAGCGGTAATGGGGCCAAGACCCATAGACACTGTTGGGTATTCCCAGAAGTCGGGCATTAAGCGTGGATGCGGATAACTCGAGAGACCTTTTCCTTCGCGACCAATTTCGCGGCGGTAGTGGTCGAGGTCGTCGGTGCTGAGGCGCCCTTCAAGAAATGCACGTGCATAAACACCTGGTGCGGCGTGTCCTTGGAAATAAATGTGGTCGCCGGCTTGCCCATCGTCTTTACCTCGAAAGAAGTGGTTGAAACCAATTTCGTATAGCGATGCAGAACTTGCAAAGGTAGACAGGTGTCCACCAATTCCTTCGGCACGTGTGTTGGCGCGAATGACCATGACAGCAGCGTTCCAGCGGATGTAAGCACGAATGCGCCGCTCTAAATGCTCATCACCAGGAAACCAAGGTTCTTGTTCGCGCGGGATGGAGTTCACATAAGGGGTAGAGACGGTGGCGGGAAAACTGACTTGGTTCTGTTGCGCGCGTTCCAACAAACGTGAAAGCAAATACCGAGCGCGTGTTTTGCCGTGCGAATCGATGACGGCGTCGAGAGACTCCATCCACTCATTCGTCTCGGTGGGGTCGATATCGGGAAGCTGGTGCATGGAGCCGTCGAAGATCATGTGTCTATTCTCGCAGGCGAAGCGTGATACCGAGCGTTAGAGCAGAAATAGGTAATGATCTATATCAATGGATACTCCAACGGAACTTGATTTAGGTTTTGGTGCCTCTGCAATGAACACAAAGGAACTGTTGAACGCGCTGCGGGCAACGCCTTTGGCGAGCAGGGTGCCAGAAAATGCCACCGTGGTCTATACCGATGGCGCATGCTCGGGAAACCCAGGGCCCGGCGGCTGGGCATGGGCAATCTCACCGTCTGGTGTGCCTAACGGCTCAGGGGCCGAAAAGCCAAGCACCAACCAGCGCATGGAGTTGTACGCCGTGATTGATGCCCTGCGTTCTTTGCACCACATCAACGGCGTGGTGGAAGTGCGCTCCGATAGCATCTATGTGGTGAAGTGCTTTACCGACAAATGGTGGCAGGGTTGGCTCACTCGAGGCTGGAAGAACTCCCAACGCCAGGCCGTGGCAAACCAAGACCTCTGGGAGCAATTACTCGCCGAGGTGGTGAAACGTGGGCCAGAAAAGACCTTTTTCACCTGGGTGAAGGGTCATTCTGGGGAACCCATGAATGATTTGGTCGACGCTTTGGCAGTTGCTGCTGCGTCGGCATAGCCTCGCACCATGGACATTTCAGGAGCAAGCGCAATAGTGACCGGTGGAGCATCAGGAATTGGTGCCGCCTCAGCCCGTCTTCTCGCCAAGCGTGGCGCGAAGGTCGTCGTAGCCGACCTTCAAGAAGACAAGGGACAAGAATTAGCAAAAGAAATTGGGGGAGCATTTTGCAAGGTTGATGTCACAAAGACTGAAGACATCATCAACGCAGTGGAGATGGCAAAGTCCATGGGCCCACTTCGCGTACTTGTGAACTCTGCTGGCATTGGTTGGGCACAACGCACCGTTGGTAAAGATGGTTCGTACGACTCAGCAGCCAACCTCGATGTATTTAAAAAAGTAATTGCCATCAACCTCATTGGTTCTTTCGACTGTATTCGTTTGGCAGCAACTGCCATGAGTGTTACTGAGCCACTTGAACATGGTGAGCGCGGTGCAATTGTGAACATCGCATCAGTTGCAGCATTCGACGGACAAATTGGTCAGGCCTCATACTCCGCATCAAAAGGTGGCATTGTAGGAATGACACTTCCTATTGCTCGTGACCTTGCAGCTATTGGTGTTCGCGTGAACACAGTGGCACCGGGCCTCATCGACACACCTATTTACGGTGATGGTGAAAACAGCGAAGCTTTCAAAGCAAACTTGCAAAAAGGTGTGCTCTTCCCACAGCGCCTCGGCGCCCCAGAAGAACTCGCTTCAATGGTCATTGAATGCATTACCAATAGCTACATGAACGCAGAGAGCATTCGTGTAGACGGTGGCATTCGTATGCCACCTAAATAATTCACTCGGTATTTGTAAAAGACCCCTGGGCAGATGCTCGGGGGTCTTTTCATTTGTGTGATCTAGGTGGTGTAGTCGGCGTTAATGCGCACGTAGCCATCGGTGAGGTCGCATCCCCACACTGTTGCGGAACTTGAGCCGTTGTTGAGTGAAACATGAATGAGAACATCGCTGCCCTTCATGTACTCGCTCAACTGCGCAAGACCACTTTCTGAAACAGGGTGTGGGTACACCTCTTGTGCGCCAAAGCGAATGACGACGTTGTCTTGATTAATATTCGTGTCGTTGCACTTACCCACGGCCATGGCAACGCGGCCCCAGTTGGGGTCTGCGCCGTGTACAGCAGTTTTGACGAGTGGTGAATTAACAATTGCTTTTGCAACACGTTTTGCTTGTTCATCGGTTGCGGCGGAATCCACACGTACTTCAATGAGTGTTTCTGCGCCTTCGCCGTCGCGGGCAACTTGTTTAGTGAGCGATAAAGCCACTGCGTAAAGAGCATTTTCAAACGCAGTGTTGTCAACTGCACCGCTGGCACCGCTGGCCATGATGGTTGCGGTATCGCTGGTAGAAGTGTCGGTATCGACCGACACGCAGTTGAAGGTTTTGTTCATCACGCGTCGAAAGATGACATTGAGCTCTTCTTTTGGCACATCGGCATCGGTAAACAGCATGGTGATGAGTGTTGCCATATTGGGCTCAATCATTCCTACCCCCTTGGCAACACCAACAATGCGTGCGTTGCTTCCGGCAATAGAGGCCTCTGCAATTTTGTGCACCGTATCGGTGGTCATAATTCCTAGTGCAACAGCTACTGCATCGTTGCCAGTAATTGCTGTAGGTATGGCTGCCAAGCCAGCACGAATACGTTCAATGGGGTAGCGGCGACCAATGACGCCGGTAGAGGCAATGAGTACGTCGTGAGGGTCGCAGTTCAGGACCTTGGCGACACCTTGCACTACTTCGAGCGCATCGCTTAAACCATCGGGGCCATTGGCAACGTTTGCATTTTTGCTAATGACAACAATGGCGCGAGCTTCAAGATTTTTGAGATGAGTTTGGCTGACGGTGACGCTGGGGCCAGCAAAACGACTTTGTGTGAACACTCCTGCGGAGGCACATGAAGCATCGGCTACAACGAGCGTGAAATCTTGCGAGTTGTCTTTGACCCCAATGTTGGCGACATATGAATGAAACCCGAGGGGAAGGCTGATGTTGGTGCTCACCTTGCTCACACTATTTCATTTTTCCTACCGGGGAGTGGTGAAATACTTCTGCATCCGTTCCAGAGTCTTTTCCATCGACTTGCGATTTTTATCGGGGTAGCCCATCAGTTTGAGAAAAAATGGCGACTTGGCGTGGGCGTAGTCGAACTCTTCGGTAACGCAGGTGTTGGCACCATCGGCAACCAAGATGTAACGCCAAATGTGTCCGCCGAAGTGACGCCAAGCAATACGTTCGCCTTCAATGAACTCCACTACTTCGTTGGTGATTTTGTAGGGAACGCCTACTTTCATCTCCATGCCAAATTTTGTTCCGAGTTCAAGTCTCGCTGGGTGTTCATCGCGAGCTGACTTCACACTTCCTGAACCATCAATGGTTGCGTGCTGAGCAGGGTCAGCAAGCAGTGCAAAAATATCTTGTGGGCTTGCACTAATGACTGCGCTCACCCGCGCAATTTTTCCGCTGCTGTCGTGTGTGCTCTCAAGAAAGAAATTGCTCATGCCAAGCATTTGAGCACAGAAACCGCGCAGCGTCTACCTGAGTACATTGCTCCTTGTATTGAGCCGGTATCGCGGTGATCGCCACAGACAAAAACTTTGTTGGCAAGAGTTACTGGTTTTTTTGGGGCGAACGGAGGTGATTGGTCGGGTTGCCCATGAACAATGCTGTAGGTGCGCAAGTGTTTCCAAGTATTTACTTGTGGCCCCCACCACTCCAGAAGCTGTTGCGTCACTTTGCTCAGTAGTTCTGGCTCTGACTCTGCGGTCATTCCAGGGCATGCGGCGGCAATGAGGTGTTTCCCTTGTGGTGCGTAGTGCGGTGAAATATTGCTCATGACCGCCATGTTGAGTACTGGGCCACTGTGCGAACCATCTAACGCAATGAGTTTTTCCTGAGTAGGAGCGGTGTCGGCAGAAAAATAGACACAGCTCACGGAACGTGATGCAACTGTTGGAAGATTCAAGAGTTCCGATGCAGCAGGTCCTTCAGCGGCGACCACCACGCTGCGAGCATGGACTTTCTCACCATTATGCAAGGTGACAGATGTACTTGTTACTTCGCTGACGGGTGACTGTAGGTGCACAGTGCCGTTCAGTAGTTGAGCCGCGAGGTAATTGCTCAGCTCGCCCATGCCACGGGCAGGAACCCCTGTTTCTCCGCTGCTGAGCGTGCGGAAAATAATGTCAAACATGCGCCGTGATGTAGACAAATCGGGGTCAAGTTGTATTCCACCCACGAGTGGAGTGAAGAAAGTACTCACCATGCGCTGTGAAAAACCTTGTTCGCGTAGCGCCTTGGCGGTCGACATATCTTGGCCCTGGAGTAGTCGGCGCGCAGGGCCACGCATGAGTTTCCACCGCAAGGCCGCAATGCGTACTTTGTCGAACACGTTTCCAATGGGGGCAAACGTTGTAGAGAAAAGTGTTGATGGTTCGCGCAGTGGGTCGCCCACAACATGATTCTTGCTGCCTACGCGTACCAGAGCACCTGGTGAGAAGTACTTCATGTCGAGCGCGGCAAGGTCTACTTCGGTCTCAATTTCAGGGTACGCAGTGAGCAGTACTTGAAAGCCTCTGTCGAGCAGATATCCATCTAGTTCATCGGTGCGAACGCGCCCACCCACTCCATCGCTTGCTTCATAAATTGCCACGTTTTTGCCAGCACGTTGCAAGTGCTTCGCGCACGACATCCCCGCGAGTCCGGCACCAACAATGATGACGTCGAGGTCGGGGCGCTGCTCGGAATGTTCAGAGGTCATAGGCGGAGATTACGAGAGCAACAAGTTGCGCAGAGCTTCTTCCAACGTGCTGTGCGAAAAGCGAAAGCCATCGGCAAGCAATGCATTCGGAACAACGCGCTGGCCGGTGAAGAGCAATGCATCGGCAAGTTCAGAGCCGAGTAAAAGTTTTGGACCAACAGGGGGAATTGCCATAAAGGCAGGTTTGTGAAGCACTTTCGCCAATGTTTTGGTGAACTCAGCATTGGTCACTGGTGTAGGAGCAGTGAGATTCACTGGCCCGGCAAGTGTGCTCGTCAGTAAATGTGTAATGGCACGCACTTCATCGGTAATGGAAATCCAACTCTGCCACTGTTTGCCATTACCGAATTTTCCGCCTGCACCTATTTTGAAGAGCGGAAGTTGTTTCTTCAGTGCTCCACCTTTGGGGCTCAGCACAATTCCGGTGCGCAAAAATGCAGTGCGAATGCCGACAGCAACTGCAGGACTTGCTGCGTTTTCCCATTCTTCACACACATTGGCGAGAAACGTGTTGCCGTGTGTTGCGTCTTCACCAAGTACTTCACTGTCGCGCGGTCCGTAAATGCCAATGGCGGAACCCGAAAGAAAAACTGTTGGTTGCTGTTGTAGTTCTGTGAGGCGCGTTGCGAGGAGTGCAGTGCTCTTTGTGCGGCTTTCCAGAATTTCCTTCTTGTATGAATCGGTCCAACGCTTGTCGCCAATGCCTGTGCCAGCCAGGTGCACCACACCCTGCACACCTTCAAGATCTTTCGCATCAAGTGTGCCACGTGTTGGGTCCCACTGAATTTCTGCTGGCGATTGAGGCGCACGTCGCACAAGTGCAACGATGTCGTGTCCGTTGTCGTGGAGATGAGAAAGAAGTGCTTTTCCAATAAGGCCAGTGGAACCAGTAACAGCAATACGCATGAATACAGAGTATGCCTCTTCGCAACTAGTGGCGTTATGGAGCGAGGAATGAAGTGCCGTAGGATGTCAACCCATGAGCACCCGCAAACTCGTTCTCACTGCATTGGTCTGCGGCATCGCAATTGTGCTTGCCGGTGGTTTCAAATTGCTTCAGGTAGCCACCGATAACCCGCGCGTCGAGGTGCTGGCGTGGGGAACGCCGGCAACTTTGGGCGACATGACCGTTGCGGTGCAGTCAGTACAAAAAACTACCGACGCGACATTGGTCACGGTTACCATGCGCGGCGTCGCAATAGCCAAGGGGGCTTTTGAAGGGTGGCGGATGCTGGCCGAGGGCAGGGTGTTCACGCCCCTCACACAACAGACCGCACCCGATGCCTGCCAAGAGGTTTCTGTAACTGCCGAAGTGCGCTGCACGGTGCGCTTCGACCCCACCAAAGCAACCCCCACCGTGGCCTACTTGCGGGCTGGGGCTCAACAGCAGTGGGGTACCGAGGGGTAATTCGGTTACGGTTGTCTTGCTATGGCTGAAACATATGACCTTGTTGTAATTGGTGGTGGACCCGGCGGATACGCCGCGGCGTTCTATGGGGCGTCGGCAGGTTTGTCGGTGGCGCTGGTGGAAAAAGACACCATCGGCGGAACATGCTTGAACCGTGGGTGTATTCCCGCAAAAGCATTCTTAGAAACAGCAGCGGTCAACCGCCACGTTTTGCATTCTGCAGAGTTCGGTGTGAACTCCACTCAAAACGGTGTCGACTTTTCTATTACTCAAGCTCGTAAGCAGAAAATTGTTGATGGTTTGGTGAAAGGTCTTACTGGTTTAACCAAATCGAAAAAAGTGACCTACCTCTTGGGCGTTGGTTCACTTGGCGCAAACAAGACAGTCACCGTTACTGCAGCCGATGGAAGCACACAGCAGGTACAAGGAAAAAATGTCATCCTTGCTGCAGGCTCAGTTCCGCGCACCATTCCCGGTTTCGAAGTTGGCGGCCCCATCATGACTTCAGATGAAGTATTGATGCTCAGTACTTTGCCTGCACGCGTTGCCGTTATTGGTGGTGGAGCCATTGGTTGTGAATTTGCTTCAACATTCGCCGATTTGGGCAGCACCGTCACCATTCTTGAGGGCTTGCCAAAAATTCTTCCTGGTCTCGATGCCGACCTTGCCAATGTTGTGGTGAAGAGCTTTAAGAAAAAGAACATCGACATCAAAACTGGTGTTGCTGTCAAGGGTCACGCGCTCAATGGTTCTGGTGGAACCGTTGTTTCCTTCGGAGAAGGTGAAACTCTTGAAGTCGATGCAGTTGTGGTGTCAGTTGGACGTCGTCCATCTGCTGAACTACTCGGCCTACAAGGAACTGCCGTCAAACTCAGCGAGCGTGGCTTCATTGAAGTCGACGAGTACTGCACCACCGCTGAACCTGGTGTGTATGCGGTAGGCGACATCATCAATACGCCACAACTCGCACACGTTGCCTACGCAGAAGCAATTCTTGCGGTGAAGCGCATTCTTGGCGAGCCTGTTGCGCCAGTGAACTACGACCGTGTGCCGTGGGCAATTTATTGTCACCCTGAAGTTGCTTGGGCTGGCCATAGTGAAGACAGTGCAAAAGCAGCTGGCTACGACGTAGTTGTAGGTAAGCACCAGTTCCGCGCCAACAGTCGCGCCATGATTATTGGCGACACCGACGGGCTCGTGAAAGTAATTGCTAAAAAGAATGCTGACGGAACTGCTGGTCAGGTTCTTGGTGTGCAGATGGTTGGCCCATGGGTCACCGAGCAACTCTCTGGTGGTTACTTGGCCGTCAACTGGGAAGCAACGGTGGCAGAAGTCGCCGAGTTCATCCAACCTCACCCAAGTTTGAGTGAATTGTTTGGTGAAACGATGCTCTCCATGACCGGGCGTAGCATTAACGCGTAATACCTTTTCTCATTATTTTTTAGAACACCTCAATACATTAAGGACACAGCGACATGGCTGAAGTGAAGCTTCCACAACTTGGCGAAACAGTGACAGAAGGAACCATTACGAAGTGGTTCAAAAAAGTGGGCGATGCCGTTGCTGCCGATGAACCACTTTTCGAAGTATCCACCGACAAGGTCGATACTGAAGTCCCTTCGCCTGTATCGGGTGTTCTTACAGAAGTGCGTGCAAAAGAAGGCGACACTGTTCCTGTTGGAGCAGTCATTGCCGTTGTGGGCGATGCCGGTGCCGCACCTGCGCCAGCCCCTGTTGCAGCACCAACACCTGAGCCTGCTGCTGCTCCAGCACCAGCGCCAGCACCCGCACCTGCCCCAGCTCCAGCGCCTGCACCCGCTCCTGCACCAACGGTTGTGGTTGCTGCTGCCCCCAGTGCCGGCGATGCGCCATTGTTGTCGCCAGTCGTGCGTCGTCTCATTTCAGAAAACAATCTCGATGCAGCAAAAATTGCGGGTACAGGACCTGGTGGGCGCATCACACGTGAAGACGTGTTGGCACTCATCGATGCTCAAGCCGGCAAGTCGGCCCCAGCTGCTGCTCCAGCGCCAGCCGCTGCTCCTGCTCCTGCGCCAGCTCCAGCACCTGCTGCGGCAAAGCCTGCTGCTGTGGCAAAAGCTGCACCTGCTGGCGACAGCAACGAGCGTGAGAAGCGCATCAAGTTGTCGAAAATTCGCAAGCTCACCGGTGAGCACATGATTATGTCGAAGGCAGTGAGCCCACATACCTTCAGCGTGGTTGAAGTTGACTACGCAAATGTCGACGTTGTGCGTTCACGTGTAAAAAATGAATGGAAGAAAACAGAAGGCTTCAGCCTCACGTATCTTCCTTTCATCTCACGCGCAGTTGTTGATGCTCTTGTTGAGTTCCCGCATCTCAATGCTTCACTCGATGGCAATGAACTCGTTGTTCACCAATATGTCGACCTTGGCATTGCAGTAGACCTCGATTACCAGGGTCTGTTGGTGCCGGTAGTACGTGATGCCGAATCAAAGCGTTTGCGTGCTTTGGCTCGTGAAATTAGCGATCTTGGCGCACGTGCAAAGGCACGCAAGTTGTCACCCGATGAAATTCAAGGTGGAACATTCACCCTGTCAAACAATGGTTCAGCAGGTTCAGTTCTCACCATGGCCGTTATTAACCAACCACAAGTTGGCATTATTTCTACCGATGCCATTGTGCGTAAGCCAGTGGTGGTGAATTTGCCAGATGGTGGCGAAAGTATTGCTATTCATCCGGTGGGCAAGCTGGCAATGAGCTGGGATCACCGCGCTTTCGACGGTGCATACGCAGCTGGCTTCC
Organism: Acidimicrobiaceae bacterium; assembly: GCA_947450115.1. Classification (GTDB taxonomy): domain Bacteria; phylum Actinomycetota; class Acidimicrobiia; order Acidimicrobiales; family Ilumatobacteraceae; genus F1-20-MAGs119. Next base: position 9,844 of record CANFUE010000004.1, on the reverse strand, counting down.
TCTCGCGTGCAAAAGAAATTCTTGAAACCCGCGACTGGTCTGCAGAGCTGTAATTCAGCGCTTCATCATGACATCACCATTGCATGTTCGTTGGCTAGGAAAAGTTCCTTATCGCGAAGCATTTGCAGTGCAACGTTCACTCTTTGAGCACTCTCGTGAACAACATCTGTTGCTGCTCGAGCACCCGCACGTCTTTACCTATGGGCCAAGTGCCGACCTCAACAAAAACTTGAAATGCGTGCCGAGTGAAGTAGGCGCCGACTTTGTCAAGGTCAATCGTGGTGGCGACATTACGTATCACGGCCCTGGCCAATTGGTGGGTTACCCCATTCTCAATTTGCAACCAAAACATGGTGGCAATGCAGGGCCCGCCGACACCAGCGACTACGTGTTTCGTGTTGAGCAACTGCTCATCGACTCGCTCACTGAATTAGGCCTGAGCGACGTGGGTCGTCTTGCTGGTTACCCCGGTGTGTGGGTAGGCGTTGCAGCGAATGCGCCACGAAAAATCTGTGCCATTGGTGTGCGCCTCAGTCGCGGCCGCACCATGCATGGATTCGCAGTCAATGTGGAAACCGATCTCACTTACATGCGCGAACACATTGTTCCGTGTGGCATTGCTGAATACCCGGTCACTTCGCTACGTGAAGAAGGAATTGAATCGTCGCTACAAGAAGTATCTGAAGTGGTGGCGCGTCACGTAGCTCTTTCCTTCGCCGATGGGCAAACTGCCCGTCAAGACGTTGCGTGGTATCACCGCCCAGAAGATCTATCTGCGTTCTCGCGTGGTGAAGGCGCAGGCGAACCTGTGCGACTCATCTCGCGTTTAGCTCAGGCAGGCGTGGGCGACGGCCTCAAAATTGAAGAACGTAAACCCGATTGGTTGCGCCCGAAAGTGCGCCTCACTGAAGAAGTGATGGAAACAAAAAAAGTGGTACGCGATCTGGGTCTTGTCACCGTGTGTGAAGAAGCAGGTTGCCCCAACTTGTCGGAATGCTGGTCTGATCGCACAGCAACGTTCATGGTGCTCGGTGAACGTTGCACCCGCGCTTGTGGCTTTTGTTTGGTCGATACTCAAAAGCCAGAAATTCCTGCGAGTGATGAACCCGACCGTGTTGCAGAGGCCATTCAACGTATGGGTCTCTTGCATGCAGTGCTCACCATGGTGGCACGCGACGATTTAGCCGATGGCGGCATGTTGCACGTAGCGCAATGTGTTACTGCAATTCGCAAAGTATCGCCACTGACGCGTATTGAAACTCTCATTTCCGATGTGAAGGGAACCGATGCTCTCGACATTTTGCTTGCCGTCAAGCCCGACGTTCTGAACCACAACATCGAAACGGTGGCACGGTTGCAGCGTGCGGTGCGCCCGAGCGCCGGCTATGCACGCTCTTTGTCGGTGCTCGCACGTGCCAAGGCTGCTGATCTCACAGCAAAGTCGGGTCTCATTATGGGAATGGGTGAAACTCTTGAAGAAGCCGAGGGAACTCTGGTCGACCTTGCTGGTGTGGGTGTCGACATCGTCACCATTGGCCAATACTTGCGTCCCACCACACATCACCTGCCTGTTGCACGTTGGGTAGCGCCTGCAGAGTTTGAACACTTGAAAAAATTTGGCGAAGCATTAGGCATTAGTCATGTGGAATCGAGCCCTCTTACTCGTTCCAGCTATCACGCTCGCCAATCGGCAGAAGAAGCCGAACAAAAAAGTATCGATACTGCGGTTTCTTTAACTCGCAAACCCCAACCAGCACATAAGTGAGTGTCATGAGAGCAATTGCCGGAGTAGTTCAAGCACATCGCACAGTGGAAGGCGGTGGCTTTGTTGTTCGTCGGCCATTTCCTACCGCGTCACTCGACCATATTGATCCGTTTTTGTTGCTCGATGAAATGGGACCAGTGGAATACGGCCCAGGTGAAGCAGTAGGAGCCCCAGAGCACCCGCACCGCGGCTTTGAAACAGTCACATACCTGTTGCATGGCGCCATGGAACATCGTGACTCATCGGGTGGGGTCGGAACCATCACGCCAGGTGGCGTGCAATGGATGACCGCGGGGTCGGGTGTGGTGCATAGCGAATTACCACCAGCATCAATGTTGAAGTTGGGTGGCAAAATGCATGGTTTTCAGCTGTGGGTGAATCTTCCTGCAGCAAAGAAAATGATTGCTCCGCGTTATCAAGGTTTCGACGCCGAAGAAATTGTGGCGCACACTCTTGCCAATGGTGGTGTGATGAAAGTTGTTGCCGGCGAAGTGGCAGGTGTGCGCGGCAAGGTTGCCACAACAAGCCCAGTGACCTATGCGCATATCGAACTTGCTGCAGGCGACCAAGTGGTGTGGGCCCCTGAAGAAGGTCACACTGCATTGGTGCATGTGTTTGGTGGGGAAGTAGAAGTCAACGGTGAGTCAGCTGTTGATGGCCAAATGGTGGTGTTGGAGCGCACTGCAGGTGAAGTGCGCGTGAGCAGCAAAAATGGTGCCAGTGTTTTGTTGCTCGGTGGTGAGCCACTCAATGAGCCGGTTGCTCGCTACGGCCCTTTCGTCATGAACACGCAAGCAGAAATTGTTCAAGCCTTTGAGGAATACCAAGCCGGGACACTGGTGCGATGAACTCTCGCGAATCTCACACTTTGCCAACACGTATTTACGAAGAGCGTGTTGCTCGCGTACAAAAAGAGATGAAGGCGCAAAATATCGATGCGCTGCTGTTGTCTGTTGGGCACGACCTGCCGTATCTCACGGGTTACCACGCCATGCCACTCGAACGCCTCACCATGTTGGTGGTGCCGCAAGAGGGTCTTGCCACTTTGGTTATCCCTCGTTTGGAAGCACCGCGTGTTGCATTGCACCCCACCGTTTTCACACTGGCTGCATGGAACGAAACCGACAACCCAGTGGCATTGGTGGCACAACTCACAAAGGGTGCACGCACCGTGTCGGTCGGCGACCAAATGTGGGCGCGCTTTTTAGTAGAACTACTTGCCTTTGCGCCATCTGCGCACTACTCGCGCGCTGTTGATGTTGTGGGGCCTTTGCGCAAAGTAAAAACGCTCAGTGAAATTGAAGCACTGCAACGCGCGGGTGCGGCTGCCGACCGCGTAGCTACGCAGTTGCACGCGGGTCTTATTCCCTTAATTGGTCGCACTGAAGCGCAAGTGTCGGCCGATATTTCTGCGCGACTTTTAGAAGAGGGCCACGATGTAGTGAACTTCGCCATTGTTGCATCGGGAGAGAATGCTGCAAGCCCACATCATCACCCAGGAGCACGAGTGATTCGTCATGGTGAAATTGTGTTGTGCGATTTTGGTGGAACCATGGCCGACTACTGCAGCGACATCACGCGTTGTGTGCATCTAGGTACGCCGTCACAAGAAATTTTGGAAGCATATGCAGTGTTGCAAGAAGCACAAGCTGCTTCAGTGGCTTCGGCCCAAGTGGGTGCAACCTGTGAATCGGTCGATGAAGCTGCTCGGCGCGTCATTACTGAAGCTGGCTTCGGTGAGTATTTCGTACATCGCACCGGCCACGGAATTGGCATGGAAGCCCATGAAGACCCATACATCGTGGCGGGCAATACCGAAGCATTGCTTGCTGGGCACGCATTTAGCATTGAGCCGGGCATCTACATTCCGGGTCGATTTGGCATGCGTTTAGAAGACATTGTGGTGGCAACCGACCAGGGCCCACTGGCCATGAACCTCGTCTCGCATGATTTGGTCGTTCTCGCATAGATTAAGACCCTGAGAGATGGGGGAATCATGCTCGACGTTCTAATTACCGGTGGCGATGTTATTGACGGTACAGGCGCAGTGCGCCGACGTGCCGACGTAGGAATTGTCGATGGGCGCATTACTCAAGTGGGCACCATCACCGAATCGGCGCATCAAACCATCGATGCCACTGGCAAAGTAGTGACCCCTGGTTTCATCGACTTGCACACGCACTACGACGCGCAAGCATTTTGGGACACTTCACTGAGCCCCTCGCCATTACACGGTGTTACCACTGTCATTGGTGGTAACTGCGGTTTCACCATTGCGCCACTCACTCCACAAGATGGCGATTACCTCATGCGCATGTTGGCTCGTGTTGAAGGCATGCCGCTCGAGTCGTTGCAGCAAGGCCTCCCGTGGGACTGGACCACCACTGCGGAGTATCTCGATGCGCTCGATGGCACCCTTATGCCGAACGCAGGCTTCCTTGTTGGTCACAGTGCATTGCGCCGTGTAGTCATGCACGATGCTGCCAACCAACGCGAAGCAACCGATGAAGAAATTGAAGCAATGTGCAACTTGTTGCGCGATGGTTTACGCGCAGGCGGCATGGGCTTTTCTTCCACATGGTCACCAAGCCATAACGACCACACTGGTGTTCCTGTTCCGTCACGTCACGGTTCACGCAAAGAACTCATTGCGTTGTGCGCAGTGGTAGAAGAGTTCCCTGGCACCACACTCGAGTTCATTCCTGCCGTTGGTGAATTTGCCCAAGAAACCTTTGAACTCATGGGCGACATGAGTGCTGCAGCAAACCGTCCGTTGAATTGGAACTTGTTGCAGGTGTATGCCCAGAACTGGGACCTTGTTCAACATCAGTTGAAGGGGTTCGACATTGCTGCTGAACGTGGCGGCAAAGTTATAGCACTCACCTTGCCCGACACCTTCCGCATTCGTTTGAACTTTAAGAGCGGTTTTATTCTCGATATTTTGAACGGCTGGGACGAGCTGATGGCGCTTCCCGATGATGTGAAGCTCACCATGATGCGCGACCCGAAGGGTCGTGAAGAAATGAATCGCTTGGCACAAAGCACACAGGGTCCTACTCGCTCAATTGGTAACTGGGGCGCATATATTTTGCTCGAGACCTTCACCGACAAGTGGCAGAAATATGCTGGCCGCCTTATTGGTGACATCGCAAAAGAACTCAAAGTTGAGCCATGGGATCTGTTGGTCGACATCGTCATCGACGACAATTTGCGCACGGTTATTGCCAACCAAGATAAAGGTCAAGACACGGCAACATGGAAGCGCCGTGTTGAAGTGTGGCGCGACGAGCGTGCCATTGTTGGTGCAAGTGATGCAGGTGCTCACCTCGACATGATCGACAGTTTCGCTTTCTCGACAACGCTCATTGCGCGCGCGGTTCGTGATGAAAAACTGATGGATCTCGAAGAAGCGGTGTACCACCTCACCGAGCAGCCAGCACGTTTGTATGGCTTGCGCAACCGCGGTCGTATTGAAGTGGGTTATTGTGCCGACGTTGTGGTGCTCGACCCGCTCACCGTTGGTCCTGGCCCCGTGTACACAAAGTTCGACATGCCTGCTGGCGCCGGACGCGTCTATGGGGAAGCTGAAGGAATTAACCACGTACTTATTAACGGCGTTGAAGCCGTGCGAAATGGTGAAATCCTCACTTCACGCCCCGGAACCTTGTTGCGCTCGGGTCGCGATACCGACACCGTTACTGCTCGCTAAGGAGTTTTTAGTCACAAATTCACTCTTGGTGACGCTGTGTCGCCTAGGTTGCATGACGTGATGCGACTTGATGCGGCCACAGTACTTCTGCAATGGGCGAGTGGAGGTCTGCTTTTTTGCTGGCTCACGACCCGCAATAGCGAAATTGGCCGAGGCTATACATGGCTCTTACATGGCGTGTTTGCGGCAATGGCTGCAGGTGCATTTGCCTGTGGGCTCACCTTGGGTGTGGTGCCAGTACGCGAAGGTGCATCGCTAGTAGTAGCGCTACTTGCACTGCTCACATTGCGTAAGACTCCGCCGCACCGATTACTTCTCGCGCCGCTCATTGGTGGTATCGGAGTAGTTGCTGGAGCACTCGATGTTGCAAGTGGTCTTGGCGATTCATTGTTGGCGTCGTTTCGTGTCGTGATTGGCGCAATGTTTTTGGGTGCTATTACCGATGCCATGCTCTTGGGTCACTGGTACTTAGTGCAACCAGGAATGCCACGCAAACTTCTCAACGACCTCGTTGACGTAATGTATTGGGCATTGCCTCTTGAAGTGCTTTCGATGCTGTTGCCAACAGGAATGGTGAGCGTGATTAATGGCTCCATTGACGATGGCTGGAACGGAACTCTCGGCTGGTTCTGGATTGCCTGCGTCGTTGCGACAGCAGTTCTTGTAGTGGTCACAAAAGCAGCATTGAAAGAACGTAGTTATTCAGCAGTCATGGCGGCAACAGGGCTCTTGTATTTGGCAATTCTCACTGCTTTTGGTGTTGATCTTGTTGCACGTGCTGTTCTTGCTGGCTAGGAACTTCGCCCACAGTTTTTCTTCGGCTGCCTTGAACATCTAGCGTTGTCGGAATGGAAGCATTCCCACGCACAATTTTTGATGATGTCCACCAGCAATTTCGTTCCACGTTTCGCTCATGGCTCGATAAGGAAGTTGTGCCACGTCATGAAGAGTGGGAAAAGGCTGGCATCACGCCTCGCGAGTTGTGGCTCAATGCTGGCAAGCAAGGTTTCCTTGGTCTCAATGTGCCGGGTGCATACGGCGGTGGCGACACTGACGATTATCACTTTGCGGCAATCATGGCCGAAGAAATTGGTGCCACAGGTGTTATTGGTAGTGCGAACGGAATCACATTGCACAACGACATCGTGTTGCCATACTTCTTGGGTCTTGCCAACGAAGAACAGCGTGCACGATTTTTGCCAGGCATGGTGTCTGGTGAAGTGATTGGAGCACTCGGAATTACCGAACCCAATACGGGAAGTGACGTGGCCGGCATTCGCACAACAGGTCTGAAAAAAGGTGGTGCCTTTGTTGTGAACGGTGCCAAAACATTTATCTCGAATGGCATCAATAGCGATGTGGTCATTGTGGTGTGTCGTACCGACCCAGAAAAAGGTCATCGTGGTATTTCATTGCTGCTTGTTGAACGGGGAATGAAAGGTTTCGAACGCGGTCGCAACCTCGACAAGTTGGGGATGCACGCTCAAGACACTGCAGAGCTTTTCTTTTCCGATGTTGAAGTACCGGCGGAAAACCTCTTAGGCGAAGAGGGCAACGGGTTCGTGTATCTCATGACCAACCTTGCCCAAGAGCGTCTCGGTATTGCTGTTGGTGCTGTTGCAGTTGCCGATGCAGCATTGCATTGGACCCTCGACTACACCAAAGAACGCAAAGCCTTTGGTCAGTCCATTTCACAGTTCCAAAACAGTAAGTTTTTACTTGCCGAACTCGCAACCGAAGTGCAAATTGCTCGGGTGTACGTCGACCGGTGCGTAGAACTGCACTGTGAAGGCAAACTGTCTGCAGAACAAGCAGCAGCGGCGAAGTTCTGGACCACAGAACTACAAAACAAAGTGGTCGACCGTTGCTTGCAGTTGCACGGTGGCTATGGCTACATGATGGAATACCCCATTGCGCGGGCATGGGCCGACAGCCGTATCCAAACCATTTACGGTGGCACCACCGAAATTATGAAAGAAATTGTGGGTCGGTCAATTACGAAATAGCGCCGATGGAGCGCAAGTGCGCTGCATCGAGACCAAGTTCGCTCACAATTTCATCGCTGTGTTCGCCCACCATTGGAGCAGGGCGGCTCACGCGTAACTTCGTGTCGGAGAAAACAACCGCTGGGCGTACTTCACGCATATTGCCGGCAGTGTGGTGTGCACGCTCTACGAACACTTCGTTGTGCATAATCTGTGGGTCAGATGGCAAGTCGGCAATGGAGTTCACGCGTGAAGCAGGAACATCGTGTTCCTCAGCAACGCGAAGGAAATCGTCGAGATTGGCCTCGAGTGCATATTTCGCCATGGTGCTGACGAGTGCGTCTATATTGAGCCCGCGATTTTTTGCTGAAGTAAAACGCGGGTCGTCGGCAATGGATTCATGACCAAGCGCTGCGCACCAGCCACGGAATTCTGCGTCGCTCACTGCAGACCCTGCGCAGTATCCGTCAGACAACGTAGTAACTGAATAGTTTGCGCCGAGTGTGGGCATTCGGGTGACGTCGTCGTCGAGGAGTGCCGCATCCATACCGCCGTCGGGCCAGAGGAAGGCAACAGCAGAGTCGAGCATGGCAACGGTGAGGTGTTGACCCTTGGCAATGCCGCGCTCACGGGCAAATAGTGCAGAGGTGATGCTTTGCATTGCGGTGTACGAGGTGACCTTGTCGCACACCAGGTTGCGCAACATGCCGGGCGCTCCGGTTGCGGGGTCGGTTTGCACTGCTGCCATACCGCTTGCTGCTTGAATGACATTGTCGTACACGCGACGGTGGCTATTTGGACCGGTAGGGCCGTATCCGCTGACGGAAACGTAGATGAGATTGGGGTTGAACTTCTTCACGTCGTCATAACCAAGACCCAAACGATCCATTGCGCCAGGACGGAAGTTCTGAATGAATACGTCGGCATCGGCAATGAGTTTTTTAAGAACGTCAAGACCTTCAGCTTGTTTCACATTCAACGTAATGGCGCGCTTGCCGCGGTTGTTGAGTGAGAACAGGCCGGTCATACCACCTTTGCTGGTGCCAAGAAATCGCATGAGGTCGCCAAGACCTGGAGACTCCACTTTGATGACGTCTGCACCGTAGTCGGCAAGCATCATTGCGGTGAGTGGTCCGGAAATCATTACCGACATGTCGACAACTTTGATTCCTGCGAGTGGTCCTGTATTCGTCGTCATTTCTCTCCCCAAAAGTAAAACTCTTTATATCGTTGCAGATGGAGCTACTAGTGGCCATGGTCGTGCTCGCTCAATTGCTAAACCGAGCTCAAGAAGAATCTGTTCTTGAAAATGTTTGCCCACAATTTGTAGACCAACAGGTAAACCATCTACTTGACCTGCTGGAACAGACAGTGCTGGGTTGCCGTGCAGGTTTGCCGGGAAAGTGAGCTTGCCATTATTGACTGCACCGCCTTTTTCTCCGCCGAAAGTATCGGGGAGTGGTCCTTCTGCTGCAAAGGCAATGTCGGGATTACTTGCAGTGAGCAAAATATCGACTTCAGAGAAAATGGCAGCCATACGCTCATTTAATTTCATGCGTCGTTGTTCAATTTTGTCGCGTGCTGCTGCACTATAGAGACCGCTCGTGAACTCTAAGCCCATGCGAATTTCGGGTGTGAGAACATCGGCGCACTCGGGCCAGAACTCAGCGAGTTCAGCAGCAATAGAAATCATTCCTGAAATCGACCAAGCAGCGCCCATGTTCGGCAAGTCGGTGTTGACAGTATCGATGCGACGTAAACCCTGAGAGCTAATGAGCCACTCTGCGCACTCATTCAGTACTTCCCACATGTGAGGTGAAACAACAGCGCCACCCCAATTCGGAACCACTGCAACGCGTAGTCCACGCAGTGAAAGCGTGCCGAGCGCATCTTCCCACCCGGCATCGCGCGGCAAGCTGAATGGGTCACGTGCATCGTGGCCATTGGCAATGTCGAACCATCGAGCGGTGTCGCGAATGCTGCGTGAAACACACCCTGTTGTTGTGGTGAGGTTTCCCATGTAGTGCTGTGGTGCACGCGGAATGCGACCATATGTTGCTTTCAAACCAACGAGCCCAGTGAACCCTGCGGGAATACGAATAGACCCGCCGCCATCGCCTGCTGTTGCGCTGGTGCATAACCCGCCAGCAACGGCAGCAGCACTGCCACCCGATGAACCTCCAGGGGTGAGGCCCAGATGCCACGGGTTATGTGTTGCGCCGTTCAAAACAGTGCGCGTGACATTAACCCCACCAAATTCACTTGCCGTGGTGAGACCAAAGGGAACCATGCCGCCTTCGTTTTGTAAACGCTGCACCATGATGGATGTGTGCTCGGCAATGCGGTCGGCAAAAACTGCGCAAGCAGAAGTGTCGGGCCAACCTT
>CANFUE010000003.1 GCA_947450115.1 Acidimicrobiaceae bacterium | reverse complement strand
CGAAACCGACACCACATATGTGCATGACACCGTTGTGCCATCAGATTTACGCGCAGACGCAGTCACCGAAGTACCAGTAGGCAGAGCACCACCAGAAATAGAAGGTGTGGTGTCTGACGTGAGGTTGTCCGTTGGGGATGCACCCGTATCTGATGAATCAACCAGATCCGGTGCTGCCGGAGAAGCAGCAGACGTTGCAACCACTAATGGCAATGCTGCGATGTTCCCAGTGTTACCAGAGATATCTGTGATAGCTGCAGCTACTGACCATGAACCATCGCTCAAATTGCCGAGGGTGCAAGATGAAGCAACCCCCACTGTGTACGTGCACGTGACATCGGCGGCACCCGAACGAGATGCAGTGATGACCACAACATCACCCGTTGCTTGGCCCGTAAGTGAGAAAGTTGGAGTTGCATCCGACGTGTCGTTATCGGTGGAGGATGAGCCGGTGTCCGACGACGCAGCAAGGTCCACGGCAAGTCCGCCCACAGCACTTGTATCAATTCCAACAGAGAGTGACGTTGGATTATTAGTGGTATTGCCAGCGGGGTCAGTCACGGCTGATGTGATGTTCCATGTACTGTCGCTCAACGTAGGCAATGTGCAACTTGTCGCACTTCCCACCACGTACGTGCAGGTCACTGTATCGGTGCCATTAGTGGCGCTCAAAGTAATGGTGTCTCCAGTACTGCCGCCTGTTGCGCTCAATGTGGGGGTGTTGTCATTCGTTTTGTTGTCGGAGTTACTCGAACCCGTATCTGAGCTACTTGCTAGATCAGGTACGCCTGGTGCTGTCGGCGCGCTTGTGTCAATTGCTACCGACAATGCTGTTGATGCTGCAGATGCACCTGCGGTGGGATGGGACTCTGTGGCAGTAATCGACCACGTGCCATCGGAAAGAGTTCCAAGGCTGCAACCCGTCGCTGGAAGCACATAACTACATGTCACATTTGTTGCCCCCGACTTGGTGGCCGTCACTGTGATGGTGTTGCCCGATGTTCCAGAGCCAGGTAATTCAATAAGTGGCGTGTTGTCGCTTGTGTTGTTGTCGGTGCTTGAACTACCCAGGTCTGAACCAGTTGCAAGATCCGGAGCCGATGGTGCCGCAGGACGCACCGACAAACTTCCCGTACCCGAGGATGTTGAATAGGTTCCACTCGCAGTTGGAGCAAGGCTTGCACCAACTGCAAAAGTTCCTGCGGTCGCCGCTGTGTACGTATAAGTCGCTACATATCCGGATGGATTCATGCCGTAGACATTGGAACCACCCATGCCAGCTCCAGCGGTGTACAAAGCATTACCAAGGAACCCAAGTGCGGTATTTCCGCCACAGCCTGCTGCCCAAGTCGAGAGGCTTCCGTGCGCACACACTGCCCAACTCATGTATTCGCGCATTGCACCAGTGGTCGGATCGATCTGCGTTATCGGCGATGCGTTTGGGGTGCTCGTGGGGGTAACACCTCCACACTGGGCGCCATATAGAAAACCAGCTGAGTCAATAGCGAGCTGACCCGTATTGCCAAAGGTTTGGCTCAGGGAATAATCATCCATGGTGCAGGATGCAGCAGTAAGCAAAGTTGCTGAACCGCCACCTGCAGGAATCTTCATGATGTCTTTATTTCCATCGACGTAATAAAGGACACCCGTCGTTGAGTTGAAAACAGGGCCACCAATTGGCGTGCCAAGACCAGTCGCATACGTGCTCACTACTCCTGCAGAAGTTACTTTAAAGATCTTCCCATTCAATGAACTAGTGACATACAGATTGTTGCTTGAGTCGATTGTCATTCCGGTGAGTCCGCTTATTCCTGCAGAAGCGGGAACAAATTGCGAACTCGTTGCACCAATAGATGTTCGCTTACGTATCGTGTTTTGTGATGATCCGTTATAAATGCCTTCATAGATTGCACCATTTGAGTCCACCGCAAGTCCGGTGACGAGCACCCATTGCCCATTCCAGGATTCGCTTCCGGCATAAGTCACGCCACCACCAGGGCTGAGTTGCTTGGTCACACAGCGTCCTCCACTACAGTCATCGCCGTTCCATGTACTCACAAAGACATTGCTGACGGATGAGTTGGTGGCAATTCGTAGCGCCACGCTGTTGCCGGTGTATGACCAGTTCTGCACACCCGTAACCGTTGTTCCAGCACCAACACTTTGCCCTGTGCCCACGGTTTGGCCGCCAACTGTAAATGTCACTAATCCCGGGACACTCGGTGTAGCGGTCAACGTCACCGACTGCCCCGCAACTGCAGGGTTAGGTGACATTGAAATCGTTGTAGTGGTTGCCGAGAGAGCTCGAACTGGTGACAAATCCACAAATGTAAAACATGAGGTCGTTACAAAAAAAGACAGCGCAATACGAGTTGCCAACTTCATTTTTCAGTCCTCCTACGTCGACTCGCTGGATCACAAGCGAAAACCACCATGACAGCGCAATGAGTATGCAATAACTCAACTTCACATGAACGGAAGAAGAAAGAGAAAAAACTTTTTTTCCAGACCAAGAAAGACAATGCGATCGGAATATTCAGAGGTTGTCCACACGTTGTGCACATTGAAAAAGAAAAAAATTTCTTGACAAAGCAAACCTCTCTGCAGTCTTTACTATACGCAATCCATATTCACATGGCCGCTGATGTGAGGGTCATTAATCAGGAGATCAAGTGATGAACGTGAGAAAAGTTTCCGGTTCCATTGCAGTTTGCGTAACACTGTTTGGCCTACACGGCATCAGTAGCGAATTACAAAAACCCACAGAATTGGCCACAAGACCTTTGTTTACTGTCAATAATCCCCATTCTGCAGACTTCACATACAGCGGTTTAGTTAGCAATGCCTCCACCAATATGAAATCTTTAGGCACAGACCTCAATGAAATGCCAAAAGTTCTCGAGAGAAAATCAGTAGTTGGGGTACCTCAAAAAAAATCCCCACCTGGCAGAACAAAGACAGCGCCCTTACGCAAAACAAAAAGAACGGTCACTAAACAAGCAATTCCTGATTGCAATTATTTTGGCAAACCCAGTGGGCAGGATTGTGAGATCAGAGCATTGGTAGACATCAACCCCAACAGCCCCAACAGTGCAAACCCTGGTGGCGTAGTACAAGGCACTGGGAACCTGCTTGATTTTAAGTTGGGAAATAAGGCGACTTCATATGGAAATTTAGTTGGGCCATTGCATGGATTCTTTGAGGTGCCGACTACCTGGTCGATTACTGGGTGGACTACAGGCACCAACTGGACTTGTTCAGGCACCGCACCAGTATCAGGTGGTGCAGCGTTGCCGGGCAGTAGCTTCTGGGGAATTTATGCAGCTCAGGCTGATCCTCCATTCAACGCAAGCCAAAACAACTCCGTTCGTTGCGCATACAACGGGCCAAAACTTGCTCCTGGTGACGTAACAGCCACCGCTGTGACATTTTCCGTAACTGTGCCAGTGTCTCCAACTCGATGGTCTTCATTTTTCGGGGCTTCCTCAGAGTTCTTGATTGGTGGACAAAATGGCGCAGTCGAAAACAACTATCAAGTGACCAACTACATGACCTTGAGGTACGACATCAATGGCGGTACTGGCACGACCCCAAGCTCGGAGCTCTACAACCGCGTCGTTGCAAATGGCAACCAAACTGCTGCAAGCAATTCCGGCTTCTCGAAAGCTGGATTCACTTTTGGCGGCTGGAGTTGTGACAACAGCATTGGAACGAAGCAGCCCGGCCAATCAATTTCGTGGTCAAATGCCGACGTTCTCTGCACCGCAATCTGGACCCCACCAGCTTTTCAGTTGTCGTATAACGCGGGTGCAGGGTCGGGAACCGTGCCTTCAACAGTCACCGGCTTGAACTCTGGGGCTACCCCAACACTGGCCGCTGGTTCGGGCATCACCCCACCAGCAAACCAAACCTTCACCGGCTGGAACTGCGACAACAGCATCGGCGCCAAAAACGCTGGAGCGACAGCAACCATGCCAGCAGCAAACGTCATCTGCACAGCACAATTCACCCCCAACGCCACCTACCAACTGTCCTACAACGCAGGTGCAGGTTCAGGAACAGTGCCTTCAACAGTCACCGGCTTAAACCCAGCCGACACCCCCACCTTGGCCACTGGTTCAGGCATCACCCCACCAGCAAACCAAACCTTCACCGGATGGAACTGCGACAACAGCATCGGCGCCAAAAACGCTGGAGCGACAGCAACCATGCCAGCAGCAAACGTCATCTGCACAGCACAATTCGCTCCGAACCCCACTTATCAGTTGTCGTATAACGCAGGTGCAGGATCAGGAACCGTGCCTTCAACAGTCACTGGTTTGAACTCTGGGGCTACCCCCACCTTGGCCGCTGGTTCAGGCATCACCCCGCCAGCAAACCAAACCTTCACCGGCTGGAACTGCGACAACAGCATCGGCGCCAAAAACGCTGGAGCGACAGCAACCATGCCAGCAGCAAACGTCATCTGCACAGCACAGTTCGCTCCGAACCCCACGTATCAGTTGTCGTATAACGCGGGTGGCGGCAAGGGTGCCGTGCCAGCTTCAGTTACCGAACTCGTTCCGGGCACATCGACATCATTGGCGAGTGGCGCTGGTCTCAAACGATCTGGCTTTACGTTCAAAGGTTGGAACTGTGATCAGTCAATAGGAAACAAGAGCGCCGGGGAATCAGCAACTCAACCGTCGGCAAACGTAGTGTGCACTGCCAAATGGTCGGAAAACTCACCTCAAGTTGTTCCTGCCTCCGCAGATGTCAAAGAAGCAACAAATGACTCATCAATCGGGAAACGTGGAGAAGACCAGATTCTTCAACCACTGGGCAATGACGACTTGCTCAATTCCTCAAAATGGAAACTTCCTTCGATGCGATTGTGCAGTCCTCAACAATCAGCTCCGAAGTGCACTCTGAGTTCGCTCGATATTAAGGGAGAAGGCACATACACAATTGATTCCAAAGGACAAGTCATCTTCACACCAGAACCTAATTTTGTTGGCGAGGCGACCAGCGTCAAGTATCAGGTCACAAACAATCGCGGACGTGTTGTCGCGGCAAACATCAACGTCACGGTGCTGGATCAAGAGCTCCCTAAATCTGGAAGCGATTCTCAGACGATGTTTTTATTCGCTCTGCTACTGATATTTATTGGAGCCATTCAGTACTCAATACAGAAGTACCGACATAGATCTGGCTAATCAGAACACCCAAAGAGATGTCAATAGTCATAAAGGAACATCGGCATTTCGTATTCCCTATGTTTGCTCAAACCACTAGTAGCAGCCCCGCAAATACTGGGGGCTTGAATTTCGCATTAGCCGCACTGGAACGGGAATATTCGAACTGTGGAGAGAAACTAGCTCGCAGACCGTGCGTCAACGCTACAGAGGTGGGAGTCCCTTAAACTGTGACTATGGCATCCCCTCCAAAATAAGCGCGGAGCATCGCTACCGAGCAGAAGATGCTGGACGCTGCCGAAGAACTCCTTCAGGGGGGCGATGCACGGCAGGTGAACGTCGAAAACATCATCAGCCTCTCTGGCGCCACAGTGGGTTCGTTCTACGCTCGGTTTGGAAATGTGGAAGGACTCTTTGAAGCACTCCACCAGCGCTACTTAGACACCTTTTATAAGTCAACACTTGCTGAAGCACTCAATCGTGCCCTCGAGCAACCTGACTTACGCAAGGCGCTGCATCACGTCGTCAAGACGATGCTCGAATTTGGACTTGAAAAGCGCAAATTACTCACTTACTTTGTCACGCAAAATGAGGGGAATGAAGCACTTGAGATCCGCATAATGGCGGTCAAAAATTTGCACGAAGTTTTGAAAGTGCACCACAGTGAAATCACTCATAAAAACCTCCGTCGTGCAGCAGAGAATACGGGGCGAATGGTATACCAGTCATGGGTTGGCCTTATTCTTCTCGAACCAAGCAAATTCGTTGGTCGCAAAACAAGTCTCTCAAGCGTGATTGACACCACCACGCAAATGGCTTACGCCTACCTCACCACCGAATAGGTACGCCACTCGTCTTCCGTCCAGTGCTGGCGTAGTTCCTCCGTTATAAAGTCGGTGACCCATCGCACCGAGTCGATCCACGGCAAGTCTTGTGACATCACTTCGGTAAAGGCCATACCTTGAAGCAACAGTGCAGCATCGTCAATTCCCAGCAGCACACCCTCTTCTTCGGCGGGCGCCATGAGTCGAGCTTCCAAATCAAGAATGCGCTCTGAATTCCAACCACTTGAATCTGCATTGCCAAAAAGGTCGTCGAGCATGATGCCGAGTATTTGCGAAAGCGCCAGAACAGCATCTTGTTCCAGCATCACCAAGCGTGGTTCGATCATGAACCAACTCTCTCATGGCTTTGCACTCATCAATAAATTGTGAATGGAATCATTCGTCGTCAAGCATGAGGGTTTGGCGCAAACTACTTCCGTCAATATCAACGCTCAGCCACAGAGGCTGCTCTTCGCCTGCATGTTCTGTATTCGTAGTAGCAAATACAAGAGCTCCGGCATCTGCTACTTCTCTGAGAAACTCTTTGTGCAATTCATAGTGAAATGCCACTGCAAAAATTGCCTCTACTGGTTTCGTTAATCGCACCCCAATGACAACAGCGTCGTCTTGCCTCAGCGCAACAGTGCTGACATCGCCCACTCCCTCCACTGCATGCACTCGTGCAAGGTCTGCAACCTCAGGTGAATCCGATACATCGATAGTGACGGTAGGCATCCATACATTTTCCCCTACGAGAGTGTGGCCAATTTCTTGGACAGCAAAGCATGGCACACTCACAAAGCCTCCTGTTACCCTCTCAAGATGTTCGCCATCAAACGATACATTCAGCTGCTTTCACCTGCATCATGATTTTTCAATACTGGGGAGCAACATCAGCGGAAATTGATAGCCCCGTTGTGGGAGATCACTTATGTCTTAATGCATCGCTCATTGCTACTCGCTCCATCACCATCAGCGCTCCACCAGCAGATGTGTTTCCTTGGATACGACAAATGGGTTTTGGTCGAGCCGGCTGGTACAGCTACGACTGGATCGACAACTTGGGGCGCAAGAGTGCAACCACTATTCGCGAAGAATGGCAGTCGGTTGAGTCGGGAGACAAAATTCCTTCGGGCCCCATTGCCTTTACCGCAACCATTGTTGATGCACCGCGTCACTTCGTACTGGAAATCAAATCACTCGGCAAAAAAGCGCCACGACTCCACTTCACTCTTGCCTATGAATTGCGTGATGACCCGCAAGGCACACGGCTAGTCACCCGCATGCGCTCTCACGTCAATTTTCCTCTTGGTTTCCTATTTGAAAAACTCGTACTTGGCCCAGGCGATGGAATCATGTTGCGACGTCAGTTATTGAACATCAAGAAGAATGCGAATTGTGAATAGCAGTCTTTCGTTTTTCTCTGTAATTGCTGAACCACCGCCCCATTTGATGACCGCTATTGACTTTGCTCGAAGTTCCTCCAAGTAGTCAACGAGCTAATAGCCGCTTTTCAAGTTCGTCAATACGGTTCATCAATTGGATAAAGCGATCGGCGTCTTCACTGCTTGGTTTGAGCCGCACCACGATGTGACCATTTGGTTCCATTACACACAGTTCCACATCGCTGATAGATCGCGCTCCTGCTTCGGTGATGGCTTGGCGTATATCGTCTTCGCTCAGCCGCTCACGTCGAATGGAACGCTCTCTTGCTTCTCCATTTTTAATTAAAATAATTTCTGAGCCAATTAATAATCGCCGCATCTTGCGACTTCGCTGTGTAAGCAACACAGCTATTCCATTAACTATGAATAAAACAGTCGCGCCAATAATTGCACCCGAAACAGATTCATCGTGTCCGATGATTCCATTTTGCACCGCATTGGCAACCGCCAGGAGTACTACAAAATCCATCATGTTGAGCTGCGACAGTTCACGCCGACCCCCAAGGCGCAAAGCCACCAGCAAAAATAAGTAGATCGTTATTGGGCGAATGATCTTCTCCACCACCGATAAATCAAGATGAATAATGTTGTGCCACATGTTCTTCAGCGTAGAACTTCCAATTACTTTAGTGAGGTACTGAAATACTGAGCCCCTGTCACCATGGCTCGCCACTTGTTACCTTCCTTATATGAAGAGAACATTTCGTTGCATTATTGCCTCCTCTGCACTTCTTATTGCAGGGCTCTGTGCCGTTGGTCAGACTGCGTCGGCTAATCCTCTTGGCTCCTGCAACATGGGCACTCTTGTTACGTCTGGACTTGGGCTCGCAATTGACGGCGTGGCGCAAACTGCAGGAGCGAGAAATAGTTTTGGTAACTACACATTGGTGGTGTGCCGCGACCTCAACAATTCGAGTTACACCACTTCATTGGGTGGAATCAGTTCCCCTTACTCAAGCGCACCCGATGATCTCACACAGACCGACACCACCCACGTTTTCACCATCACTTTCAGCCCGCAAGCCGAAGACATCCCTCTGCTCGCAGAAGGCCACGGCAATATCACCAAATTCGCTTACGATGCTGTCGCAAATGTTGTGACTGTCATCGCAGTTCCCATGTTCTACTCGGACATTTGGGGAAATGATTGCAATAATCAAGGACCCCTTGCATGTGCAGCCGCAGTAACAAAAGCAACTCACGACTCAGTTGCACTGTGGCACAGCGTTCGCTTTCAAGATTCTTCGGGCAAAGGGAGCGAGTGGGGCTACCTTCCGAACATGATCTGGAGCTCTAATGCGTACATGTTTTGGGATCGCACATCTTGCCCGGGTCAGGCCAATGCAGATCTCTCATATTCGGGAATTCAATTCGAAATTGGTGGACCACACTTTCGTTCCGATGGAGTAACACCAAACACTGCTCAAGCAACTGTGTTCATGCCAACTGACACCGTCATTAAATGTTGGGGTGCGCCACCTTCTGTGGTTGCGGCTAATTTGCAAATTACCCGAACAGAGTATGGTCTCACACAAGTCGCCACAACGGACGTTGTGACCGAACCTGGGCTCGAGTACAGCGTTACTGCCACAGAAGAAGGAATGCTCATCACCATTCCACAGGTCACATTTTCTGTTCCGAAATACACGATGGGAACAAAGTCGAAAAAATCTCTGTCACATACGACAAAGACAATCGCTCAAGTTTTAACGTTGGCGCATATTGTGAAGCCATCCAAGGGCAGCATCAAAGTAACCATCACAAGTGTGAAAACTTGCGTCGCCGCACTAGGCAAGCTTTACGGGTTTAAATCCGGCACCTGTTCTTTCATGGTGACGAGTTACAGCAAGGCTGGGAAGAAAGTTAAGGCTGCCAAGGGCACCTTCCACGTGCAATAAGGCGTATCAAACTTCAATGTGAATTGGCTTGATGGATCTGTCATCCATTCATCGTGAGAAGTTGATCAGAGGCATAAACCACAAAATGACCAATTAATGACCCGAATTTGAGCCGCTTTGCCGTTGAGGCCCCTGCAAAGGCTTTAAATACCCAAGAATCAATTTCTTGTAGTAAGTTACTACAACAGATGTAGTATGTTGCTACATACAAGAATCACCCAACTAGGCCACGCCTCATTGCTGCAATTAAGGGCCCTCATGGCGAAAACAGAAAAACCGACCACGGATACTAAAAAGTCACGTGTCAGCAAAGAAGCCGCGGTTCAACTGTTTCTCGACGCCACAATCGCCCTCCTCAAGGAAAAGCCAATTCTTGATATCACTTTGCAAGACATTGCCAATCAGGCTGGCCTCAACCATGGCTATGTGTTTCGCTATTTTGGCACCCGCCTCGATTTATTCTTTGCCGTCACCGAAGAGTTAGCTCGACTTGCTGAACATGCTGTTACCACCGAAATCGAGCGTCGCCTACAAGTGGGGGAAGCCGTTATCCCATTGAACTTTTCAGTAGCTGAAGTTGGCCGCGCGTACTTGCGTCAACGTCAAGCTGTTATTCAGTACTTGGTAACAGCAGGTGTTGACCCAGCACGATTTAGTGAAACATCACGCAAGACCACTGAATACTTTGCGCAGCAATTTGTCACCTTGGGGATGAATGAACGCATGGCAATTACTCAAGCAACAAAATTGAGCATCTTGTTATGGGCCGAAGGATCAGTTGCCTCTATTTTTGGCGTGAGTAAAAATGAAGCAGAAGATATTCGGGCATTGAGCTTGGACATGATTGTCAATGCCAACGACATCAGCAAGCGTTTGGGCTGGGATTAGCCCGTCAATTGCTATTGAGCGGGCACTTCTTTTTCACGACGCGATAAGTACAAAACCACAAGTGCAATGACGCTGAGGAACACAACACTCGTTCCCGTTGTGCCTATTCCTAATCCACCATCAGTTTTTGCTTGTGACATGTAGTCGCCAATAGATGCTCCAAGCGGTCGAGTCAGTATGTAGCCGGCCCAGAAAGTAGCAATGGCGTTCACTTTAAATACCAAGTGCAAGACCGTGACCGCTGCGATGAGGCCGGCGAAAAGAAGTGCCGATTTCCAATAACCGATATTGACTTTTTCTGCGATCAAATCACCTGCTGCGGTTCCCAATGCAAAAGTAAACAAAATAGCCAGCCAATAGAAGCCCTCCCTTTTCGCCGTACGAATGGAGTGGATAGACAAGGTGTGCTCGCTTGCTTGCCATGTAATGAACACTGCAATAAGTACGACTGCAAAGATTGAAGTAGTTAACACAAGACTCACGTTGAATCGGTCGGTGAGATTGTCTGTTACTAATGTTCCCACAACGCTGATGAGTACAACTGTGAGCCAGTACACCCCTGGAACATATTTGATCGACTTAAATTGCCAAATTAAAGCGCCAATAAGTGCTACGGAGGTAACAAGCGTGGTTCCTGTTAATCCAAAGTGCAAGGTCTCATTGAGGTAGTCAGCAGCGGTCTCCCCTACCGTGGTGCACAAAATCTTGATGACCCAAAACCAAATCGTGACCTCTGGTACTTTGTTCAACAAATGACTCATCGTGTGATCAGTTTTTTCTGGGGCGCTCATAGGCACAAACCGTATGCCCTCCCGATGCCTGCAGGAACTGCCCTTGATCCAAGATTTATCCAATTTTTCGCACTGAAAGTCTCGCCATAAAACCCAAACACTCCGCCGCCAGCCATCGGGTCTCGATCTGCCAAACTGTGCGTATGTCGGGGGGCACAACGAAAACTGCTGTGCCACGTTTGGCCGTGATTGGCCTCACCACCTCCATGCTCGGCATGGCTGCTCTGCCTTTTGCAGTGACCGGCACCAACTTGGCCATTCCGCTCATCAAGAAAGACTTCGGTTCGAGCCTTGCAGCACTCTCGTGGACCTTGTCGGGGTACTCCATCATCATCGCTGCACTCACCATGTTGGGTGGAGTCATATCGGTACGCATCGGAACATTGCGCGCGTTTCAAATTGGCATTGGAATTTTTGTTGCAGCATCTGCCGTGTGCGCTTTTGCTCCAAACATTGCAGTGCTCATTGGTGGGCGAGTTCTCCAAGGCGTAGGTGGTGCACTCGTTGTTCCCTCTTCCATTTCAGTAGCACTTGTGGGGTGGCCAGAAGAACGCCGCGCATTTGCGATTGGTGTGTGGACAGGTGCATTCCCCATTGGCTCTTCAGCAGCACCCATTGTTTCGAGTGCACTCATCACTGGCGGACAATGGCGTTTAGTTTTTGCAGTGCCACTTCTTCTTGGCGTTGCAACATTGGGGCTCTCTGCACTCATTCGCGGGCAAGCACTTTTTGCCGCAAGCAATGAACCCACCGATGGCCTCCCCGACTTCACAGGAATGCTGATGGGAACCGCGTCAACGGGGTTACTCGCACTCGGGCTCGTTGAAGGCAACACATGGGGCTGGACCGACGTAAAAACTCTGGCCGCTTTCGCAATTGCCACCTTGTTGATACCGCTTCTTATTAGTCGCTCTGGCAAGCACAAACGGCCTTTTCTGCCCGTCAAACTATTTCGCGTACCCACCTTTCGCATTGCCAACATTGCCAATGTTTCTGTTTCCATGATCGGTATGGCCGTCTGGCTTGTGTGGCCTCTCGTGCTGGGTGGTTTGTGGAAATACGACGCATGGGGCATTGGGCTCGCGATGTCACCCACGCCCGTACTTGGCGGTGGCGGGGCCTTCTTGTCGTCGTATCTTGTTGCGCGATTTGGCTATCGACAACTCTTAAGCACGGGTGCGGTTGCGCTTGTGCTTGCCACCGGTTGGTTTATGTTCATGGTGCAAGAGACCCCGCACTACTGGACCCATATGTTCCCTGGTCTTGTGCTCACCGGAATTGGAATGGGTCTCTTGTTCTCGTTCCTCAATGCGGCGGCGCTTGTTGACCTTGAGCGTGAAGACTTTCCTGCCGGTAATGCCACATTCAGTACAGGGCGGTTTCTTTCAGGAGCAATTGGCATCGCAGCCGTTGTTGCGATGATCAGTTCGGGTGGCAACTCACCCGTTGACCCATTCCGTAAGGCTTACGGATTTCTATTTGGAATATCAATTATTGCTTTTCTCGCAATAGTTGTGCTCTGGCCTCGCCGGGAATCAAACTCTTAGTTTTCTTCGCGCATCGATGTACAGCGTCGAGAAAAACGCAATCAGAGTAGCTATACCTGCGATTGTTCTGACAGAACCAGACAGTGTGAGATAAACCACGACGAAACCAACCAATGTGAAGCTATTTTGCATAATGCTTAAAATCAGTTTTTTTGAAAAATTTTTCTTATCCACTTTTCGTACCCCATCCTTGTATTTATATTTTTTAATACGCCTAATCCAATGACCCTCTAATTCAAAAGCCTCAGCGAGTTCGGCAACCGCACCCCCGCTGGCAGGTACGCCGCCACCACCCATTGGCATCGCGCCTCTCACGCCCATTGAAGCCAAAGCTGTTGTACTCACCACCGACACCGCAACCACCGTACGGCGATCAGCCACATTTATTTTTGAATGTAATGGCACATAGTTGTCAAATTGGCCTTCAAAAATATTCAGCTCATCTTCAAATGCTCCACGAACATCGCTGTCTGCATTTTGCACTGCGTCTACTATTTCCGCACCTTCTGCTTCAGTCAGATTATCTAAGTCAATTGCGGCAAAAATCTCAGCGGCCTGGTCGCCGTCAATACTTGCCAGCACCTTCTCTGATTGCGCCAAACTTTCTGCTTGGGTTTCAGTTAAATCATTTTCCAAAATTGCATCTACTGCTGAGGCAACCTGCTCTTCAGAAACTGTGTCTGACTCAAGCACATTCACAAAACTGTCGAATTGAACATCTGATAATGGCTCGTCTAATACAGAATCCAGAACACTGGAAAACTGTTCATCAGAGAGTGGATCGGCAAAAAGGCATCGAGCGCTGCGCCAAAGTTTTCATCTGACAGGTTGTCGACAAACACGCTGTCTGCAACTGCAGCAAACTGCTCCTCCGACAGGTCTTGGTCTAAGAGCGAGCCAACGAGCGCAGCAATTTCTTCGGGAGTGTCGGCAGCCTCCACCAAATCGGTGACCGCGTTACCCAAGTCAGCAACGCTGACTGGCTCATCGAAAATATTTGCAACAGCTTCATCTGCTGCAGCTTGCACCTCGGGTGAAATTTCAAGCGGGGTATCTTCGGCTGGTGCCGCTGTTCCATTCTCCTCTTGAGTGCCGCCCGCATCATTTGCTGCTCCAGGAGTTTCATCAATGCCGCCGGCTTCAGGCTGAAGGTCAGGGACTGTTGCTTCGGGGTCAGCAGCACCAGGATTACTCGACGGCGTTTCGGGGTCAGCAGGCGCAGGACCATCCAACGAAGTACTGGGGCTATCGGGAGCGGGGTCACTCTGTGGTTCTTGAGGGCTGTTGGGCTCAGGCGCCATCGCTACCCCATTGCGACTTGATCGATCTCGCAATTGACCAACATTTTTTGCTTCCGACGCAGGTACGAACCAAGCAATCACAGCCACCATCATCAAAACGATGGGAGGAAGTGCACGCCGAACTTTAAACATCGGCCAATACTACGCAGGAGTGAAGTTGAGATTCACTTTCAATGTGCCCAACATGATTCCGGGTTGATGCATAAAAGTATTCTCATCGGCAAAGGAAATATCTTTGATGCGGTCGAACAACACGTTCCACGCTATTTGTTGCTCAATACGCGAGAGGTTGGCCCCTGGGCATACGCGTGGGCCAGCTGAAAATGTGAGGTGGCGCGTCACACCACCTTGGCGCTCAAGTTCAAGATCAAACGGGCAAGGGAATTCCTCTTCATCAACATTTGCTGCAGCAAAGCGTAAATGCAGTAACGAGCCTGCAGGAACCTTGACACCTTGAAAAACTTCGTCTTGTGAGGTCATTCGGGTTGACAAGCCATGTGTTGGCGAGCGCATCCGCATACTCTCTTCGGTAAATGCCCGGACTTTGGTGCGGTCGTTACGTAATTGTTCAAAAAGACCCGGGGTTTCACACAGCAATTGCGCTTGTTCTTCTAGTGCATACTGCGTTGTTTCCAGCCCGCCAAGGATCATCGCATGAACAATGCCGGCAATTTCCAAGTCGGTGAGTTTGCGATCGAGCGCTTCATAGTGAACATTACAGAGGAAGCTCACCATGTCGTCTTGCGGGTCGAGTCGCTTAGCGCGCACGTGCTCATAGATGTAGTCCTGGAAACCATCAAGGCGTTGCAACATTGCTTTGGTCTGCTCAGGAGTGAGTTCGTGCTTTAACCCTGTGCCATGAACAAAAGGTGTAACAACAGCATCGCCCCACTCGGCAAGTTGTGGAATATCGGATTGCGGGAAACCCAAGATGCTGGCAAAAACACGCTGCGGAAGAGGACGAGCGAAACGGCTCACAAACTCCACCGAACCATCGTTGATCCATTCGTCAATGAGATCATTCGCATGTTTCGTAATCATCTCGCGATGGCGCGTTGCACCAGTACCCACCCAAGGGTCGGTGAGTTCTTTGCGATGCTTGATGTACAGCTCTTGTGTTGGGCGAAGTGCCACCATTGACGCCTGCATTAACGAGCGATACGTCTTGAACATGTCTTCAGCACTCAAACCTTGTGCTGCAAAATCGATAATGCGTTGCTGCGTGAGATTGATATAACGCACAGGGTCTTTCACCACCATGGCAATATCGGCGTGCTTGGTGAGCACGTAGGCATCGGTGCCAGGCGTAACGCCACCGCCTTCTATACGGAGAACCGGCGACTCCCGATGCAAAATTTCATAGGCCTCGTACCAATGCTCTTGCGCACCTTGTCCGAATAAATCGACATCTTCTAAGTTCACGGGGCACTTCATTGGGCCGAGATCGTGATTTTGATACTTCGGATACGATGCCACGCTGTTTCCCCCTCGTGAACGGCTTTCACCTACCCCTTATTTTTAGCAGAATGAGGAGAAATAGCCCTAGGCAGGAAAACCGTCGTCACCGTCGGGGATTTTCCCAATTTGGCAGATGCAGAATTCGTTCCCTTCAGGGTCGCACAGCACCATCCATTGCGTGCGGTGCTCCTGAATGGGCCGGCGGTCGTTCAGCAATACCGCACCCAACGCTTCCAATCGCAGCGCTTCAGCTCGAATGTCTTGCGCCTCCAGGTCGAAGTGCACGCGGTTCTTTTGCGTCTTTTCCTCAGGCACTTCTTGGATGATGAGTTTTGGCCCACCCGTTGGGTCTTCAAGTGCGCGGTAACTTCCCGCCGCACCTAGGAAAGTGAATCCGAGCGCTGCCGCCCAAAACTGCGCCATGGCGTCAGCGTCTTTACAATCAATCACTATCTCTCGAATGGTTGCCATGCGAAAAACACTATCAGCCGAAATGTGAGCCGCTTATAAAAACCCAACAGATTCATGAGGCGTGTACGGCTCTTCAAGTCGTACAATGTGTTCTGCGCTCAACTGCAATTCACATGCAGCAATTGCATCGTCAATGTGCGCATCTTTGGTCGCGCCAACAATGGGCGAGGTAACAAACGACTTTGAGAGCACCCAAGCAAGTGCAACCTGCGCACGAGGCGCACCGAGTTCGCGAGCAACTTCTGCAACTCTCTCCACAATCACTTGGTCTTCGGGCTTGTACAGACCCTTTCCAAATTCATCGGTCTCTGAACGCGATGTTGCATTGTCCCAATCGCGCGTTAAACGACCTCGCGCAAGCGGGCTCCACGGAATGACTCCCACGCCTTGGTCAACACAGAGCGGCATCATCTCGCGCTCTTCTTCGCGGTTTAACAAGTTGTAGTGATTTTGCATGCTAATGAACTTGGTCCATCCGTGTTGCTCGGCAACATATTGCGCCTTTGAAAATTGCCATGCCCACATTGACGATGCACCGATGTAACGAGCCTTGCCTGCCTTCACCACATCGTGAAGTGCTTCCATAGTTTCTTCAATTGGCGTGGTGGGGTCAAAGCGATGAATTTGATACAAGTCGATGTAGTCCATGCCCAGGCGGCGCAGGCTGTGGTCGACTTCAGTCATAATTGCTTTGCGCGATAAGCCTGCAGCATTGCGCCCTTTACGCATCGTGCCGTGCACTTTGGTAGCCACTACTACTTCATCACGAAGCGCGTAGTCGCGTAATGCCCGGCCAACAAACTCTTCACTAGTGCCTAATGAATACACGTTTGCTGTATCGAAAAAGTTGATGCCCGCATCTAACGACTTCTTCATGAACTGGCGACTTGTTTCTTCGTTCAGAGTCCATGCATGGGTACCCATACCCGACTCGCCAAAGCTCATACACCCCAGACAAATTTTCGAGACTTCGAGCCCTGAGTTCCCCAGTTTGACGTATTTCATTTCAACTCCTTTATGACACTCAATTCACAACTTATGCGTCGCGGCGCTTCATGAGTAACGCAGCGATGACAGTAATTACTAAACACCAAAGGGAGAAGTACCCCACCAGCCCCCAGCGTGCTGCATCGGGTTCCACCTGAACCGCACGAATAGCTGCAGTAAATGGAGTTTTACGCGAAATATCAATATCAAATGCAGCAATCAATAAACCCGTCACAATTCCTTCTACCAATAGCGGTACAAGAATGAGCGTGGCAATTGCCCCGGGAGAACTGCGCAAAAGCGCTCCGAGAGCAAACCCCACAAGTGCGAACAAAATACATACGGCACCGAAAGCGAACAACACCTGCCATGCAGAATCGATGCCTGGCGTAGCGTGATACATCACTCCGAAATCAAAGCCACGACTATGCAGTGCGTAATTCGCCCCAATGAGCCCCACGCCTTCAAGCACTGCAACCGATGCGACAATCCACAGCGAAATAACAAGCGCCTTAGCAATAAAAACTTTCATTCGCAATGGCGTAGCGGCAAAGGTAATGCGAATTGTTCCTTGCGAATATTCCTGCGCAATGGCAAAAACTCCCAACACTCCGCACAAAAGCAAGCTGACCATTCCCGTGTTCACCAGCACCTTGATGACCATGGTTTCATTAGGATTTTTTGCAAACATCGCCGACAGCACAGTGACTGCAACTGGAAAAATAATGAGAACGATTGTTGCGGTGAGAGTAGAACGCAATGTGCGCAACTTAATGAATTCACTTTTCATGAGATGCAGCATTAGCGAGCCATCCCTTCTACTTGCGTGCCGTGATATTGCACGGAACTTGCGGTGGCATCGAGGAACGCATCTTCCAACGAACCAGTTTGTGGCGATAGCTCATGGAAAACGACGCCAGCTTGTGCACCGAGTTCACCGAGCACCTTGGCTGTCACCCCATAGAAGTTGATGGCGTCGTTTTCTTCACTCGTCGTTGCGCCCTGTGCCCGAGCAAGAGATATCAGATTCTGCACTTGCGGGCTTACTACTCGCACCCATTGCTTGGCATAGCGTGCGGTGAATTCCCCCACTGTGCATTGCGTGATGAGCTTTCCTTGGCCAATGACCACTAACTCTTCGGCAATGAGTGCCATTTCCGACAACAAGTGACTGCTCACTAATACTGTGCGACCTTCTTTTGCCAAGTCGCGCAGAAGTTCGCGGATCCACCGGATGCCTTCAGGGTCTAGACCGTTCACCGGCTCATCAAGAATGAGCACCTCGGGGTCGCCCAGCAAAACAGATGCAATGCCTAATCGCTGTTTCATTCCCAATGAATATTTACCAACGCGGCGACGCGACACTTCACTGAGACCCACCTGTTCGAGCACAGTGTCAACACGCGACTTGCTAATGCCTGTGCTTGCTGCCAACCACATGAGGTGGTTGCGCGCACTACGACCACTGTGAGCATTTCCTGCATCGAGCAGTGTTCCGACGCGATGTAATGGCTGCGTCAATTTGCTGTACGAGACGCCGCCGAATGTGGTGGTTCCACCTTGGGCATGATCGAGGCCAATCATGCATCGCATTGTGGTGCTTTTGCCCGAACCATTAGGACCCAAGAAGCCCGTCACGTGCCCTGGTGACACCGTGAAACTGAGGTCGTCTACTGCTGTGACGCCAGCAAATTTTTTCGTGAGGTGCTCTACGTTGATCACCGACTCACCCTAACAAGTACGATGAGACAGTGCCGACGAAGTCAAAAGGATCTCCGAAGGAAGTGAAACCTCGTGCACCTCGTCGCACCCGTGCAGTATGTGAAGAACTGCTTTTGCAAGCCGCAGAAGACCTACTCGCCCATCATCTCCCCGCCGACATCACCATTCGTGACATTGCAGCAAAAGCGACAGTGCATCATCGCTTCATCTCTACTTGGTTTGTTGGAAAAGTCGAGCTCTTCACCATTGTTCATCAACGCATTTCAGATCGCACTCGCGCCTCAGCCCGCGATGCATCTCTTGTTACCCCCTCTTCAGTTGCCGACCTACATTTGCAACTAGGTCTTGCGCTCTGGCTCATTCAAAGCGGAGTCAAATTTAAGAGCATGGAAGATGCGTTCCCCGCAATTGGCGGCGCTTACGATCGTGCACTTCATGAACTCGGACTACCGCCAAAAGAAGCAGAAATTGTGGCCTACACGGTGGGCTCAATGGTGCTTTCCAATTTCATTCTTCAACCGCATGTCACCTTAACCACATCGCTTGAAGAGATGCTGGGCCACTACGGAAAGCTTTTGCGCAAAAAATAAACTCAGATGAATTGTGGGAGCAGCTTCACTTCCCGGCGCCTAGATCTGCTTAGCCACGCCCCACCATTCCGCCTTCGACGGAAACGGTATTCGCATAACGAACAAAACTCGGATACAAGTACGACCGAACAGCATCTAAAGCATCGTCAGCAACAGTAAAACCTTTTCGCTGTAATTCGTCCAGGTCACGAAGCGTGTCTTGTAGTGCAAAACCCAGGGTGCGATGAGCACTATTTACGTCGTTATTCTCGGGCAACGGTACATCAGCTATCGCGCCCAAAGTAGAGCCCCGCTCGCTAATGCGCTGTGCTGCATCGCTGTTAATACTGCCAACGAGAGAGGCCACATCACGTAGAACCTTGGTCATCTGGTTGTGTTCCTCAGCGATGTAGGTATCGAATACAGGCAAGACCTGTCGTAGCTCTTGAATAACAGATTGCATCATGACTGCTGTTGCCTGTGACTTTTCATTGGTGAGGTACGGAAGAATTTCATCGCTGAGTGCAAAGATGAGGCCCTCGAGAAGCTCGTCAATACTCGGTGTTGTATTCATGATGAAGCCCCCGTTGTTGCACTTGAATTTGACCCTGGATATCCAAGCAGTTGTGCCATTGACGGGATGGCAGGAGCCGATGACTGAATGAGATACAGATGCATGAACTGACGATGCTCACCAGCTATGCGTCGGTAAATAGCCGTCTGCACCGGCACTCCAATATTTGCACTCCCAAAAAGTGTGAAGTAATCCACTTCTTCCTTCGTGACATTCCATCCAGTGAGTTTGTTGTAATACGCAATGAACCCACCTTCTTTTTTGGGATAGTCCATCACGTGTGTATTGCTCAAAATGTCCATGGTGGTCATCCAACCTAAATCTTCACGCGGGTCACCAATACGAGAATTTTCCCAGTCAATCAATGCTGAAACTTTGCCATTTTTATAAAGAAAGTTTGCAGGATTGAAGTCTCCGTGCACTACAGAAAGCCGTAGCGGCCGTGGTTTCTGACGCCGCAATGTGAGAAAAGCATCGAGAAGAATGATGGATGATGGGTCATACACAATGTCGTCGTATGTAGATAGGTAGTACTCAAAAGTTGAATCCATGTAGTCATCCCAAGATGACGTGCGAATTCCTACTCCTCTTGGATCTTCCAATATTCCTCGCGGGTCAATGACCGAAATGTCTGCCTGGTGTAACTCAACGAGCACTTCACACAAATGACGCATCACTTCTTCGGCCTGGTGAGCATCTGGAGCACCGTTAAACAATTGCGATGTCTTGCCGTTTCCGTCGGCTCGTTCCAGCACCATTGTGGCGCTACCAAAAACATCTGGATCCAACTCGTATCCATAACTTCGACTCACTGGCACCGAGGTATGTGCTCGTAAAGATTCAATGAGTTCATGTTCATTGGCACGACTGGTCTGGAGAATACAAACTTCTTCGGGCGGGTCTTTGCGAATGATGAGCGGCAACACCTCTTTTGCATCCCCTTGGGTGACCAGCGCAGTACAACTAAATGTTTCGCGTGAAAATCCGCCCGGAATTGGCGACAGGCCTTCAATGGCAATATCGCAGTTGTTACCTAAGGCTTTCCTCAACAACTCCGAAATTGCTTTTTCCATGTCGCTAGTGGCCGCTCCAGTTGGGAGCACGCTTTTCAGCAAATGCTTTGGGGCC
Source organism: Acidimicrobiaceae bacterium (assembly GCA_947450115.1). GTDB lineage: Bacteria > Actinomycetota > Acidimicrobiia > Acidimicrobiales > Ilumatobacteraceae > F1-20-MAGs119. The sequence continues at coordinate 79,033 of CANFUE010000003.1, read as the reverse complement.
TTCTATGAAGTCGTCGCTCTTGACGAGCCGCTTCACGGTTTCATAATCGGCTTCCATGGATTCGCGAAGCGATGCGGTATCGAGGCTGCGATACACCACATCTTTGCTTGCTCGTAACGACAACGGAGAGCACGCCAAAATTTGATTCACCCACACCATGGTGCGCGCCATGAGTTCATCGTGCGGAACCACTTCGTTGATGAACCCCAGTTCATGACCTTCTGAGGCGCTCACATGACGACCCGTGAGAATCATGCCAAGGGCGCGCTTGGAACCTATTTGACGCGAAAGCCTTTGCAGCCCACCTGCCAATGCGGCAAGGCCCACCTTCGGTTCGGGCAAAGCAAACTTGGCTTGGTCGGAGGCAATGATGATGTCGCACGCAAGTGCAATTTCAAAACCACCGCCCATTGCAACGCCATTCACAGCCGCAATGATGGGTTTGGTCATGTTCCAGCGCGAGGTGATACCGGCAAAACCTTTTGGTGTGGCATGTCGCACTCCACCTTCAGCTTGATACCGCAAGTCGTTACCTGCGCAAAAGCCTCGGCCTTCGCCAGTAATAATTGCAACCCACATGTTGTCGTCAGATTCGAAGTCGTCAAAGACCTCTGCAAGTTCTAAGTGTGCAAGTGAATGCAACGCGTTTAGGCGCTCGGGCCTGTTTAAACGCACGGTGAGCACATGCTCAGACTTTTCAACAATGCAATATTCTTTTGTTACCAAGGTGCCCATATTGTGACCTTACTCCGTTGCTTCAGCCTCTGCGATTTGACGCCGCACGTCTTCCATATCGACTGCACGAATGGCAGCAATGAGTTCGTCGAACGATGCTGCGGGCAATGCTCCTGGCTGCGAGAACAGCAACACTCCATCGCGGAAAGCCATGATGGTGGGAATTGACTGAATGCGTAAACCACCAGCCAGGTCTTGCTCAGCTTCGGTGTCGACTTTTGCAAAACGAATATCTGTATTTGCATCAGATGCCTTTTCATACACGGGGCCAAACGACTTACATGGCCCACACCACTCGGCCCAAAAGTCGATAAAGGTGATGCCATCGGCAGTCACTGTTTCTTCGAATTTTTCTGCTGTGAGATTAAAAGTGGCCATGGCTCTCTGCTTTTCTATGGTGTGTTGGTTCCCTCCACGTTACTTGGTGATTTTCTTCAGCATTTCCTCTTCATCACTCTGCCGTATGTGCCCCCGAGGTGTCAGGGAACGAGTGAGTTGACGGTAGGTTGAACCACCGCCTCGCGGCGCTTGCTATGGAAACCAACACCCCCACACCGACCACCGGCGATATCGCCTTAGAAGCAATGCGTCGGCGTACCTTTGCCATCATCAGCCATCCCGACGCCGGTAAAACAACCCTCACCGAGAAGTTCCTCCTCTATGCCGGTGCCGTGCAAGAAGCTGGTGCTGTTCATAACCGCGGCGACCGCAAGGCATCTACTTCTGACTGGATGGATATTGAGCGCCAACGTGGCATTTCCATTTCATCGGCCGTATTGCAATTCCCTTATCGCGATCATGTGTTCAACTTGCTCGACACCCCAGGCCACAAAGACTTCTCGGAAGACACTTACCGCGTTCTTGCTGCTGTTGATGCCGTCATCATGGTGCTCGACACAGCTAAAGGTATTGAGCCACAGACCCTGAAGCTTTTCCAGGTCTGTCGTTCGCGCAACTTGCCCGTTATTACTTTTTTCAACAAGTTCGACCGCCCAGGTCGTGACCCATTTGAACTACTTGATGAAGTCGAAAAGCAAATTGGGCTGCGCCCCACACCAGCAACATGGCCAGTAGGTATTCCTGGTGACTTTCGCGGTGTCATCGACCGCCGCACTGGTGAGTACATTCGCTTTACGCGTACCGCACGTGGCTCTTCATTGGCTCCTGAGGAAATTATTCCTATTGAACGTGCCGCGGAAGAAGAAGGCGCCGCATGGACCACTGCGCTAGAAAGTTGCTCACTGCTCGATGCCATTGAAGCAGATGTTGATGTTGAATCTTTTCTTGCCGGTGAATCAACTCCCGTGTTCGTTGGTTCGGCACTCACCAACTTCGGTGTGCGCATGTTGCTCGATGCAGTAATCGATATTGCACCCGCGCCAAAGCCACGCATCGACGTTGACGGTAACGATCGCGCTTTGGCAACACCATTTTCCGCCTTTGTTTTCAAGGTGCAAGCCAACATGGACCCGAATCACCGCGACCGTTTGGCTTTTGCACGGGTGTGCTCCGGCGAATTCACACGCGGTATGGATGCAACTTGTTCACGTAGTGAAAAGCCCGTGAGCACCAAATATGCAACAACTGCATTTGGCGCCGATCGGGAAACCATTGATGTTGCTTACCCAGGTGACATCATTGGCCTCATTAACGCCGCCGGCTTGCAAATAGGTGACACCATTTATGCCAGCAGCCCTGTGACCTACCCTGGTGTTCCGCGATTCGCACCAGAAGTTTTCGCAACTGCCCGCCCTACCGATGGCGGACGCGTAAAGCAATTTCGCCGTGGTCTTGCACAGCTCGATGAAGAAGGCGTTGTACAAGTGTTGCGCGACCCCGACCTTGCCGACTCAGAACCCATCTTGGCTGCCGTTGGTGCGCTGCAAATTGAAGTTTTTGCCTATCGTCTTGCCAGCGAATTCAATTCACCTGTAGAAGTGAACCCCGCTGTATACCAAGCCATTCGCATTACCGATGAAAAGAGTGTTGACCGTTTGCGACGCATTGGTGGTATTCGTATTTTGAAGCGCGGCGACAACGCGCTTGTTGCACTCTTTGAAAATAAATATCGCCTTCAGCGCCTAGAGGCCGACGAACCAGAGCTCACGCTCACGCCTATTTTGGCCGATACCGACTCATCAAAATAGGTACTTTTTCCTCTCGTATTAAGAGTTGGGTTGTCATACCCTTCCCTCATGGCAAAGAAACATGCACAGCGCATTGCAGTAGGTATCGACGGCTCCACTAACTCACATGCAGCGGTCAATTGGGCAATCCAACACGCGCGCCAAGGCGACACGGTCATTTTGGTTCATGTGTGGCATCCGTATGTATACGGCACGGAACTCGCTACAGCGTTCACCATTGACGACACCGCAGCCAATGAACTTCTTGAGGCAGAATTCGTACGATTTGTTCCCCTTGCAAAAGAACATGAGGTCATGCTGAAACGTGACCTCATCGAAGGTGATGCTCGTGACACGCTGAATATTCCTAATATTGATTTATTGGTCATTGGCGCACGTGGCCACAGCGGCATTGCCGGCATCTTGCTGGGTTCTGTTGCCGACTACGTCACTCGACACGCCACCGTTCCTGTGGTTGTTATTCCGCCCGACAACCGCGTTACAACGAAGTAATTCCGCGCACGTCTACAACGCTCGGGTTGTAGGTCAGTTCTCCGAGTAAGTGTTCAAACTTGTTGAGCAATATTTGTGCTCCACCAAAAGATGTTTCGAAAATAATCTCTCGCGCTCCTCGGTTTGTTGTGAAATAAACGAGTCCTTCCCGATCACATTCCAACAAATACACACGTGCCGCAGCGTCGCCTAATTCATCGCGAATGCCAAACTCCGTTGCTTTCACTATTTTCCAAGCATGGTTTTCATAAACGCGTTTTTCGATGTTCAACTCTTGGCTCTGTGCGTCTTCAGAGCCGGCGCTACGCCAGCCAAGCAATGCACGAGCATCGAGAACTTCCTCACTATGTTGCGAAACGAGGAATGGCATCTTTTCCACTCCTGTAAGAACACTCGAAAAAGCGAGCATTTCACTGAGTTCCAACCGTGGCGCAAGGCCTGCGGAATGTAATTCACCTACCCACATTGCTAAAGAGGCAATGTCGTGGCAGCGCTCGAAGGAAAAATACATACCCTGCGGCGACAGGTGTCGAGCCGCTGCCCGAGAGAGATGCGAGGCCGGAGCCCTGAGCGCCTCTGGCATTTCCTGAATTGCCGAAAAGTACCCAAACGACCCTTGCCGGCCAGACGACATCTCTTCGCGAAGTGCAACAGAAAGGACAGACCCAAAAGTTCTGTTGAGGTCGAGTTCGGCAATTTGTGCCTGACGAAACTCTACGTTGGTGAGTTTGAGTAAGCGGGCAATATTCTCTGCGGTCTCTACCACTTCGGGGAACAGGTCGACTCCGACAACTTTTTTTTCGGGAAACTTCGCAGCAAGATAACAGGCCGCTACACCTGCACCGCATCCAAGTTCCAAAATATCTCCAGGTGGAAATGGGATAGCGTTGAGTTTTTCTAATAGCACCGACAAATACGGCGATACCACTGTATGAAAAATTTGCGTGTTGTCTATTGACTCAAAAAAGAACGCTGAGTGCTGAGTATTTACCCGACCCGACTGACGTTCTTCAAAAATACTTCTGGCAATAACAACAACATCTTTATTCGAGAGCCCGTGAAGTTGCGCCCAAAAATGTTCCGCCGATTCATAATTCGCAATATCTACAGTTGCGAGATACTGCGCTACGTCCATTGCTGAACATTAGTGCTCAAATAATGCGACGGAACCACCGCAACGACATTGCCGATGCAACGAATATCGCCAAAATACTGAGCAGTGTGAATAAATCACCGTGTTCATGCACATTTGTTTTACGAACAACTGCCTTACTGAGCGAATCATAAATTGCCTGAAGATCTTTCGCTGTTGCAGCAGTAAATGACTTTCCGCGTGCAGTGTCGGCAATGTTGCTGAGCGCCTGCTCATCGGGTGGTACAGGAACTACTTGCCCATCGGGAGTGGTGACCGTTCCATCTTTGGTACCAAAGGCAATGGTATTAATTTTGACTCCTAGCGATTGAGCTTCGGCTGCGGCATCGGCATCGGGCCGTCCGGTTGTGGTTGTCCCATCTGAGAGCAAAATGATGGTGCCAGCATTTTTTGTATTCCCACTGGGGTCAACAGCAGATGAAATGGTATCGAGTGCTGTGTAAATAGCCTCACCAATTGCCGTGCCTGTTCCGGGCTCAAGAGCCGATATCACTCGAGTAATAGCCGCCTTATTGTCTGTTGCGGCAATAATTTGTCGCGCACTGCTGTCAAATGCCACTACCCCAATCAGCGTGTTGCCTGGAGCCTTTGCTACGAACCGCAGGGCAGCATCTTTTGCTACTTCAATACGGGAGGGCTGAACATCGGTTGCGCTCATTGATAAGGAAACGTCGACGACCAACACCACAATTGCTTTACTACCAGCATCGGTTCCATTTGTTGCCGGACGAGCAAAACCAACCACTCCCAGCATGAGTGACAACAAGACAAGAGTGACTGGAGCCAAGCTTCTCCACTTGCTCGGGCGCTCTACGAGCTGTTCGAACATTCCCAAAGAGCTAAACGAGACAACATTTTTTGCTCGTTGTCGACGAGACACCAATATGAGCGCACCAAGAGACAGCGGTACAAGCAGAAGCAGCAGCCGCCATGGTTCAAGTAAATACAAGGCAATCATCGGCGGTGACCCATCGCCAAGCGTCGTTTTCTTGTGCGTAAAAAGAGAGCAAGTTCACTCACCCAATCTTGATCGGCACGAAGAGAGAGTCCATCGGCCCGAGCCATGCGTATATCGTCAGAAATTTTTCGGTGACGCATCTGTGCAGAATCAGCAAAACGACTCAACCACTCTTTTTGCGAGGTATCGATGCGGAGCGTTTTACCTGATTCATTATCTTGAAATTCAACAACACCGACATTTTGAAATTCATGTTCACGTGCATCAGACACTGCAACAGCGATGACATCGTGTTTTTGTGCAAGTTGCGACATGGCATTTTGCCATGGAGATTCATCAAAGAAATCAGAGATCACCACAACGAGTCCACGACGAGTACTTGCCGAGAGACACTTCTCTAGCGCTTGCGTCAACGTAGTTGCATCGCCTCTTTTATTTGTCAACATTCCCAATACTTGTGCGAGTTGATGTGTGCCACTTCTCGGCAATATCGCCTCGCCGCTCAGGGCAGTAGTAATGCACCCCAAACGATTTCCGGTATGTGAGATGAGATAGCCAAATGCCCCAGCAACATCACTTGCTAATTGCGCCTTGGTACTACTGCCCGTACCAAATTGCATACTTGCTGAGGTATCTACAACTAACCACGCCTCAAGTTCGTGGTCGGCAATGGTGTCGTGCACTTGAGTTTCATTGGTACGTGCTGTAGCTGGCCAATCAATACGACGAACGTCGTCGCCTTCCAAATACCGACGAGTATCGCCAATTTCCGAACCTGCCCTGTGCAGTAAACCTGAATAATCGCCATGTAATAGACCAGAAATGCGCCTGCTGACGGGCAAAAGCGATGGCGGCAAACGTGGTGGGGCCTTGAGCGCCATGTCACCAACCCACAGGTGCAAGTACTCGTTCCAAAAGCGCAACGATGAACTCATCAACCGAGGCACCGCGAGTAACTGCATCCCACGACAGAACAAGACGATGATTGAGCACATCGTAAGCAATGTCGTAAATATCTTGCACTTGAACAACGCTGTGTTGACGCATGAGTGCGAGCCCGCGGCCGGCAGCAAGTAAACCAATTGTTGCGCGAGGGCTTGCGCCGAACGACAGCCAACCATCAAGTGAATCGAAACCAAACTCACGAGGATTACGTGTGGCCATCACCAAACGCACTGCATAATCTTGCACCGCATCGGGAACTGGCAGCGCGTTTGCTTGTAATTGCAATGAAACCAATTCATCCACTGAAAGCACTTGTTGTGGTGCTCGCGATGGCATTGAGCTTCGCCGCGCAATTTCGTGCTCTTCAGCCAGCGTCGGATAGTCAACGGGAACGCGCATGAGGAATCGGTCGCGCTGCGCTTCAGGAAGCAAATATACGCCTTCTTGCTCAATGGGGTTTTGCGTTGCAAGAACCATAAATGGCAGGGCAAGTTTTGTGCTCACTCCGCCAATAGTGACTTGACGTTCAGCCATTACCTCCAACAAGGCCGACTGCACTTTTGCAGGAGCGCGGTTAATTTCGTCGGCCAAAACAAAGTTGGCAAATATCGGCCCAAGTTCAATATCGAATGATTCTTTCGAAGCACGATAAATACGCGTTCCCACAATGTCGGAAGGCAAAAGGTCGGGTGTGAATTGAATGCGCGAAAAGGTTCCACCCACCATTTGCGCCAAGGTGGAAGTCATCATGGTTTTACCCACACCTGGCACACCTTCTAAAAGACAATGACCATTAGCAAGCAACGACACTATGAGACGTTCAATGACGCGTTCTTGGCCAACTACATAGTGTGCTAATTCATTTTTTAATACGTTGAGTTGTTCGCTCACTTGGTTACTTCTTTTCTTTCACAGCATCAGCAATTGCTTTGAGATCTTTGCTCGATACATTCCCAAAGCCTTCAACAACAACGGTGATATCTTTGCCAATTTTGCGCACAAGACCTTTCCCTTTGTATTGCTCGGCAACTTGCGAACTTTGCGAACCTTTCGTGCCAGCAACATTCACTTGCCCGCTAGGGCCAATAAGGGTGATGCTATGCACACCCTCGTCGCCATTTGGAGTGGTGTTCAAAAACGACGAATCTCCCGCAACCGACCATCCAGAAGGAAGCGGTTTCACTTCTAAAAACCCTGTGTTTTCCTGCGTGGTTCCGCCATTATTCCCCGTACCGCCATCAGTTCCTGGGTCATTAAATTGTTTGAAAAGGTCACCAAATAATTTATTTAATGAGTCAGGCATCTGGAAATCAAACCCTGGCGTCTCAGACGAGCTTTGCTGTGGGGCTTCAATCGTGGGTGCTTTTGCGCCTCCTGCAGCTTCCACTTTTTTCTTTAACTCTTCTGCGTCATTAACTGGAATCGCAAAACCAACACCGTTGCTACCACCCGATGCAGTAGCGATTGCCGTGTTAATGCCGATGACCTTGTTCGATGCATCAATGAGTGGTCCACCTGAGTTGCCAGGGTTAATGGCTGCATCAGTTTGAATGAGGCCAGTCAAGGTGAGATTCGTGAGTTTGAGTTGCCGATTTAATCCACTGATGATGCCAGAAGTGACTGACGCCTGGTATCCAAATGGGCTTCCCAGCGCAACAACAGGTTGGCCAATGGCCAAGTTTGATGTGTCGGCTAATTGCGCTGCGGTCAATTCCTTTTCGGGCGTCACCGCAACGATGGCAAGGTCGCGTGCGGGTTGACGCCCCACTACTCGTCCTTCTACTTTGGTGCCATCGGCAAGAACCACAGTGACTGTTGCGGAATTCGCCACCACATGGTGGGCGGTAAGAATAAGGCCGCTCTTGTCGTAGATGACCCCACTACCAATACTGCCGTTGTCATCAATTTGTACCACCGCAGGGCCGACAGCTTTCGCAATTGCTTGTGGTGAACCTGCTGCGCCAACAGAAGGCGACGCGTTTCCCGGAGTAACAGTTGTATTCGGCGCAGTTGAAGAACTCTTACTTCCTTCGCTGGTAGTTGACGTGATTGTTTCCGTGGTCGTTGTGTTGCTACCACCTCGCGAAGCAATAACAGCCACCCCAGCAATGAGGAGCACTGCCCCAGTGACAATGCTGACCAACTTTTTACGCGACCTTTGTGGCGCTTCGGGTTCGTACGCTCCTGCGCCACCCATGTGAGTTGGCGGAGGCAACAGGCTCCCCAAAGGTGGCGTGGGGGGAATATCGCGCCAGGTCCGCGAGCGTTGCTCTTCACCAGCAGAGTCTTGGGGGTTCGGGGGTGTGAGGGTCATATGTGGAGGCCTTTACTTTGTACCGGCGCCATAATGTCGCAAGTAGGTAAGAAAAGAGTAAAGGATCAATGCAAATTATGAGCAACGCTCTATGAAACTTTGCCGCTTCCCCATTTGGCGTGGGCTACCTCAAACACCACTTGCCCAAAACTGAACTCAATCACGTTGCCATCCGGGTCACTCACCGCACAGAGATACCCCACCGGCGCAGGGTTTTCTTCAACTTCCCAAGCCAAGCAGCCCTCGAGGCGCGCTCGTCTCGCGATGAGGTCAACCTCTTCTCGCGTTGACAATTGAATTCCCAAGTGGCCAAATGGCCGAAGTTGGGGCTGCGGTCCACCGTGGTGTTCAGGCAAACTCGCCAACACCAATACAAATGGGTATTCAGCCGCTTCCGGGTGAGAAAGCCATGCGACGTCGGCACCTGCTTCGTGGCGCTCGTCTAATACACGCAACGGCGTATAACGCTCATACCAGGCTAGTGAACGCTCAAGATCTTGCACCGGAAGGGCAACGTGTGTCCAACGTGGAAACACGGTCATTTCAACTAAGGCCGCGCCATGTACTTGTCGATGGTTTGATGCAAATGCCGCGTACGAATTTCTTGGTAGTTCCCAAGTGTTTCTGCTGTACGCATGCTCCCCTTGAACCCACGTGTTTGAGCAGCGAGGTTGTCGGTGTCTTGGTCAAATACTCCGCCAAGGCCAGGATCCATACCCGGTGCACTTGCATAGCTGTCTTTAAAGTCGAGATGACACACTTTTGCAGGTGCAGGAATGTTGCCATCGACAGGATGAGGTCGCAAGAACAACAAATCGAATGTGCACTCGTCTGGATTATCAGGGTTCGGTAAGAAGCGATACGTGAGAGGAATACGTGCGCCTGGGAAAAAGAATCCGTTAGGAAAGACAAAGTATTCGATGGAGTCGACCGTATCGGCGACCTTGAAGTCGGAATAATCAGCTCCGTATTTCTCGCCTAGCTGCACCTTGGAGAGTTGTGCGTATACGTCGCGTGCGGTTTTGCCTTCAGGAATTTTTGGCGTTTCCGTGCCTGGGCTGAATTTGCGACCCAACAAGAAATCTAAAATTTCTTGCTCTGTTTGCTGGTTAGCAATATGTGGGCTTTGTGTTCCGGACGTGTGCATGAAGCGCGAAATATGTTCACCGAACACGTCGTACTGTGCATTGGCATCACCCGTTGCACGCAAACCCTGTGGGTGAGTTTTGTATACGTGATACGCCTCAAGGAAGGCCGCCATGCCTGCTTTCCAGTTACATGGCAAGCGCTTTTTAATATGCAGTTCCACGTAGCGCTTTGAGAGATCCCATGCACCTTGGAAATGTTCTGGCAAAACACCGAGATAGTCGCGCAACGGGCCGGCCGTAGGGTCGAAGTTCACGAATACAAATCCGCCCCAAGTGTCAACCTGAATTTCTGGCATCTCAAGATCATCATCAGATAAGTGTGGGAAGTCCCACCGACAAGGCAACGATGCAATTTTGCCGGTAGTTGACCACGCCCAACCGTGATACGGACAAGTGAACCTGTTTGCATTGCCCTGATCGCCCGACGGCTTCAGTTGCGTTCCGCGGTGCAAGCAAAAGTTATTAAATGCGCGAATTTTTCCTTGAGGATCGCGCACGAGAATGATGGAGCGCTGGCCAACGTCGTATACGTGGTAGTCGCCTTCGTTCGGAATATGTTCTTCACGGCAGGCCCATTGCCATGCCCGCATGAAGACTTTCTCAAACTCCAATTCAGCAAATTCTTTCGAGGTGTAACGGTGGTAACCAATGGGTTCACTTCCGCGGTAGCGGTATTCGCTCTCGAGCATCTGCTCTGGCACACCTGTTTCGTCGCGCAAAACGAGGTCTCGGTAGCTGGGGCCCGGGCAACGATGATCGCCGAAGGCAACATTGGGATCTGGCAGTGATTGCTCCATGTAGACAGGGTAACCCATTCGTCAAGTTGCCCGAGAGGCGCAGAAACCTTGGCTAAAGTACCAAAATGATCAAGAAATTTCTTGCACTCACCATTGTGTTTCTCGTTGCCACTTTTCCCGCAACGTGGCTCCTCATGCTCTTCCTCGGCAATATCGGCACCCATGTCTCGTATTGGGGCACTTTGCCACTCGGCATTTTGGGTTCAAGCCTGCTCGCCGGCGCAAGTCGATCACGCGGTCACGGGCACTAAACCTTTAGTCGTCTTTCTTGCGGTGGCCTGTGAGCTTTGCCAGCAAGAAGCCAATGAGCATCGACGTCAGTACAAGCACAAAGAGTGGCAACTTTGGCTTGGCAAAGATGAGATTCATTTCAGACTTGTCGCTATTCAACACAACAAAGAGCACAGCAACAACTGCTACAAGACCCCAACCCACTTGCTGCAAACTGATATTTGATTTTTGATTTTCTTTATCTGATTGATTCATATGATTTCCTTTTATAGCTAATGCTGAATGGTCATGCCGCCGTCAACAACCACAACGGCTCCATTTACAAAAGACGAGGCTGGCATCGCCAAATTTAAAGTCATGTGTGCCACTTCTTCTGGTTCTCCGTAGCGCTTCAAGGGCACCTTGCGATGCGCGTATTTTTCTTTCGCGTCACTCGGTATGTCTGCCGTCATGTTGGTGTTAATGGGGCCAGGGCAAACTGCGTTCACTGTAATTCCGTAACGCCCTAACTGTGTTGCCATGCTCTTCGTCAGACCCACCACACCATGTTTTGCTGCCGTATATGCGGCTAAGCCTGGCGTTGCCACTATTGCCTCAGTAGAAGCGATGTTGATGATGCGTCCTGCAGTATTTGCGCTGCGCATATGCGGAACGACGAGTCGAATGAAATGTGCTTGTGCGCTTACATTCACCGCAAGCGTGTTATCCCACGCTGTTAAAAACTCATCGTCGTCGGCAAAGACTGAAGAACTCACGCTAATACCAGCGTTGTTTACGAGAACATCAATAACACCAAATTGAGACAAGCAGGTGTCAACAACTCTGCGTCGATCAGCATCAGACGTCACATCGGCAACTACCCCTACAACATTTTTGTCACCATGAACTGCAGTAATTTCTGCAACTACTTTTGCTACACGCTCTTCGCCCAAGTCGGCAACCACTACTCGCGCACCTTCATCGGCAAAAAGATGCGCAGTGGCGCGACCCATGCCGCTTGCAGCACCCGTAATAATGACCGCTTTACCCGCAACAGACCTATTGAGTTGCGAAAGTCGTTGGTTCATGCTGTGCGCCATTCGGTGCGTCCACCCATCCCATATTGCGGCAAGTAAATGGCGCGGTATGGCTCAATGCGCATCAACCCCGTGTCGGGCGAATTCTCTGGCCCACCTGGAGCAAACGCATTGAGGTCATAATCAAAAACCCCTTGCCACAAACGCTTTTTAGTTGCTGTATCGGAATGCAAAGTGGCCGTACCCCACACTTCCACCCCATCACCGCTCTCGGTTACCTGCCAATGCAGTGCGACCTGATTGTTATGGGCAATGTTTTTTGACTTCACTGAAGAATTGCCCACGAGCACCCACAGAACGTCGCCTTCCCAGCATGGATGAACAGGCACTACATCGGGTTTGTTGTCTTTACCTACTGTTGCCAGATGCGCCCACGGGCTTAACTTCGTTGCCGTACTTTTAATGATCTCAAGGTTTTCGTGTGGATATGTTTTCTGCGACACCACTACCTGCCGAGGTCACGTGCAGTGAGGAGCCCTTCAAGACCAACTGGGTGCAAAAAGGTAGGGTGACCAGCCCACACTTGGATGCAGTCTCCCGTTCGCCCTTGCGGACCTTCATTGATGAGATCCACAACTACGGAAGCGACATCGCCAGGCATCATTGTTCCGGCAGGAGTTGGCTTGTCGCCAACAAAACCTAAATACATCGGAGTTGCAGTAGCACCCATGCCAAATGAGTTCACGCGTACGCCGTGCTCGGCAAGACCGCGTGCCCATGTATTGGTGAGACCTTTAATTGCCCACTTCGACGAGTCGTAAACATCGAACCCGTTGCCACCAACTGGCGAACGCTGCATGTCTTTCCATTTGCAATCGTCGGTGTGGTCGTGGGTGATGACTGGATATCCGCAGTTATGAATGTGATCGGTGGTGATGTTGATGAGGTCACCACCTTGTTTGATGAGATGTGGAATTGCCGCACGGCCAGTGAGGTATACGCCGCGATAGTTCACACCAATGACCGCATCGAAGTCGTCAACTGTTTTTTCCCATGAATCTTTTGTTGGTGCTGTTATGCGCACAACACCCGCATTGCTGATGACCAAGTCGAGGCCACCCAACGCTGTTGCTGCATCGTCTACAAACTTTTTAATCTGCTTCTCATTGGCAACGTCGGCAACTGCGCTATACGACTTGACACCAATTGCTTTCAGTTCATCGGCAATAACACTGATTGAACTGTTGATATCGCACACTGCAACGTCGGCCCCGGCGTGGGCCAATGCCAGTGCGAATGCTTTTCCGAGTCCATCTGCTGCCCCGGTCACGAGTGCCCGGCGTCCTTTTAATGATGCGTTCATAATCCCGACCATAGTCCGCCTAGAAGAAGCATTGTTCAGCCGACGTATAGTTGCACTATGTCAAGAGGTTTGGCATACCAACCTTTCTCACAAAGGACTACCGATGTCACTTGCTGAAGATCTCCGCAAAACAGTTGCCGCCGCATATGAGGTAGATGCCGATACCGCATCAACCCAAACGTTTGACTTTCCACTCATGCCGTTGGGTACTGCCTACGACATGGGTCGCGATGCAAATGGCGTTCCCCTCTTCGACCCACGTATTTTCGACTCACGCGAATTCCAACGCAACCCTTATCCGTACTACCGCATCTTGCGCGACCACTACCCCGTGTACCACGACAAATTACACAACTGCTATTTCGTCACGCGCTATAACGACATCGCCGAGTGCTATTTCGACGGCCTTGGTTACAACACCATTCCTAAAGGCAGCTCGAACCACGTACTGGGAAACACGCAACTAGAACTCAGCGGCATTGAACACAGCCGACGTCGCAACCTTTACGGTCGCCACCTCGTGGGCGCTGCACTCACGAAGCGCATTGGTGCCATTTGCAAACTTGCCAACGAAATGATCGATGAGTGGTTTAACCCCGAATCGGGCATGACCGAGTACGACCCAGCAACTGGCAAGTACACCATGGAACTCGGCAAAGCATTTGCCAATGAGTTCCCCATTCGCGTGGTGTGTCAGGTGCTTGGCTTTCCCGACGAAGCTCGCGACAAGTTTTACTACTGGTACAAGTACATGATGGGCGGCATTGGTGGCCGCGACTATGAGCAAAAAGGCCTCATGGCTCGACAAGATCTTGAAGATTTTGTCGAGAGCATCGTTGAAGAGCGCCGTTTAAAGCCCAACTTTTTGCTCGACGACGAAGGTAACGAGGTTGCACCCGACATCATTTCTGAACTGTGCAAAACAATTGTCGATGGTGACGTGCTTTCCACTGAAGAAATCACTTCAAACATTGCACTCATTGTTGGTGGCGGCGGCGAAACCACGCGCGGTGCCATTTTGAATATGTGGTATCTGTTGTTACAGCACCCCGACCAAATGGAAGCCGTTCTCAACAACGACCCGTTGTGGGACGCAGCATTCCACGAAACACTGCGCCACTCGTCGTCTATTGGTGGCCAACCACGTCAGAACACATTTGATGTTGAACTTCAAGGCGTCAAGGTTCCTGCTGGTTCGCTCATGCATATGGTCGACTTTTCTGCCAACCACGACGAGCGCATCTTTACCGACCCAGAGAAGTTCGACATTTTGCGCAACGACCTCTACAGCGAAAAGATTCTTCGCTCTGGTTACAAAAAAGATGGACGCACCAACCACATGGCATTTGGCGTGGGGCCACACCTGTGCCCAGGAGCATGGATCTCGCATCAAGAAGGCAGTATCGGTTCAAGCATCATGTCGAAGCGGATTAAAAACGTGCGTATTGCCACCGAGCGCATGGCCAAAGACATTGATGGGGTCTCACTTGCTCCCATCGGTTTGGGTGCCATCAATGAACTCTGGCTTGAATTTGAGGCGATGTAAATGTCGGCCGACTATGGCTCACCCACCGTTGAGCACGAAGCCACAGCCGGTGACGATGAAGCTGGTTACCGCAGTTACGAGGTCTACCAACGTGAACGTGTTGGTTCACCGCCGCCAGTCAAACCTGGGCAATTACGCACGCAAGATTATCTTGACGACCCCTACACGCTTCTTGCGAACCTGCGCCACTATGGCCCATCATTTCGCGACTGGCAGGGCAATGCATTTTGGATTACGCACTACAACGACGTCACTTCTGTACTTGTAGACAGCGCAAACTTTGCAACTCGTTCAAAGCGTTGGTTTTATGGTCTTGCTACTTTTGGACGCGACCTACGCAACAACGTTCCCTTCCTTACCGCGCAAGCTGCCGGTATCGACAAGCATGCACCTGTTGTTGCGCGCGAAATAGTTGAAGCGTTCGCAAAGCGCGGAACAGCAGACCTTGCCACCGAATTTGCTGCCGTATTTCCGCTGCAGTTACTTGGTCGCACATGGGGTATCCCCGATGCAGATCTTCCTGTATTCGCCGAACGTTACCTACGCATGCAACGTGGTTTCAGATGGAACACAGCAAACCAAGAAGCCGGCAAACAAGCGATGCTGCAACTCGTTAGCTACTTCACGCCACTGCTTGCCGCACGTCGCGCAGACCCACAAGACGATGTGTTGTCGGCCCTTGCCACATTAGAAATAGACGGACCCGCAATTGACGCCCACGACGTAGTGGCGACACTGCTCGAGGGTGATCACGAAACATTGCACGGCGCTCTTGCCAACATGTGGTTTTTGTTGCTCACGCATCCTGAACAACTCGACATGGTGAATAACACCAGGCGTTTGGTGAAATACGCATACTTAGAAACGCTTCGTCATTCCACTCCAGTGTTGAGCGGTGAACGCTTTGCTAAACGCGAAGTAGAACGTTTTGGTTTGCTTATTCCCGAAGGCGCATTGGTTATTTGCTCCGCTGCCGGCGCTAACCACGACGAAACAATTTTTGCCGATGCCGACCAATTCATTGTTGGTCGTAAAGACCTTGTGCAACGTGAACCACGCGGCCAATACCGCGCCGATGGTTTGCCCGCAGGTATTACGCCAGCACTTGGCACGCCATCGAAATTCCCCGCGCTTCCCGTGGGCAGGCCACGATCGCTTTATGCCATCACGCGCGATGTAGCAACCATTGCATCGCACGCGCTTCTCGATGCAACAAACAATTTGCAACTTGCAAAAGATGCACATCCAACATTGAAGTCACGCGGTTACGGCGAACTTCATACCTGCTGGCATTTGCCAGTGACCTTCTCTGCAAAATAAAACAACTGCTAGTCAGCCCCACCTCTGGTGGGAGGCCTCTGCTACAGGCATGAACATATTTATTCGTGTTGTGCCCGGCGCAAAGAAGTCAGAAATTGCAGCTATTACTGCTGAATACGCGCGACTCAAAAAAGTCGCGATAGACGGGCTTTATTGCCCGCCCGATACCACGATGTTCTGACCCGTTACCCACGAACCTGCAGGTGAAGCAAGCCATACCACCGCAGCAGCACAGTCGGTTGGTGTCCCTAAGCGGCCAATGGGAACGCGTGCCGCAATGGCAGGCAACATTTCTTCGGTGATACCACCGATTTTGAATGTCGACTCAGTTGGCACGTTGCCGGGTGACACGATGTTGGAACGAATTCCCTTCGGACCAAGCTCAGTTGCCATGGTCACTGAAAGCGCATTCATGCCAGCTTTTGCTGAACCGTAAGCGCTGAAGTTCACGGCAGCTTTCAAAGCAGCGATGGAAGAAATACCAATAAGGCATGAGCCTGGCTTCATAATTGCCGAGCACGCACGTGAAGCAACAAAGTGTGGGCGCAAGTTCAATGCGTGCTGATTGTCCCAGTGCCATTCTGGAAATTCATCGAACGAGAAGTTGCCTGGGTGATCTGATGTTCCAGCATTGCTGACCCAAGTGTCGATGCGACCAAAGGTGCTCATTGCAGTATCGACAAGAGTAGGAATGGTTTCGGCTGCGGTGATGTCGGCAACCACCTTGATGGCCTTGCGTCCACGCTTAGCAATTTGTGCAGCAACTTCATCGAGTTCGTTTTCACGGCGTGCAGTAATAACAACATCTGCACCAGCATCGGCAAGGCCGAGCGCAATTCCACGGCCAATTCCACGGCCGGCTCCGGTTACTACAGCAACGGTGCCGTCAAGACGGAAGAGATCCATCACATTGGCGTCTGCTGGGTCGAGTGGGGTCTGAGTACGGGAAAGGTTTTGAGACATGGCAAACTTTGACACATCACTAGAGGAGGAAAAGAATTGAACGACTCAGCTGCCCCATCAGGAGCACTCGCTAACCCCAAGGGCTACAAGTTCCCTGGCGGTAAATACACCATTGCCCATTGGGAAAACTTCCTGCTCACCGACTGCACCACTTCAGCGCAGCTTCCCGACAAACTCGTGCACCCAGTTGCACTCTTCCATGTACCCATCCTCGGCTCTGGTGTCAACATCGCAAAACTTTTTGAAGTATGTGGCGCAGAAGGCCCGGGCTCAGTAGGCCTCGACGGTTACGACTGGGAGTACTTCAGTAACTTACGTATCGATATTGAGTACGACGTGCAGGGCTCAATTATTCATTGGGAAAATCATGTTGATGAAAACGGTGTTGGCTACGACGCAATGAAATTTCAAATTGAACTGCGCGATGGCAACACTCTTGCTGCTCGCATTACCAACTCGTGGCGCTTCCGCCGTGGTGGTTATAAGCAAGCCCTAGTTGCGAAAACTGCCGATGATGCAACTGCAAAACCACTGGCAACTTTCCCCGAATTCCATGTTGATGGCGTGAGTGCACAGCGTATGAAAACAATGGCAGCAATTTTGCGCGACCCGTATCGCGTGCACTGGGATCGCGAAGCAACAACCGAGATGGGCTTGAAAGGTCGCGTCATCAACCAAGGCCCACTCAACTTGAGCTACATCGTGAACTCCATTCATTCATTTGCTGGCCCCGGCTCAGTTCGACGCCTCACCGTTACATTCCATCGTCCGGTTTTCGACGACGATGTGCTGGTTGCCGGTGGCGAAGTTTTGAGCACCACAGATGGCGTGAGCACATGCAACGTGTGGTTGAAGCGTGGCGATGAACTCATGGTCACAGGCACCGCAATGGTGGGTTCAGCAGCTTAAATTTTGTTTACTCACAGCTACTTGTAGTCCGCAAGCAAAAGCCCCTCAAAAGTACGCCTTTGGGGGGGCTTTTGTGTTGAAAAGGCCCGTCTACCGATGGGTAGTTTTTGCGCTTCACAACCCGGTGCTCTGACATTTCATATCGATGTCATCACTTGACGTTCTGCGTTTCCTTTTCCCTGTGACAATGGTTATAGTTGTTTCACCGGCATGCCGGTTGTCACATCAATCGGGCCAATCGGCTCAACCTATAGGGGGAATATTGAAGAACCAAAAGAGGAAAATGTTGGTTCCCATTGCACTTGCTGTTTCAGCAGCACTTGCATTCGGGGCAACAGCTGCTTCAGCGAAAGCTGGAAGCGGTGCAGTCAAGTCTGCTGCTAAGTGTGCAACCACACTGAACACAGCTCTTGACAAAAAAGATGGTGCTGGTGCTGGTTGGCTTGCTCGCGCAATTGCCTGCTCACGTACTAACCCAATGAAGGCAAAAGGTGGAGCTGTAAAAATTGGGTTTTTGAACCCAGAAGGCGCAGTTATCAACTTCCCTGAGTACCGCATTTCAGCTGAAGCTGCAGTGAAGTACATCAACACCGAACTTGGTGGTATTGGTGCAGACCCAGCAACAGGTACACCTGGTGTGCCCATCAAGTTGGTTATTTGCAAGTACAACGCACTTGCAGCTGCTGAACTTGGTAACTGTGCAAACACTTTGGCAGCTGCAAAGCCTGCCGTTGTTTTTGCATCGTTGGCATTTGGTGATGCTCACATCAAGATCTTCCAAGATACGAAGACACCAGTCATCGTGGGTACTCCGATCTTCCCAGCAGACTTCACCTCAGCTGGCGTTTACGCCATCGGCGGCGGTGGCGGTTGCTTGGGTGTTCACCTTGGACTCATCTACTTCGCAACACAAACATTGAAGTTGAACAAGGTTGCTCTTCCATGGGCAGCATCGGCACCAGGAATCTTCTGCTACAACGACCTTGAAGCAAAGCCACTGGACATCCTTGCTGGTCAGAGCCGTTCAGGCGCAGCGATTACCACATCAAGCAAGTTGCTCGGCACTATGAAGGGCCTCACCTACTTGCCGATTTCAGTTCCAACGGCAAACCCAGACGTTGCTGCTTATGCAGCTCAAATCATGGCATTCAAGCCAAACGTTTTGGTTTACTCGAACCAGGGCAACCTGTGCTGGGACCTCATGGACAAATTGATTGCAAACGGCTGGACAACTTCTAGCTTCCCAATCGTGTTCTCGGGTTCTTGCATCGATACTGCAACCATGACCAAATTGGGTAGCAAGATCAATGGTCTCTACACCATTGGTGGTATGAGCATCCTCGACCCAGACGCACTTACCGGTGCAGCAAAGTCTGACGCTCTCACCTACGGAACCAAGATGTACACCTACTCCAGCGACCGCAAGCTCTCTGGTACAGGTTTTGCAACTCAGGGCTTCTCCGCAATGATGGTGCTTTGGCAGATTGCTTCTGAGTCAGTAAAAGCTGGCAAGGTAACTGGCGCATCAATGGTTGCTACTTTGAAGGCAACTAATGGTCACCGTGCATTCGGTTCAACCGGCCTCTTCTGCAAGCAAGCAATTGCTCCTTACATTGCCGTTTGTGCAACTCAGGTCAGTGCTAGCCAGTGGGATGGCACCGCCTTGAAGGCTGTCAAGACAGCACAGAACTTCTCTGGTCTTGCACTTGTAGGTAAGGGTGACGCACTACGTACATCAGAATTGAAGTAATCATTCTTCAATGCTGAAGGAATAACGCATTAAAAAAAGGGGGGTGATCCTCGGATCACCCCCCTTTTTAATACCTAAAATGAACACATCGAATGTCGCATCATGGTGTGACGAACAACAGGGGGACA
Organism: Acidimicrobiaceae bacterium; assembly: GCA_947450115.1. Lineage (GTDB taxonomy): Bacteria > Actinomycetota > Acidimicrobiia > Acidimicrobiales > Ilumatobacteraceae > F1-20-MAGs119. The sequence continues at coordinate 59,118 of CANFUE010000003.1, read as the reverse complement.
ATGAAAGAGGCAATTGCTTATTCCATCATGGGCCTAGGCAGTGGGGGTTTTTTTGCTCTCATGGCTATGGGAATTGTGGTGGCATACAAAGGTTCTGGCGTGATCAACTTTGCTCATGGAGCAGTTGCTATGTACGTCGCATTTCAATTTTCGTATTTACGGAGCGAAGGAACGTTCCATTTTCCATGGTTTGATCCACTTCCTACCAGTTGGCTGAACTTGCCAGTGAAGTTGTCGTTGCATAACGGAATGCCCATCAACTTTTGGTTAGCCGCAATACTTTCATTGCTCACTGCAGTTGGTATTGGTGCAATTATGCATTACTTCGTATTTAAGCCACTGCGTAATGCAGCACCACTCGGAAAAGTAATTGGTGCAATTGGCGTCATGACTTATTTCCTCGGACTTGCCTCTATCCAGTTCGGCTCTAATCAGCCGCAGCCAGAAGGAGTCTTATTCCCCAACAAAATTTTGACAAACTTTCTTGGCCTCGGCCTTCCGGTAACCGCTGAAGCACTGGCATTGGCAGGTGTTTCAATTATTATCGGTGCGGTCATTTGGTTTGTATATAAGTACTCACGCATTGGCTTAGCTACTCGCGCAGCTTCTGGTAACGAAAAAGGCGCCGTGCTCTTGGGCTACTCGCCCGATCGGCTCGCACTCTTTAACTGGATCCTCGCAGCACTTCTTGCTGGAGTCGTTGGCATTATGACCGGAACAGTGACTGGTGCAATCAGTGTTGGAAAATTCACCGGCCTCATTGTTCCTGCACTCGGTGCTGCGCTCATTGGCAGTATGTCATCAATCCCGTTTGCTGTTTTGGGCGGCCTTGTTATTGGTATGTTGCAAACATTCGTTGGTACGTATGTATCTGGAAGATCTTGGTTCCCAGCATGGTTGTACTCCGGCGCTCGCGATGCAATTCCACTGATCATCATCGTTGGTGTGCTCTTCCTCAAAGGAAAGTCACTTCCCGTGCGTGGCAATATTGAAGAGAAGCGATTGCCACTTGCTCCCTACCCCAAGCGCGTGGGTCGCTATGTTGCGATTTTCGTACCACTTGGTTTCATCATTGCTGCTGGTATGCCAGGAGATTTCCTCTACTCAGGACTCACCGGTTCTTGGGGTTTCTCTTTCACCACCAGTTTAATTGCAGGAATGTTTGGCCTGAGTTTCGTACTGTTAGCCGGCTACGTAGGGCAAATATCGCTAGTACAAATTTCACTGGCAGGTATTTCAGCCTTCGTGATGGCTCGACTCATGTCGCATTACGGCCCTACTGAAAGCACTCCTTTCGCCGTTGGTGGCCCGCACTGGGCTTGGCCACTTGCCATGGCCTCCGGAGTAATTGTGGCGGTTCTCGTTGGTTTACTACTGGCGGTACCGGCATTGCGTATTCGTGGTGTACAACTCACCGTGGTCACCATTGCGGCTTCCATTTCGTTGTACTCGCTGTACTTCGACAACCCAAAGCTCACTGCGTTGCAAGGCGGCTCGGCATATTCCATTCAACCTCCTACTGCCTTTGGTAAAAAGTTTGGTGTCACCAGTTCAAGCGGTCTTACCGACAACCCACGCTTCACCCTCTTTTGCCTACTGGTACTAGCCGGATTGTGTGTCACTTTGGCCAACTTGCGCCGCGGTAGTTCAGGTCGTCGATTCTTGGCAGTACGAGCCAATGAACGCGCCGCAGCTTCTGCAGGTATCAACGTTGCAAAGACAAAGTTCCTCGCATTCGGACTTGCTGCAGCATTTGCTGGTGTTGCAGGTTCAATGATGGCCTTCCAAACTAACCAAACTGCAGCACCGATGTGGGACTACGGCATAGGGCTTTCCGCTTTAGCTTTTTGTTACCTCGGTGGCATCACATCAATTAACGGTGCCATTCTTGGTGGAATGATTGCTGGCGGTGGAGTGGTATCTACCTTTGGCAGTTATCACTCACCTGGGGTATACGCCTACACCGCAATATTGGGTGGTATCGGTATGATCCTGACCGCAATTATTCACCCAGCAGGTCAAGCCTCAATTTTCCAGCCACTCATGCGCTACTTCGGTTCATGGCTGCTCACCGCCCGCGGCAAAGAATGGGGCGCCGTATTCAAACGGCTCTGGCCATTCCTCCTTGGTGGCGGCATTTGGGGAGCTATCGGTATCAACCCATGGCGTACCGATAGCTGGAACCGCGGCTGGATGATCGTCCTTGGCATGCTTATTGTGCTCTTCGTGCGCAACATCGTTACCCAAGTCAAGGCAGCTAAAGCTGCCGCAGCACTACCCGATAACAGCAGTCTCCAGGAGGTGACAGCATGAGTGCACTACTCGAAACAAATGAACTCACCGTTTCCTACGGCGGGTTACATGCAAACTCCAATGTCAACATCAAAGCTGAAAAGGGCAAGCTCACTGGGCTCATTGGCCCGAACGGCGCCGGCAAGACCACCTTCATTGACGCCATCACTGGCTTCACGAACGTGTCGTCGGGCCGGGCCGAGTTCAACGGCAACGACCTCGCTGGTGTTGCACCCGACGAGCGAGCAAAAGCTGGTCTAGTGCGTACCTTCCAGTCACTTGAGTTGTTCGAAGACCTCACGGTGTGGGACAACCTCATTGTGATGGCGGAAGAGACCAAGTGGTGGTCTTTTCTTGCTGACATTGTGAAACCGCACCGCACACTGGGTATTGAAGAACAAGCCGAATGGGCACTCAACTTGTTGAGCCTTGGCGAACACCGCGACAAGCTCACGCTCGACTTGTCACATGGTCAACGCAAGTTGGTGAGCGTTGCTCGCGCACTTGCCGCCAAGCCCAGCATGTTGTTGCTCGATGAGCCAGCAGCTGGACTTGACACAGTGGAAAGTCAGCAGTTGGGTAAACACTTGCGTGAAATTCTCAAGCAAGACATCAGTATCTTCCTCATTGACCACGACATGGGTTTGGTACTCAGCGTGTGCGACTACATCTACGTGCTCGACTTTGGCAAAATCATTGCCGAAGGAACGCCCGAAGAAGTACGCAACAACCCAGAAGTAAAGCGTGCTTACCTTGGTGAGACCGCTGGTGAAATGCAAGCAGAAGGTGGCGCTGCAGCAGCACGCACACTCAGTGGAGAAGGGTGAACAACATGAGCGAATCATTACTCAACATCGTGAACTTGAATGCTGGCTACGGCGGTATTCCCGTTGTACGTAGTCTCAGCATTCACGTGAACCCGGGTGAAGTGGTAGCACTACTTGGGCCAAACGGCGCAGGTAAAACCACCACACTGCTCACCATCTCAGGCATCTTGCGACCCATCGCAGGCGATATTCAACTTCTCGGCAGCACCACCATTGGTGAGCGCCCCGAGAAAATCGCCCGTCGTGGGCTTGCACACGTGGCTGAAGACCGTTCACTGTTCTTCGACCTCACCGTGCAAGAGAACTTGCGTCTTGGTCTCACAGGAAATCGTGAAACCCGTGGCAAGGCCCAAGAGAACGCACTCGACATGTTCCCCGCTCTTCGACCACTCCTCAGCCGTCGCGCTGGGTTGTTGTCGGGTGGCGAGCAGCAAATGTTGGCAATGGCCCGTGGTCTTGCTTCAGAACCAAAGATGCTTTTGGTTGACGAAATGAGCCTTGGTCTTGCCCCCATCATCGTAGAGCGCATGTTGCCCATCGTTCGTCGCATTGCCGACGACACAGGTGCAGGTGTTCTCATGGTGGAACAGCACGTTGGCTTGGCATTGTCGGTAGCCGACCGTGGCTACGTACTTGCTCATGGTGAACTCACCATGGAAGGTTCTGCTCAGCAGCTCCGCGACAACCAGTCGTTGCTCGAAGCCAGCTACCTCGGTGGCGAAGCTCACTAGAAATACTTTAAAAAGACCCCAGTCGAGAGGCTGGGGTCTTTTTTATTGCCCCACCACAAGTAGTGCACTGTTGCGCATGATGCACAATACGTTTGCGCCACAGCGGTGAATACTCTCCGGTCCATGTTCTGAGTAATTCACAGAGCACTTCGCACTGGAACCGATGTGATGTCGACAGTTTCAGCGCGGCATACGACTGTGCCAAACGCTCTTCAACACGACGGTGAAGCTTGTACACGTTGCCCAGCGACATATTGAGTTGGTCTGCAATTTCATGCCAACCCAATTCTTCGCTAACAAGCATTTCCAGGAAACGTTGGTCGCGAACACTAAGACCTCTACTCGCACGTTTGACGATGACGTACTGCTCCCCAGTAGGACCCAAAATTTCTAAATCTGCCACATCAAGATCAGGGATACCTGTAGACACCCGCTGATACTGCCTCAAGTACTTGTATGACTTATTTTTTGCAATGGTATAAATCCATGATTCAAACTTTTGGAAATCACGAAGTTGCTCAACGCGTTCGCTTACCTGCAGGAGGGTCTCATGCACAATGTCATCGTTTGCTGCCTGCACCCCCAGTCGGCGTACCACCACTTTTCTCACATCATTCGCGTATTCGACGTACAACATGTGCAGGCCGAGCGCGCTGTGTTGTTGTAATGCAGCAACGATCACTGCTCGACGGCAACCCGGGTTGACCATTTGTAGTTCACGAAGCTCCATATGCACACCCCCATGGCACTGGAATTTCCTAGGAAAGTACTCCGATATTTCATATTTGTGAAGAGAACCTCCGCTTTGCCTATTTCATAGGGCTTTGCCCACCATCGGCTGTATATTTCCGAAGTGGCTCGCCGTCGATTCTCAGCATTTCTTGCCCTAAGCGCCAGCCTTATCACTCTCTCTACGCTCGTCAATATTTCGGTGGTTGAGGCTAAATCTTCAAATAGTGATTTTGTTATTTACCACGTGCAAACAAAAGACCCCGTAGTTTTCATCACCATCGACGACGGGTCGGTAGTAACCGATGGACTTGTGCACCTGTTGCTCAAGAAGAATATTCCTGTCACGAATTTTGTTTTATCAGAGCCACTGAAAACACACTGGAAAGCGTTTCACCTCATTCGTCGCCCTGGTACAACTTTTGAAAATCATTCTGAAACACATCCGCTCATGGGTAATCTTTCACTTGCTGCACAAACGAAAGAAATTTGTAGGGCAAGCAACCACGCTCGAGGGATGTACAAAAAACTTCCCGTTTTCTTCAGACCACCTGGTGGCTCACACAACAGCAATACCGAGATTGCATCAAAGGCCTGTGGCATCAAGAAAATTGTGATGTGGAACGTTGAAGCCGATCAAGGGAAAATCGTCAGAGCCGGTGGGAGTCCAATTCAACGTGGCGACATCATTCTGCTGCACTATCTCCATAGTTTGGAATCGAGCCTGAAGCTAGTTCTCGCTGAAATCAAAAAACTCGGGTTACGTCCTGCGTCACTGCGCGACTATCTTGACCCCGCCCCGGTAGTGGTCACAACAACCACAACCACCACGACTTTGCCCCAATAGGGCACAGGAATAAGCAGTTTCAGCCTGATTGTGAGGGGTTCGCTCATTTATGCCTAATCCCGACTCTTCTGGTCGGGATTATGGAATCCGGCGTTATCGTGGAGGAAGTAACAGTCACCTTCAAAGGAGAACACCATGGCACTTCGACTCGGCGATACCGCCCCCGACTTCACCGCAGAAACCACACAAGGCACCATCAACTTTCATGAATGGCTTGGCACTTCGTGGGGCGTACTTTTTAGTCACCCCAAAGACTTCACTCCAGTGTGCACTACCGAACTTGGCTACGTCGCAAAAATCAAACCAGAGTTCGACAAGCGCAACGTCAAAGTCATTGGTTTGTCGGTCGACAATGTTGAGTCTCACTTGAAGTGGGAAGGCGATATTGGCGAAACACAAGGAACACCAGTGAACTTCCCCATGATCGGCGACCCGGACCGTAAGGTCAGCGATCTTTACGACATGATTCACCCCAATGCAAGCGACACCATGACCGTGCGTTCAGTATTCGTTATTGGACCCGACAAAAAGGTGAAGCTCACCATTACTTACCCAGCTTCAACTGGCCGTAACTTTGATGAAGTTTTGCGCGTAATTGATTCGCTGCAATTAACTTCACAATTCAAGGTAGCCACTCCTGCGAACTGGAAAGACGGTGGCGATGTCATCATCGGTGCAGCTGTGTCTGACGATGAAGCAAAGACACTTTTCCCACAGGGTTGGACAACCGTCAAGCCATACTTGCGCGTGTTACCACAACCTAAGAAATAATTTTCAGCGACTTTGTCGCAGGTACTAACGACTCACCCCAGCAGGTTTGTCTCTACCCAATTGCGCACTTGTGGCGCAAGGAAGTGGAGATACTGCTGGGGTGTTTCACGTATTTGGGTCGCACTAATAGGAACATTGATGCGTTCTTCATCGACCACCACTGCTTGTGCATCTAGTCGGCGAGCGAGCTCTGCAACATAAGAGTCAGATGAAAACACTGCGTGTGGGCCGGTGCTGTGAGGCCACTTACTTCTGAATAACGCAATCCATTTTGTCCACAGTTCATCGTCGTTCCAGTTGGTGTCGAGCTCATGGGCAACTTCCACCACCGTGACGTTGGTGTGAAGCTCAGCGAGCCAGCCTGCACGCAACGAGCCCGGCACGAGTTCACCAGCACGAGTATTCACGTAAACCACCAGCGCATCGCATTGCTCTGCAGCAGCATTAATGAACCATGAATGCCCCAAATGTGGGGGGTGGAAACGACCCACAATGAGCCCTGTTGGGAAATGTTGCCGTGGTTGGTCGGTCCGATACGTCATAGGTGTGCTCCACTTGAAACGATAGAGCACATGGACGTCTTTGATGCAATGAACACCGCTCGTGCAATGCGATTTTTCAAACCAGACCCAGTGCCGAGCGAACTCATCGAAAAAGTTCTGTGGGCCGCCACCCGTGCCAGCAGCCCAAATAACACTCAGGGTTGGGATTTCATTGTGGTCACCGATGCCGACGTTCGCAAGCAACTCGGTGCGCTCTTTTTACCTTTCGCCGAGCGCGTTTCTAAGTTTCCCGACCCCGGCAACGACACCGACCGCCGCACCTTGAAAGGCGCGCAGAACCTTGGCGCCAACATGGGGAATTTCCCGTGCATTATTTTTGTTTGCGGCCGCAATATTTACCCTGCCGACAATCCACGTGAGCCGTTCATGTATTCAGCGGTGTACGCAGCGAGCCAAAACCTCATTGTCGCCGCCCGTGCACTTGGCTTAGGTGCAGCGTTCACCACATTGCATGGAATGGTGGAAGCACAAATTCGCACCATCTTGAATATTCCCGACGAAATGTACATTGGCACCACCATCCCCCTCGGCTACCCCGATGGCCCTGAAGGTCCGGTGTCGCGTAAAGACGTTTCTGAGGTTGTGCACTACAACGGCTGGTAGTTCTTTACGAACCCGGCGCGCTGAGTACCGTGCGTTCCATTTCTTCTGGCTCGCAGCCCGTCACAATGAGCAACTTGCTAAAGCCGTGAAAGAGTGCCAGTCCTATGCCCATTTCAGCAATTTGAGCAGTGGTGAACTCTTTTTTCATCTCATCTTGTACATCTTCACTTGGAGGCCCTTGCGCACCGAGAAATGCGTCGGCGAAAGCTAAGGCAAGTTTTGAGCGTTGCGGCAAGTCGGTGTCGTTGTAGTCGTCACCGACTTTCTCAACGTCACCTTCCACCATGTTTTCTTGCTTCACGACCGTGAAGCGAACATTGCGTCAATAGCCGCAATCGGTAATGCGAGCATTACGTAAGCGCGTAGTTTCTTTGGTGATGTGGTCGAGTTCACCACGTTGCCAAAATTCGGCATACAACGTTGAGAATGCTGTTGCGAGTTGCGGTTGGTGCCCGAGAATAGAGCCAAATACCGAACGTGCTGTTGGGTCAACTGGGTCGAGGCGTGGCGTGCTTGACATCAGGCCACCATTTCCAATTTGCCGAAGCCATCACACAGCGCAATATGAAACAACATTGCCAAAATTTCGGGAGTAGAAAAATACTTTCTCAACTTGTCGAATTGTTCGTCGGTAACGCTATGAACGTCGAGAACGAACTGCTCAGTGATTTCCATAATGGCTTTTTCACCGTCAGTGAATTCCGCTGAGGAGTACCAAGTCCGAATGAACTCGCTCAATTCGGTCTCTTCGCGCTCTAAACCAAGTATTTGAGCAACTTGTAGTTCAATGAGGCTGGCCGTGCGACCCGGCGTAGTGCTAATTGCTTGGCCGCGCAATTCATCGATGAAGGGGGCCAGATGGGTTTGGGCATTGGCAATATCGGATGCATTCCATGAACCATTGACCCATGAGTTGCGACCTTCACTATTTGCCACTAGACAAGCCTAGATGACTTCCACCACCCCCACTCTCGTTGCAGCAGCTGCTGCGCTCAATGCCTCAAAAATATACGGAAAAGACGACAGCGAGGTACGCGCCCTTGACGATGTCACAGTCGACTTTACAGAAGGCCAGTTCACCGCCATCATGGGCCCCAGCGGATCGGGCAAGAGCACACTCATGCATTGCCTTGCCGGCCTCGACACCCTGAGCTCTGGCAAAGTATTCGTCGATGGCACCGATCTGTCGGGGCTCAACGACCGTGAACTCACCGTTTTACGCCGTGAGCAAGTGGGCTTCATCTTCCAGGCATACAACCTCATCCCCACGCTCACTGCATTAGAAAACATCACCTTGCCGCTCGACCTCGGTGGTGTTGAAGTAGACCAGACATGGCTCAATGAAGTGGTGAGCGCCGTCAAACTCGAATCACGTCTTACACACCGCCCGAGTGAACTTTCTGGCGGACAGCAACAGCGTGTAGCTGTTGCGCGAGCACTTGCTAGTCGCCCCAAAATTATTTTTGCTGACGAACCAACAGGAAACCTCGATAGCCGCTCAGGTGCAGAAATACTCTCGTTCATGCGTCATGCAGTGAGCGACCTCGGGCAAACCATTGTGATGGTTACTCACGACCCAGTTGCTGCGGCGTACGCCGACCGCGTTGTTTTTCTTGCCGACGGAAAAGTAGTTGACGAAATTACTTCTCCAACAAGCGAGCAAGTGCTTGACCGCATGAAGAAACTCGGGTCGTAACTGTGACCTCTCCCGTTATACGCCTCACCTTGCGCGGCGTACTAGCCCGTAAGTTCCGCATTCTTCTCACGGTGTTTGCCATCGTGAGTGGTGTTGCCTTTGTGTCTGGTGCATTCATGCTCACCGACAGCGTGAAGACTGCAATTAATAGTTTGTTCCAAGAGTTGCGTGGTGACATTGCTCTTGAAGTGCGCACACCTATTGCTTTTGGCGATGAAGCAAGGGCAAAACGCGACCCCGTTCCCGATGCTTTGGCATCTGGAATTAAAGCAGTAGCCGGCGTGAGTTCCGTTGAATTAAACATCACGCGCGAGTCAACCATTGTGAAGCCCGACGGAAAACCGTTGAAAACATCTGGCCCCGCATTTGGAATTTCATGGGTCGGCCAAAACGGTTTAGATGGTCGCACCATTCTCGCTGGGCGCGAAGCACGTGGCCCCAATGAAGTTGCCATCGACAAAGCTTCCGCCAAGCGTGCGGGTTACGTAATGGGCGACACCGTTACCGTTGTTGGCCCGACCGGAAAAGGCGAATTCAAGTTGGTTGGCCTCACTGGTACGGGTAAAACTTCAGGTGGTGGTGGTGCAAGTGTGTGCGCATTTGACCCGGTTACAGCCGATTCATTTCTGGGTGCAAAAGGATTAGCAGACTCCATCTACATCGGTCTTGAAAAGGGTGCGTCACGCTCTACTGTTCAAAAAGATATTGCAAAGGTTCTCACGAGTAAATATGAAGTGATTCCAGGTGAGCAGTCAGCGAAAGAAACCGCCGGTGCCATTAACGACATCATCGATATTTTCGGGAAACTGCTTTTAGGCTTTGCTGCGATTTCGCTCTTCGTCAGTGCGTTTCTCATTTTCAATACATTTGCCATCATCATCAGTCAGCGGCTACGCGAACTCGCGTTGTTGCGCGCAATTGGTGCAAGTTCATTACAAATCAGGCTCATGATTTTGGGTGAGGCGCTCATCATCGGCATTGTTGCGACGGGTTTTGGCATTTTGGGTGGTGTTGGCGTTTCAAAAGGAATTACCGCACTCTTCAATGCAACAGGCGCTGCTTTCCCATCGGCAACAATTACCATTTCCACGCGCACCATCATCGCTTCACTCTTAGTGGGTATTGGCGTCACAGTTACAGCGGCCATGGTTCCGGCCTTACGCACAAGCAACATTCCTCCCGTAGCTGCCATGCGCCCCGAGATGGGGTTCACTGCCATGCAACGTGGCAAGCGCCTTGTTGCTGGTGCTGCAACTTTGCTGGCGGGTATTGCATTGTTATGTATTGGCCTCTTTGTGCAACCCGGAGGCGCCATTGGCATTCTTGGCGCAAGCGGGCTGGGAGCCATCTTGTTGTTCCTTGGCGTGGCGAGTTTGTCCACCTCATTTGCCGCTCCTGTCAGTGCTGTCATTAGTCGCATTTTGCCGTTCCCCATTTGGCCAATGACTCGATCCGTTGCCGGCAGGCTGGCAAGTCGCAACGCTCAACGCACTCCGCGTCGAACGGCAACTACTGCGTCAGCACTCATGATTGGTCTTGCACTCGTCAGCACTGTTGCGGTTATTGCCGCCTCAGTACAGAAATCGTTCAAAGACCGCCTGCAGGGCTCTGTAACAGCCGATTATTACGTCACGAGTGATGGGTTCCAGGGTCTTCCACCTGCATTTGCTGAGAAACTTGCTGCCCTTCCCGAACTCGGAAAAGTATCGCCCTTCCGCGCTTCAACTGCGCAAATTAATGGTGAATCAAAACAAATTGGTGCCGTCAATGTCGATATGGGCGACATAGTGAACGTCAAACTCACTTCAGGGAGTTTCGCATCACTAGCGAAGGGTCAAATCCTTGTTCACCGTGACCCCGCTCGCGATCTTTCACTCACAGTGGGAAGTTCCGTTACCATCACATGGCAAAACGGCACCACTAGCAAACTCATCGTTGGGGGTATTTATAGCGATTCATCTATCGCTGGTAATTGGCTTGTCAGCCTCAATGTTTTGGCTCAGGCATCTACTGCTCCCCCAGTTGATTTTTTCATTGGCGCCAAAATTGCTCCGGGCATAAACATTGACGTTGCTCGAGCAGCGGTCGACAAAGTTGCAGAAGAGTTCCCAAGCGCCCAAGTTCAAGACCAAGCAGAATTCCAAAAGAGCAGGGAAGATCAGCTCAATCAGTTGCTCATCATCGTCTATTGCCTGCTCGTTTTCGCTATTGGTATTGCCGTTTTAGGCATCGCAAACACTATGGCACTTTCTGTTTATGAACGCACACGCGAGTTCGGCCTACTGCGTGCAGTGGGAATGAGCAAGCGTCACCTCAAGCGGTCGGTGCGTTGGGAAGCCATTATTGTTTCCGTCTTTGGAGCAACACTTGGCGTCACGGTAGGTGTTCCATTGGGCGTTGCTGTTTCTATTGCACTTCCGAAGTCATTTGTGAACGGCATTCAAATTCCCATCACCACCATCGTCTTTGTACTTCTTGCATCCATTGTCGTTGGCATCATTGCCGCAATCGGGCCGGCACGTCGCGCAGCAAAACTCGATGTTCTTGAAGCGATTTCGGCAATCTAATGTCACCAGAAAATATCACTCCAGAAATGATTGAATTTCTGCGTGAACGCCATTTGGCTTCGCTCACCACACTGCGCAAAGACGGGTCACCCCATGTAGTCCCTGTGGGTTTTAGTTTTGATACATCTTCCAATGAAGTGCGCATCATTACTTTTGCTGGCTCACAAAAAGTGAAAAATGCTGAACTTGGTGGCAGGGCTGTCGTTTCTCAAGTCGACAAGGGTCGATGGCTCTCGCTTGAAGGAACTGTGCGCGCGACTTCAGATACCACAGAAGTTGCTCGCGCAGTTTCCGGATACTCAACTCGTTACCAGCCGCCAAAAGAGCGTGTCGACCGTGTGGCCATCATCATTACGGTCGACAAAATACTGGGTCGCGCCTAGGTTTTTAACTAGCCGCTTGGTTGCCGTTTTCACTGAATAAACCCTTATTTTGCACCATTTCCGAGATGTACAGAGAACCCGCTGGGTGGGAGTCGGTGAGCCGTGCAATGGGGTCGGAATGGTCGGGTTCTGGAGCTGGTGCACAACCGAGTTGACAACTTGGGCACCAATACAAGAGTCGTTCAGGTGCACCATGATATTGCACTGCTATGACTCCCCCACAGCGCTTGCATGGTTGCCCATTGCGGCCATAGGCCAATAGGTCTGTTGCTAATTCTGTATTTTGTTTTTGCAACATCGCAGAGGCAGTGCGCACAATTTCTACACACGTGGATTGCGGCAACAAACCAACCGGTGCAAGTGGATGCACTTCGCTCGACCACAAAACTTCACAGCGATACACATTGCCAATTCCCGTTGCAACGTGTTGATCGAGCAACACATCGGCAATAGAAACAGTGGGGTCACCGTATGTCATTAAGCGTCGCACACATTCATTGATGTCTGCATTGGCATTGTGTAGGTCGGGTCCAAGGCGCCCAAAGTTCGGGTGGCGCTCAAAACTATCGGGGCGATACGTTTCCACATCTCGCGCGTTGAAACACACGGCAACCCAGTCGATTGTTTCCACAACAACTCGCGCCATGCGTTGTGGCTTACGCCAGGTTTCGCCACGACGATAGAGCTCCCAACTTCCACGCAAGCCAAGGTTGGTATTCAATACGATGTCGTCGTCCCAACAAATTTCTAGTTGTCGCCCGTGCGACACCACATCTTCAACAGTTCTGCCAAGACGCGGTGTTGGCCCACTTAATTTTTCTGCTTCAAAGCCAACAAGTTGCTTTCCTACCAGCGCAGTACGCAACGCCGCTGCAGCACGATGCACGGCGTTTTTATCTGGCATAACTGAACAATAGACGGTGACACAGTCCCCTATTCACCATTCGCAGTACGCTTCAACAATGAGCGAGAGCAACGAGCCAGGCGATAGCGACGACATCGCCCCTATCGAAGTCTTGCCGTCAGACCTTCAGCGCGTCCGTCGTCAACACGGCATGGCCGGGGCCATACTCGCCGGCGGCATGTTTGCCCTCGACCAAGTACTCGGGCGAAAACCAAAAGAACAGCCAGCAGCGGTACAAGAAGTTGCTGGCGAACCAGGCGACATCGATTCCCTTGGCATCACCATCGATATCGACGAACATACGTCGGTTGTTTCACCCGCACCCCACAAGCGCCCCGGCGCACAACGTATTGTGCGCAAACGCCGGCGGGGTTGAATCCTTAGGGGAGCTGCCCCACGGAAGCCAAAGCCAAACGAATGAGCCGGTCGTGCCCGAGCGTCATTTCACGGCGCACTTCTTGGCTCACCGCTTGTTCCGGGGTGAACCATGCCAAGTCGAGGGCTTGTTGAGTTGGGTTGCATTCGCCGGTAACCGGAACAACGAATGCCAAGCTCACCGCATGATGCCGTGGGTCATGGAACCCACTGATGTTTGGATCTTGGAAATACTCCACCACAGTGAATGGTGATGGCTCAGGTGGAATGCGTGGGAACGCCAACGGCCCAAGATCTTTTTCAAGATGACGCAGCAGTGCTTCACGAATACGTTCATTGAGCAAGACTCGCCCCGACACCACCATGCGACTAATGCTTCCGTCGGCTGCTTGCCGAAGCAACATGCCCACGTGCGTTACGCGACCTTCTTCGTCGACACGTACTGGCACTGCATCGACGTACACCAAGGGCACGCGATCGCGGATGTCGTTTAAGACGTCGGGCGATACCCAACCTGTTCTGGTGTCAATTTGGTCGCTCACACCACCATCCTGCCAAACCCAAGGGTTCTCGGCGCGGTATGTCACGCATTTCGTGACGCTACGCGCCGAGAAAACTCATAGGACGGTTATTTGATAGCTGCGAACCCAAGGTCGAGGTCGGCCAAGATGTCGGCGATGGATTCAAGACCCACCGACAAACGCACGAGACCAGGATGCACGCCGCTCGAGAGTTGCTCTGTTTCGGTGAGCTGGCTGTGTGTTGTAGACGCAGGATGAATGACCAAGCTGCGTACGTCGCCAATGTTGGCAACATGGCTGTGCAACTGCAGTGCTTCAACAAACTTCTGACCAGCCTCACGGCCACCTTTCACGTTGAACGCAATGATGGAGCCAAAGCCGCGGCCTTCGAAGTATTTCTTCGCACGTGCGTGCCAAGGACTTGATGGCAAGCCAGCCCATGAAATACTTTCCACGCCTGCTTGCTTGCCGAGGTAATCGGCCACCTTTGCAGCGTTCTCCCAGTGACGATCCATGCGCAACGAGAGTGTTTCCACACCTTGCAAAATTGACCATGCGTTGAACGGGCTCACTGCAGACCCAAGGTCGCGCAACATTTGTACGCGAGCTTTAATGATGTAGCTACCTGCACCAAGCGCTGGCCAATAGGCAAGGCCGTGGTACGAAGGATCTGGCTCGGTGAAGTTCGGGAAGCGGCCACTTGCCGAGAAGTCGAACTTGCCGCCGTCAACAATTGCACCAGCGATGCTGTTGCCGTGTCCACCCATGAACTTTGTGAGTGAGTGCACAACGATGTCGGCACCCCACTGCAACGGACGAATGCCGTATGGCGAAGGAACGGTGTTGTCGACAATGAGCGGAACGCCTACATCGTGCGCAACTTTTGATACGCCTTCAATATCAAACACATCGTTCTTCGGGTTAGCAAGAACTTCACCGTAGAACGCTTTCGTGTTGGGGCGTACTGCGCTCTTCCACTCTTCCAAATTGTCAGGGTCGTTCACGAACGTCACTTCAATGCCCATCTTGGGAAGTGTGTAGTGCAACAAGTTGTATGTTCCGCCGTAGAGCGAAGGTGAAGCGACAATGTGGCTTCCTGCTTCAGCGAGGGTGAGAATTGCCAAGGCTTCTGCTGCTTGGCCTGAGCTCACTACTAATGCACCAGGCAAACCAACAGCAGTGGTAGTTGCGCCTTCAAGGTCGGCAACGCGTGCTTCAAGCACACCTTGGGTGGGGTTCATAATGCGGGTGTAGATGTTGCCAATTTCCGCAAGAGCGAAAAGGTTCTGAGCATGTTCCGAGTTGCGGAATTGATACGACGTGGTTTGGTAAATAGGAACTGCGCGCGAACCCGTTGTTGGGTCGGGAGTTTGGCCGGCGTGGATTTGGCGGGTATCGAAACCCCAAGATGCATTTGTCATGGGGATGACCCTACCGACCAATTCCCGACCTGACAAGTCGGGAATTGGATCACCAAAAATATTTTTGAAATTTCGTCAAAAAAGTGTCCACTTTTGAGGGTGCCAAACATCTATATGGGGAAGGTTTCCTCATATCTGAAATCTTCATCCCGCCACCCCTAAAGGCGGGAAACGAAAAGGCGCCACCGCAAGGTGGCGCCTTTTCACTTTCCTTCTTTTTTCGGCGCGTAGCGTTGCAAAAAACGACACATACGGCGCCGAGAACACTCAGCCGCCGGAGGCGTCGGACACCTTCTGCTTACCAGCCGAGATCCATGGCATCATCGAGCGCAAGCGCTTGCCCACTTCTTCGATCTGGTGATCGGCTCCGGCTTTACGCAGTTCGTTGAACTTCACGCGGCCGCCTTCGCTTTCAGCAATCCATTCCTTAGCGAACTTGCCGCTTTGAATTTCCTTCAGAATTTTTTGCATTTGCTTTTTGGTGTTTGGTGTAACGATGCGTGGTCCGCGTGTGACGTCGCCGTATTCGGCAGTGTCGCTGATGCTGTAACGCATACCTGCGATGCCTTCTTCGTACATGAGGTCAACGATGAGCTTTACTTCATGCAAGCACTCGAAGTACGCCATCTCTGGCTGGTAGCCAGCTTCAACGAGAGTTTCGAATCCGGCTTGCACTAGCGAAGTAACTCCACCACACAACACCACTTGCTCGCCGAACAAGTCGGTTTCCGTTTCTTCGGTGAATGTGGTTTCGATAATTCCTGCACGAGCTCCACCAATTGCTTGCGCATATGACAAAGCAACTGCTTTTGCATTACCTGTTGCATCTTGCTCTACAGCAATCAGGCAAGGCACGCCGCCGCCTTCGGTATAAGTACGACGCACTAAGTGACCAGGGCCCTTTGGTGCAATCATGATGACGTCAACACCCTTTGGCGGACGAATGCGCTTGAAGCGAATGTTGAAACCGTGAGCAAATGCGAGTGCCTTGCCTGGCTTCATGTAACGCTTGATGTGATCGTTGTAGGTTGCCTTTTGCTCAGTGTCTGGCATGGTGAGCATGATGAGATCTGCCCATTTACATGCATCGGCAATGCTCTTCACGGTGAGGCCAGCGGCTGCTGCTTTGGCAGCCGACTTTGAGCCTTCGCGCAAACCAACAACAACCTGCACGCCACTTTCTTTCAAGTTCAATGCATGGGCATGACCCTGTGAGCCATAACCAATAATGGCCACTTTGCGACCCTTAATGATTGACGGGTCAGTATCTGCCTCGTAATACAATTTTGCTGCCATCAGCTTGCCTTTCCTTTCACAGCGCGGGAATGCGCTTCGCGATCGAGTTTTGGTAACGCAATACGACCTGTGCGCTGTAATTCCACAATGCCGTATCCACGTAGTAATTCTTCAAAGTCATCGAGTTTTTCGGGTGAACCTTCCAAAGAAAGGGTAAGGGCGTCGACCCCCACTGCCAAAACCTTCGCCTCGAAGATATTGGCTAATTCCACGATTTGCCCCCGATTTTCCCCATCAGTGCGGACGGTAGCCATGAAAAGCTCCCTTTCAACCGATTTTTGGGGGTCAAGTTCAGAGATTCTCACTACTTCAATGAGTTTGAACAGCTGCTTGACGATCTGCTCCAGGGTGGTGCCCTCTACATCGACCACGATGGTGATGCGGCTGAACTGGGAGTCTTCCGTGGGGGCGACCGCCAGCGAGAAGATGTTGTAGCCGCGCCGGGCGAACAAGCTCGCCACCCGAGCCAGCACACCAGCCTTGTTTTGCACCAACACCGACAAGATGTGGTGACGCTGAGGAGAGGGATATGTGCTCATCGTAGATACTCCCGACGCTCGTTTTGTGAAGGCTGCAAGATGATGTCGTCATTGCTTGCACCCGCAGCAACCATTGGAAACACTTTTTCAAATTCTTCAACACGGAAATCAACAACAACGGGTCGGTCGTTAATGCTGTTGGCTCGCTCAATTGCTGGCGCAACTTCTTCAGGTGAGTCAACACGAATACCAACACAACCCATGGCTTCTGCCCACTTCACAAAGTCGGGAACGCCACCACCCAAATCAACTTCGCTGTAACGCTCGCCGTAGAACATCTCTTGCCACTGGCGCACCATGCCTAAATATGAGTTGTTCAAAATTCCAACCTTGATAGGAATTTTACTGATGGAAGCCGTGATGAGTTCTTGCGCGGTCATTTGGAAACAACCATCGCCGTCAATTGCCCAAACGGTTTTGTCGGGGCGCCCAACTTTTGCGCCAATTGCAGCTGGTACCGAGAAGCCCATCGTTCCGAGCCCACCTGAGTTGACCCATGTATATGGTTCATCGAAATGCCAGTACTGGCTCGACCACATCTGGTGCTGCCCAACACCGGAAACCAAGATGGTTCCTTCTGGTGCATGGTCGCGAATTTGCTCTAAGCAAAACTGTGGCTTCAATGCTGCACCAGGTGCGCTTGGCTCGTACGACAAGGGGAACTGCTCTTGCCATCCGCTGCAACGGCTACGCCATGGAGCGATGTCGGCCTGTACTTCGCCACCATCAAGAAGTTCACGTAGTGCCTTCAAAATTTCAATGCTGACAAGCTTGCAATCGCCAACAATAGGAACGTCGGGGCGGCGTACTTTGCCTTGTTCTGCCGGGTCAATATCGACATGAATGATTTTTGCTTCTTGTGCAAATGCGGAAACTTTGCCCGTTACACGGTCGTCGAAACGTGCACCTAACGCAATGAGCAAATCACTTTTCTGCATTGCGGTAACAGCAGCAGCTGTTCCGTGCATGCCTGGCATACCCAAGCACAACGGGTGACTATCGGGGAATGCGCCGCGAGCCATGAGTGTTGTAACAACAGGAATGTTCAACAACTCGGCAATTTCGCGAACAACTTCAGCCGCGCGCGATTTCAAAACACCGCCACCTAAATACAAGACAGGTCGTTCTGCGGTGAGCATCAACTTCGCTGCTTCTTTGATCATTCGCGGATGACCTTTTGTGGTGGGGTGATATCCAGGAAGACTTGCTTGCACTTCTTCATCAGTTGGCCAATGCCATGTCATGGAGTTTTGCAAAACATCTTTAGGAACATCGATGAGTACAGGGCCGGGTCGGCCTGTTGTTGCAATATGAAATGCTTGACGAATGGCAAGGGGAAGATCTTCCGCACTCATCACCAATTCGTTGTGCTTTGTAATACTGCGCGTAATACCAACGGTGTCGCATTCTTGAAAAGCATCGGTACCAATTGCAGTTGTTGAAACTTGTCCAGTAATCGCAACCATAGGAATGGAGTCCATATACGCATCGCACAGAGGCGTGACCAAGTTGGTAGCAGCAGGACCACTGGTGACCATGGCAACGCCGGGGCGACCAGTGACGTGGGCATAGCCTTCGGCCATGTGCCCAGCACCTTGTTCATGGCGCACCAAAATGTGGCGAATAGATGACTTCAAGAGAGGGTCGTAGGCCGGCAAAATACAGCCGCCCGGATAGCCGAACATGACGTCGACACTTTCCATCTCGAGCGCTTTGATGAGCGCTTCAGCTCCTGTGATTTTCATTTGACTCTCCTGTATCACTCGTTCTTTTTCGTATTCACTTCGGGAAAATTCAGACCACTTCTTTCGCCCCATTCAGGCATGCACGTTGCGTTTTGAGCAACAAAAAAGCCCCCCATCTGGGAGGCTTGGCGGCACGCGTGATATGTGACGCGTGCCTACACGACGACGACCACCACAAGAACGGAAGTTGACGAAATACGCACGGGGGAAGTCTGCCACGCCAAAGTCGCCTTGACAACCCCCGCTTCAAGATCTTGACGGGGCGGGTATTTGCACTTAGGGTGCAAAAACATTCACTGTTGAAAATAGAGGGAACCATGGACATTATCCGCACACCCGACGACCGCTTTTCAGGTTTAACCGCATGGCCATATACCCCGCGCTATACCGACGTTGCCCGTGGTGATGGCTCGGGAACTCTGCGCGTTCATCACATTGATGAAGGAGCGAGCGCTTCTGACCCCGCTGCCGAAACCATCTTGTGCATGCACGGCGAACCCACCTGGAGTTACCTCTACCGCAAAATGATTCCTGTCTTTACCGCAGCCGGACACCGCGTTGTTGCCCCCGACCTCGTGGGCTTTGGTCGTAGCGACAAACCCACCGCAATGACCGACTACACCTACCAACGTCATGTCGACTGGATGGCGCAGTGGCTCACATCGAATGATCTCAACAATCTCACCTTGGTGTGCCAAGACTGGGGCGGGCTCATTGGACTACGACTCGTTGCACAATTCCCCGAACGCTTTGCACGCGTCGTCACCGCCAATACTTTTCTCCCTACAGGCGACCGTGACCCTGGCGAAGCTTTTCGCGCATGGCGCACATACAGCCAAACAACGCCCGACTTCAATGTGGGCAACATTGTGCAAGGCGGTTGCGCACAACGCCCCATCGGTGAAGAAAATGTTGCCGCATACGATGCTCCGTTCCCCGACGACTCATACAAAGCCGGAGCACGCATCTTCCCCACGCTTGTACCTAGTGACCCCAATGACCCATCGGCTCCTGCCAACCGTGCTGCATGGGAAGTACTCAGTACTTACACAAAACCATTCCTCACCGCATTTGGCGATAGCGATGCCATTACCGGTGGTTCAGAAAAGCATTTCAAAAAACTGATTCCTGGTTGCGAAGGTCAAGCCCACACCATCATTACCGGCGGCGGACATTTCATTCAAGAAGACAAAGGTGAAGAACTTGCCGCAATTGTCAACATGTTTATTGCATCTAACCCCAGGTAGTGATGTCTACTTCAGAAAATAATGTTTCTTCAAGCGACGGCCGCATTGCGCGCGGTGAGCGTACGCGTTCCTCTATCGCCGATGCTCTATACGAACTATTAGCCGACGGCGCAGAGAACCCCAGCGGACGCGACATTGCTGAGCGGGCAAATGTGTCTCTACGCTCAGTATTTCAACATTTTGACGATATTGAAGCGGTTTATAGTGAACTCATCACCCGCCAGCACGAGCGTATTTCACCGTTTCTTGAGCCCATCAACACGGAAATTCCACTGAATGAGCGCATCGAAAAATTAATTGAAAGTCGTGACTCCATGTTTGCTATTGCAGCACCGTTGCGGCGCAGCATGGGCACATACCGTGGCGTCAAAACTTCACATACCATTCGTCGCGCATTGACTTATTTACACCGCGCTCAACGTGAGCAAATTCTGCAGAGCTTTGCACCAGAACTCAATGGCAACGAACAAATGCTGTTGCAACTTGAAGTGTGTCTTTCCTTTGAAACGTGGAATCAATTCACAAGCCAACATGGTTTATCGCGCGCAGCCACACGTGGTCACTTGCACAATTTAGCAATGACCCAGTTAGCAAATTCTTAACTACGAAATTTTGACACCTTGCAGTGCAGCTGCTGTCAAAGTATTTTCTAACAAGCACGCAATGGTCATGGGGCCTGTTCCACCCGGCATTGGCGTAATAGCCCCTGCAATATTTTGCACAGCTTCGAAATCGATATCGCCCACAATTCCTTTTTCGGTTCGTGAAATACCCACGTCGATGAGAGTTGCGCCAGGCTTGCAGTGGTCTTTGCCAATCATCCCTGCTTGTCCACTTGCGCCAATCACAATGTCGGCCGAGCGACACAGTTCTGCCAAGTTATTGGTACGGCTATGCGCAATAGTTGCCGTGGCGTCGACACCTTTACGTGACAACAAAATTGCTAATGGTGTTCCCACTAATGTGCTGCGACCCACAATGACCGCATGTTTGCCGGCAGTGGCAATGCCATAGTGCTCGAGCAAACGCAGCACACCGAGAGGAGTACACGGCACCAGACCTGGCTCGCCACGCACCAAACGCCCGAGTGATTCTGCTGTCAGGCCATCAACATCTTTATCCGCCGGCAAGAGTGCCAACACGGCATCGTTATTGAGGTGGCTCGGCAAGGGTTGTTGCACCAAGATGCCGTGCACCGTTGGGTCGGCCGCGAGAGATGCCACCAGTGCTTCAGCCTCGGCTTGGGTGCAGTTGGCGGGCAAGGTTTCGTTACGGCTCACTAAGCCTGCTTTGGCGGCAAACTTGTGCTTGTTGCGAACATAGGTCTGGCTTGGGCCGTCTTCACCAATAAGGACGGTGGCCAGGCAGATGTGCGGGCTCCCAGCGGCAGCCACACGGGCCCCGATTTGCCCCACAATGAGGTCACGCAGGGCGTTTCCATCCATGATGAGTGGTTTTTGGCCTTCCGGCTGGTGGGAGGTGCCAGGAACTGTTGTCATACGAAGATGGTAGGCGACCCTCGGAGGCTCTAGCCTTATCAGTCGCGGCTCTCGTCATGCCTATGAGCCCAAGGAGTACCCATTCATGTCTAGCCCCACCCCTTCCCCCACCAGCGTTGCACCCGCCGAAGGCAAACTCGGTGTGCTCACCGTTGGCCTCGGCGCCGTTGCCTCCACCCTCATTGCAGGTGTTGAACTCGCCAAGCGTGGTCAAGGAACACCCATTGGCTCAATGACCCAAATGGGCACCATTCGTCTTGGTAAGCGCACCGAAGGTCGTACGCCACTCGTCAAAGATTTCGTTCCACTTGCTCGCCTTGAAGACATTGTGTGGGGCGCTTGGGACGTGTTCCCCGACGACGCATATGTTGCTGCATCACGCGCTGGAGTTTTGGAGCAGGGCAAGCACATTGAATCAATCTCTGAAACATTGCGCGATATTCGCCCAATGAAAGCTGCCTTTGAGCGTCGCTTTGCACGCAATCTCGATGGCACACACACCATGGAGACCATCGACAAGCGCAGCATGCTCAACGCCATTCGCGCCGACATCAACCGTTTCCGCGATGAGAAAAAAGTAGATCGTGTTGTCATGATCTGGTGTGCAAGCACCGAGATTTATATTGAGCCAGGGCCACAACATGCCACTATCGAATCTTTCGAAAAAGCAATTGACGCAAATGACGAAATGATTGCACCATCCATGCTGTACGCATACGCAGCATTGCTCGAAGGTGTTCCTTTTGCCAATGGTTCACCAAACCTTGCAGTCGACATGCCGTGCTTACGCCAATTCGCAACCGACAAGAACATTCCTATCTCTGGTAAAGACTTCAAGACTGGTCAAACACTCATGAAAACAGTGCTTGCAC
The DNA here is from genome assembly GCA_947450115.1 of Acidimicrobiaceae bacterium. Lineage (GTDB taxonomy): Bacteria > Actinomycetota > Acidimicrobiia > Acidimicrobiales > Ilumatobacteraceae > F1-20-MAGs119. Next base: position 36,690 of record CANFUE010000003.1, on the reverse strand, counting down.
CAATGTTGAAGGCTCGCCAGTTGGGTCTTGCTGGTTGGTACAGCACCAACATCTTGGGTAACCGCGATGGTGAAGTGCTCGATGCTCCTGAAAACTTCAAGACAAAAGAAGAATCAAAACTTGGTGTACTTGAAGACATTCTCGACCCAGCCAACAACCCCGAGTTGTACGGCAATGTGTTCCACAAGGTGAGCATCAACTACTACCCACCACGCGGCGACAACAAAGAGGGCTGGGACAACATCGACATCTTTGGCTGGATGGGCTACCCCATGCAAATCAAGGTCGACTTCTTGTGCCGCGACTCTATTCTTGCTGCGCCTCTTGCACTCGACCTCATCTTGTACTCCGACCTTGCACAACGTGCAGGCCTTGGTGGCATTCAAGAGTGGTTGTCGTTCTATTACAAGAGCCCACAAACTGCGCCGGGTCTACACCCAGAGCATGACTTGTTTGTACAACTTGAGAAGTTGCACAACACCTTGCGCTGGATCATGAACGAAGATCAAATTACGCATCTCGGCCGCGAGTATTACGACCAAGCCTAAACAAGTGTTCTTGGCGTAAGAGCCGCTTCAACATCAACTACTTCTGTGTTTCCTGCTTCGCTCTTTTCTGAACGAGGCATCAGCGCAAAGAGTGTTGTACCCGCAGCAAATGTACATGCAGTAACCGAGAGCACCGTGTGTGAATTCACCATGGTTGATGCAGCCAAACCAGAGACCAGACCCACAAGGAAGCTCAAGTTGTAGGCCATGTCATACGCTGCAAAAATGCGCCCACACGAACCCTTCATTGCATTTGCCTGAATTGTCGCATCGGAACAAACACGCAAGTTTTGAAAACTAAATGCCATCACAACGACTGATACACAGCAAATCAACAAGCTAGTGACGGCAACAGCAGCAAGAGCTGCCACGCTTGAAAAGGCAAACGCCAAAAGCGTGACGGTTCTGCGTGGCATTTTTTCATTGATGCGTTCGGCTGTCATGGTGCCAACAAATGCACCAACCCCTGAAGCACCCAGAGTGACCGCATAACCCGATGCTCCGATATCTACGCGGTGATCTAAAAGAAGCGCAATTGCCGCAAAACTCACACCCAGTAAAAAACGATGCGCGCTAGTGGAAGTAATTGCGAATCGCGTCTTCGCCATGCGTAGCTGTTGAAAAGCTACAGACCAAGTAACGGTTTCTGAATCGTTACCACCGCCAAGCCAAGACCGAACCGAGTCGAACACGTACGCCGCAACAAAATGCAATAAGACACTCACCATAAACGCAGTAAAACCAATGTAGCGATATAGGAATGCTCCACTCACCGCACCAATGCTTCCCGCCACCATGCTGGCCATCAACATCACAGAGTCTGCGGCAACAAGTTCATGTTGGCGCACAAGGTGTCGTACAGATGCTGCTCGTGCGGTGTACAAAATACGCGTGATACACATTGACAAACCAAAAAGCACATACAGCATGAACTGCGATTGCATATACGCACCAAAGACTGCGGCAAGCATCAGAAGCGAACGGACACCTTGCCCGGTAACCAATATTTGTCGCCGTTCATATTTGTCTGCCACGTACCCAGCAATTGGCCCCGCAAGAACGAGTGGCAACGCTGCCGCAACTACTGCCTGAATGAGCAGCCTTGGAGTTGGACCATTCTCTGAAGCGAATAAGAGGACTTGGGCAAATATCAATGACCCAAGAGCATCTGCAACCTGTGACGTCACTTGCCCAATAACGGCAAGTCGAAAATCTGCATATTGAAGGAGGCTCCGGCGCGGAATGTGAAGTTGCGCTCTTCTGCGCAGTAACCGAATACGTCGAGGGGGTACCGTCATGGTTGTGCTCACATAATTATCGTGACCGATTGCTATTTGAATAACGAGTGATTTTGGAGAACCTTTGGCGTCTAGAACGTGACGCCAAGATGAATGATCTTGGGGCTACGGTTGCATCATGAACAATGACTCTTCAGCACAAGACCGACGCACACCTATTTTTGCGTTTGCGCTTGATGTCTCGCTCATCGTCCTTTTCATATTCATTGGTACGCGCAATCACGACACCGACACAGATACCGCCGGCGTCTTCTCTACAGCCGCCCCATTTCTCATTGGGCTCGTGGTGGGCTGGTGCGCTCTTCGCGCATGGAAAGCGCCATGCAAAATTGACAATGGGGTTGGCCTATGGCTCATCACCATTACCGCAGGAATGCTTTTACGTCACTTCGCTTTTGATCGCGGGACCGCAGGAGCGTTCATTGTGGTGGCAACAATATTCAATGCATTTACTTTGGTCGGTTGGCGCTTCATCGCCGCACAAATTAGCGAACGGAAATCCTTGCGGAACTGATTTTCTTGTTGTTAAGTTTTTAGTAAGGAATTGCTTTATGTTCACCTGAACAAGAGAATCAGTTAATTTAGATTCTCTAAGTTTATTTCGTGACAAAACACCACCACATCCCAAAACTCCGCCTCCTCGCAGTGTCATCGGTTCTCATAGCCGGTTCATTGTTGAGCGCATGCGGTAGCGATAGTTCCACATCCGGCGCCGATTCGACAGTTGATACAGCAACTATTGAAAGCACACTCGACACGCTGTCTACAGATTCCACCGATGTTGCGGCAGATTGCCCAGCAGAAGAAACTGTGACCGCAGCAAAAACTGAAGCAAAGGTAAACCTCATTGCTTTGCCAGACAACTGGGCGAACTACAAAGGTATTTTGCAAGCTTTCCGCGATAAGTACCCTGAAATTGCCAACCCAGTAGCAAACCCAGATGGCTCTTCTGCAGATGAATTGACTGCAGTGAAGACACTTTCGGGACAAGCTGACATGCCAGATACTCTCGATGTAAGCCCAGCGATTGCTCAGCAAGTGGCCGACGAGAATCTTTGGGAACCTTACAAGCCATGCTTGTGGGATCAAATTCCTGACACTTTGAAAGATCCAAATGGAAACTGGGTTGCTGCTTATTACGGAATCATGGCAATTGGTGCAAACACCAAAGTCGTTCCTGAAGCTCCAAAGTCTTTTACTGATTTGAAGGATCCAAAATACAAGGGTCAAGTTTCATTGAATGGCGACCCACGCGAAGCCGGTGCAGCATTTGCAGCAGTCATGGCAGCATCTTTGGCCAATGGTGGCTCATTTGATGACATTCTTCCTGGAATCAAATATTTTGCAGACTTGAAAAAGTCGGGCAACTTAACAGGCACTGATGTCACCGAGGCGACTGTGTTGTCGGGCGAAACTCCAATCTGGATTGACTGGACCTATAACTACCCAGGTCTTGCTCCAAAGCTTGCCGAGAACGGCATCGAAGCAGCTATCAACGTTCCTACCGATGGGGTTTACGGCGGGTACTACGCACAAGGCGTAGTAAAAGCTAGCCCCCATCAGAACGCTGCAAAGTTGTGGATCGATCACATCATCTCCGATGAAGGTGCACTCGGCTACATCGAAGGCGGTGCAGTTCCTGCACGTTACGACGCACTCGTGAAGGCCGGAAAAGTTACTGAAGAAATGAAGAAGAACCTTCCTGCTCCAGAGCTCATTGCATCCATTGCATTCCCAACACAAGATCAAATTGCTAAGGCAAAAACTGTTTTGGCAGACCAATGGGGCAAGCTCGTCGCTAACGGCTGACAAGCAACTTCTAATATGACCCTTACCACCAATACGAGTAAGGGCTTGCTATTCCCGAAGGGGGGTTCGCATATGCGGACCCCCCTTCAACGTTTTCGCATACCAACTCGATTCAGGCCAGTTGGTCTCCTCCCCTTCTTTTCCTTCGTTGCCCTTTTCTTGTTGTGGCCAGCGGTATCTCTATTTCGGCTGGCGCTACAACCCACAAAAAATTCAGAAATAAGCGCAATTCACGAGGCCATTACTGGGCAATACCTTGAGTCGTTTATCTACACCATTAAACTGAGTCTTTTAACGGCACTTCTCGGTGTTCTTTTTGGTTCTCTTCTCGCTGCTTCCGTATTACGTATTCAACGACCAAAATGGTTTCGTCACTTTATGACGAGTTTCACCGGAGTAGCTGCGAATCTCGGTGGAATTCCCCTTGCATTTGCATTCATTGCGGCCTTAGGCACTCAAGGCCTCATCACCAAATTGATTGACTCATTTGGCATCAACCTCGCAGATACAGGTTTTCGCATTTCAAATTTTGCTGGAATCACTATTGTCTATCTGTACTTCCAGATTCCTTTGATGTTTCTCATCATGGTTCCCGCATTTGATGGCCTCCGTGCCACTTGGGCCGAATCAGCAGCGAGTCTCGGCGCAGCACCATGGCAATACTGGCGCCACATAGGGCTACCACTTCTCACCCCCGCCTTGCTGGGTGGGTTTCTCCTACTTTTTTCGAATGCATTTAGCGCCTATGCAACCGCATACGCGCTTTCTTCCGGTGGAGCTCGACTCGTACCGGTTCAAATTCGCTTCTTTCTCCAGGGCAACACCATTACAGGAAAAGATAATCTTGGCTACGCCCTAGCAGCGTGGATGATCATCATCATGTTCATCACCATGACTGGCTATCTCATCATTCGCAGGCGCGCCGAAAAGTGGCAACAATGAAACGTGTTGGCAAAGCTTGGCCATATATTTTTATTGCGCTAGCTATTATTTTTTTCATAGCTCCGCTTCTATCGATGGCGCGGTTTGCATTTCAGCGCATTCCTGTCATTTCATTAGGTAAAAATAACTTATTCAAGAAATGGACCGCCGATGGTCTCCTCGTTACATTACGAGACCCAGAATTTAAACATTCCCTCTCGGTGAGCCTCAAGGTTGCATTTTTCACTGTCATAGTTCTGCTCTTGATGATGATTCCCACAACTTTATTGGTTCACCTGTCAACACCTCGATGGAGGGGTCTTGTAGAAACAGTCACAATTCTCCCCTACGTAGTACCCCCCATTGCTTTGGTTGTCGGCGTAAGTGGGACCTACAGGTCTATTGCTCCATGGTTCTTGGCAAGCAACTACTCACTTGTCCCTTTCTACGCAATTCTTGCAATGCCCTTCACCTTTCGCTCGCTTGATGTAGGAATTAAGGCTCTCGATTTGCGGACCTTGGTAGATGCTGCACGGTCACTTGGCTCATCCTCTCTCCGGGTGATGTGGAATGTTCTTCTTCCCAATCTTCGTACAAGCATTGTGAATGCAACTTTTTTAACCATCACTGTGGTTCTCGGAGAGTTCACAATCGCTTCTTTGCTTTTGAAACGAACACTTCCGATGTATATGGCTCAGGAACAGGGGCGCGAGCCCCAAGGCGCACTTGGTCTTGGCCTTCTGATACTTGTTCTCACAACTCTCCTTTTCACCTTGGTAGGAATGATGAGAAGAAAAAATTCTGCAAGCAACGTACCTCAACAAATCAACAGCGGGATGGTTCCCTAATGAGTGCCCTGGAATTTATCAACGTCTCAAAAAATTTTGGTGGCGTTCAAGCTCTTGAAGGCTTCGGCCTTGCGCTAGCTCAAGGTGAGCTAGTTACCCTCCTTGGACCAAGCGGATGTGGAAAAACCACAGCGCTACGAATTGCTGCAGGATTCGAAACTTCCGATTCTGGTTCCATCGTTGTTAATTCAACCGATATTGCCGCTCGCCCGGCACATCAACGGCACATGGGAATGGTTTTTCAGAGCTACAGCCTGTTTCCCCATCTCAACGTGCGTGACAATGTTTCATTCGGACTTCGGGTGCGTGGCATACACAGTGATGAACGAAGGAAACGAGCAGAAGAGATGCTCGACCTCGTTCGCCTATCTGATTTGGGCCACCGCATGCCACATCAAATATCAGGAGGGCAGCAACAGCGCGTTGCACTTGCACGAGCGTTAGCAACAGAACCCCATGTGTTGCTACTTGATGAACCACTCAGTGCACTCGACGCAAAAATTCGTGTTGAGGTGCGCGATGAAATACGACGGCTTAACAGAGATCTTGGAGTAACAACCCTGTTCGTCACCCACGATCAAGATGAGGCAATGAGTATTTCAGACCGCATTTGCGTGATGAATAACGGAGTGATTGAACAAGTCGGAAGTCCACGTGATGTATATAACAATCCATCTTCCTCATTTGTCGCCCATTTCGTCGGAAGTATTAACACCCTCCATAAAGGAAATACGCGAATTCTTATCCGTCCCGAGAATTTAGTGCTCACAACACACGACGAGAATGCCCAGTGGCGTGGCGTAATCACAGACATCACCTTTGTTGGTGCCTTCACTAAAATTTCACTGCGTTTAGAAAATGATGACACCCCCATATCTGTACTAGCAATCTCGGCTCAGATTGATAACAGCATCACAATTGGACTAAATATCGGCATCAACGAGGCAGCACAATGAATCTCTCAGCAGAACAGCTAGAACACTTCAACTACAGAGGTTGGCTTCTTGTTGACACACTTTCCTCAGAAGAAACATCTGAGGTTCAAAAGTGGGTAGCCGACATCGCTTCGTGGGCTGACGAAGATGGCAAGTGGCTGCACTACCGGGAACTCACGGAATATGGCCCCAAACTGTGTCGCACGGAAAATTTCACGCCATTTCATTCCGGTATGCATCAACTACTGTGCGGTGGACAGATGGCTGTAGTCGCTTCCCAGTTGCTCGGAAGCGAAGCTGTTCTCTACAAGGAAAAGATCAACTACAAGCTTGCAGGTGGTGCGGGATACTCTCCACATCAAGATGCACCTGCTTATCGATTCATAGAGACTCATATTTCTTGCATGGTCGCTGTCGACGATGCAACGGAAGAAAATGGATGTCTTGAGGTGGTCTCTGGTCTCCACCATGAAATCTTGCCCATGGACACTAAAGGCTGCATTGACCCGACACTTGTTGCAACCTTCCATTGGATGAAGGTTCAACTACGGGCGGGTCAAACATTGTGGTTTCATTCGCGCACACCGCACCGCAGCGGAGCAAATCACTCACAAAAAGATCGACGTGCGCTCTACCCCACATACAACGCTCTGAGGGAAGGCGACCTGCGGAGTCGCTATTACGAACAGAAGCTCAAAGAGTTTGCTGAATCAAAAGAAAATAATGAATCTGTACGTGTTTCACTTATTGGAGATTTTGAAGGGAAACCAGTTCGATGAACGAAACCATTCACCACATCAATCAGTTATTTAGTCGATTTGGCAACAATAAATACGATGAGTTAATTAGCCAAACTGAACATGCCACCCAATGTGCGGCTCTTGCTAAAGCATCTGGCGCAAGCCCAGAACTCACTATTGCGGCACTCTTACACGATATTGGTCATCTCTTGGTCTTAGCGGAAAATAACGGTGTCTTAGATTTGAATTCCAATGACGAACACGAAGCGCTCGGCGCTCGGTACCTCGCATCTCATTTTCCCAGTGGCGTAACTGCACCAATTGCTCTCCACGTTGCCGCAAAGCGCTTCCTATGCACAGCAGACGACTCCTATTTTGACCAACTCTCCATTGGCTCAGCTCGCAGTCTGGAAAAACAAGGTGGCTTAATGACCCATCATGAAGTGATGCGTTTTGAGCGCTCGCCACACTTTTTCAGTGCCGTTGAACTTCGTCGGTGGGATGAAGGAGCAAAGGACGAACACATCATCGTTGATCCATTTGAGTCGTACCTTGAGATAATGGAGTACATTGCTATCGCAAAGTAAAGGCTGTGTAGTCGGGGAATTTTTCTACCCACTCAATTCCAGCATCACCGAGTGCAAAACCAGCTGTAGCAAAAGCGTCGGCCCACATGAGGTGTGGGCCGATAACAGTCATTGATGAAAACTGTGGTGGTGTTGCAGTCGCATCTTTCCCCCAAATGTGTTGGCCTCGTTCTGCGGTGCCAGAAGTAGCCACAGCCCAGTTTTCGGGAACATCTACGGAACTATGAATGCGCGAAGAATTGTGCGGGTCAACAATTCCTACACGCCACTTTTCGCCAGTGGACTGCAGCCCATGAGTTTGGATATCGCCACCAACACGCAAGTAATAGTTCTGAAGACCAGCCTCTAAAAGCAAGCCCGCTGCACGTTCCGCCGCCCAGCCTTTAACGAACCCTGCTGGGTCAAGTAATCCATCGGGTCTGCGTGCGTTGAATGCCCCATTGCTTGCGTGCTCTAACCAGGTACATGCATCAAGTACTTCAATGACATCTGAAGAAGCGTCAAGCATGTGCAGTTCTCCATGATTAATGCGCGAAATTTCGCTCGTCGGCAAGAACGTAGAGAATCGATCTTCAATATCGCGGAGAAAAATACACACCAATTCCCATGCACTTTCAGCCGAGACACGTGAAACTTCATCATCAATGTGCACGCTGACAGCAGTACCCATTGATTTGCCAACAAATTTGAGGCGGGTTTCAGTACTCATCCCACAGGGTGTGAATCAATTATTGCCTGGAGGTCTGCAGTGTACGCCCGCCACGACTCAGTGGCTCCAGATACAACTGAAATTTGAGCACCACCAGCCGTAATTGCTTCTTGGTTATAAATAGGTAGCGCATTTTGATTGATGTAAATCGATTTTTGATGATCGCTCGGGTACGTCAATACCTTCACTTTGCATAATACATTTTTCTGCGAAAACGTTGCCCGCAACTGAATATTTCCCCATCTAAAACTTGCTACTGGCCCGGTAATAGCAACCCCATCGCAAGTATCTACTCCAGTTGCTTGTTGAGTATTTGGAGCAGCAGTAACTGCCGGAGCAGGCGTAACGACTGGTGCAGGTGTAACGACTGGAGCAACAGTGACCAACGGGCTCGGAGCCAACGTCGTTTGCGGAACAACAACTGAAGGGTCAACCGCGACCTCAGGCAAAACTGTTGTGGTGTCTGCGTTCATTGGCACCGTTGTGGCACCAAAGGCTCCTTCAAGAGCTACCCCTCCATTGCCTCCGGGGTTGTCAAGAAGTGAGATGAATCCGACACCTACAACTGTGAGTGCTACTGCGGGGAAGATCTGTCGACCCAATGTTGGTTTTTGTGACATGACTACCACCAAGCCCTTTCGGCATGAATATTTTCTACCGGCACTCCTGCTGCTTTCGCACCATGTTGTACAGCTTTTACCATTGACTCTGGTCCGGCAACGATCACAACGCGTTTTGCAAGGTCGGGTACGACCTTTAAAAGCACCGCGGGGCTAAATGGGTCGGCAACTTTCAATGTTGCTCGTGGCCCTATCAGCGTATGTACCTTGCCATTGCGTGCTGAAGCCAAGGCTTCTAGCTCATTGATGTGCGCGACTTCTTTTTCAGAAGTTGCGCGATACAAAATAATTGGTTCATGTTCAGAACCCAACTGTTCCAGGAACGACACCACGGGGCCTATGCCTACGCCGCCAGCAACAAGAAGTACCTTTTCAGATTTCACTACGTCGGGAGTGCAGACACCGTAAGGGCCTTCCACGATGACACGAGTTCCTACAGCAATATTGGTGAAGGCATTGCTCGACTCGCCTCGAGACTTCACAGTGAATCGCAAACCAGCGGTTGTGGGCTGCGCAGACAATGAGAAAGGGTTCGTTTGCCACCAGCGACCCTTCACCATTTGTCGCACTAAATAGAACTGCCCGCCATGAGCTTTTGCTTTGCGTAAATGAGTACCCGAAAGAACAACACTGGTCACTCCTTGAGCTTCATGCGTTACTGCTGTAACGCGCAAGGGTCGAGCTACGGCAATAAACAAGCGGCCCCATCGACTCCAGATCAACCAGACCACAAGAGCAAGATGTATTCCTACCCAAAATCCACGTGCCAGTGAATCGGTTGAGAAGTCTGTTCCTAAAACAATTTGATGCGAAAACGAAGCTGCCAAACCGAAGTAGGCAGTGAGATGCACGAAGTACCACATCTCATAAGAGAGTTTGTTACGAAATGACTTTAAGGAACTGAAAGTAACAATGAGAACGATGACCGAACCCACCGTTGTAAGCGCCATGTAAGGCTCTTTGCCAGTGAGCGATTGAATTGCGTTCATCGTCCCATCGGGAATTGCCCATGCCGCAATGCTGAATGCAATGTGCAATGCAAGAAAAATTGCCATTGCTTCACCCAGTAGTCGATGCCAGTTGAACATTCGGTCGAGGCCGTAGCGCCGTTCCACCAGTGGTGTTCGCGTAATAAGAATGAGCCCGAGAATTCCCGCTTCACTACAAAACAAACCAGTCAACTGAGCTATTGAGGTATAAGCCTTTGCAGCGGATCCACCCAATGCGGTTACGCCGCCGTGACGCGACCAAAGACCCACCACCACGAGTGTGAGGACACCAATAATGGCGCCCACATCTGTATCGAGAACGCGACTTGCCTGGGGGGCAGGAAGTGGCCGAACTCGCGACAAAGCACTAGCGACGGTGGGTCTGGTCATGAAGATGAAACTTAAGCGTTATTCGAAGGCAAAATAGTGACCGAACTTGGCATGGCGGGAACTGTTGGCGCTGCTTCATCGCCATCAGGTCCGTGGCCCATCCCGTGTCCCATTCCAGGGCCTCGACCAGGTCCACCATGTCCACCAGGTCCGCGACCTTCAGGGCCACGAGCAGGACGAACATTGTTCACCATGTCGGTCACACGAGTTTTGAACTCAGCGAGTTTCGCATCAGCTTCGGCCTGCGTGTGCTCACCAGAAGCAACCTCTTCATCGAGATGAGCTTTGAACTCAGCAACAAGCGCATCGGTCACTTTCGTAATATCGACACCTTTTGCTTTCGCGATGTCAGCCAAAGACTTCGTTGAAAGTTCAGTCTTCAACTCTTCAGCAGTCACACCAAGAACCTTGGCAGCTGCTTCAAGCTTCGGACCGCCAGGGCCACGACCCTCAGCGCCATGACCCTCAGGGCCACGAGCAGGACGAACATTGTTCACCATGTCGGTCACACGAGTTTTGAACTCAGCGAGTTTCGCATCGGCTTCGGCTTGCGTGTGCTCACCAGAAGCAACCTCTTCGTCAAGATGAGCTTTGAACTCAGCAACAAGCGCATCGGTCACTTTCGTAATGTCGACACCCTTTGCTTTCGCGACGTCGGCAAGCGACTTCGTTGAAAGTTCAGTCTTCAACTCTTCAGCAGTCACACCAAGAACCTTGGCAGCTGCTTCAAGCTTCGGACCATGCTCTTTACCACCAGTGCTTGACGCACCAACTGAAGGAACTTGGATGGTGTCAGACAAGTTCACTACTGCCGACTTCGCCAGGGCAGCGGAACTGCCCTGAACGTTCAATGGGGAGTTGTTTGCTTGTGCACCGGCAAAGCCGGGAACTCCGAGGGCAAGGCCGGCAACCAAGCCACCGGCGATTCCTGCGGCCACACTTGCAGCAACAATGCTTTTCTTCAAGTTTGTCTTTTTCATTGGATTCTCCTGTGTTGGGGGGCGGATGCCCTTTGACAAAAGACACTTTCGTTGTCGTTCCTAGAGATTCTCTAAGAAAAGAGTAAGAGAACCCTAAGAAGCAATCTCATGTTTGTCTAAGTTGCCAAACCCTTATGGAATAAGGGTCAAAAATGACGATTTAGGCATGGAAAGTGGTTCCCACCGACCGGCCGGCAATCCGGCCAAAGGTGGCCCCGTTCGATAGCGAGTTGCCACTGCCCACATAGCGGTCGCCAATAATTCCGCCAGTGCATTCCCCTGCCCCATACAAACCAGGAATTACTTCGCCAATGTCGTTGAGTACACGCGCCTGGCTATCGATACGCATACCCACAGCAGTGAAACACAACGTTGCTGGGCGCACTTCAGCACCATAAAAAAGTGGATTCTCAAGTGGGCGCAGAAACTTTTCTTCTTTGTTGTAATCGTCGACACCTGCATGTGCACCTGCGTTGTAACGCGCAATTGTTCCTGCAAGTTTTTCTTTCGGTAGTCCGAGTTCTTGCGCAAGACCTTCAATGGTGTCACTCGATTTAATGCGACCAGCTTTCACCATGTCTTCCACCATGATTGCATTCCAGTTTGCATTGTGACGCTCTGCACCGCGACCAGGAATTGATTGCTTATACGTTGCAACTTGTGGCCCACGCTCGGGATGCAATACAAGGTCGTCGAAAATGACGTATGCAACATCACCTTGAGCTCGCATAAAACCATCCATCACGCCATATGGTGCCGACTCGGTTCCAAAACGTTGACCATGTTTATTGACCAACACCATCCACCCCGGCAGAAATGGTTCAACAGCATTAATGAAGTTGGGGTGCAACAAACGCAAACCGCGATTTTGCCCAATGATTTGTGCATTTAAAGGCTCAACAAAATCGAGCGCGTCACCACGAGCGCCATCGGCTCCGATGTACCACAACCAGTCGCCCATCGCAGCTGCTGCCGGATACAACTCAGCGAGGCGTTCTTTATTTAAAGAGAAACCACCTGATGCAACAATGACTGCACCTGCACGAATTTCGTCATCGCCAACAGCGACTCCTACTACTCGTCCGTTTTCAACCAGCAGCCTGTTGACGCGTTGACCAAGAGCAATATCGATATCGCGTTCACGTGCCTTTGCATGCAGCGCATCAATAATTCCTTGGCCATTATTCACAGCACAATGACACCGTGGCACAATTTCCCCGCCGCCAAAAATGAGCTCGTCGTGAAACTGCACACCTAGGTCGCCTAACCAATCGACAGTTGGCCCAGCTTCATTGCAATATGTGCGCACCACACCGGCTTCCACCATCCATTGGTTGATAGCCATGTAATCGTTAAACAGTGCATCGGCTGTATCGGCAATGCCTGCAGCCTGTTGAAAACGTGTTGGTGCACCCATCACAATGCCGCCTGAGAGCCGCGACGAACCGCCAACAACTCCCTCACTTTCTGCAATGAGTACCCGTTTTAAGCCAGATTCCCAAGCGCTATTTGCTGCAGATAAACCGGCTATACCAGAACCAATTACTACGACATCAACATCGTTCATACATCCCCCAAGGCAGTTCTCTTGAAGCGACGTTACGCCGAGAGCACCTGCACCAACGTGTCGTGGAAACTCACTCCACCACCCCAGTCGGTATGCGCATCGCTGGTCAGATCGTTCACATTGCTTGCGTTTGCATGGCTTGCATCCCACCAACCAAAGGGAACTGCCACTACGCCTACCGGCAAACGAGTACTAATTTTGACGGGCAGCAGCATCTCTCCGCGCTCATTCACCACTCGTGCCTGTGCTCCATTTTCTAAGCCCCTTGCAGTTGCATCACTCGCACACATTTCCACGTATGGCCCTTCTTCACGTGGCCCGTGCTGCGGCAAATGCGAGTAGCTCGTATTCAAAAAGCGTGTGTGTTGTTTTGGTGTCAACATCACTAATGGAAACTCTGCCGAACCTGCGCGCGACGATGACTGCACATATGTAGGGACAGACGAAAGACCACGTGCAGCAAGATCTTTGCTTGCTAATTGCGCTTTACCCGACGCAGTTCCAAATACACCGTCGGAAAAAAGGACTTCATCAATATTCGGTAACGGAATAAACCCATCACGCTTCAATTGTTCAATATCTATCCCGTGTAGCGCTGAAGCGATGAGCGAATCATCGCTTTCAAATAACTCAGGTTCGGTATACCCCATTGCATGCGCAAGTCGGCGGAAGAGTTCGGTATTCGGTACGCATTCACCCACTGGCGCAATTGCTGCTTCATTCCAACCTAAATATAAATGACCCCATGCCGGCACCACATCGCGTTGTTCTATTTGCATTGCTGCGGGAAATATCACGTCGGCATATTTTGCGGTGTCGGTGAGAAACTGTTCACTCACTACGGTAAACAAATCTTCTCGCATTAAGCCTTGGCGAGTCAGCGCACTATTGGGGCAGGTTAAAACAGGGTTGCCATTCCAGACATATAACACCGATATCGATGGCGTGAGTGAGGTATCGGTGAGTACTTGACCCAACTGCGTAAATGCCAGTGCGCGTCGTGGTTTTCCTTGTGCTAAGTGCTCAGAATCAAAAACAGAAGAGTCAACAAAATCGTTAAACCATGAACCCACACTGCGTGACAACCCGCCCCCACGGTGTTTCCAGGCGCCTGTGAGCGTTGGCAAGCATGCCATAGCGCGAAATAACATGGCGCCATTTTCACGATGTTCAGCACCAATGACTGTACGAATAAATGCCGGTTGAGCAGTTGCATATTCGCGCGCAAACTTCTCAATTTCGCTTGCCGTAACACCACACTCGTCTGCTGCGCGTTCAGGTGTCCACGTAGCGACTTCTGTACGCAGCTCCTCGAATCCTTCGGTGTGTTGCGCAACAAACTCGTCATCATATAATTCGTCACGAATAATGACGTACATCATTGCAAGCATCAGTGCAGTGTCGGTTCCGGGAAACGGCTGAATAAACCAATCTGCTTCATCGGCCGTCATGGTGCGAATGGGGTCGACCACCACAACTTTTGCACCCTTGTTACGCGCCTCTTCAATAAATGGCCAGAGGTGCCTGTTGGTAAGTCGCGTATTGGTTCCCCATAAAACGATGTACTGCGCATCAACAATATTCATGGGGTTGGTGCTGCGGGCAGAACCCGTGGTTGCCATAAAGCCACTCTTGGCAACACTTCCACACAGTGCCCCCACCGTTTGCGAAGAACCCATCCGCGCAAACAGCCTGCGGTCGAGCGACGACATCTGCAAAAGACCCTGGTTACCTGCCGACGACCACGGCAGCACTGTTTCGCCTCCGTGTTTGTTTATTGCCTCATGGGTCTTTTGCGCGACAAGCGCCAACGCTTCACTCCACGATGCTTCACGGAACATTCCTTCGCCTTTAGTACCGGTACGTACTAAAGGTGTGGTAATGCGTTGCGGGCTGTAGACCCGCTCCACAAAATGGTTCACCTTGGGGCACAACTCCCCTTGCGAGTAGGGGTGAGCAGGATTTCCGCGCATCTTGACTGCCACCCCACCCTCTACCGACACCTGCCATCCACACGAATCGGGGCAATCGTGGTGGCAAGTACCAAGAACGGTGGTGGTGAGCGTCACTTGTCTATCTTTGCACCTCGTTATGCTGAAGCGCAGATGATTTCTCTTGTAGCAGCCCAACGAGCAACGGGGGCCTGGAACTGGCTTCGCGATGAAGGGCTCCTCATTGTTGCCATCACTTCAGGGGCCTTCTTTGTCACGCGGGCTGTTGGGCTCGTTTCCAACTTTCAGGCCGAACGTTTAAAGCGCCAGCGTGCAGCAGCCGACCCGCTCGACCACAACGCTATTGGTGCCTACCAAGGTGCGCTTCTCGGAGCCGCCCGATGGGGCATCAACTTCACCATCGCCACAGTGGCCTTTGTATGGACGCTGCTCCTTCTCAACTTGCCAGCAGCCGCAGTGGTGCCATTGGTATCCATCGTGGGTGCAGGTCTTGGTTTTGGTGCCCAACAAATAGTTGGCGACGTACTTGCTGGCATCTTTATTATTTCCGAACGCCAATTTGGCGTGGGCGATGTGGTGCGCGTGGGGCCACTGGTACCTGTTGGCTGGATTGAGGGCCGCGTTGAAGAAGTCACTTTGCGCGTCACCAAAATTCGCACGTTCGATGGTGACCTCGTCACCATCGCCAATGGTGGCTTGCGCCAAACCGTCAACCTCTCGCGCGACTGGGCTCGTGTACTCATCAACATTCCTGTTTCTCGTGAAGGAGACCTCGATGCCGCCATTGAAATGCTCAACCGCATTGGCCACGACATTTCTCACGACCCCGAATGGGCCCCGCTCATTCTTGAGCAACCTGTGGTTTCGGGTGTTGAAGATATTGGTGCAGAAACTATTGAACTGCGTTTTGCTGGGCGCACGCTTCCTGCCCAGCAATGGAAAGTAGCTCGCGAAATTCGTCATCGCATCGCCATTGAAGGTGCTCCATGAGACGCATTGGTCGCGCCACCATTGCCTCGGCTGTTGTTTGTGGAGCTTCATTAACCACGTGGATTCTGCAGCGCCCTAGCGACCCACCACCTCAAAACTCCATTCCGTGGCCCGATGTGAGCTGGGTCATTGTGACCACTACGTCCACTTTGCCCAAAGACAAACCTCGTGAACCAGATCCAACAATTGCAGATAAACCAGGGCCGACAATCAGTGAATCGACAACCTCAGTTGACGGCTCTTCAACTCTGCCCGAAACGCAAACTACCGCAGTAGCTGAAACCTCACCAGAGACTTCAACCACTGCGGTAGCAGCTAATTAATACGTATTCAGTACGAAGTACTTATGCGCCAATCTTGGCTGCAAGGGCCTTGGAGATAGTTACCAAGTTTGCAGGAAGTTGTGCGTAACCCTTGATTTCAGCAACTGCTGGAGCACATGTGTCGAGTACGTAGTTGACGTAGTTCTTCACAATGGTGTTGTTTGCACTTGTATCAAAACCAGCTGTGTTAGCCATTCCGTACGACACGGCAGTGATGGGGTATGCGCCCGACACTGTGTTGTCATAGTTGAAGGTCACGATGCCGGTTGTTGCATCGGTAGCGGCTGCACTTACTGCAAGCCTTGCACCGGCAGAGCTTCCAGCGATGAACTCGCCTGCACCATTTTTGATTTTTGCCGAAGCGATTGACTTACCAGCAAGTTGACGCTCATTGACGAACGAAACTTCTGCATAACCAATTGCACCGTTTTTACCCATCACACCGTTTGCAACGCCGTCGTTACCTTGCGCTGCAACGAATGAACCATCGGTAGGAACTGTTCCTGGGAAAGCTGTATCGAATGCATCGTTTGTGGCTTTGGTCCAAATGGTTGGCTGGGTCTTGTTCAAGTAGTTCGCAAAGTTGTTAGTGGTACCCGAAGTATCTTTGCGCTTGTACACGGTGATTGCTGTATCAGGAATGGTGACTGTTGTTGCATCTACCGAAACTGTTCCCAGAAGAGCCTTATCGAGAGTAATTGAATACACAGTTCCTACTGCGTACGGAACTGTCAAAGAAAGCTTGCCAACTTTTGGCTTCTTGTTGTAGACGTTTTTCACTGTCTTTCCACCATCAACGCTTGAGGTGATGATGAGGTTTTTCGTCTTTTTGTCTACAACTTTTGTGGTCAAAGTCGCGGTCAGAAGAGCTTGTGTTGCCTTCTTGCCTTTTGCCAAAACGAACTTCGCCTGGCCATTCAATCCAAGAAGTTGTGGCTGAGCAGCAACTGGGTTGTCAGCAAGAATTGCTGGGTCATTCCACTTGGTGATTTGAGCCGCAAAGATTTTCGCAACAGTTGCGGACGACATCTGCAAAACAGTGCCCTCAGGCTTTACACCTTCAAGATTGTATGCAACGTTGATTGCACCTGAGATAAGGGGCATGAACACAAAGTTTGTTGCAGTGCGGGATGCGCCACCAGATGTTGCAGCGGCTGTTGTGATCTCTGATGTCTTCCAGAGTGAGTCTGACATCGCAAACTTATAGTCACCCTTGAAGAAGTTGGCTCGACCAGTACCAGAACCAACGCCGGTGTAGTCCATTTTGTCTCCAGCTGCGTTAGCTGTTGTATCGCCAGCAAATGTGGCGCGACATGATTCCATGAGGTTCAACGGGAAAGTTGCGCCACCACCGGTGATTGTTGCCGCATGAGCAACTCCGGTGAGTCCAAAGGACCCAACAATTGCTGTGGCCGCAAGACCGACAACATACTTCTTTGACAGTTTCATATGTGTGATTTCCTCCAAGTAGGGGTTGCTTACAAGAAGAAATCTACGTGGTCAATGAAAAGACAAAAGGTGTTATGAGTGACGCGTTGGGGTGCCCAAAGTTAACTCTGAGCAAACTCGACTATGGTCAGCCGAAGCGACCTTGAACGTAGTCTGCCGTGCGCTGATCAGAAGGCGAGCTAAAAATCACAGCAGTGCGGTCGGCTTCTACAACTTGTCCAGGGCCACCATCAGACAAAAAGAACGCACAGAAGTCGGAAACGCGTGCTGCTTGTTGCATATTGTGCGTTACCACCACGATGGTCATGTCGGCAGATAATTGCACAATAGTTTCTTCTACCTTCAAAGTTGAAGCCGGGTCGAGAGCAGAACATGGTTCGTCCATCAGCAATACTTTTGGCTTTACAGCAAGAGCACGGGCGATGCATAGCCGCTGCTGCTGGCCACCAGAGAGTGAAGAGCCCGACAATTTCAAGCGATCTTTCACTTCTTTCCACAAGCCGGCACGGGTCAGGCACTCTTCCAAAAGGCTGTCTTTGTCTTGCACTTTGATGTTGGCGAGTTTTAAACCTGCAAGAACGTTCTCAGCAATGGTCATTGAAGGAAAGGGGTTTGGCTTTTGAAAAACCATGCCCACTTTGAGGCGCATTGCTGTGACGTCGACCTTTGGGCCATAAATTTCCTCGCCGTCGAGAAATACTTCTCCGGCCATAGCGGCACCTGGAATGAACTCGTGCATGCGGTTGAGTACGCGAAGAAACGTTGACTTTCCACAACCAGATGGCCCGATGAGGCCAGTCACACTATTTGCGGGAAAATCTAACGAAATATCTTCGAGTACATGATGTTTTCCAAACCAAACATGAATGCCTTTTGTTTGCAAACCGTTTGTTCCTACGCGACCTTCGTCCAAAACATTTCCTCCTGTTACGGCATTCGTATTTGTGGCGTTCACTACGAGATTGATGTCGTCATTTTCCATGGTGTTACTTCCTTGAACCTCTGCCCACAACACGAGCAATAATGAAAAGAATAAAAATAAAACTCAAAAGAACTGCGGCGCCACCCCATGCTCGGGTAAGTGCTGTATCGGTACCAGTTGAAAAGTTCTGGAAAATATACATGGGCAACGAAGCAAGCGGTTGACCAGTTATTTTCAGTGAATACACCGCCGAGTAATACGCCGTCAGAATGAGCGGAGCTGTTTCACCGGCAACACGTGCAAGGCCAAGCATCGACGCTGTAATGAGCCCGGAACGTGCGGTGGGCAAAACAATACGAAAGGTGGTGGCCATTTGTGAGGCCCCAAGCGCGTATGCAGAACTGCGCAGATCGTCTGGAACAAGTTTTAATACTTCTTCAGAAGTTCTTGCCACTGTTGGGAGCATGAGAATTGACAATGCCAAGGCGCCTGCAATGCCGCTAAAGCTGTAACGCGATACCACAACTGCATACACAAATAGCCCTGCAACAATCGACGGCACACCACTCATTGATTGAATAATTACACGAACAACTCCGCTTAATTTTCCTTTGATTTCCGTGATGTACAACGCTGTCACTACCCCAAAAGGGATTGCTATGACTGACGCCATCAGCAAAATGAGAAGAGAACCTACGAGGGCATGCGACAACCCTCCCATACCCAGCTCATCATCGGCCGAGGTATAAGCCATATCGTGCGTGAAGTATCCAAGGTAAATTGCAGACGCACCACGCTGAAACACAGTGAATAAAATTGAGGCCCATGGGATGAACGCTGTTGCGAATCCTGCGGTCACCAATGTGGTCATTACTTTGTCAATTGCCTTCACTTTGTCGTGGCGCATACCGTCGATGAATGACACAACTATGAATGACACAATAAAAGCCAAATAGAAGCCGAGTGGCCCCGCGAGCCCAGTAACTAAGACAATGACACTTGCCGCCAAAACAGCGATCCCGACAGGCCGTGCAAGTTCACGTACAGATTGCCGCCTATTCACCCATGGCTTTTGTGGCTGCACTTCTTGCAGAATGGAGGAACTAGTGGAATCACTCATTGGGATACCTTTGCCGAACGAGAAACGATGATTGATGCGCCAAAGTTCACGAGCAATGTCAGCGTAAAGAGCACTAGGCCAGCCGCCATCAGGGCTTTAATTTCAGAAGGCCCGGCTTCACCGAAACGACTGGCGATGAGCGACGCTACGTTTCCACCAGCACTTGCCAATACTTGAAACTTCACTTTGAAGACAAGGTTCAAGGTGAGCAACACAGCCACCGTTTCACCTAGCGCACGACCCAAGCCGAGCAACATGCCACCGATGAGACCACTTCGACCAAAGGGGAGGACCACTGCTTTCAATGCCCCCCATCGCGAACCACCTAAAGCATATGCTGCGGAAATTTGGTCTTGTGGTGCTCGTGAGTACACCTCTCGCGTCACTGAACTCGCAATAGGAATAATCATCAGCCCGAGCACCAGAGCAGAGATGAAAGGCGAAGCATCAAAGTTCTTCACATCAACCTTAAAGATGGGAATCCACCCAAAGTACTTGTTAATAGTTGAGGCCCAACCGGCAGCATGTGGCATGAGAACCAAGTAGCCCCACAAACCGTAGATGATGGATGGAATAGCTGCCATGAGGTCGAGAATGGAAACAAGAACCGCGCGAATTTTTTTGCCAATGTAGTACTCAAGAAAAAGTGAAGTACCAATGACAAACGGCAAAGCAATGATCATTGCCATGAGGGCAACAATGATGGAGCCCACAAGCATTGCAGCAACACCATACGATGCACCTTGAAGAGATTCGCCAGTGCCAGAATCCCAGGTTGATGATGTAAGGAACCCGAACCCGAACTCTCGAAAAACTTCATAGCCGCGGAATAGGAGGAAACCAGCAATGAGCGCCAAAACAACAAATGCAAACATTGCTCCGGAAGTAACTACTGCTCTGAAGCGTTTATCGGATGCGTTTCTTTGATTAGTAATCGACCTTCGTGGAGGCTCGGCGGCCGTTGGTTTTTCAACGGTGGCAATAGACATGGAAAAAGTCTCGCAGTGCTAAGAAGTAGCCCGTTAACTCCTTGGTGAACGGAAGGTGAACACGCCCTTACATTTGAGGGTTTATAGCTCGCACTTTCCTACTCGGCCAGTTTGGCGTTCAGGTTCGACTTCACTGCGTCCCATTCCTCACGAATGATGGAATAGGTTGCCGTGTTGCGGAGCCCATTGTTGTCACCATCTGCAGAATGCATGTGGTGGCGCAAGGTACCTTCGTACTGTGCGCCAATGCGTTCGATGTTTGCTCGGGATTTTGCATTACGGGCATCGGTACGAAAGACAACACGTTGCACTTCCCACGTTTCAAAGGCGTAGGTAAGCATCAACAATTTTGCCTCGGTATTTACCTGAGTGCGTTGCGCATCGTGCGACAACCACGTTGCACCGATCTCTAATGCATCGGGAAAATCGCGCGTGCTTGGATGCCCGGTTGCATCTAGCCAATACTCAAGGTTCATAAACCGTGTTGACCCCACCACTGTGTCGGGAGAATCGATGCGCACAGTGACAAACGGATGAGCCGTACCTGCATCGAACGCTGCAACTGCCGCACTGATGTAGCGGGTGACATCGGCAGTTGTTGGTTCGGGAACCCATGTGTATTGAAAACTCTCGCGCGATCCGGCGGCAGCCGACAATAAAGGACGCACGTGTGCATTTGTTAGTGGCAAGAGACGCACAAAACGACCCTCAAGTGTGATGGGGGTCAAGGGTACGGACATGCCTTGAGCCTACGAGCGAATACGAATTAGAGGGAGACGGGAACTACAGCGAACTGATTGACGTCGATGAGCCCATGGTCGGTAATGCGCAGGTCGGGAATCACCGACAACCCAAGGAACGACAGCGCCATAAAAGGTGCATCGAGAGTGATGCCGAGTTCCCGAGCAGCTTCCACCACGCAGTCGATCTCGGCGGCTACCTCTAGCAATGGCTTCGGACTCATGAGGCCAGCAATAGGCAATGCAACTTCGGCAACGACCTTGCCATCGACCACCACCACTTGCCCGCCACCCATTTCGGCAACGCGAGCAATAGCGACCGACATATCTGCAGGCCCGCTTGCATCGCGTGCACCTACCACCATGATGTTGTGCGCATCGTGCGCCACGGTTGATGCAATTGCACCGCGCTGAATGCCATAGCCAGAAACGTAGGCAAGACCAATGCGGCCCGTTGCCTTGTGGCGTTCTACAACAGCAATACGAGCAATGTCGTTTGCCGCATCTGTTACATCCAAAATAAGTGACTTCGTGCGCACGGTTTTTGATGTAACGCCAATAACACGAGCCTTGCCATTTACTGGTTCGTCAATAGTGAGTTCTGCCGCGCTGGGCACATGATGCAAGCGCACACGGTTGTACAAACTTTGTGGGGCTTCCAACACAGGAACTGCGCCAGGCTCAATCACTCCATTGCGCGCAACTACTTTTCCACGCTGCAACACGAGTGCAGGCTTGAAACCTTGCAGCGTGTCGAATACGGCAACGTCGGCTTGATAACCAGGCCCCAGTTGACCCAAGTGGAAAAAGTTGTGATACATCGCAGGCAAGAATGACGCAACAATGAGTGCGTCAATTTCATTGAGCCCACCTTCCACAGCCAAACGCAAGCAATGGTTGATGTGTCCTTCATCGCGCAATAGGTCGGGTTCGCGGTCGTCGCTGCAAAATGCTGTGCACATGGGGCCATGTGAAAGAACCGTGGGCAAGAGCTCTAAAAGGTCTTGGCACACTGAACCTTGACGCAGAAAAACCCACATTCCCTTTTGACGTTTTTCATGTGCTTCATCGAGCGCGAAACATTCGTGGTCGCTTTCAATGCCTGCCGCCAAATACGCATCGAGTGCGCGGCCGCGCAAGCCAGGCGCGTGTCCATCAACCTTGCGCCAACCGGCCGAAGCAATGATGTCGCGAAACATGGGGTCGCCATTAATGACAGCCGGATAGTTCATTACTTCTGCAACACCAATTGCGCCTAGCTCGTCGATAATTGTTTTGACATCAGCTGCGGAAAATGCAGCGCCTGCACTTTCGAATGGAGATGCAGGCACACACGACGAAGCGGCTACCCCAAATGTAAACGGCATTTTTTCTGCAGCATCTACCAGTGCTCGAATTCCTTCAAGCCCAGCCACGTTGGCAATTTCATGTGGGTCGGCCGCAACTGCTGTGGTTCCATTTGGCAACACTGCTTTCACATATTCATCTACCCAAAGTTTTGACGACTCCAAGTGCATGTGTGCATCGACAAAACCAGCCACCAACGACGCGCCATCAACATTGATGATTTCATGTGCGTCGCGTTCACCCCAACCCACCACTACTCCATCGGCAATGGCGAGGTCGGTGGTGACCCATTCGCGTGTCGCCGGCGAGAGCACTCGCCCGCCTTTCAACAAAATATCGGCGGGAACATCGCCTCGAGCGGCGGCTAAGGCATGAAGTGAAACAGGTGGGCGTGCCATAGGGAAACGATAGTGGGCGTTGTGATCACATAGTGTGAGACGCATGGGATTACGTGATGGAGATGGTTGGGTGCGTTGTGATTGTGGCGGCCACCATTGGGGTTTGTACGGTGCCGCTGGGTTGCTTTTGGTGCGTCGCGACATGCCCGAACCGCACGTGCTCTTACAGTTACGCGCTGAATGGACCCACGGTGGAGGCACCTGGGCGCTACCTGGTGGCGCACTCGACTCGCACGAAGATTCCATTGCCGCAGCAAAACGAGAAGCATTCGAAGAAGTAGGCATTCATGAGCATCACCTCACCGTGGTGCACACCTATTCCGACGACCATGGCCCATGGCGATACGACACAGTGATTGCCCATTGCCACGGCGATGCGAATGCCAGTATCGCAAATGCCGAATCGGCAGACTTGCATTGGGTACATATTGATTCAGTGCATACCTATGAACTGCACCCTGGCTTTGCGTCGGCGTGGCCCAACTTGCACCCACTTGTTGTGGCTTCTCTCGAGTGAGTACTTCCACTGCGCATAGCGACTACCGCATGGGTCGCAGCGACTGGTTATTGCTACTCATACCTGGCCTTATTTGGGGTTCGAGTTTCTTTTTCATTGCCGAAGGCCTCGACGCTTTTCAACCCGCGCTCATTACACCACTCCGAGTGCTCTTCGGATTTCTCGCGCTTGTCGCACTGCCTCAATCGCGCAAGCACATTCCCATGAAAGATCTGCCTTCCATAGCGCTACTCGGCGTGTTTTGGATTGCGGTTCCTCTCAGCCTTTTTCCATTTGCTGAACAACATGTGTCGAGCAGCGTGACAGGCATGCTTAACGGAGCAACTCCTTTGTTTGTTGCAACCGTTGCTTCACTGATGCACAAAAGTTTTCCGCATCGTAATCAAGTTCTCGGTCTGCTTGTTGGGTTTGGTGGCGTGTTGCTTATTGCTATTCCCACAGCGAACAAAACTTCGTCAAGCGCCTTTGGTGTTGTGCTCATCATGTGCGCCTTGTGCTGTTATGGCATTGCGCTCAACCTTGCAGTTCCGCTTCAACAAAAGCATGGCGCACTGCCCGTCATTGTTCGCGCCCAAGCAGTTGCGCTCATACTTACTGCGCCCTTTGGTATTGCTGCAATCCCCAGCAGCTCATTTGCGTGGCATTCACTCTTTGCCATGGTGGGCCTTGGCGTTGGCGGCACCGGAATTGCCTATGCACTCACCACTACCCTGGCGGGCCGAGTGGGCAGTACACGCACATCGGTCACCACCTACATCATGCCGGTGGTGGCTTTATTTCTCGGCGCCGTCATTCGCAGTGAAGCCGTTGCCGCTCTATCGCTTGTGGGTTGTGGCGTTGCTCTTGCCGGCGCTTTTCTCACCAACCGCTCGCGCAAATAGACCCCTCGGCCTCGATTTCACTAAGGTCACACCATGAGCGAACTTGTCATTCCACGCTTCGGCGAACTCTTGTCTCCATATATTTCTCAGGTTCCACCAGAAATTACTCCTCGCTTCCTTGCTCTACTTGAGCGTGGTGCTGCATCGCGCTATCGCGGTTGGGCAGAAGTGCTTCCCGAACACGCAGAAGGCCTCATGAAGTGTTCAGAAGCAGAAGATGAAATTGCCAACCGTATTGAAGGTGCGTTTCACTTAGATGAATCGTTGCGCGAGAAGCTTGAAGCCCCACTTCCTGGAGCACTCGACACGTATTACGAAGTGTTCTCACAATTTTCCGTGTGGGACCAGTTGCGCATTCAAGCAAATGCCGAGCGTCAAGGTGCGGGGGCATGGCAGCGAATTGCGGCAACGCATCCTGACCCACAAGTGATTGAAGTATTGAATTCGTGTTCAGTGCTTGAGTTAGAAAGTGCTGACTACATGGACGCGCTCATTGAGGCTCACGCACCCGATCGTGTTTCTCAATAAACGTTTCTAACTAAATAAAGCTGGTGGAATTTCAGTTTCGCCGGCTTCAATTCCAGCGATAATGCGCTCGGCAACCGATGCGGGGCTCAGGCCTTCTTTCATTGCAGGTGCTTGACCATACAAAGGTCGTGTTGCTAATCCTGTTTCGGTGTGCGGAGGTCGCGCATCGAGAACGCTGATTTTTCTTGAACGCAATTCGCGGCGCAGCACTGCACAGCTTGCCGATAACCCTGCTTTTGCTGCGGTGTAGGCAGCCATACCCAATGTTGCAAAATCAACCACAGCCCCCGTGATGACCGTGATATTTCCGCCTTCGCGAATGTGTGGAACGAGATCGTTCAGCACCTGCAAAGGCGCAACGAGGTCTACGTCAATCAGTTGTGCCACCTCGGCACTATTGAGCGTTCCGTGAATACCAAAACCCACGAGCCCGCTTGCAATAATGACGCCATCAACACCATCGTGGGCAACAACGAGTTCGCATAGCTGACGCCGTGCATCTTCATTCGTAATATCGAGTCCGAATGGGCCGCTCTTAGCAATGGCAATGACCTCAGCGCCTTTTTCATTGAAGGCTGCAACGAGCGCGCTGCCGAGTCCGCCACTTGCACCAATTACAAGAAATCTGTGATTACGCAATTCCGTCATGCGGCGAGTCTTGTTGGTAGTGGTTGGCGAACACGAACTGTGCGCCAACCACTTCCCGACAATTATTTATGAAACAGCGCGTTGGTCATCATCGGACCAATAACGCGAGCACCTTCAGTTTGTGCAGCAAGTGCTGCAAACATCACCAATGCGCCACCGGCCATTGAGATGTTTTTAAAGAATGCAATTTGTTCCGTTTGCTTTTGCTGTGGGTCTGTTTGTGTCCAGAAGTTGTGAAACATCACAGCCATCACAACGAGCAAAACAGCGAGTACTAAAGCGCCGAGGTCGGCATATACGCCAAGTATGAGCGAAGCTGCTGCAAGTAGAAACAAAAGGCCAGAGAGAATAACCGAAGCTTTAGCTGCCGGAATTTTCTTGAATTCCGCATAGCCCTTCATCTGTTCGGCTTTTGTGATGTGGTTTATGCCCGACGCAACGAAAATAAGCGCGAACAAAACACGTCCAATAACGAGTACTGCATTCATGGGATCCTCCAATTAATTGAAACACCCCGCCCGAGAGCAGATTAGTTACTACTTCGGCTGATATCCGCCATGCTTGGTGCCCACGGATGGAGGCTCATACAAATACGGTGCTGGGAGTTCCATGCCCGCATCGGCCAAGCGCCAGCCCCATTGGCTGGAAACAAGCCAATGCTTGGCTTTCCAGGTGCCGTCGCCAGCAGGCACAAAAGTGCCTTCATAAATACCGCCTTGGTTTCCCCAGGCAATGGTGGTGACGAAATATGCCGTTACTTGAGCTTCAGTGGAGTCTTCATTCACGAGCACCGACACGTTGGTGGCATTGTGGCGATGACCATCGGCCTTAATAGGGCCATACACCGCACGAATTTTTTCTTCGGTGTCGAGCAATAAGTTCTTGCCACTGCCTGGCGGATAATTAGCGACTTCGAGCACCACGTTCTTGGTGAACACTTCGTTGATGAGCAAATCGATGTTGTTGTTATCGATTGCATGAAAATAACGATGAAATGCATATCGAACGGCTTCGGTTGCTTCAAGACGCGCAACACGCTTTTCTAGATCACTACTCATTGGCCCCCCAGTATTGGTGAATACGACCATAGTAAAGCAGAATCTGCCCAGAATTTGAGTTGGAAATACACAGTAGAATTACCTAGTGCCACCACGCGACCATGCAAAAGATGCCAGCAGTCATACACAAGCACTCAATGCGCAAGTTTCCGTGCCCAACAGCCAAAGCGACTTTGACAATGCTCAGCGGGGTTTCATTGCGCAATGGCCAGGTGACCGCATTGAAGATGCCAAAGGCCGCATGGTGTACGACATCAGCCGCTATGAGTTCATTGCGCAAGGCTCTCCTAGCCCCAGCACCGTCAACCCGAGTTTGTGGCGCCAAGCGCAACTCAATGTCATTCATGGACTCTTTGAAGTAGCCCCCAACGTGTGGCAAGTACGTGGCTACGACATTTCAAACATCACTTTTATTGCGGGCGATACCGGCTGGGTTGTTATCGACCCACTTACCAATGAAAACACCGCTCGTATTTCACTTGAACTAGCCAACAAGCATTTAGGTGCCCGACCCGTTACAGCTGTGATCTACACCCATTCTCATGTCGACCACTTTGGTGGAGTACTCGGAGTGACCACCCAAGCCGAGGTTGACGCTGGCAAGTGCAGGGTTATTGCCCCTGAAGGTTTCCTTCATGAAACCGTGTTGGAAAATGTCATTGCCGGCCCCGCCATGGCGCGGCGCAGTACCTACCAATTTGGTCCACTCCTGCCTTCATCTCCTACTGGACACATTGATGCAGGGCTGGGAAAATCTGTTCCCCTTGGTGCACCGGGTCTCATTGCGCCGACCGAAGACATCACACACACAGGTGAAGAACTCGTTGTCGATGGCGTACGCATTGTTTTCCAACTCACTCCAGATACTGAAGCACCGGCGGAAATGAACTTCTTTTTTCCCGATCATGGATGGTTGTGCATGGCAGAAAACTGCACACACACCATGCACAATCTTGTGCCTATTCGTGGTGCACAAGTTCGTGATGCGCTCAGTTGGTCGAAGTACATCAACGAGAGCATCGAGCTCTTTGGTGCAAACACTTCCTTGATGTTCGCATCACACCATTGGCCGCGGTGGGGCAATGCCGACATCGTTCACTTCCTCACGCTGCAACGCGATTTGTATCGCTGGATGCACGATCAAACAATGCGACTCGCCAACCACGGCTACATTGCTTCTGAAATTGCCGAGATGCTCACGCTGCCGGAAGATTTTCTTGAGCACAGTCACACACGCGGCTATTACGGCGACCTTGTTCACAATGTCAAGGCCGTTCACCAGCGATATCTCAGTTGGTACGACGCCAACCCAGCGAATCTGCACAAACTGCCACCGAGTGATGCAGGAAAGAAATACGTTGAACTAGCCGGAGGCGAAGAAGCTCTTTTGCTCAGTGCCCACGGTGCATTTGAGCGTGGCGAGTACCGCTGGGTTGCAGAGTTGCTGAACCATCTCATTTTTGCCAACCCCAGCAATTCCGAAGCACGCCTCTTACAAGCCGACACATTTGAGCAACTTGGGTACCAAGCCGAGTCTTCAACTTTTCGCAATTCTTATCTCATGGGCGCTCAAGAGCTTCGCCAGGGCCTGCCTCCAGCGGCCCAAACACAAATTCGTGCCAAGGGTTTACTCATGGCGATGACTATTCAGCAAGTGTTCGACACACTCGCCGTTCGTCTGAAATCAGATGAAACTGCCGGAGTTTCGCTCTCATTGAACTGGACCTTTACCGATATCAATGAGCAATGGCTTCTCGGCATCTCGCACCGCACGCTGTTTTCCACGTTTGGCCGTCACGACCCTCAGGCAGCAGCGACAATCACTACTACGCGTCGCACTTTGCTTGACGTCATTGCGCAGAGCACAACTTTCCTTGACGAAATACAAGCGGGAAATATCTCTATTGAAGGTGAAGCCACCGCACTCATTACCATGCTCGGCAACCTCGACACTTTCCAAACCAACTTTGCCATCGTTGAGCCATAACTTCCCATCCGCACCATCGGCTACGGTGAACATATGGCAAGAGATGCAGAACACCTAGAAGATTGTTGGCTCGACGACGACCTGCGTGAGCGATTGCTCAACACACAAATTGAGTGCACCTTTATATGGACCAACAAAGCTGGACAACCTTTTGGCGTTGCCATGAGCTACCTCTGGCGCAATGGAAGTATTTGGCTCACCGCTGCTGCCACTCGCCCACGTGTTGCCGCAATTCGCCGCACTGGATACGCAGCAGTCATGATTTCTTCCGTTGGCACCAACATTGGGCCAGGAAAAACAGTTTCGCTACGCGGGCCATGCATTGTGCACGACGACCGCGCTACTCGCGACTGGATGCTTCCCGAACTCGCCAATGCAGTTCGCCCCGATAACCCAGCGGGTGCCGCAGCTTTTCTTGAGCACCTCGACTCACCAGGGCGCATCGTGATTGAGCTGAAGCCCGAGTACAAGCTCGACTTCGACTCGAAGAAAATGTGGAAAGACCGCCCAGATGCGGCTCCACCTGGGCGGCTCTAACTACGAATGTGATGCGCGAAGCATTTGTACAGCCCGCAATGTGACCCATACCGTGATGAATTCAACGAATAACGAGGCGAGCCCTAGTGGTTCGCCCCAATTCCCAATATCTTCCGTCGCTCCCGGCATTCCAACAGTTCTGTTGACGATAAAGCCCGCAAGCACAGCGATGGAAAGCCCTGCACTTGCATAAAGGCTCCACGCACGAACACGATTTGCATTCAATTCTGCCAGCACCAGTGATGCTGCGATGACTAAAACATAGCCAACTCCGAGATACCTAGTTTCTTCCCATTTACCCGGAAGATCAAGGACATGAATGAGAGCGATTGCTAAAAGACCAACTACCACAGCTCCGCGATGTACGGAATGAGAATCGATAGAAATGGTTCGAGGTGAAGATGCCGTCGTATGAGTAATTGTTTGCATGTGCGAGAACATAGCAAGCAAAAAATAAGTAGGAATTACTCTTCTCTAAGTATTAGACGGATTCTTAAAGAACTTTTAATTTTCTACAAACTCATGACGTTTATGGTGACGCTGGTCATAAAACACAAATTCACGAACTCGTGTTTTGCAATGCAGCCCACACGCGATTTGCTGTGCATGGCATATCAATATGTTGCACGCCTAAATGATGTACCGCGTCAATAACTGCATTGTGCACTGCCGGAGTTGCACCAATTGTTCCGGCTTCACCAATACCTTTTGCACCAAGTGGGTTGCGCGGTGTTGGGGTTTCCATGGGAATGCGTTCAAATGATGGCAACTCTGCTGCAGAAATAAAGGCATAATCGGCAAGGTTTGATGTGATGGGGTTGCCACCATCGTCATAACGCACTTCTTCAAGCAATGCTTGTGCAATTCCCTGCGCAACGCCACCGTGAACTTGGCCATCAACAATGAGCGGGTTCAATATTGTTCCTGCATCATCACAAGCAATGTGGCGCACAATGGCAACGGAACCCGTTTCTGTGTCGACCTCAACAACACTCACATGAGTACCAAAGGGGAACGTTGCGCCCTCTGGCGTGAAGTCGGCTTCTGCGAACAACGCGACCGGCGATGCAATAGCAATTTCCGCCCACGTCTTACTTGGCCGTGGTGAACCCACCACATGAAAAGCACCCGTAACTGCGTCGAGCACAACATCTTCTGGGGCAGCTTCCAGCAAGTCGGCAGCTTTTTGGCGTGCAATTTCAATGACGTTCTCGGCAGCCATTTGAGCAGCAGTTCCACCCACTTGCAGCGAACGCGAACCACCCGTGCCGTTGCCGCGTTCAATATCGTCGGTGTCGCCGAAGCGGAACTCAATTTTGTCCATCGGGATACCCGTTTTTTGCGAAACAATCATGGCCCACGAAGTGTGATGCCCTTGGCCATGCGACGAAGAACCCGTGCGAACAATTGCTCCACCGTCGTTGGTAATTTCCACGGCGCCGTACTCGCCACTTCCCATGGGGTTAGTGGTTTCTACATACGACGCAACACCAATACCAAGCTGCACAACATCGCCGCGATCACGGCGCGCTTTTTGTTCTGCACGCAATGCTTGGTAACCCGAAGCGGTCAACGCCATGTCGAGTGCTTTTTCGTATTCACCCGAATCGTAAGCGGCACCCATTGCGGTTGTGAGAGGGAATGCTGACGGCTTGATGTAGTTCTTGCGGCGCACTTCAGTGGAGTCGATTCCGCAAGCTTGTGCGAAGACTTCTAATGTGCGTTCAATTGCAGCAGTTGCCTCGGGCCGGCCCGCACCGCGGTAAGCCTCCATTGGCGTGGTGTTGGTAACAAGCGAATACGAGTTGTATTCAATATTGGCAATGTCGTACACGCCACCGGTCATCATGCGCGTCATGATGGGCAATACAGCACCAATACATGCATAGGCACCAGAGTCTTGTAATACCTCTAGGCGATACGCAGTAATGCGGCCATCTCGCGTGCCACCCATTTTTGCTATTTGACGTTGCCCGCGACCATGGCCCATACCCAGCATGTTTTCGCTACGTGTTTCAGTCCAGCGCACCGGGTAACCCAATTTCTTTGCGGCCCAACCCACCAAAATTTCTTCGGGGTACACACCATTTTTTGCACCAAATCCGCCACCCACATCGGGAGTAATGGTGCGCACATCTTCTTTAGCAAGACCAAGAGCTGCTGCTAAGCCATCACGTGCACCGTGCGCGCCCTGACTACATGCCCACTGCGTGAGTCGCTTGCCGTCCCATGTTGCTGCAGCTGCACGCACTTCCATTGGTGCTGGCGCAACACGTTGGTTCTCAATTGCTAGTTCAACGACCACTTCGCAATTGGCAAAAATAGATGGGTCGGCCGGTGTGGGCAAGGTGAACACCACGTTTGTTTTTGCTTCAGGAAATAAAATGGTGTTGTCGGCTAGCGCATCGGCAACATCAAGCACTGCAGTTAATGGTTCGTAATCAACCACAACAGTTTCTGCTGCATCAATACCTTGCTCTTTAGTTTCACTTATGACCATCGCAATGGGGTCACCAACGAATCGCACAACGTCAATCGCCAAGAAGGGGCGGCGCATGTCTTGGTTCAGCAAAGGTATTGAAGGTTTAGCTGGTTCCATGTCTACATCTGCAGCTGTTAACACCGCAATGACACCTGGCATCGACAATGCTTCACTTGCATCGATGCCGGTGATTTTTGCGTGCGCCATGGAGGAACGCACAAAAGAAATGTGTCGTGCTCCTGGCAGATCGAGGTTGGCAATATATGTACCTTTGCCTGTCAGAAAACGGGGATCTTCGATGCGGGTTACGCGATTTCCTAAAATGCTCACCCCTGCATTCTGTCAGGGTGTTGACCCCCACGAATGACCGCAAAATGGCTCGCGTGCAGACAATAAGGCAGCCCCAGAGACCCTGTATCACCGGTGATACACTCGCCTACATGAAGGAAATTACCGTGAGAGAACTGCGTAACAACGGATCCGCCGTCATCAATCGCGTGTTGTCGGGCGAGAGCCTCATCGTTACTCGTGACGGAGACGAAGTGGCAGAGCTGCGTCCGGTGCATCAGCGGCCCACCCACATCAGTGTCTTAAGAAAAAAGTGGCAGAGCCTTCCCTCGCTCGACCCAGTGGCATTGCGCGGCGATATTGACTCCATCGTCGATCAGAGCATCTCGTGAGCACCGCTGCCGATGGAATTCTCGATACCAGCACTCTCATTTTGCTGAATGAATTAGTTGATGAAGTTCAACTGCCCGAGTATCCCGTCATCAGCAGCATCACTCTTGCCGAATTGTCTGTAGGCCCGCTCGTTGCCAAAACAGAGCATGAACGCAAAGTACGACAACTTCATTTACAACTAGCAGAAAGCGAATTCGATTCGCTTCCTTTCAATGAAACAGCTGCACGTATTTATGGGGGCATCGCAGCTGAACTGCGCAACAGTGGAAGCAAGCGAAAAGCTCGCGCTTTCGACACGCTCATTGCTGCAATAGCTATTGCTCACCAACTACCTCTGTACACCGTGAACCCCAGTGACTTTGCAGGAATTTCCGATTTAGACGTGCGGGCAGTTCCCCACCCGCAGCACCCTTAACTCCGCGGCGTCAGGACGGGCCTGAGAACATTCCGCGGTAGGTCTCGGGTACGCCCATCACAGGGTCGTCTTCATAACGCGCAATTTCTGCACGACCCACAACGCTCCAGTGCACTTCGTCGGGGCCATCGGCCAAACGTAGTGTGCGCTGGCTGGCATACATACGCGACAGCGGCGTCCACTGCGACACACCTGTTGCTCCGTGCATCTGAATTGCTTCATCGATAATTTGGCACACACGCTGTGGGACCATTGCCTTCACGGCACTCACCCATACGCGGGCTTCGGCATTGCCGAGAGTGTCCATTGCCTTTGCAGCGCGCAATACCATGAGGCGACACGCTTCAATTTCAATGCGGGCTTTGGCAATGACTTCAGGGTTTTTGCCCAACCGCGTGAGTGGTTTGCCAAATGCTTCACGATGTAAACCACGGCGCACCATGAGTTCAAGTGCGCGCTCTGCTGCACCAATAGAACGCATGCAGTGATGAATACGTCCTGGTCCGAGGCGAACCTGTGAAATTTCAAAACCACGGCCTTCGCCCAACAGAATGTTCTCTTTCGGTACACGAACATCGTTGAATCGCAAATGCATATGACCATGAGGAGCATCGTCTTCACCGAATACATGCATCGCTCCAAGAATTTCCACACCTGGAGCATTCATGGGTACCAAGATTTGCGACTGGCGACGATGTGGCGGTCCATCGGGGCTGGTCATGACCATCACAATCATGATTTTGCAACGTGGGTCACCTGCGCCCGAGATGTAATACTTCTCGCCGTTAATGAGCCACTCATCTCCATCGAGCACTGCGGTTGTTGCAATATTTTTTGCGTCTGACGATGCAACATCGGGTTCGGTCATGGCAAATGCAGAACGAATTTCACCGCGCAACAATGGCTCAAGCCATTCTTTTTTCTGCGCTGGCGTACCAACACGTTCCAACACTTCCATGTTTCCTGTGTCGGGGGCCGAGCAGTTCAAGCACTCAGAGGCCAACGGGTTCTTGCCGAGTTCGGTTGCAATGTAGGCATAGTCGAGGTTCGATAAACCTTCACCCGTTTCTGCATTGGGCAAAAAGAAGTTCCACAGGCCACTTGCCTTCGCTTTGTTTTTCACCGACTCCAAAAGCTCAAGCTGACCAGGTGCATAACCCCAGCGGTCGGCACGACCTTCACCAAGTGCATAAAACTCTTCAGTGATGGGGTCAACTTCGGTTGCAATGAACTTCTTCACTGCTTCATACAAAGGCAATACATGATCTGACATCGCCAAGTTCATGGCGTCGTCTGTAGCTATTCCTGAATGCATCCCCGGCTTTGGCATCGTTTCCCCTCAATTATTCGCGACTAAAGCCCAACTTTCTTGGGCACATAGGAAATACTACTGATATGCGCCGAAACCTCTTAGCCGTAGCAGTGGGCGGCATGATCACTTTTGCCGGAATCATGCATTTTGCTTCACCGAGTTTCTTTAATGACATTGTTCCCCCGTGGCTGCCCTTCAGCCAGAGCTTTTGGACCTATGCCAGCGGCGTTGCTGAACTCATTGCGGGCGGGCTCATTTTGCGCCCATCAACGCGCAAATGGGGTGGGTACGCACTGGTTGCTCTGCTGATTGCCGTCTACCCCGCCAACTTATACATGACCTGGGACTGGCGTCATCGTTCAGGAAGCGAGCAATTCATTTCGTGGGCTCGACTGCCTTTGCAATTTGTGATGATTGCTATTGCTTTGCGAGTAGCGCGACAGGCTCAGCAGAAGCAACTGAACTAGAAGTTATTTAGCCTTGCCCAAAATGCCATTCACGGCATTGCGCAAAGAGTCGATACCTACACCGCTCGAAGCGCTCACCCACATCACATCTTTTTGCGCCACTTCGCAACCAGCTGCTAAATCGCGCTTTCGTGTTTCACGTTTTGACGACTTCACCTTGTCGTGCTTCGTAGCAACGATGGTGTGTGGAACTTCATTTTCACGAAGGTGCTCAAGCATCTGCACATCGAGTTTGGTGGGCCCAATTTCGCCATCAACCAAAACAAAAACCATTTCCAACTCTTCACGCTCAAGCAAGTAGCCAACAATCATCTTTTCCCACCCCGCACGAATACGGCCTGGCACTTTGGCATAGCCATAACCTGGCAGGTCGACGATGGTTCCCTTGCTTGGTGTTTCAAACAAGTTGATGAGTTGAGTGCGCCCAGGAGTATTTGACACTTTGGCAAGTTGCTTGCGGTTTGCAAGGGCATTGATGAGCGACGACTTGCCCACGTTTGAGCGCCCAACAAAAGCGACTTCAACAGGCGACTCGGGCAATGTAGACATGTTGGACGCCGAGGTCACAAAGGTAATTTGTAGCGGCGAAGTCACCCTTTGAGTTTACGCCGGTGGAATTCGATTATTCCTGATGACTTATTGAATAACGCCTGGCGAACGTTGCCACATGAGAGAAGCATCGAAACTCAAGGTGTAATCGGGAACAAACTCAATAACTACGCGATGAGGCGAGTCGAGGAACTTTTCAAACTCTTGCGCAGCCGTTGGGCTCTCGGGGCGAATGTACGTGGCAAATTCTGGGTAGAACCAATCTTTAACATCACGGCCGGTATGCACGATGCAATTTCCTTTATACGAGACCGTTTTACCGCCGCCGATTTTGCTCCCTGTACTGGTGATGCAAATTGAAGCACGTGGGTGGCGCCGAATGGCAGAAATACGTTTGCGCGTTTCAGCCGCCGTCATCCAGATCTTTCCGTCTTTTGGCATAAATGCCATCACCACACCGAACGGGTCACCTGCCTTATTCACCCACATGAAAACACATTCGCGTTGTGACGCAACAAGTTGCTCTTCAAGCTCTGGGGTGAGGGCACAGGCACTGAGATCTTCATAGTTTTCCGACATGGGCAAAGAGTAACATTTGCTCCACTACCAATGTTTCGCGAACTCACTGAGCTGTGGCAAATACGCCAATTTCGTCGCCTGTTTACAGCGCGGGTGATTTCCAATATTGGAAATGGGATGACACCCATTGCCCTGGCCTTTGGAGTTCTTTCCTTGAAAGGCGCCGACGCGGGTTCCCTGAGTTATGTCACCACGGCACAAATGGTTCCGCTTGTGCTTTTTCTGATTGTCGGCGGAGTTGCCGCTGACCGGTTTGGACGTTCACAACTCGTAGGCATTACCGACATCATTGGCGGTGTTGTTGTGGCAATTAGTGCCATTGCATTTTTAACTCATCATGCTTCTATTCCACTTCTTTGCATTAATGGTTTTATCTTCGGCGCCCTCAACGCCTTGTGGTACCCCGCATTCAGCGGGCTCATGCCGCTCATTGTTCCCGAG
Organism: Acidimicrobiaceae bacterium; assembly: GCA_947450115.1. Taxonomy (GTDB): domain Bacteria; phylum Actinomycetota; class Acidimicrobiia; order Acidimicrobiales; family Ilumatobacteraceae; genus F1-20-MAGs119. The sequence goes on along the minus strand of CANFUE010000003.1, from coordinate 437 downwards.
GCTCAACTGCAATCAGCAAATTCACTCTTGGGCGTTGGCGCCAACTTGGGTTTTACTCTTGGTGCAAGTGTCGCAGGCATCATTGTTTCTTCCGCAGGTTCAGGGTGGGCCATTTTGTGCGATGCAGCGAGCTTTATTGTTGCTGGATTTTTAGTTTTCGCATTGCACTTGCCAAAAGGAATGGACAACGACTCCACAACTGAACGTGTCACCATTTTTCAACAACTGCGAGATGGTTGGTTTGAGTTTTCTTCACGTCGATGGATAGTCATTGTTGTTGTGTGTTACGCCTTCTACAACATGGCCTTTGAAGGTTTCCTCGGTGTGTTGGCGCCTGTGCAATCGAAAGAAGCACTCCATGGCGCAACCGATTTGGGCTACATGATGCTGGCATTTGGCGTCGGTGGAGTTCTCGGCATGGGCGTTGCCATCAAGTG
>CANFUE010000002.1 GCA_947450115.1 Acidimicrobiaceae bacterium | reverse complement strand
GCAGCAAAAGTTGATGCACTCGATACTGCGATGAAGACCGCAACTGCAACTATTCCGCAGGCAGATCGTAAGTTGCTCACCTATCACGATGCATATGCATACTTCGCCCGACATTACAACTGGACCGTGGTAGGAGCAATTCAGCCGTCGTCGTTTGAAGAGCCAACACCGAAAGAAATTGCAAACCTCATTACACAAGTGAAGAAAGAAAAAGTGAAGGCAGTCTTTGGCAGCGAAGTATTTCCATCACCCGTACTTGAGCAAATTGGCAAGGAAACCAAGGCGAAGTACATCGATGTTCTGCGTGATGATGATCTCTTAGGTAACCCTGGAAGCCCTGAACACTCGTGGATGGGTTTGATGCGTTTTGACTTTGTCACCATGGTTGAAGCTCTTGGTGGTGACGCATCTGTACTCAAAGCTTTGGATGTAAGTGATGTAGTGAAAGATTCTGCGGTATACCCTCAATGAATATGAAAGTGGCCGAAAAAGACGTATTGGTACATTGCCACCATGTGACCTGTGCGTATGGCGATGTCGCGGTAGTGAACGACGTCAATTTCACGTTGCGCCGGGGTGAGTTTGCCGGCATCGTTGGGCCATCGGGTTCTGGCAAGACCACGTTATTGAAAGCTGTTCTCGGCAGCATTGCGCCCGTGCATGGCAGTATCGACATGCTGAAGGGCTTGCGCATGGGTTATGTGCCTCAAGTGGAAAGTGTCGACTGGAATTTCCCCGTCACTGTTTTAGAGGTCATCGTGATGACCCGTAGTGAGAAGAAGTGGTGGCCACGTATTACCGCAGCAGAACGTGCAGCGGCAGAAGATGTTTTGGAACGGCTTGGTCTCGGCGGCCTTTCTGGACGTCATATTCGTGAACTGTCTGGTGGCCAACAACAACGTGTATTTGTGGCCCGCGCACTTTTTCATTCGCCCGACATTTTGGTGCTCGATGAACCCACTTCGGGTGTCGACGTACGCACTCGCCATGAAGTGCTGCATTTGTTGGCCGACCTGCACGATGCAGGAATGTCGGTGTTGCTCACCACGCACGACCTCAATGGTCTTGCTGCCCACTTGCCGCGACTCATTTGTTTGAATAAGGAAATTGTTGCCGATGGCAGCCCGCGTGAAGTGTTGGTGCCAGACGTACTAGAGAAGTTGTACGGCGCCCCCATGCACGTGCTTGAGCACGGTGGCATGCCAGTAGTGCTCGACCATTCAGAGAACCCCATGGTGGGCCGCTTCGGCGGCAAGGCGGTATAGCGGTGCACTCGTCACTTATGTATGCGCTCAACCTGGGCGAACCATATGGTTTTCAATTCTTCCGTAATGGAACTTTTGTTGCGCTCATTGCTGGTGGGTTATGTGGGCTACTTGGAGTGTTTGTGGTGCTGCGCGGAATGTCGTACATCGGTCACGGCTTGTCGCATGCAGTATTCGGCGGAGCAGCAGCCTCTGCGGTGATGAACTTCAACTACTTCATTGGTGCCGGTATTTGGGGTGTGGTGTCGGGAGTGCTCATTGGCCGTATTGCGCGCAGGCGCATTATTGGTGCCGACGCGGCAATTGGCGTAGTCACCACGGCATCGTTTGCTCTGGGTTTGGCGCTGTTGAATAGGTACGGACAAGCAAAGCGCAGCATTGAAGCAGTGCTCTTTGGCAGCGTGCTGGGTGTAAAGAACAGCGACATCATTGCGGTGTTGGTGGTTGCAGTTTTGGCAACGGTGGTCATTGTGCTTGGCTACCGCAAGTTTCTCTTTTCAACATTTGACCCCGAAGTTGCTGAGGTGAGCGGTGTCAAGGTGTCGTTCATGGAAGCGGCACTCATGGTGATGTTGTCGCTCACTATTTTGGTCACTATGCGGGTTATTGGAACATTGCTCATCTCTGCACTGCTGGTCATACCGGCAGCTACGGCACGGATGCTCACTAATCGCTTCTCACGCATGTTGTGGATATCGCCGCTCATTGGAGCATCGTCAGCATTTTTGGGAATGAACGTGGCGTATCACACCAATACGTCGGCAAGCGCAATGATTATTTTGGTGGGTGCGAGCGCATTTACCTGTGTGTATTTCGGCAGTGGTGTGCGTGGCCGGCGCCGCATGGCCTCATTCGGGCACTTGTAAGAGCCACTCCACGCCATCGGCGGTGTCGCGTACTTCAATGTATGCAAGCGCTAAAGCATCGCGAACAATGTCAGACAAGTCGAAACGTTTTTCGGCGCGTACTATTTTGCGAAGAGCAAGAAGCGCTTCCACGTAAGGGGCAACACGCTCGCGCGGATCTTCCAGGCCACCGGTTGCTGCTGTTCCAAGTTTTACGATCATTGAACGCAGAACTTCGCGTGCTGAGTCGGCATCGCTACCCGTGAGAGTGTCGGCCGACCATAACTTGATATCGTTTTCTAGTTCCAAGATGGCACGTGTTGCGCCATTTGCATCGCCAGCAGTAAGTGCTGCCTCGAACTCTTCGCGGCGTTGCTGAGCAACGCTCACCAAAGATGTTGCAACTGCTTCTGGCGCTTCTTTCACCACTACTGCTGGTGGGGGAGTTGAACTCGGGGCTGCAGTGGGGTTTTGGAGTTGCTCTAACGAAAGCACTTCACCAGAAGCAAATGTGGTGGAATTTCCCTTCACGCGGATGGTGACAACACCGTTGCCCACTACTTCTGCAGTGCGTTCGTTGAGGTCAATAACAATTCCGGTGTGTTCATCTACGCCAAGAACATATTCACCTTCATCAAGTTGTTGTTCGAGCGTGTTGAGGCGAGTTTCGCCGAGATAACAAAAACGTGTGTCGTGGTGGCCACCCTCGGCGTTGTTGTAATGCGGAATCACTACTGCTGGTATGCTGAACTCGCCGAGCAAGTTGAGGCCCTCGAGCCAATATGGCTCTTCGCCGCATTTATAAATTTCATAAACAGGAACAGTGCGTGTTCCTAAGGTGAGCGCAGCTGCAGAAGCGAAAGTAACAATGCCGCCTCGTTGCAGTTTTTCATGCAAGATGTGGGAGACCTGAGTATTTTTCCACTGGCGCAGCGCGTAGGTGGGCGAGCCTGGCCCGGCAAAAACATAGTCGGCATCGGTGAGAGCACTGAGTCCTTGTTGCACGGCGAGTGGATCGGCATTAATCATGCGGGTGAGACCAAGTGGGGTGATTGCGGTGTTCACGCTGACGTCGAAGTACTCCACGGCACGCAATGCGAGTTCGGGAGCATTTTCTTGAAAGCCATATGGCGTATCGAGCACCACTGCAATGGGCTGTGTGAGGCGGCCAATGAGTTGGCGATGTGTTTTCACCATGGTGGGCGAGGTTTCGCCTGAACCCATGATGGCAAGAATGCGTGCGGTGGTACTCATAATTTAAATGAAAAATCCATTCATCGTTGCGTCGTGTAATTCCTGTGCAACGCGCTGTGGAAACTGCGCATGAAGGTCGTGGTCGGCAGGTTCATACCAATTTGCAGCGCCTTTTGGCAGCAGTTCAAGTGCGCGTGCTACTGCTTCTTTTTTGTCAACAGCCCAGGCTGCTTCGCCTGTGCCGACTGCAGGCATGAAGAGCACGGGTACGGAAATATTGGGGAATCGCTCTTCGGGGTTGTGCTCCCACAAACCACGTAGCACCAACATGTGGCGTTCCATAGAGAGCCATGGGCGAATGGTGCCATCGGCGAGCACTTCCATGTTTGCCATTGCACCTTGAATACCTGACTCTGGCCAATCGGAGTGGTGAGCGCGAATGGCACCTTCGAGTCGTGTGGCAGGTGTGCCAAGCAAGTGAGGTGGTCGCAATTGTTGTTCGCAGCGTTCCCACTCGGGAAAATGTTTTTGTAATTGAATGGTGCCGCCATCAACTGCACAAACACCACGCACGAGGTGCGGTGCACGTGCGGCAAGTTCAATAACAACATTGGCTCCCCACGACTGGCCAGCAACAACGGGTCGTTGTAGCCCGAATTGTGCAATGAAGAGTTCGAGGTCGTGGGCAACAGTTGACATATCGAAACCGTCGTCGGGTTTGGAGCTTTGCCCGTGGCCGCGCTGGTCGATAGCCACCACATAGTGACCAAGCTCTACGAGGTACTCGGCAACGCCGTCCCACAACCGAGCATTAGAGGCCAAGCCGTGCACCAAGAGCATGGGGGCCCCGGGAAGTGTGGGCTCGCCCCAGGCAATGCAATGCAGATGCAGGCCGGAGCGAATTTCGTGCATCTGGTGTTGTGTCATTAGGCCTAGTTTCTCATGCTTTGGGCGAAGTCGCGTAATGCTGGCATGTCACGATAGACAGATGAGCAATATGTCGAGCGCCATTTGCCTTCCTCCCTCGTCTGTAAAGGTCGATGCGCTGCGAACTTCCATCGAATCGATGGGAAATGTGGTGGTGGCCTTTAGTGGTGGAGCCGACTCAGCATTTCTTGGCGCCTTTGCCACCTTGGTCTTAGGAGCAAACAATGTGTTGTGCGCCACGGCAGTGTCGGCATCTTTGGCGGCAAGTGAAGCCGACGATTGTCGGGCACTTGCCACAGAGTGGGGCCTGAACTGGCAAACATTTCTCACCAATGAAACAAGTCGACCCGAATACATTGCAAATAGTGGCGACCGTTGCTTTCATTGCAAAGACGAACTCATGGATGTGTTGGTGCCCATTGCTCGCGAGCGCAGCGCACACATCACACTCGGTGTGAATGTGGATGACCTCGGTGATCATCGCCCGGGGCAACAAGCAGCAGAACTGAAAGGCGCAGTGTTTCCCTTAGTGGTGGCGAGCTTGTCGAAAGCAGAAATTCGCGAGTTATCGCAAGCAATGGGGTTACGTACCTGGAACAAACCCGCGGCTGCGTGTTTAGCAAGCCGTGTGCCGTATGGAACTGCTGTCACTGTGGGGTTGCTCAGCACCATCGATCGTGCAGAAGCTGCATTGCGACAATTGGGGTTTGCTGGCAATATGCGTGTGCGTCATGAAGGGAAAACGGCCCGGATTGAGCTTGATGCGAGTGATTTTGCCCGTGTAGCAGAGGTGCACGGCGACATTGTGGGTGCTCTTTCGGCGTTGGGTTATCAATACATCACGCTCGACCTGGCGGGTTTTCGCTCGGGCAACTTGAATTGGGCATTAGAGGCCGAAAAATCGTAAGGTGTACTCAGTAGTAACACATGGGGGTAGTAATGAAACTGTCAATGATGATCAACTATGCCGGTGGCTTTAAAGAAGCCGCGGCACGAGTTGTAGAGCTGGAAAAAGCAGGACTCGACCAAGTATGGATTGCCGAGGCATACAGCTTCGATGCTATTTCGCAAGTGGGCTACCTCGCCGCAATCACCAATCGCGTGGAAATCGGAACGGGTATCGTGAACGTTTTTTCACGCTCTGCAGCGCTCATGGCAATGACAGGTGCTGGTTGCGATTACGTCAGCGATGGTCGCTTCATTCTTGGTCTCGGTGCATCTGGCCCACAAGTGGTGGAAGGTTTTCATGGCGTTCCCTACGAAAAGCCAATGCAGCGCATTAAGGAATACATTGAAGTATGTCGTGATGTGTGGAAGCGTGAAAAAGCGCTCAACTATCAGGGTCAAACAGTTACTGCACCTTTGCCAGCAGGCCAAGGTACTGGTTTGGGTAAACCGCTCAAGCTCATTAACCATCCATTGCGTGCCGACATTCCTATTTGGTGGGCAAGCTTGAAGGGGCTCAGCGTTGAGGCAACTGCAGAGTTGGCCGACGGTTGGTTGCCCATCATGTTCGTGCCTGAAAAGTTCGACAAGGTATGGGGCAAGCAGCTGAAGGCTGGTACTGCGAAGCGCAGTAAAGACCTGAAGCCACTCGACATCAGTGCCGGCGGCATACTTGCCATTGGCGAAGACAATGTTGGCGAGACCAAAGCCAAAATTCTCAACATGGTGCGCCCCAATAGTGCGCTGTACATCGGCGGCATGGGTGCTCGTGGCAAAAACTTCTACAACGACATTTGCTCGGCGTACGGGTATGAAGCAGAAGCAAAATTGGTACAAGACCTCTACCTCGACGGCAAAAAAGAAGAAGCCGCCGCTGCGGTTCCTACCGAAATGCTTGAACTCACCAACTTGGTGGGTCCAAAGAGTTTCATTGCTGAGCGTGTTGCTGCATTCAAAGAAGCTGGCGTCACCGTATTGTCGGTGAACCCCGTTGGTCCCGATGCAGCCAAGCAAGTAGAAATTTTGCGCGACATCGTCGACAGCATTTAATCGTGTCTAGCCTTCCTATTTCTGGAACCTGCGTTGCGGGTTGGGAACAAGTGCGCGATGCATTACACACCAATTTTGCAGCAGGTGAAGAAGTGGGTTGTGGCGTCGCGGTGTATCACAAAGGTGACTTAGTCGTCGACTTAGTTGCTGGCTGGACCGATCGCGCAAAAACAAAAGAGTACGGAGCTAATGACCTGCAATTGGTGTTCAGCACCACAAAGGGTATTACGGCAACCGCAGTTGCAATGTGCGTTGAGCGTGGGCTTCTCGATTATGCATTGCCTGTTGCTCACTACTGGCCAGAGTTTGCGCAAAACGGCAAAGGCAATATCACTGTTGCACAATTGCTGTCGCATCAGGCGGGTTTGTACACCGTTAATAAGCCAATGGAAGTTGCCGAGATCCTTCACTGGAACACCATTACCGCTGAATTAGCGGCCATGGCTCCACTTTGGGAACCAGGAACCGAACACGGGTATCACGCACTCACTTTTGGCTGGCTTGCCGGTGAACTCATTCGTCGTGTTGATGGTCGCGGTGTTGGCCAATTTATTCAAGAAGAAATTGCAGCACCACTCGACGTAGAACTGTATGTAGGGCTTCCCGAAGCACTCGAACATCGGGTAGTTCCACTGTTAATGGGGCAAGGCCACGAAAAGCCAAAAGGTCCCGAAACCGAAGAAGCAAAAAAGACGCGTGAGCTGCTTGAGCAATTTATGGGGCCAAATACTCCAGGTGGTAAAGCACTATCGCTGTCGGGTTCATGGACGGGTGAAGGTCTCATGAACCGCAGTGATGTATTGCGTGCAGAAATACCTGCGGCAAATGGCGTCACCAATGCACGGTCGCTTGCCGCAATGTATTGCGCCTTGCAGCATCCTGTTAATGGCGTGCAACTGGTGTCATCTGCCATGCGCGATGCAGCATTCGTTGTGCAAACGCCAAAGAACGAACCCGATACATGTTTAATTGGCCCTACTTCATTTGCCATGGGTTACATGGCGGCATCCGACTTCACTCCATATGTTGGTGAAGGAGCTTGTGGTCATCCTGGTTTTGGTGGTTCGGTTGCATTCTTGCAGCCACAGCGTCAACTTGCCTTTGGGTATGTAATGAACAAACTCGCCGACAATCTTGCGGGCGATACCCGAGCAAAAACACTTATGGATGCTGCTGCTCGGTGCGCAGACGCTCTCTAATTGGTTTCGTAAGAACGAGATAACTCACACTTGCCAAAGCCGCGGTCACGGCAAAAATAGCAATGGTGACGCGAACGCCAACGGCATCGGCAAGAAGGCCCGACGCCGCGCTCGACAAACTCAACATGAGGGTCACGATGGCAAAGTCACCAGCAAGTACACGCCCGCGCACAGCATCGGGTGAGCGCATTTGTAAACCATATGAAGAAAGTGTCCATTGTGCTCCACCGCCAAAGTGGGCAAGTGCCACACAAATACCTGCAATGGCAATGTTGGGGCTCACTGCAGCGCCTAAATAAAACACAGAGAATAAGAGCCCTGCGATACCGCATGTGAAGAGAAGTTTTTGCAGGTTTCCCTTCACGAGCCGCGCGCCAATAATGGGCCCAAGCCCTGAACCAATACCGCGCACACCAATGAGCATGCCGCGGCCAGCATCACCCGATTTGAAGACGTCTGATGCAAGAACTGCGAGTTGGCTCACGATGCCAGCGCCAATAGCGAAAGTAGTTTTCGATGCCACGAGCGCCAAAATCACCTTGTCTTCACGGGCAAGATGCAGTGCTTCTTTCATGTCATCAAGAGGGCGCATACGGGGCCGCTTTGCATCACCTGGTTGATGCGTGCGATGTTCTTGCATCTTCGTGTGGATTGCAGCAAAGAGCGCCGCGGCAATGAGAAAAGTGATGCCGTCGGCAAGAAATGCAGCGGTACGGCCAAAGGCTTGTGAGAACAGCCCGCCGAGCCCGGCACCCACAGCAAGCATGATGCCCCAGGTCGCTCCAAGAAGTGAGTTGGCTTTAGCGAGTTCATCAGGGGTACGGGCAAGGTTGGGAAGCGCGGCTTCGCTAGATGGGCGAATGAAAGCAGCCAAAGCAGAAATAGCTGACTGGAAGAGAAACGCCATCCATATGCGCGAACCACTTGAAGCAATGAGTCCGAAGGCGGCAAATGCCTGAAAGCAAGAAACAAGAACGAGAACTTTTTTCCGGTCGTAACGGTCGGCAGCTGGCCCTGCAATGGGTGATGCCAAAAAGGAGGGGAGCGAGAACGCCACCATCACGAGCGAGACGAGAAATTTTGAACCCGTTGCGTCTTCGACGAGTCCGGCTAACGCAACAAAAGTAAACCAATCACCGAGGTAAGAAATGACCTGTGCAATAAAGAGCAGGCGGATATCGCGATTCTCGCGCAGTAGTTTCCACATGACGAGTTGTGCTTAAGCGAAGTACTTCTGCGTGGAGCGTAAAAACTTTTCCGCTTCAGCAACAATGTCTCGCACAATTTGTCCGGCGGGAATAAGTGAAGTGATGGCGCCAACGCCTTGACCACAAGGCATGAACTCGCGGTTCACATCGACAACAGTGTCACTTGGGTAGCCGAGGTGGTTTGCACCTTCGCCCATGGAGTAAATGGCTTGTTGTGGGAATGGCTTTAACTCTTCAGGATGTTGTTCGAAGTGGTTGGTCCAGTCATTGCGCACCACGCGACATGTTTTACCTGTGAAACCACGTGAAATAACAGTGCCATCTTCATGAATGGCAAGAAGGGTTTCTTTGTAGCCCTGAACGGCACGTGCTTCGGGAGTTGCAATAAAGCGTGTGCCAATCCACACGCCATCGGCGCCTAATGCAAGAGATGCGGCAAGACCACGACCATCGAAAAGTCCACCTGCGGCAACAACGGGAACTGCGCCACCCAGTGCGTCTACAACTTGCGGTATCAATGCAAGTGTTGCCACCGTGCCCGTGTGTCCGCCGCCTTCGGTGCCTTGTGCAACAACGAAGTCGCAGCCACTTGCTACAGCCGACACCGCATGGCGCACTTTGCCGCACATGGAGCCAACAAGAACATTGTTTTTGTGCAGGTAGTCGATGGCGTCGCGTGGTACTCCGAGGCCTGCAACAAAAATGCGAGCGCCACCTTCCACCACAGCTCGCACACCTTCTTCCACCTGATGGGGAAGCGCAGTGAGGAGGTCGACACCGAATGGTTTTTGAGTTGCGCCTCGGGCAAGTTTCATTTCTTCCACTAGCTCAGGAGTTTTCATTGTTGAGGCACCGAAAGTGCCGATGCCGCCAGCTTCAGAAACTGCAGCTACGAGTTCGTGGTACGAGACGCCGCCCATGCCAGCAAGCATGACGGGGTGTTCAATGTCAAGAAGTTCGGTGAGGCGTGTACGCATATCCCTACCGTAGTGCACGCCAAAACGAGACGCTGATTCGGTGAACTATGGTGCAAATATGCGCTTATCTCAGATCTGGACATATCCCGTGAAGTCAATGGTGGGAGAGACCGTCACCTCGTGCGACCTCAATGATCTGGGCATTGTTGGTGACCGCGTTTGGGCTACTCGCGACCTGGAGCGCGGAGGTATTCGTGGAGCCAAAAAAATTGGCGACCTCATGCAATTTTCCGCCGAGCGTGTCGACCCTGTGCGGCGCATAGTGAAGATCACTGCTCCAAACGGCGAAAGCTTTTTCACGAACGAAGCAGACAGCAGCGATAAATTATCTGCCTTGCTTGGTCATCGTGTGAAGTTGGAAGAACTTCCCGATGCCAGCGATATAGAGCATTTTCGCCGCGGACCTTCCGACTCTGATGATGTGATGGCAGAGATGCGTAAGGTCTTTGGGCGTACAGACGATGAACCATTGCCCGATTTCAGTATCTTCCCGCCTGAAGTGATGGAGTTTGAGTCACCACCGGGAACTCATCACGATTGTTATCCGCTCATGGTGATGACCACTTCAGCGCTGGCGGCCATGAAAGCTGCCGTGCCAGATTCCGTTGTCGACATGAAGCGCTTTCGACCAAGCCTCGTTATTGATAGTGGCGATGTAGGTGGACACCCAGAATTTCAGTGGAAGAACAAACACATTGCTATTGGGTCGGCAGTGATTGAAATTCTCGATCCGTGCCCTCGTTGTGTCATGGTGACGAGAGCAATTAACAAAGATATTCCTGCAGATCGTGCAGTGCTGCGACACATTGTGCGCGACTTGAACCAAAGTGTTGGCGTGTATGCCCGAGTACTGACCCCTGGTACATGCTCAATTGGAGATGATGTGCGGTTCCTCTAGTAGGCGCCGCGTTGTTTGAGAAACTTGCGGTGCCAACGCCGTGGGGTGAGAGCAACAGCACGTGCTTCATCTTCAAACATCCAGCGCGCAAAATTACTTCGCGTCCAGTGATTGAGACCTACTACACGTATGGCGCCACGAGCAATAAGGGGTCGTGAGAGCATTTTGCTCAGCAGCGAACTCATGTGATGATCGGCTGCTAAATGTTGGCGCGCATGTTTGGCATATAGCGCGGCTGATTCCAATGCATTGTGCAACGACGGGTCGAGTATTGCTTGCGCTGCAAGTACACCGGTGAGGAGTGCCTGGCCAATGCCTTCGCCAGTCAATGTGTCGGTAGCGCGAGCGGCGTCGCCGACAAACATCACATTGCGGTGATGCAAAACCGCTGCAGTGATATTCGCGGGTATGGGCCATGCAGTGTGGCGGTCAACCAGCGTGAAGCCTTCACCCAGTGCTTCAACAATATGAGGTCGCGTCAGCAAGTCTTCCCACGTGTGCTTCATGCTTTGAATGCGTCGCTTGCCATCGCGCAGTACACCAAAGCCAATATTCACTTTTCCATCGGCAAGTGGGAACGACCACGCATAGCCAGGTAAGAGGTCGGGCTCGAACCATACGTACAAACCATTTTGTGCAGGGCCTGTGATGTTGGTGGCATATTGACGAAAGGCGTGCCATTCGCCAAGGTAGCCCTCTTCTAAAAGTCCAAGTGATTTGCGTACCGGCGACCACATGCCATCAGCAGCAATGACGTGCTGCGCGGTGATGCTTGTTCCGTCGGTAAAACTGATGACAGCAAAGTTGTTTTCCGCGGAGATATTTAAGAACTCACAATTTTCACGAATCACCGCTCCTGCGTTGCGGGCATGTTCCACCAGTGCTGCATCGAGGTCGATTCGGGTAGCGACTGCGGCATATTGCCCTTGGCCGCTAGGAAGGGGAACTTCCACTTCACGGCCCGAGGGGGAGCGCAACCATGCGCTGTGAATGGTTTTCCACGACGCCACACTGTTCGGCGCAAAGCCAATTTTTTCCAGCTCGCGTAGGGCAAGCGTGGTGAGTCCATCTCCGCAGCATTTATCGCGAGGAAAAGTGGCCTTGTCGACAACACACACCGAGGAGCCGGCTTGGGCAAGAAGTGTGGCGGCAGCGGTTCCGCTTGGGCCAGCCCCAACAATGACGGTATGGAAATCGGGCTGCATGGCAGAACTCACGATCCAAGGCTAAAGCCAAGAGGGCGGAGTCGTATGATTGTTCTAGACATCGGAGGGGAAATATGTCGCAGTTATGTGCAGGACGAATTGTGGTTGTTACCGGAGCGGGGCGAGGCATCGGTCGTGAACACGCGTTGAGTTTGGCGAGCCATGGAGCTTTCGTTGTCGTGAATGATCTCGGCGGAAATATTGACGGATCTGGTGGCGACTTGTCGCCAGCGCAACAAGTGGTGAATGAAATTGAAGCAATGGGTGGAAAAGCAGTTGCTAACGGTGACGACATTTCCACCTGGGCCGGAGCAGAAGCACTCATCAATACGGCGATCAATGTTTTTGGTGACCTGCATGCAGTAGTAAACAACGCCGGTATTTTGCGCGACCGCATGCTGGCGAACATGACTGAAGAAGAATGGGATGCGGTGATCAAGGTGCACCTGAAGGGAACCTTTGGCCCGTCGCATTTCGCAGCTGCGTATTGGCGCGATCAACAAAAAGCGGGAAAGCCAGTTGATGGTCGCATCATCAACACCACTTCGGTGTCGGGTATTTATGGCAACCCGGGTCAAACAAATTATGGTGCGGCAAAAGCAGGTATTGCATCGTTCACCGTTATTGCCGCACTTGAACTTGCGCGCTACGGAGTAACAGCAAATGCAGTTGCACCTGTTGCTTTAACACGTATGACCGAAGGTCTTGGCCCAGCACCAGAAACTGAAGCCGACCGCGACATGCGCAGTCCGAAATGGATTGCACCCATTGTTACGTGGCTTGCTTCTGCTGAATCGAAACACGTCACTGGCCGCGTGTTTGAGGCAAGTGGTCAAACACTCGCCATTGCTGAAGGTTGGCATCGTGGGCCGCGCCGTGCGCCGGTTGCCGACCCCACACAACTCGGTGCAATTGTCGATGAGTTGCTTGCCGGTGCCCGTGCCAATGCCGGCATGGACGGTGAAGACGGCCATTGGCCCCAAGGTGCAAAATAGTTTTATTCAATGTGGAAAGAAAGAGTGAACAATGCCTATTAATCCAGATACGGTAGGAACCGAAAGCGAGCCATTTGAGGCTTCGTGGAATAGTAAAGATGCTCTGCTCTATGCCGTCGGCATTGGTGCGGGTGTCGATGATTTGTCGTTCACCACAGAAAACACTGACGGTGTTGCGCAACAAGTATTTCCTACATTTCCTGTAGTAGTTGGTTGGGGCATGGGCTCAACGCGCACCAACATCGGCACCTTCAACCCTGCCATGTTGGTGCATGGGCAACAGTCGGTCACCTTGCACAAACCAGTTCCCGTGTCAGGAAAAGTTCGTGGAGTGAGTCGCATTATTGGCATTTACGACAAAGGTTCAGGTGCTGTTGTATCTACGCAAACCGACCTTGTTGATGCAGCCGATGGCGGTGCGATGTTCACACTTCTCGGGTCATCGTTCATTCGTGGTGAAGGCGGATGGGGTGGCGACCGTGGCCCAGGTGGCGACAAGAATGTTCCGCCAAGCCGTGCAGCCGACCACGTGGTGAAATACACCACCTCGTTGCATCAAGCTCTCACATATCGCTTGTCGGGCGATCGCAACCCGTTGCACTCCGACCCCACCTTTGCCGCCCGTGGCGGTTTTGAGCGCCCGATTTTGCATGGGCTGTGCACCTATGGGTTCACGGGCCGTGGGCTGTTGCAGGGTCTATGCAACAACGATGCCAGCGCTTTTCAGCACATCGAAGGTCGTTTTGCTTCTCCGGTCATTCCCGGGGAAGAGCTCACCATCTCTATGTGGGAAACGGGCAAAGGCGAAGCGGTGTTTACTACAGCCGTAGGCTCGCGCCTCGTGATTGACCAAGGTTTGTGCCGCTTTCGGGCCTGAACAGGCAATTGAACTAAAAGTTGATAGGAATAGTCGGGAATCGGTAGGCTGAGGGCGTGACCCTTCCCGCCACCCTCGTATCGCTCTCAGCGACGGCTCAGGAATTAGCCGACGTGTCGCGCGAACTAGAAGGCATGTTGCCCGCCGACATCGTGCGCTGGGCCGTTGCGTCGTTCGGGGCAGTTGAAGAGGTACCGCCGTACAAATCATTCTTGGTCACTTCGAGTTTTCAAGATGCAACGTTGTCGCATGTGGCTCATAGTGCCGCACCTGGCATCGAAGTGGTGTTGCTCGACACGGGGTATCTCTTTGCTGAAACGCACTGGTACGCCGAGAACCTTGGTAAGACTTTTGGAATCAATGTGCATATCGACAAGCGCGATGAATTACATATTGCACCCAATGGTTGGCAGGTCGACACCGATGCATGCTGTGCTGCACGCAAAGTAGTGCCATTGGAAGATGCGTTAGAAAATAAAAAAGTATGGATCACCGGCGTGCGTCGCCAAGATTCTGAAGCACGAAAGAACACACCTATTGTGTCGCGCGACATTATGCGTGGTGTTATTAAAGTGAACCCACTGGCTGGAACAAGCGATAGCGATATTGCGTTGTATAACGAGCTATATGAACTGCCAGTGCACCCCTTGCGCCAACACGGCTACACCTCCATTGGTTGCTGGCCATGTACCCGCCCCACAAAACCAGGCGAAGACCCACGAGCTGGGCGCTGGTCGGGCAGTGGCAAAACTGAATGCGGCTTACACATCTCTTAAAAGAGTGTGAGCTCATCAGGTTTATTACCGCGCAATAGTTCGTAATCAATTTCCACACAGGTAAAACCGCGTGTGGTTGCCAATGTTTTTGCTTGGGGCTTAATGACCTGGGCGACGTAAATACCACGCACTTTTCCGAGTGATGTGTCGTTGTGCAGGTACTCCAAATAGCGAGCAAGTTGTTCGACGCCGTCAATTTCGCCGCGGCGTTTTACTTCAATGGCCACTGTGTTGCCATCTTTGTCTTTGCACAAGAGGTCTACTGGCCCAATGGCAGTGGGGTATTCGCGGCGAATCAGGGTGAGTCCTTCTTCGATGGTCTCGGGCATTGCGGCAAGGAGTTCCTGCAAATGAGCCTCGACACCATCTTTGGAGAGCCCCGGGTCTTCGCCAAGATGGTGATGAGTCTCGAGGAATATTTCGTGCAAAGTGATGGTGATGGTTTCGCCTTTAGGGTTGGCAACAATCCACTCGCCTTCATTTTCCTGCAAGGTATTAGGGGAGTTCATCCAGTTGAGGGGTTTATAGGCTCCGCCGTCGGCGTGAATAGCAACACACCCATCTGCTTTTACCATGATGAGGCGTGTTGCTTCGTCGAGGCGCGATTCCAGGCGACCAACGTAATGAACACTGCAGCGAGCGATAAGTAAACGCACCTCTCTAGTGTGGCAGGGCAATGGGTAAGGCACGTAATGCGAGCGGCGATACATTGAGACTGTCTTCCCCGGAAATCTCTTATGAACTCACACGCCAACCGCAAGCAACTTCTACTCCTCGGCACCATCGTGGTGTCGGGCGTGTTCTATGTTGGGGTGAGTGCCGTACGGAATAATGGCAATAGTTCCACCTCTCCATCTGTAGTGGAAACCAGCACCACGGTGTTGGGCTCAAGCACCACCGTTGCTTTAGCCGACCTCATTGGTGACGACCCAGCAAGTGCTGAACCGTGCACTATTCCGATGAAGGCCTTGCGCCCGGGTACCACTGGCAAAGATGTGGTGTGCTTGCAGCAGGCACTTGTGAAAAATAACTATCTCAAAAAAGTGACGGGTACTTACGATGCCGTCACGCAATCAGCAGTGACCGCATTGCAAACGAAAAAAGAATTGTTTGTCGATGGTGTTGCGGGCCGTGAAACCGCGCTCATTCTTGGCATATGGCCCGATGAAAATTTACTTGTGGTGCGTACGCCTCCTCCGAGCAAGGGCGCGAAAGATGCGCTGGGGTTTGAACTGTCATCGGTTGCCTCCACCGGAGCATCCGCTCCAGCATTGCCAGCGAATTCTGGCTCGGGTCGACGCTTGGTGTACCAGCGTGCGGGGCAGCGTGTGTGGGCAGTCGATAAAAACAACAACATCATTCGCTCGTGGTTGGTGTCGGGTAGCCGATACAACAATGAAGCTCCTGGTGCTCATCAGGTGTACAGCCGTTCAGAAATCACTACAGCATGGAACGGAAAAGCATTCCTGAAAAAAATGGTGCGGTGGCAAAAGACGGCTATCGGCGCAATTGGTTTTCACCAAATACCTGTACATCGCAGCGACAACTCGGTGTATCAAACAGAAGCAGAATTAGGTACGCGACTATCAGGTGGCTGTCAGCGCCAAGCGAAGTTAGATGCCGAGTTCATGTGGTCGTTTGCCAAAATTGGTACACCAGTAATAGTGCTGTAGAACCTCTACTTGCGCACGTGGTCGCGCATGCGCTTGTTGATGAGTTCTCTGCGCTGTTGTAGTTCGCGGTAAGTGAGGCGGTTGACACTTGATTCAAGGCCAAAACCTGCCTTCACACTGTCGAGGTTGAGCTCAATACTTTGCGCATTGATTCCGAGGTCGCGGCCAATTTGTTCGCCATGTCGCTCGGCAAAAAGCATGGAGATATTTGCTACTTCAGCAAGGATGTCGAGGTCGGGAGCAAGACGTGAGATGGCGCCATCGAGAAAGACCATGTTCTTCACGTACAACATGAGTTCCTTTGGCATGCTCGCCCCGTAGCCAAGAAGTGCTTTCACAATGCGTTGCACTTCTTTCACTAATTCCTCGCCAGAAAGTGACGTGGGGTCAATGGTCTCTTGGTCGAGACGGAGATCGGAAATTACTTGGGCGATGTCAACATCGAGAGGAAGTGCGCCGAGGTCGCGCAACGCTTCCACTTGGCCTTTGACGTCGTTGGTTGTGGCGCCAAGGAGCATGCGTAAAAAGGCAACGCGGCGGGTAGGTGAAAGTCGGCCAACAATGCCGAAGTCGAGCAGCGCAGTTCTGCCATCGGCAAGCACAAAGAGGTTGCCGCCGTGGAGGTCGCCGTGAAAGATGCCTTCAATCATCGCGCCTTCCATGAAAGCGATCATGCCGGTGCGAATAATTGCTTCAGTATCGAGACCCGCTGCCTTCATGCCATCAACATCGTCAAAGTTAAAGCCATACAAGCGTTCCATTACCAAAATGCGTCGCGACACGAGCGAACGGTGTGGTCGCGGAACGATGTAGCCGGTTTGGTGCAGGCGATGCAACATGCGCGATACATCAACCATGTTCGCCGCCTCCATACGGAAGTCGAGTTCTTCAACAATGGTTTCAGCAAAAAGCTCTACGAGCGCAGGAGGGTTGGCGAGTGCTGCAATTTTGATGCGCCCAATGAGAAACGGCGCAAGCCAGGCCATAACACGCAGATCTTTACGTACCAGCTTGCCAATGTTGGGTCGTTGAACTTTTACTACGACCGATTCACCGGTAGTGAGAGTTGCTGCATGAACTTGTGCGATAGATGCCGCGGCAAGGGGGGTGGTGTCGATGTGCAAGAACACATCGTTGAGGCGGCACCCGAGGTCTTGTTCAATGGTGAGTTGCACTGTTTCAAAAGGTTCTGCGGGCACTTGGTCGCGACAGCGTTTGAATTCAGTTACTAATTCTCCGGGGAAAAGTCCTTCGCCACTGGAAATGATTTGTCCGAGTTTGATGTAAGTGGGCCCAAGAGTTTCTACTGCTTTGCGCAGACGCAGTGATATCGCTGCGTTGCTTTCAGCAGCGGTGGCAAACCTCTTCAGTTTCTTTCGCACGAGCCAAGGCACCACTGCCGCGCCAAGAACACACACAACATAGAAAAGTCTGCCTAGCGGTGGGATGCGACGAGGAGTGGTGAGATCAGGTACCTCACGACGTACGTTGTTGCGAATTTGGGTTGCATCATTCGCCCATGCCAGGTTGTCTTCACTCAGTACCCATGGTGCTTCATCACTAAAAGCACCCCAAGAACAATCACTAGGTCGTATCACGCCACTAGTTTGCCTGTTGCGTTGGAGGTGCGCCTATTCAAGTGAGAATTAAAGAGTAAAGAGTGACATGATGAAAGAGATCACATCGGCGAATAGGGGAAAAAGATGAGACCAGGGCCACTTACTGGGGTCAAAGTTGTAGAACTCGGAATTTGGGTAGCTGGGCCTGCTTGCGGTGGAGTTCTTGCCGACTGGGGAGCCGATGTGGTGAAAGTGGAGCCACCCGATGGCGACCCGCAACGCAACGTTTTTGGTGCAATTGGTGTGAAGGAGCAAAAAGCAGTTCCACCCTTTGAAATCGATAATCGCGGAAAGAAATCGGTTGTCATTAACCTCCGTTCTGAAGAGGGAATGGCGCAGATGATGTCGCTGTTGGAAACAGCCGATGTTTTCATTACCAACTTGCGCTTTGCTGCTCTGCAGCGCCTCGGCATCGACCCACCTGCACTGCGCAAAAAATTTCCAAAGTTGGTGTACGGCATCATTTCTGGTTTTGGTTTAGAAGGTCCCGATGCGCATCGCCCCGGTTACGACCTAGGCGGCTATTGGGCGCGTTCCGGTGCCGCGCATAGTTTGGTTCCACCCGGCGAGGCGCTGGCAACTTTGCGCAGCGGTCACGGTGACCATGTCACGGGCATGTCACTTGTTGCTGGAGTAACTGCGGCGCTCTTCGATGCGCAACGCACGGGCCAAGGGCGCATGGTGTCTACAAGTCTGTTGCGCAACGGGATGTACAACATCGCATGGGACATTGGTGTCCAATTGCGATTTGGCAAACGGGAGAGCACACGTTCACGTAGCAATAGTCGTGCCCCACTCATTAATAGCTATGTAGCTGGCGATGGCAAGGGTTTTTGGTTGCTGGGTCTGGAAGCACATCGGCATTGGCCAGCACTATTGGCCACCATCAACTCCGATGAGTTGTTAGTCGACAAATTCAAAACAACTCAACTGCGTTTGCAGAACAACGTGGAACTCATTGCATTGCTCGATGCATTTTTTGCTACGAAACCACTGAATGAATGGACCGCATTGTTCGACGAGCACGATGTGTGGTGGGCGCCGGTGAACTCCATTGTCGACGTTATCCTCGACCCGCAAGCGCGTGCTGCAGGCGGGTTTGTTTCCATGTCGCCACGCGAGGGCGAAGATCCATTTGAAGCAGTCAATAGCCCGGTTGACTTTGAAGATTATGAAATTCGCCCTGGCCCAGTTCCGTACCTAGGTGAACACACAGAAGAGTTGTTGAAGGGCTGACCTAGTCGTCAGTCCACAAAGCCTTCATTACTGGCTCCACAAATTCTTGGCGACAAATAATGAGGTCGGGTAGCCACGTTTCGCGCTGGTTGTAAACAAATGGTGAACCATCAATGCGAGAGGTGTGCAGCCCGGCAGCACGGGCAACTGCTACAGGCGCTGCTGAGTCCCATTGGTGCATTCCGCCATCGTGCACATAAATATCGGCTTCGCCAAGAACCACAGCCATGGCTTTAGCGCCAGCTGAGCCCATGCGAATGGCGTCGCAGTCAATTGCATTAGCCACAAGGTGGGCTGAATACGGTGCGCGATTACGAGAAGTAATGAGGCGAGGTTTGCGCGCAAGGGGAGCGGGAAGCACAGGTTTCGTTGCAGGGTCGGTGCTGAGCGTGATGCCAAGAACGGGTAATGCAACTGCGCCTGCAGTGAGTTCGCCGTTTTCCCACAAAGCAACATGTATGGCCCAATCGCCGCGGCCTTCTTCGCTGTATTCGTTCGTGCCGTCGAGTGGGTCAATAATCCATACGCGGTTGGCACTCAGACGTTTGTTGTTATCTGCGCCTTCTTCCGATAGCACGGCATCGTTCGGGCGATGATGAGCGAGTGCTTCCATGAGAAAACGGTGGCCCGCTTCGTCGCCGGTGTCTTTGATGTGCCACTGCGATGAGCCTTGGGCAAAAAGAGTGGTGCGTAATTCGAGAAGTTGTTCACCAGCAGCACGTGCAAGTGCAGCCGCAAGCAAATGATCGTCGAGTATGAGTTCTTGGGTGAGTTCTACGTTGGTGGTCATGCGGAGCGTTGACCTAATGCAATTGCTCGTCGCACAATGTCGCGGAGTTCTTCTTCTGAAGCACCCTTTTTTACTTGTTCATCAATTTTTGCTTCGAGATATTCTGCTTCTACTTCATTGAAGGCGTGAATGCGCCCTTTGCTAGTGACTGTTGAAACAACAATGAGTACGATGGCTGCAGCTGTAGTGGTGAGACCAATGCTGATGACCCAACCTTCATTGTTCCCAGCAATTGATGACACGATGATGCCAGCGATGCCGCAGATAAATGTGACAGCGCATGCCCAACGGAAGATCTTGATGCTGGTCATGATGCCTTAGCGAGCGATTGGCTTGTACTTAATACGATGTGGAGTGTCGGCAGAGGAGCCAAGTTCTTTGCGTCTCCACGATTCGTATTCGCTGAAGTTGCCTTCAAACCAACGCACTTGGCTGTCACCTTCAAAGGCAAGTACGTGCGTGGCGATGCGGTCGAGGAACCAACGATCGTGGCTAATAACAACTGCGCATCCGGGGAAACCTTCAAGTGCTGTTTCTAGTGCGCGCAAAGTATCGACGTCGAGGTCGTTTGTTGGTTCGTCGAGGAGCAACAGGTTTCCGCCACGCTTCAACAACTTGGCAAGGTGTACGCGGTTTCTTTCTCCACCAGAAAGATCGCCCACAAGTTTTTGTTGGTCGCTTCCTTTGAAGTTGAAACTTGAAACATATGCACGACCATGAATTTCGCGGCCGCCCACCTTCATGTATTCAATGCCGCCGGTAATTTCTTCGTACACGGTGGCGCCAGCGTCGAGGTTGTCGCGGTTCTGGTCGACATAACTCAACTGCACGGTGTCGCCAATTGTGACCGAACCGGTATCGGGAGACTCTAAACCGGCAAGCATGCGAAACAGTGTGGTTTTACCAGCGCCGTTTGGCCCAACGATGCCGACGATGCCAGCTGGTGGCAAGGTGAATGACAGATTGTCAATGAGCAGTCGATCGCCAAAACCTTTTGACAGATTCTTCACTTCAATGACAGTGTCACCGAGACGTGGGCCTGACGGAATAGGAATTTCCATCCGGTCGGGTCCGCTTTCGGCGGCTTGCGCCTCAGCATGAAGTTTTTCATATGCAGACAAACGTGCTTTGCCCTTGGCTTGGCGAGCCTTTGGCGACATCTTGACCCATTCAAGTTCACGCTGCAGTGAACGAGCACGAGTCTCATTTGCTTTGTCTTCTTGCAAGAGGCGCTGTTGTTTTTGTTCTAGCCAACTGGAGTAGTTGCCTTCGAAAGGGAAGCCGCGGCCGCGATCGAGTTCCAAAATCCATTTCGCCACGTTGTCGAGGAAGTAGCGGTCGTGGGTAATTGCCACAACAGTGCCGGAATACTCTTGAAGGAAACGCTCAAGCCACAGCACGCTCTCGGCATCGAGGTGGTTGGTGGGCTCATCGAGCAGCAACAAATCGGGGTGGCTGAGAAGAAGGCGACACAATGCCACGCGGCGGGCTTCACCACCAGAAAGTGTGGTGACGTCTGCGTCGTTCGCTGGGCAACGCAGTGCATCCATAGCGATTTCTACGTTGCGATCGAGGCTCCACGCATCGGCTGCAGCAATTTTATTTTCGAGGTCGGCCTGCAGTGCGCCCACTTTTTCGTAATCGGCATCGGGATCGGCCCACATCGCCATGACCTCGTCGTAGCGGGCAAGCATGTCACGAATGGGGGCAACGCCGTCCATCACGTTCCCGAGAACGTCTTTCGTGGGGTCGAGGCGTGGTTCTTGCTCGAGCATGCCCACGCTGAAGCCGGGGGTGAGGCGGGCTTCGCCGGTGTATTCGTCGTCGATCCCCGCCATGATCCGCAACAGGCTGGATTTACCACTGCCGTTTGAACCAATAACGCCAATTTTGGCGCCTGGATAGAAGGACAGGGAGATATTTTCCAAAATGGTGCGGTCTGGTGGGTAAAACCGCGCCAATTTGTAGCAGGTGTAGATGAATTCATGTGCCATGGCGCCCTTACGTTACCCGCCTTCGGCAATGAAGGGTGGTACGTTTCAGGTGTTATCTGTTTCAGTTTCACTGAATGACTTAAAGGGGCGTAAAAATGCAGTTGCTTACTCGCGACTACCTCGGAAACTTTGGCTTCCGCTATCTGCATATCGTGGCCGGCATTTGCTGGATTGGTTTGCTGTACTACTTCAACCTTGTCCAGGTGCCAGCATTTGCTGCCTTTGGCGATGAGGGCAAGGCTCGCAATATCGCTATCGACAAAGTGGCACGTCGCGCTTTGTGGTGGTTCCGCTGGGCATCTATTGCCACGCTTGTCACCGGCATCCTTATTACCGGATTGGTGAAGCACTACTTCCTCGATTTCATGACCTCTACTTCAGGTCAAGGAATTGGTCACGACGTGGCAATTAGCTTGGGCATGGTCTTCGGTATCCTCATGGCCGCCAACGTATGGATGATCATTTGGAAGAACCAAAAAATTGTTCTTGCAAACGCAGCAAATGTGATTGCAGGTGGCGAAGCAAACCCAGGAGCTCCTGCTGCTGGGCGCAAGGCACTTCTTGCCTCACGTCAGAACTTCATTTTCTCGTTCTCGATGTTGTTCTTTATGGTGGGTTCAGCGCATTTCTACAACGGTGCGTTTGCTACTGCTACGAGCGGCAATGCCTGGACCTTCTTCATCATTTCCATTGCCATCGTGGCAATTTTGCAAATCAACGCATTGGGCCTTCTTGGTGGCACAGCAGCAACCAATAAATTGCTCTGGCCGTATGAAAGCCATAAAAACGCCCTCATCACGGGTGGCGTGTTGTGGCTCGTATTGTGGATTTTGTCAGAAATTCTTCTTGGCTAATCCACTTTTCGTTCTAGTCAAAAAACCCTCGGCTGTGGCCGAGGGTTTTTTGTTTATTTCACCTGTTACTGTAAAAATTCCCCAATGATTGATGAGAAATATGAGTGCATTAGAAACAGTGGAGTCCACCACTCCAATTGGTGAAATTCTTGCCATCATGGCGCGCGACGGGGCCGTCATTGTGGCGAATCTCTTATCGAGCGATTTAGTAGAGCGTTTGCGTAATGACCTCGACTCTGTGACCCAGAACATGCATGCGGGCACACGCAGTGGTGACCCCATTGTCGAGAAATTTTGGGGTACAAATACCAAACGATTCGGACGACTCGCAGAGCGCAGCCCAGCTTTTGTTGAGGTACTCACCAACCCTCTCATGACCGCCATCAGCAATGAACTTTTGTTGGAGAACTCGGTCGACTGGTGGTTGAACTCAGCGCAAATGATGGTCATTGGCCCCGGAGAAAAAGCACAAGTGTTGCACCGTGACGTGAACAATTGGCCATTTTTTGAAACTCCAGAGTCGCCAGAAGTAACAGTGAGTTGGATGCTTGCGCTCGGCGAATTTACAAAAGAAAACGGCGCAACCAACGTGGTGCCGGGAAGCCACCGCTGGGAAGACTTTTCCGACCGGTCGTGTGAGCACTTGGTGGTGCAGGCAGAAATGGCACCGGGAAGTGGACTTCTCTACGCGGGTCGCGCGTTACATGGTGGGGGTGCAAATACCTCGCAAAATAATTGGCGCATGGGAATGCACGTGTCACATGTTGTTGGTTGGCTCACCCCTGAAGAGGCTTTACCCATTGCGAACCCATGGGAGGTCGTGCGGAAGTTCAGCCCTGAAGTGCAGCGTCGGTTGGGCTGGCGCTGTTATGAAGCTGATTCCGTTACTTCGGGCCGCTTATGGACCATTGACTACGAAGATGTTGTTTTAGGCATGGGTCTCAACGAAAGCGAGCCCAACGAAATCGCCTAGTGTTCTGTTGCGCAGTGAAGTTGCCAAGGGGGATACATGAGCATTGAAACACGACGTAGCTTTTGCCGGTTCTGTCATGCAGGTTGTGCAATCGATGTCGATGTCGACACGGTGAGCAATGCGGTGCTTGGCATTCATGGAGTACAAGACGACCCCATGTACGAGGGTTACACGTGTGTGAAAGGTCGCAACCTCGGCGGGCAACATGAACACCCTGGTCGTTTGCGCAGCAGCTTGAAGCGCACAGGAGATGTGCTGAACCCCATCGACACCAACGTTGCCTTTGACGAAATTGCCGACAAGTTGGCTGGCATTTTAGAAAAGTACGGACCACGGTCCATTGCTACTTATTGCGGTACTGCCGCGTATCAAAATGCAACGGGTCTTCCCATTGCTGCTGCGTTCCACAATGCAATTGGTTCAGAGAGTTTTTATACCTCGTCATCTATCGATCAACCCGGTAAGGCAATAGCGCCGCTTCGTCATGGTGCATGGGCAGCAGGCGTGCAGGGTTTTGAAACAGCCGACGTTGCAATGGTTATTGGTTGCAACACGTTGGTCAGTACTTTTGGTTACCCCGGTGGCATTCCTGGTTTCAACCCACTCGTGCGTTTGCGTCAGGCAAAAGAGCGTGGTTTGTACCTCATTGTCATTGACCCTCGTTTAACAGAAGTTGCGCATTATGCCGACCTCTATTTGCCAGTTCGTGCGGGCGAAGACCCCACTTTGTTGGCAGGCATCATCCGCCAAATTCTTGCGACTGATGCATATGACAAAGATTTTTGTGGTCAGTACGTCAATGGCCTCGATGAACTACGCATTGCAGTCGACCCATTTACGCTCGACTATGTGAGCCAGCGCGCAGGCGTGGAACAAGATCTCATTGTCACCGCTGCTCAAAAGTTTGCAGAAGGTCCGCGCGGTGCGGTTACCACGGGCACCGGCCCCGATATGGCGCCACACTCGTCGCTCACTGAACACTTGGTACTTGCATTGAACACATTGTGTGGTCGCTACAACCGTGCCGGTGAAACGGTGTACAACCCAGGTGGTCTGATGACCCCTCCAGGGCCTGTGCGTGCAGGTGTTATTGCGCCAAAGCCAGAAATGCTCACGAAGGGTTCGAAGTCGCGCATGCGCGATATTTACATGCAGCGTGGCCAGGCGGCTACTTCAACTCTGGCCGAAGAGATTTTGTTAGAAGGCGAAGGACAAATTCGTGCGCTCTTTACCTTGGGAGGAAATCCTGTGGTGTCGTGGCCCGACCAGCGCACCACGGTTGAAGCACTGCGCGCGCTCGACTTGCATGTTCTCATGGATGTGCATGTATCGCCGTCGGCGCAACTTGCTCATTACGTCATTGCAAGCACGTTGAGTTTGGAACGACCCGATGTGCCAACCACCATCGACCGTTGGTTCGACCAGCCGTATCAGCATTACACGCCAGCTGTTTTAGAAATGCGTGGCGATATTCGTCAAGAGTGGCAGGTATATACCGAGGTTGCATCGCGACTCGGAATCACCATCAAAATGGCAGGTGGCAACATTACGCCGGGAATGAAACTCACCGGTGACGATGTGCTCGACCTCATTTATGCCAACGCAAAGTTGCCATTATCGGAATTACGCAAGTATGTCGGCGGCCATGTTTTCCCTGAGTACATCACCTCAGTGCAACCTGCTGACCCAACAAGCCAGGCTCGCTTGGAAATGGTCCCTGCGGGAATTGCTGAAGAACTGAAAGATGTATTTCGCGAATCGAATTCAGGTGCAGTGATTCATGGTTTCGACCCTGAGGTGCACACATTTCGTATGACCACGCGGCGTTTGAAGAGCGTGTTCAATTCATCTGGTCGCGAAGTGGAAAAATTGCGCGTGCGCGAAGGTACCAACTTTGCGCACGTGAACTCATTAGATCTTGCCGAACTTGGTATTGCCGATGGTGACACCATCGAAGTTGCTTCACCGAAGGGCTCCATCAAGGCAGTAGTGAAAGCAGCAGATGATGTGCGCCGTGGCATGGTGTCGTTGGCACATGCATGGGGTGGTCTTCCCGATACCCCCAATGACTTGTCGGTTGTGGGCTCTACAACAGGTGCGCTGATCGACCTGCAAAGTGGCTATGACCCCATTACGGGCATTCCGGTGATGAGTGCAATACCGGTTGCTTTGCGCGCTGTACCAGTTAGCTAACGGTCAGAGTGGCTTTCATATTTTGGTGGCCAGGCACATCGCAAATGAGTGTGTAACTACCGGCAGCCAAATTGATGCTGGCAACGTCAACTGCTCCTTTTTGAGGGGCAACGAGTTTGAAGTTGGCGACTTTGATGCCGTCTTTCACCACAACCAAAGTGTGGCGAACTGAGTCTTCGTTGGAGTAGGCAACCTTGATGTCGCCTGCCTTAGCGCTGTACTCACTTGCATCGAAGCGGATGGTTTTGACGGCCTTCACAATGAGGCCTGCATCGCCGGGAATGGTTTGGGCTGGGGCAGCGGTGCCGCCGCCACATGCCGACAAGGCAGAAATGGCAACAAGACCAGCAAAAAAGGTACGCATGGAGAGGCGAGGAGTCATAGGGAAACTCTACAAGTGGAACCTTGGCGATGTCCATCGGGGTGTGCGAAAAGCCACTTTCTGTGTCGCTATTCATTTGAAGACTGTTGAGACGAGGGGTGAAGAGTACGATTTGAAACGATGCCGAACAGCAACCCCTCCCCACAAGACGTCTTTGGTCCGAACTCCTGGCTCGTCGACGAGATGTACGAACAATTCCGTATCGACCCCACCGCGGTGTCCGACACATGGCGTGAGTTTTTCACCGACTACGTGCCAGGCCATGCCGGCGCAGTGCCGGGTGTAACGCAAAATGCTGCTCCTGTAGCGAGTGCGCCAACTGCATCTGGCGAAAATGCTCCTGTTGCCAAAGCCGTTGTCACCGCGCCAACATCGGCTACTCCTCCAGAACCCATTCGTGGTTCGGGTGCTGCCATCGTTGCCAATATGGAACGCAGTTTGACTGTTCCTACAGCAACAAGCTTTCGTAATGTTCCTGCTCGACTTCTCGAAGTAAATCGCCGTGCTATCAACTCGTACATGACCCGTGGCGGGATGGGCAAAGTGAGTTTCACGCACATTATTGGCTATGCCATTGTGCGCGCTATTGCCGATGCGGTTCCTGCAATGAACAATAGTTTTGCTACCGATGAAGCAGGTGCGCCGCAAATTATTCGCAACCCTGAAGTGAACATGGGTCTAGCCGTCGACGTGGCTAAATCAGACGGTTCGCGCACGCTTGTTGTGCCGGTATTACGTAACACCGGTGGGTTGAGTTTCGCTGAATTCCTGAATTCCTATGAAGAACTCGTGCGCAAGGTAAAAACCAACAAACTTGCCGTCACCGATTTCCAAGGCGCCACTATTACTCTCACCAACCCTGGCACCATCGGTACCGTTCAGTCGGTTCCTCGCCTCATGCCAGGTCAAGGAGTCATTGTTGGGGTGGGCTCAATTGATTATCCAGCCGAATTCCAAGGCAGCGATGAGCGTGCTTTGTCGAAGTTGGGCGTTTCGAAAGTCGTAACTGTTACCAGCACCTACGACCACCGTATTATTCAAGGTGCCGAAAGCGGAATGTTCTTAAAGCGCTTGCATGAGTTGCTCATTGGGCAGCACGCTTTCTACGACGATATTTTTGAAAGCCTTGGTGTTCCTTACAAGGCAGAGCAGTGGCGTACCGATAACAACGCGTCCGATACTGAAGAGCAAATGTTGCATAAGCAAATGCAGGTGGCCAACATCATTCGTGCACACCGTGTGCGTGGGCACCTCATGGCCGATCTCGACCCTTTGCGTTGGAAAGAGCCAGTTCTTCCCGCAGAACTTGACCCTTCTACGTACGGGCTCACCATTTGGGACCTCGAGCGTTCGTTCCTCACTGGTGGTGTTGGTGGTGTTGACCGTCAGGAAC
Organism: Acidimicrobiaceae bacterium; assembly: GCA_947450115.1. GTDB lineage: Bacteria > Actinomycetota > Acidimicrobiia > Acidimicrobiales > Ilumatobacteraceae > F1-20-MAGs119. The sequence goes on along the minus strand of CANFUE010000002.1, from coordinate 85,228 downwards.
TAGGTGACCTGTTGTCGGTATTGCGCGAAACGTATTGCAGCACCATTGGTATTGAATACATGCATATTCAAAACACTGAAGAACAGCGTTGGTTGCAGGCTCGTTTAGAGGGTGTCACTTTTAAACCATCGTTGTCGCAAAAGAATCGCATCATGGAGCGCCTCAATGCTGCAGAGGCATTTGAAAAGTTCTTAGCAACAAAATATGTAGGTACAAAACGCTTTGGCCTTGATGGTTGCGAAACAGCGATACCTGTCATCGACACCATTTTGTCGGCAGCAGCAGCAGAGCATCTCGACGGCGCCGTTATTGGCATGTCGCATCGTGGTCGTTTGAACGTATTGGCCAACGTGGTGGGGAAGAGCTACGACCAAATCTTCAAAGAATTCGAAGGACACGTGAAGCCCGATTCGGTTCAGGGTTCTGGCGACGTGAAGTACCACTTGGGTGCTCACGGAAAATTCACCTCTGGTGAAGGCGATGTTATTGACATTGAACTTGCCGCAAACCCAAGTCACTTGGAAACTGTCGACCCCATCGTGATGGGTATGGTGCGTGCTGCTCAAGACGGCATTAACCCGCCGCTTGCCTTTAGCGTTTTGCCACTACTTATTCATGGCGATGCTGCATTTGCTGGCCAGGGTCTTGTTGCTGAATGTTTGGCAATGAGCGACCTCAGCGGTTACCGCGTTGGCGGAACTATTCACCTCATCATTAACAACCAAATTGGTTTTACTACCGCACCACAGTTCTCGCGTTCTTCCGTGTATTCAAGTGATGTTGCCAAAACCGTTCAAGCACCCATCTTCCACGTCAACGGAGACGACCCCGAAGCATGTGTGCGTGTTGCGAAAATTGCATACGACTATCGTCAAAAGTTTCACAAAGATGTTGTCATCGACCTCATTGGCTATCGCCGCTTAGGTCACAACGAAGGTGATGACCCCAGTTACACGCAACCACTCATGTACAAGGCCATTGCGGAACATCGCAGTTCACGCAAAATGTATGTTGAAACTCTGGTGAAGCGCGGCGACATTACAGTTGACCAAGCAGAACAACACCTTCTTGACTATCAGAGCAAGTTGCAGTCGGCGCTCGATGAAACACGTGCGCATGCTCCTGTACCCATCAAGGCACCGAAGCCACCATTGCCTGCTGGTGTGGTTCCGCATGTCAATACCGGTGTCGATCGCTCTGTTATTGAAACCATTTTTGCCAAACTCACTCAGTATCCGGAAGGTTTCACGCCGCACCCCAAGCTTGCTAAGCAGTTTGAACTGCGTGAAAAGACCTTCCGTGAAGAAGGCGAAGTGGAGTGGGCCGTTGGTGAAGCATTCGCTATTGGTTCATTGCTGCTTGAAGGAACAAGTGTGCGCCTCACAGGCGAAGACACACGCCGCGGAACATTTAGCCAGCGCCATGCTGCGCTTATCGATTATGAAAACGAGCGCAACTGGATTCCTCTGGCTGATCTTTCTACAGGAAATGCCAATTTCTGGGTGTACGACTCGTTGTTGTCGGAATATGGCGCGCTCGGATTCGAGTATGGCTATGCCCATGCCAACCATGAAGCGCTTGTTGCTTGGGAAGCACAGTTCGGAGACTTCGTCAACGGTGCTCAAATTGTGATCGACCAGTACATCGTGGCTGCCGAAGATAAATGGGGCCAGCAAAATGGTCTCGTGATGTTGTTGCCACACGGCTACGAAGGTCAAGGTCCAGAGCATTCATCTGCACGTATTGAACGCTTCTTGCAATTGTGTGCCGAAGACAACATTCAGGTGTGCAATGCCACTACCGCCGCCCAGTATTTCCACTTGTTGCGCCGTCAAGTGCGTCGCGATATGCGTAAGCCCTTAGTTGTCTTCACGCCGAAGCAACCATTGCGTATGAAGGAAAGTCGTTCAAAAATTGAAGACTTCACGCACGGTTCGTTTGAAGAAGTACTGAGCGACGTTGCAGCTCCTGCGCCAGAAACAGTAATGCGTGTTGTTATTTGCAGTGGCAAAGTTGCCTGGGATGCAATGTCAGAGCGCACCAAGCGCAATGCGCCAGTAGCGGTGGTTCGCGTAGAGCAGTTGTATCCGTTCCCGCTTGATCAACTTGTTGCAGAAATCGAAAAGTACCCGAATGCTGAAGAACTTGTTTGGCTACAAGAAGAGCCAGAGAACATGGGGCCATGGCACTTCGTTGAACACCGCATCTGGCGTCTCAAAGAACGTGGATACGACCTGCGCCATGTTGCTCGTGTCGAATCGGGTAGCCCTGCAACGGGATCAATGGCTATTCACCAACAAGAACTTGCCGATCTCATGGACGGCGCACTCGACGCTTGGAAATAAAACTTCTGTTACAACGACAGTTGTAGAGCGGCACTTAATGCAATAAGTGCATCATCGGGGTTGATGACCTTGATGGTGTGCATGCCCATGGCTGCAGCAGGCTTCAAGTTCACGCCAAGATCGTCGAGAAAGACGCACTCGTTCGCAGACACTTGCAGTGTTTCGCATGCAATTTCATAGAAGCGGGTTTCAGGTTTGCGGCAACCGACCTTGCTACTTTCAATGACAGCATCGAAACGCGACATGACGGCTGCAATTGCCTCGCGACGCTCGGGCGTTGTTCCATCGCCGCCCACCACATTGTTCGTCAGGCATGCCATGGCGTAACCAGCTGCCTTGACGGTGTCGAGGGCCTGCACCATGGCAGGACGGATTTCGCCAGCAAGCAGTTTTAAAACGTCTGCCCCGGGAACCGGATGGCCCAGGTGAGTGCTCTCTGCCAGAAAGAGGTCGTCAAAATCGCGTGGGGTGACCTCATTGCGCTCGAGGGCAGCCCACGCATTGGTATCGGGGTTGGTGGCGTTGACTTGGCGTAAAAAGCCCTCTGGGAGCCCCTTTTGGGCCTCATATTGCAAAAATGCATCAAAAGGACTCGACAAAATGACCCCACCAAAGTCCCAGAAAACGGCGCGGAATGAGGAAGTGTTCACGGTGACAAATACTACGAGCAATGATCCACGAAGAGAGAGCTATGGGGTGCTTGACTACAACTTATGCCTCATCCACGCAGTCCTCATCACGTGGTGGTCGACGGGTCCAATATTGCCACCGAGGGCCGTAGCGCCCCGAGCCTGAAACAGCTCAACGAGGCGGTCTTGGCGTTCATGGATGAGCATCCCACCTCAAAAATCACGGTGGTTGTCGATGCCAGCTTTGGGCATCGCATCGACAAGCGAGAAGTAGCCGAGTTCGATGATGCCGTGAACAACAATGAATTAGTAACTCCACCTGCCGGCGCCATTGGGCGCGGCGATGCATTTGTTTTGGCGATTGCCGACAAAGTGAAGGCATCCATCATTTCGAATGACAGTTACCAAGAGTTTCATGGTGAATATGCGTGGCTCTTCGACGAAGGACGACTCATGGGCGGCAAGCCGGTTCCGCACGTGGGCTGGGTGTTTGTCGACCGCTCGCCAGTGCGTGGGCCAACAAGTAAAAAAGCAACGCGTGGAGTGCCAGCACAAAAGCGCACGAGCGAAGATGTGCGAACCGTAAAGAAGGCAAGTCGCGAAGCAAGCGGCCCGATGCCAACACCGAAAACTCCGCCACCAGGTGCACGTATGGCACCACGCACACCAGAAAAAGTAGTTGCCGAAAAGCGCGATTCGAGTTCAGTCAATGAAGTGTTGCCATACCTCGCATTTGTAGAAAAACAGCCGGTAGGAAGCAAAGTAAAAGGCGTTGTCGATAGTTACAGCGCACATGGCGCATATGTAAAAGTCGGCGACATTAAGGGCTATGTCCCTTTACGTTTGTTGGGGAGTCCTGCTCCACGCAGTGCTCGCGAAGCCATTCAAATTGGCGACACACTGGCACTAGTTGTTGCCGGTTACACGCCAGCGCGTCGCAGTGTAGAGCTTGGTGTTCCCGAAGCAGTGAAGTCGACAGCGAAGGAAGAAAAAGCTAAAGCAACCACAAAAGCAGCAAAGAAGGCTGCACCGGCTGCGAAGAAAGCAGCACCAACCACGAAGAAAGCAGCAGTGCCGAAAAAAGCTGCAGCAGCGGTGAAGAAAGCAGCGGCAGTAGTGAAAAAAGCTGCAACTCCGACGAAGAAATCTGCTGTAAAGAAAGCAACTGCGCCAGCAAAAGCGGTCTCGAAGGTCACAAAGAAGTAAACAGTACTCATGCTTATTGCTACGTGGAACGTCAATTCACTCAAGGCTCGTTTGCCACGGGTAACTGCTTGGCTCGAAGAAGTTCAGCCCGATGTGGTGTGTATGCAGGAAACGAAAATGAACGATGCCGCATTTCCTGCTCTCACTTTTGAAGAGATGGGCTATTCCTCTGCACACTTCGGGCAAGGACAATGGAATGGTGTGGCGCTCCTCTCTAAAGTGCCGATGAAGAACATCGTTGTCAACTTCGCGGCGGGCGAGCCAGACCATGAAGCACGAATCATCACTGCCGATTGTGGAGGCATCTTGGTGACTTCTGTGTATGTGCCAAATGGTCGTGCGCTCGACCACGAGCATTACCAATACAAACTGCGCTGGATGAAGCAACTGCGGGCCCATGCCGAGGCACTCACGACGCCTCAAGGAAAACTGGTCATTGCGGGTGACTACAACATTGCACCAGAAGATCGTGATGTTCCCGACCCAGCAAAACTCGTTGGGCAAACACACGTCAGCGACGCCGAACGTGAAGTACTTGCTGATCTGTGCTCATGGGGAATGCGCGATGTGTTTCGCGATCACTACCAAGAAAGCAAACTCTATTCATGGTGGGACTACCGCGGAGGAGATTTTCATCAAGGTCGTGGAATGCGTATCGACTTGATGTTGGCGACACAATCTGTCGCCGATAAAACATCGTGGGTGGGCATTGACAGAAATTCACGCAAGGGCGAACAGCCAAGTGATCATGCTCCCGTTGTGATGATGGTCGATGCGTGAACGGCGAGTCGGTAGAAAATAATACTTTCAGCCCTGAAGCTGTAGAGAAAATGTTCCAAGGTTTTCACGAACGAGCAATAGGGAAGTCGCCAGAGGAAACCGCACGCGACCAACTTGCAGTTGCGGCGCGGAATATGTCTGATGCAATGATGAAATTGTCAGCGAGTGTCGACGTAGTGAATAATCTCACCTCAATGGTGAACGAAGTTGAACAACTGATGCGCGAACACCCTTTTGCTGGTAAATCGGGAACATCGTTAGCGCCACGTGCCGACGGATCGTATGGCGTGGGCAATTCATTTCTCGATCGCAGTCCAATCATCGGCTCGATGAACCCCATTGCGCCTCCCATGACCATTGAAATTCATCAACCCACTGCAGGTGACCACTCCACGGCACGAGTAGTTGGTCGTGTCAGTTTTGCCGATGTATTTGAGGGGCCTCCCGGCTGTGTGCACGGTGGGTTCATTGCGGCAGCATTCGACGAGGTGCTTGGTCTTACGCAGTCGCTCACGGGAAACCCTGGAATGACCGGACAACTCACGGTGCGTTACTCCTCGCCAACACCATTGAACAGCGAACTCGTATGTGAAGGGCGAATTGACCGTATTGAAGGTCGCAAAATATTCACTGTGGCAACACTGATGAATGGCGAAACGAAGTGCGCAGAAGCCGAGGGGCTTTTTATTTCAATGCGGCCTGAGGTTTTTGAGCGCTTACTACGTATTCGGCGCGGCGAACTGAGCGAGTAGCGGCAAGAGACTCGGCGCAAGTGACTCTGCGGTGAGTGCTCCAAAAATGGTGGCAAGTTCTTCTTGAGAAGAGGGCAATTCTTTTTCGAGACGGGCAAGAGTTGCGTCGTTACAAATACCAGTTTCGGTGGATTTGAGTTGACGAGCTCGTTCTTTGCGCCACGCACGCAGAGCACCTTTTACAGTGCTGGTGCTGACGGCTTGTGCATATTGCATAATTTCTTCAGGCATACGAGCCGCTTGAGTTTCGCCCAGTGGAAGATTGACAAAGTATTTACTGGGGTTGGCTTTGCGGCTATTGCGTTCAGCGGCATGAGTGACGAAAAGCTTTTCCGCTGCACGCGTAATGGCAACATAAGCCAAGCGCACTTCTTCTGCTTTTTGTGCTGCAGTACGTGACGAGGAGTGCGGAAGAAGGCCTTGCTCGGCCCCTGCAATGAATACTGTGTGCCATTCCCGGCCTTTGGCGGCGTGGAACGTGAGTATTTCAATGCCGTCTTCACTGTGGTTGGTGCGCTGGCCAACGGTAGATAGCCACGACATGAACATGGAGCCATGTGCGCCACCTGTGGGGTGGTCTTGGAGAAACTCATTGACCTGTTCAGACAAGAGAAACTCTGGCGAATCGGGTTCTGATGCCAGGCGCAATTCCAGTGCCCAGTCGGCTAGTGCATAGCGGTGTGTGAGTGCGGCCGCTTCTTGGAGCAGTGGTGCAACAACAGCCGAGTGGCCACGGGCGAGCACTGGGATGTGGTGCTTTTTGAAGACGCCGGCCACAATTTCACGTTGGGTATTGGTGCGCACGAGTATGGCGATGTCGCTCCAGCGCGCCAGTGAGCGATGGGCTTGAGTGGCGAGAAGGGCAATGCCATTTGCCTCATCGTGTTCGTTGGCGTAACCCTGAATGCTGATGGGGTCGCCGTCGAGTTTGGTGGAACGTGCAGTTGCGGGAATGCCGTTGTTGGTGAGCACGTGCAAGCCGGCGGCAACGATAACGGGGGAGCAGCGGTAGTTATTGACCAAGTGCACAATGTGCGCGCCACCGAGTTTTTCAGGAAGCGTGTCGAAAAGCGACGGCTCTGCGCCATTCCACCCATAGATAGATTGCAGCGGATCTCCGACAACGAATACGTCACGATTTTTGCCACGTAATGCAGAAAAGAAGGCAAATTGTTGCGGGTTCATGTCTTGCGCTTCGTCAACGAGTAAATGGCGATAGCGCCAGCGTGTGGCCTCTGCATATTCGAAATCGTTTGCGATGTCGTGAGTAGTGCGCGCGAGGAGGTCGCCCAAGTCGACGACACCACGTTTTACCTTTGTTTTTTCGTATTCAGAAAATACTTTTTCTAGATCTTCTGGCTTGGCCGTAGTGGTGCGCTTGGCCTGTGTGGCAGCAGCGATGTATGCGCTGGGGGTGAGAGCTCTGGCCTGTAGCCATTCAAGTTCGCTGAGTGCTTCATTGACATTGACTCGAGAGCGAATGAACTTGATGGATTCATTGACAATGCCGTACCGATTGGTGAGCACCGTTGGCAGAGGGCGACCCTGGTCGGCATAACGCTGGCGCAGAAGCGCAAATGCAATGGCGTGAAAAGTTCCGGTGTGGATTCCGCGTGGTGTGCGACGCCGTAATTGGGCGGCTGCTTCACGGGTGAAGGTAATGGCAAGGGTGTGTTCGGCATCGGCGGTGGCATTGTCGATGCGGTATTCAATGCGCTGTGTGAGAACGGTTGTTTTGCCTGAGCCGGCACCTGCGAGCACAATGACAGCATCGGCCGGCGCGGTAACGGCCTGATGCTGCTCGGCATCTAGGGCATACAGGAGTGACGAAGCAGACATTGCCTTCACGATAGAGGTTGGGTGGCATAGTGGGCGAGAAGAGAGACTTCTTCTGCGGATTGTTTACTAATGTGGGCAGATGCCATTGCCGCAAGACATGCTCAATCAGAACGAAGATCTTGTTCTCGACCTCCACCCCCATTGGTGGTATTTCGCTGAATCAGTAGGCGTACTCATTCCTGCAGTGGTTGCTGAAATCTATATCTCAGCAAAAATTGATGGTGGGTTTTGGAACTTTCTTCCCAAAGTGTCCGGCGCTGTATTTGCAGTAGCAGCGCTGTGGGTGGGGTGGAAGTACATGTTGTGGCGCACCACCCACTTTGCAGTTACGAGCTACCGCGTCATTTATCAAAAGGGTTTCTTCTCAAAACAAGGAATTGAAATTCCTCTTGAACGTGTGAACAATGTGAACTTCAATCAGACCATTGTGGAGCGCGTTCTTGGTGCAGGAGACTTACTCATTGAATCTGGCGGTCAAGATGGTCAACAGCGGTTCTCCGATATCCAGCGACCACAGATCGTGAAAAAGATGCTGCTCGAACAAGTGCAATTACGCATGGATGGTCGCGGTGGACAACGCACCAATGATGTGGCAACACAAATTGAGAAACTTGAAGGGCTCCTGCATCGCGGTGCGATGACGCGCGACGAGTTCGAACGGGAAAAGCGCAAGATTCTCGATTCATGAAAATCGTTAGCCTTGTTCCGTCTGTGACGGAAACGCTGTTGGCTTGGAACATCGAACCAACTGCGTGCACGCGGTTTTGTGAGCAGCCCACATTGCTCCATGTAGGCGGCACAAAAGATCCCGACATTGCTGCCATTGTTGCGCTGCGACCCGACCTCGTCATTGTTGATCGTGAAGAGAATCGGCGAGAAGATGCTGAGGCACTGCGGGAAGCGGGCGTCGCCGTATGTGATTTGCATGTTGTGTCGGTGCACGATGTTTCTCGTGAAATGCAGCGCATGTCAGACCTAGTAGGTGGTCCAACATTTGCACTCAATGCACCAGCACAGCAAGAACAGCGCATTGTTGCATTTATTCCTATTTGGCGTCGGCCATGGATGACCATTAGTCGAGCAACGTATGGTGCCACGTTGTTGCAATGTTTAGGCATTCAGGTTTTTCAACCTGATTCTCCCGACGCATACCCCACGCTCAGCGATGCAGACCTCGCGCAAGTAAATGCCCAGGTGGTGCTCTTGCCAACAGAGCCCTATGTGTTTGCGGAACGCCATATTGCTGAAGTGCAAGAACGCACGGGAATTGCAGATGTGCGCATTGTTGATGGAAAAGATCTCTTTTGGTGGGGCGCGCGCACAAAAGATGCGCTCATGCGTTTCGGTAATGAGTTCGCTCGTTTATAGGAGTGCAGCAAGTTGTAGTTTGATGAGATGAAATATTCTCCTCTTGGTCGTACCGGAATGCTCGTTTCGCCATTGTGCTTAGGCAACATGATGTTTGGGTCGTGGGGCAATAGCGACCACGACGAGTGTGTTCGCATTGTGCACCGTGCGCTTGACGAGGGAATCAACTTTGTCGATACAGCCGATGTGTACTCGGGTGGCGAAAGTGAAGTCATTACGGGTAAAGCACTAGCGGGCGGGCGCCGCGACAATGTTATTTTGGCCACCAAGTGCCACTTTCCCATTGAGGGCGGGCCCTTTGCTGTTGATCGCGAACCGAACACGTGGGGTAATAGTCGACGCCACATAATGAAGTCGTGTGACGACAGTTTGCGCCGACTCAAAACCGATTACATCGATCTCTATCAACTGCATCGCCCCGATACGAACGTGCCCATCGAAGAATCGCTTTCGGCACTGAATGATCTTGTGCATCAAGGCAAGATTCGTGCCTTTGGTACGTCAACTTTTCCTGCAGAACATCTCATGGAAGCAGCATGGGTTGCTAGCGATTACCGCTATATCCCATTCAGTACCGAACAGCCGCCGTACAGCATTTTTGTGCGTTGGATTGAGCGTGATCTTTTGCCCACATGCCAAAAACTCAATATGGGCACTTTGGTGTGGAGTCCACTCAATGGTGGGTGGCTGTCGGGTGTGTATCGCGCAAAGGCGGCGCAGCGCAATGAAGGTCGTGCACAACGCGCGCCGGCACGTTTCGATGTCAGTGACCCTGCGAACCTGAAGAAGATGAACCTCGTTGAAGACCTTGTGCTCATTGCCGACGAAGTAGGGGCAACATTGGCGCAGCTCTCTTTGGCCTGGGTACTGCATCATCCGGGCGTCACCAGCGCCATTATTGGCCCACGCATCATGGAGCACCTCACCACGGTACTTGGTGCTGATGAGCTTGTTTTGAGCCCAGAAATACTCGACCGCATTGATGCCTTGGTGGCTCCAGGAACCACGGTGACCCCCGATGAGGCACGTTGGGAGACACCTGCATTACGCGCGGAAAACCGCCGCTAGTAGAGTGGGCAAGTGCCACAACTCTCACTCCCGACGGGTATCACAGTTGAATATGAAACTTTTGGTAACCCCTCTGACCCTGCATTGCTGCTCATCTCGGGTTTTTCGGCCCAGCTCACCTCATGGCACGAGAACCTGTGCAAACTTTTTGCTGCGCAAGGCTTCCATGTCATTCGTTTCGACAACCGTGACTGCGGGTTGTCGACCAAATTAGATGGCGTGGTGGTCGACACCACTGCAGTCATTACTGCCGCGCTCATGGAAGAACCCATTCCTGAAGTGCCCTACACGCTGTCACACATGGCTGGCGATGCTGTAGGAGTACTCGATGGTCTTGGCATTGCCAAAGCTCATGTGATGGGTGCATCGATGGGTGGAATGATTGCTCAAACCGTTGCCATTGAGCATCCACTTCGCGTGTTAACACTTACTTCAGTGATGTCGCAGCCTGGTGAGCCTGAAGTGGGTCAGCCCACTGCCGAGGCAATGGAGTCGTTCTTTACGCCGCCGCCAACATCTCGCGAAGATTACTTAAATTCGTCAGCAACGTGGTTGGTGTGGCATTCAAAGAAGTATCGCGATGCAGAACGTACACGCAAACAGGCAGCAATCGACTTTGATCGCAGCTTTTACCCCGAAGGTGGGCCGCGTCAACTCGCAGCAATTTATGCCAGCGGGCGCCGCGCTGAAGGTTTGCAGAAACTCACCATGCCAACAACGGTGGTGCATGGTCTTGACGACACACTCATTGCGCCTGATGGTGGGGAACTCACCGCACAACTGATTCCCGGTGCAAAACTCGTCATGCTGGAAGACATGGGTCACGATCTTCCCGAACCACTGTGGCCACGGTATGTCTCTGAATTTCTCGAGTTAGTTGCTCGGGTCTAAAACCTTTTACATCATCAATTCATAGAAAAAGGAATGAAATTATGGCTGGTCCACTCAGCGGTTATCGGGTCATTGAAATTGCAGGCATTGGGCCAGGTCCTTTTGCGGCGATGTTGTTATCAGATCTCGGCGCAGAAGTCATTCGCGTCGAGCGTGCGCAGTCGGTGCGAGGGCCAGCACCAGAAACTCCTCACTTCGATATTTTGTTGCGTGGTCGTCGCAATATCGCGATCGACTTGAAGAACCCAGCAGGTGTGGAAACGTTGTTAACACTTGTTGAAGGGGCCGACGCAATTATCGAAGGTTTTCGCCCAGGTGTGATGGAGCGTTTAGGAATTGGGCCCGACGCGTGTTTGGCACGTAACCCAAAAGTGGTGTTTGGTCGCATGACAGGGTGGGGGCAAAACGGCATGTACGGGCCGGCTGCTGGCCACGACATCAACTACATCTCACTCGCTGGTGCATTGAAGCACTTTGGGCGTGCTGGCGAAACACCAACGCCACCGCTCAACATGGTGGGCGACTTTGGTGGTGGTGGCATGTTCCTCGCGCTCGGTGTAGTTGCTGCATTGTTGGAAGCGCAAAAAAGCGGCAAAGGTCAAGTAGTAGACACCGCAATGGTCGATGGCACTGCGGTACTGATGACCATGTTCTGGGCCATGAAAAATGTGGGCATGTTTAACGAAAATGAGCCAGGCACCAACTTGCTCGATACTGGCGCACACTTCTATGACGTGTACAAGTGCAAAGACGGCGAATACATTTCGCTTGGCTCTATTGAGCCACAGTTCTATGCAGAACTCATGCGCCTGACTGGTTTAGAAGGCGACGCTGAGTTTGCCAAGCAAATGGATAAGTCGCAATGGCCACATTTGAAGGCTCGTCTCACCGAAGTATTCGCTGCGAAAACACAGCGCGAGTGGTGCGACATCATGGAAGCAACCGATGTGTGCTTTGCGCCTGTGCTTACTATGAGTCAGGCTGCACAGCATCCGCACAACGTTGAACGCAAAACGTTCGTTGAGCATGGCGGCGTGATGCAGCCATCACCTGCTCCGCGTTTCTCACGTACACAGAGCGAACTCACTTTGACCCCAGCCCATGCCGGACAGCACACGCGCGAAGTATTGGAAATTTGCGGCTTTACCGCTGCAAATATTGATGCGCTTGTTGCTAGCGGCGCTGTGAAAGAAGCCTGAGGCGTGGGAGTCCTTGTTGCATTCCATGCTCACCCCGACGACGAAAGTATTTCTTCAGGCGGAACACTCGCCCGTGCTGTTAACGAAGGCCACACTGTGGTGCTCGTTGTTGCCACTGGTGGAGAACACGGCGAGCGTCCCGACGGAGTTGCAGATGCAGAAGCGCTCGCAGCAGTACGGCGTCGTGAAACGCAAGAATCGTGTGCGGTTCTTGGTATTCAACACTTGGAGTGGCTCGGCTACCACGACAGTGGAATGACCGGCTGGCCTCAAAATAGTGACGAGCGTGCATTTATGAATGCGCCAGTGGAAGAGGCAGCTGAAAAGCTCGCAGCCATTTTGAAAAAATATGGTGCAACTGTGCTCACTACGTACGACTGGCATGGCAACTACGGCCACCCCGATCACATATCGGTGCATAAAGTGGGATATCGCGCAGCCGAGCTTGCTGGTGTGAGCGAAGTATATGAAGCAACGATGAATCGCGATTCGTTTCGCCGCTTACAAGAAATGGCACGCGGTTCAGGTGAAGTGGCAGAGGGCGATGATTTCGATGTCGACGGCCCAGCCGACGATGGCAACCCCATGGGAATGCCAGAAAATGAATTAACGCATCGGATTGATGTGAGTAGCTACTTAGAGCAAAAGCGTGAGTCGCTCTTCAAGCATGCAAGCCAAATCACCGACAGCAGTTTTGTATCGAAAATGCCGCCGGAGGTTTTTGCGATGGCATTTGGAACCGAGTGGTTTTTGAAGCGTGGTGTTGCTGCCGAGCCAAAACAAGAATGGATCTTTTCGTGAGCGTACGTTTGTACTTAGTGCGTCACGGAAGGGCAGCCGCAGGTTGGAATGTCGACCGCGACCCGGTGCTCGACGATTTGGGTAAAGAACAATCAGTAGAAGTTGCGCAACACTTAGTGGGGTTGGGTCCGCTACCTGTGTATTCAAGCCCGTTGCGCAGGTGCCAAGAAACTGCTGGCCCGCTCAGTGCATTGTGGAAAACCGCGCCAACCATTGAACCTCGTGTGGCAGAGATTCCTTCACCTGTGGGCATCGTTCTCGAAGAGCGCGTCGACTGGCTGCGTGTTGCAATGGCAGGAACTTGGACGCAGTTGGGTATCAGCGACGGTGATGTATATACGCAGTATCGCCACGACCTTTTAGGCACTCTGGCAGCAATGCCACACGACGCGGTGATCTTTAGCCACTTCATCGCCATCAACGTTGTGATTGGCGAGGCTCTCTCTGATGATCGACTCGTGGTGAAAAGCCTCGATAACTGTTCAGTTACTTCGGTGCTTGTGCATGAAGGCTCCTTCACCATTGAAGAGATGGGTCGCGAAGCCGACACCCTCATTCGCTGACGAAATCAGATAGATTTCAAGAGTGCTCGCATTGCTCTTAAAAGACATTCACGCCAACTGGGCATGGTGCGTCATTATTGGCAATGGTCTTGCAGGCGTGTGGTCTTTAGGGGCCCATCGCATTGAAAACTTGCGCACGCGTGCTTTGTGGTGGTTTATTACCTTTGTAGAAGTCGCAGTGTTTATTCAGGTGGCTATGGGCGTAGCTCTCGTGAACCATTACAAGCTGGAGTTTCCAAAGTTCCATGCGTTTTATGGATTCGTCGCCATCATGGCAATAGCCATCATCTACTCATATCGCAATCAACTCAAAGGCAAGTTGTATTTGCTCTACGGCGGCGGAAGTCTGTTCCTCATGGGACTCGGCATCCGCGCCATGCTCGTTGGCTAAAAAAAGAACCCTTGAGTATTTAGGCGAGTGCCTTTTCGAGCGTGTCGAGAGCAGCAGATAATTGCTTGGGCAACTTCGCACCGAAGGTTGCGTAGTGCTCACGAATCTGTGGAACTGCTTCGAGCCAGCCAGAAGTGTCGACCGACAACAAGGTGCTCATGTCGTCGGCATCTACTTTCAAACCCGAGGTATCGAGGTCGCTCACCACTGGCAAGTTGCCAATAGGAGTAGGAACTGCGCCGGCAGTTCCCTCAACACGTTCAAAGACCCACTTCAACACGCGGCTGTTTTCGCCGTAGCCCGGCCACAAGAAGCGGCCATCGGTATCGCGACGGAACCAGTTCACAAAGAAGATCTGTGGCAGGTTCTCTGGCTTTGCTGTGCTGCCCAGCTTCAACCAGTGGCCAAAGTAATCGGCCATGTTGTAGCCGCAAAAGGGGAGCATCGCCATGGGGTCGAATCGTAAGTTGCCCACTGCGCCAGCCTGAGCTGCTGTGGTCTCGGAAGCCATGATGGATCCGAGGAACACGCCGTGCTCCCAGTTGAATGCCTGAGTAACGAGTGGAACCGTGGTGCGACGGCGACCACCAAAGAGAATTGCCGAGATGGGTACGCCCTTCGGGTCTTCCCACTCAGCGGCAATTGATGGGCACTGTTCGGCCGGTGCCGTGAAGCGTGCATTGGGGTGTGCTGCAGGAGTTTCTGTTTCTGGAGTCCAGGCATTGCCCTTCCAGTCGGTGGCACGTGCAGGAGCGGTATCGCTCATGCCTTCCCACCACACATCGCCATCTGGGGTGAGCGCGGTGTTGGTGAACAACGAGTTTCCCCACAAAGTTTCCATTGCGTTGGCGTTGGTGTCGTAGCCAGTTCCTGGTGCAACACCAAAGAAACCAGCTTCAGGGTTAATGGCATACAAGCGACCATCCTCGCCAAACTTCATCCAGCAAATGTCGTCACCAATAGTTTCGGCCTTCCAACCTGGAATGGTCGGAACAAGCATGGCGAGGTTTGTTTTGCCGCAAGCCGAAGGGAATGCGGCTGCGATGTACTTGGCGACACCCTTCGGGTTAGTGAGTTTCAAAATGAGCATGTGCTCGGCGAGCCAACCATCATCACGTGCCATAACAGAGGCAATGCGCAATGCGAAACACTTCTTGCCGAGGAGTGCGTTGCCGCCGTATCCGGAACCGAAGCTCCAAATTTCGCGTGTCTCGGGAAAGTGAACGATGTACTTGTTGTCGGGGTTGCATGGCCATGAAGAATCGGCCTGGCCAGGAGCAAGTGGTGCGCCTACAGAATGCACACAAGGAACCCATTGGCTATTGCCCAATACATCGAGTGCGCCTTGACCCATGCGGGTCATGATGCGCATGCTCACCGCAACATATGCAGAGTCGGTGAGTTGAACACCGATGTGAGCAATAGGTGAACCAAGCGGGCCCATAGAGAAAGGCACCACGTACATGGTGCGTCCTTTCATTGCCCCGGCATAAAGAGTTTTCATTTCGCCACGCATCACTTCTGGTTGGCGCCAGTTGTTGCTGGGGCCTGCATCAGATTCATTAGCTGAACAAATAAAGGTGCGATCTTCTACGCGAGCAACGTCGCCTGGATCAGAGTGCGCCCAGTAACTATTGGGACGCTTTGCTTCATCGAGTTTGGTGAAAGTTCCGGCATCAACAAGTGATTGACACAAACGGTTGTACTCGTCGGCGGATCCATCGCACCAGTAGATGTCTTTAGGTTGCAAAATTGCAGCCCATTCATCTACCCATGTTTTTAACTTGGCGTTATTTGTGTTGGCGCTCATAGTGGGCACTCCTGTGTGAAGCGAATGTCGGCGCGCCGGCATCGAGTGAATTGGGGGATGACATATTCTGACGCACAAGTGACGTCAAAGAGAAATGTTACGACCCAGGAGTTGCCATGTCAGATTCTGAGCCGAGGCTGAGACGTGTGGCACGTCCGTTCTCGTCGAGGGTGAATACCACTCGTTGGCCTTGACGCAACATCCGAAAGAGGGAACCCTCAAGCGCATTGGGCGCAAGGGTGTAGTCGGCGAGGTCGGTATCGCACATGATGACTCCGTCGCCGGAGCCTGGGTCGTACGCTTTGACGATCCCTTGCATTGGTCTATTGACCGGCCTTAACGACCTTGCCCGACTTGATGCAGCCGGTGCAAACGTTGATGCGACGGGTGGTGCCAGAAATAACGGCACGGATGCGTTGGATGTTTGGATTCCAACGACGCTTGGTACGCACGTGAGAGTGCGACACTGACATGCCCCACGATGGACCTTTTCCGCAAACTTCACACCTTGACGACATAGGGGTTGACTCTAACAGCAAGATTTCCTAGACCCCAACTAGGGAATTGCGCTAAATAGGCACACCTCGCCCGAAATCGTTACTCTTAGCGACGTGCCCACACTCGATCGGCTGTCAGCCGACCATTTCCGCCAGACCGTTGTCACCTTCCGAGACACGATGAAGGCACATGCCGCGGGGATCAACCGACTCAATGTGTACCCCGTTCCCGACGGTGACACCGGTACCAACATGTCGCGCACACTCGATGCCGTGGTCGCAGAGCTCGATGGGGCGTCCGACACCTTTGCGTCTACATGCCAAGCAATCAGCCACGGCTCGCTCATGGGTGCGCGTGGAAACAGCGGCGTCATTTTGTCACAAATTTTGCGCGGCATTGCCGGAACTTTTTCAACAGTGACAGAAGTAACCGGAGCAAAACTCGCTGAAGCATTGAAGGCGGCTTCTGTTGCCGCATACGACGCGGTGTTGAAACCTATTGAAGGAACCATTCTTACTGTGGTGCGTGAATCTGCCGATGCGGCAGTCATTGCTGCCGATGGCGGTGGCAACTTGCGTGCGGTGCTGCATAGTGCGCGAGCAGCTGGCCGCACTGCCTTGGCCAATACGCCCGAGCAGTTGCCGGTGCTGAAACAAGCTGGCGTTGTTGATGCCGGTGGCGCTGGGTTCTTATTGCTGCTCGACTCGGCAATGCATGTCATCGATGGCGAAGCACTTCCAGAGCCAAGCGAGGACGCCGGCCCCGATTTAGATGCCATTACCCATGAGGTAAAAAGCGGTGAAGTAGATGTGAGTGAATTGCGTTACGAGGTGATGTTCCTGCTCGACCTCGACGATGCTTTCGCGAAAGATTTTAAAAATGCCTGGGGAGAAATTGGTGACTCCATTGTGGTGGTGGGTGGCGATGGCTTGTACAACTGCCATGTTCATACCAACGACATTGGTGCCGCAATTGAAGCGCCGCTTGCTTTGGGCGGGCGGCCTCGCGCTATTCGTGTGACAGATCTCTTTGAAGAAGTAGCAGAAGAGCACGCAAAGCGCGATGAGCATGTGCGGGGAACTGGGGTCCATGCTTCAGCACATACAACGCCTTCATTGCCGCCAGTTACGTGTGCGGTAGTTGCTGTTGCTAGCGGTGAAGGAATTGCTGAACTCTTTGGGCAGCTCGGTGTGCATGGCGTCATTTCCGGTGGCCAAACACTCAACCCGTCAACTGCTGAATTGCTTGATGCTGTTGAACGGATGAACGCGCAACAAGTCATTCTTTTGCCCAACAATAAAAACATCATTCCTGTGGCGCGCCAAGTAGCTGAACTCACCACAAAAGATATTCGCGTTGTACCCACGTGCTCAATGCCCGAAGCTCTTGCGTGTCTTGTGGTGTACGACCCAGAGTCTTCTGCCGAGCACAATGCTCGAGAAATGACCGCAGCAGCAAATAGCGTTGCAACGGGGGAAATTACTCAAGCAGTGCGCGATACCGACAGCGATGCTGGTGCCATTACTACTGGTGACTGGATTGGCATTGTGCGTGGCGATGGCATTGTTTCCATTGGTGGCACATGGCGTGCGGCAGCAACTCATCTTTTGGAAATTCTCATCACCTCTGACCGGGAAATTGTCACCATTTTGGAAGGTACCGACGCAACTGCGGCGATGACCGAAGAGTTGCGCTCGTGGCTTGGCGAAAACTTTGGCAATGTTGAAGTGGAAGTGCATCGTGGCGGACAGCCTCTGTACCCCTACTTGTTTGGTGTTGAATAAATATTGTGGCAACAAGTGCTGATGCTCAAATAGCAAACGGGCCAATTACTTTTCGAGATCTGCACCAACGCAAAGTTGAAGAACTTCGTGGTGTGGGTGAAAAGCGAACCGCAGACCTGCACAAGCGCGGCATCGACAGCATTCTCGATTTGCTCATGGCGTATCCACGGCGTTGGGTAGACCGCACACACGAATGCCGTTTAAAAGATTTACAACCCGGTGTAGAGGCAATGGTTCTTGTTGAAGTGCGCAGTGTAAATAAGCGCATGACAAAGAACCGTCGTTCGCTGGTTACTGCTGTAGTGGGTGATGGCTCAAGCAGATTAACTCTGACGTTTTTTAACCAGCCGTACCGCGAAAAGCAATTGCGTGAAGGTCTCACCATTTCTGTCTTTGGTAAAGCCGATGAGTATCGCGGTTCGTTGCAAATGACAAATCCTGTGGTCGACCTTATTGGTGACCGCACGGGGCGCATTGTTCCGATATACCCACAAAGCGAAGAACATGGAATTAAAACTTGGGAGTTTGCGGGCTGGGTAGAAAATGCACTCTCGCGATGTGAAGCACGCGGCATTCTTGACCCATTGCCGGCAACTGTTGTTGCTCAATTGAATTTGATGTCGCGTCATGAGGCTTTGCGCAATATCCATATGCCCGACACCATGGATACGAAAGAGGCAGCACGTCGGCGCTTGGCCTTTGATGAATTACTGCGTGTGCAGTTGGTGTTGGTAGGGAGAAAACACCAACTCGAGCGTGAAGCACTGGGCATTAGTCATTCCGCGTCAGGGAAAATGGTGCAGCAATTCATTAGTGCATTGCCATTCCCGCTCACCTCGGCACAGCAACGTGCAATTGCGGAAATTTCACAAGATCTTGTTGCTGGGCATCCGATGCATCGCTTGTTGCAAGGCGACGTGGGAAGCGGCAAAACAGTAGTGGCGGTTGCTGCATTGCTGCAGGCTGTTGAAGGCGGCTACCAAGGTGCACTCATGGCGCCCACCGAGGTGCTCACCGAGCAGCATGCGAGTGGTGTTCGTAAACTTTTAGAAGAGATTGTGGTGATCGACGCAGAAAATCTCTTTGGTAGCCGCCCGTTGCGGGTGGAAATGCTGACGAACCGCATCACTGGTGAACAGCGCCGAGATGTTTTGCAAGGCCTTGAAGAGGGAACAGTCGACATCGTTATTGGAACTCATGCGCTCATTCAAGACGCAGTGAAGTTCAACAAACTTGGTGTCGTCGTCATTGACGAGCAACATCGCTTTGGTGTTGAGCAGCGTGCTGCGCTGCGAGACAAGTCAATGCTGAACCCGCAAGGCCTACCCATTGTTCCCGATGTGTTGGTGATGACCGCTACTCCGATTCCGCGTACTGCTGCAATGACGGTGTACGGCGACCTCGATGTGAGCGTGCTCGACGAGTTGCCGCCTGGTCGCACGCCAATTGAAACGATGTGGGCAAGTGGAGAACAAAGTGAAGCAGACCTGTGGGCTGAAGTTCGTGCTGCCGTCAAACTCGGCCAACAGGCGTTTGTGGTGTGTCCGCTCATTGACGAAAGTGAAAAAATTGAGGCGGCCGCCGCAGAAGACACTTTCCAAAAATTGGGTTTCGGAGAGTTGAAAGGCCTGCGGTTGGGTTTGCTGCACGGGCGAATGTCGTCTCAGGACAAAGAAACCGCAATGGAAACTTTCCGTCGTGGAGAAACCGATGTGCTGGTGGCAACCACTGTTATTGAAGTGGGGGTTGATGTTCCTAACGCCACCATGATGGTGGTACTCGACGCCGACCGCTTTGGTATTGCTCAGTTGCACCAGTTACGGGGTCGCGTTGGTCGCGGAAAAATCGCATCAAGGTGTTGGTTGGTCACGAAACCTCCAGAGTCGGGTGAACTCATTCACGAACCCGGCCCGCGGGTTGAAGCTTTAGTGCAAACAACCGATGGTTTTTTGCTTGCAGAGATCGACTTGGAACTGCGCGGAGAGGGCACTCTCATGGATTCACATCAGCGCGGAACAAGCGATCTGCGTCTTGCCTCGTTGCGCAGTGACAGAGAACTTATTGAACACGCTCGAGCAACAGCAATTGCCATCATCACGCAAGACCTCACGTTAGAAAAACACAGCGCGTTGGCCGATGAGTTGCGGATATTGCTGACCGCCTCTGAAGAAGAGTTTCTCGCGCGCAGCTAAACGTCGGGTTGGTCGGCCAGATCTTCTTCTATGCCCAAGTCTTCGGCGGTGAGCACAAGGTCCCACCGATCGAGGCAATCGCGACATCTATAGGCAACGACATCACCTACAAGCCACTCATCGTCTTCGCGAGGAGGGGTAATGAGGTGGGCTGGGCCTCCACAGTCAACGCAGATGATGGAAGGCGAAGGTGAAGTCATGCCCGTAGTCTTACTGGTATGCGAGTTGTTGCAGGTGATCTTCGCGGGCGCCGTATCGAAGGCCCAGAAGACGAGGCCACTCGGCCTACCACCGACAAAGTGCGCGAAGCGGTCTTTAATGCACTCAACAGCCTGAACGCAGTACGCGAAGAACGAGTGATTGATCTCTTCGCTGGGTCGGGTGCGTTGGGTATTGAAGCGTTGTCGCGTGGGGCTGCTCATTGCGTGTTTGTGGAAAATAACCGTTCAGCACTGGGAGTGTTGCGTGGCAATCTTGCGGCTCTTGGCCTCGAGGGTCGGTCAACTGTTGTCGTGCTCGACATTGCGGCGCAGAGTTCACGGCAGCGTTTAGGGGAACTCCTCGCCGCAACTCATTTGGTGCTTGCCGACCCTCCATATAGATATGAACATTGGGAAGCGCTTTTTGACACAGTGCTCCATTTGGCCCCCAGCGACGTCGTGGTAGTCGCCGAGACGGAAAGTCGATGTGCGATTCACGAAACTGCGCCAAATGGCTGGGAAATGAGTCGAACTCGTGCCTACGGACGAACATCCGTCGGTTTTTTCGTGCGCAGTGAACTACCGTAGGAGGCGATATGGCAACTGTTCTGTACCCCGGGAGTTTTGACCCCATCCATTTAGGGCACCTCGACATCATCGAACAGGCATCTCGTCTTTTCGGGAAAGTTGTCGTGGCCATTTTGCACAACCCAGAAAAGCATGGGGGAGTATTCAGTGTCGATGAGCGTATTGCTCTCATCCAGGTCGCATTGGAATCGGCCAAAGTGAAAAACGTCGAGATCCACGCATTTCCTGGTTTGGCTGTCGATGCAGCACGAGTGGCGCAAGCAGATTTCATGGTGAAAGGTCTGCGTAACTCCGGAGATTTTGAAATTGAACAGCAAATGGCACATACCAACTTTGCTGTTGCAGGAATCCCCACGGTGTATCTGCCGTGCAGCCCCGCCTATACGTCGGTGAGCAGCAGGTTCATCAGAGAAATTGCTCAGTACGGTGGCGACCCATCTTCAATGGTGCCGGCCAATGTTGCACAAGCACTGAAGGAGTTGTTTTCATGAGTTACGACGAGAGTTACGAAAATGCACGTCCTATCGCTCCGCAAATGGGTGATGCAGAACTTTTACTCAACGATGTCATCGACATCATCGTCAATGCACCAAACATGCCGCTATCCAGCACACCGCGTATCGACCGCGATCAAATTATTGGGTACCTGCAAGAAGCGCAGGCGCTATTGCCTGAAGAACTGCGCCAAGCGCGCTGGATGCTGAAAGAGCGCCAAGAGTTTTTAAACAAAACCAAGCGCGAAGGCGACGAAATTCTCGATGCCGCACGTGTGCAAGCAGAGCGCATGGTGCAGCGCACTGAAGTGGTGCGCGCAGCCGAATCGCGGGCACGCAGCATTTTGGAAGCAGCAGAAACAGATGCCCGCCGCATTCGCATGGAAACAGAAGACTTCCTCGACCAACGGTTGGGCAGTTTTGAAATTCTGCTCGATCGTCTCATGAAAACCGTGGCGAGTGGTCGCCAGCGGTTGGCAATTGGTCAAGAAGAAGAACAGGTCAAAGAACCAACCGGCGAGATGCAGGTGTTCTTCGACCAAGACCGTTTCTAGAGGAACCCATGTCGTCAAGCGCGCGCCATCCTTCTCCTCTCACAGGTTTATTGGTGAATGCCGCAGAACTCTTGCGGCGTCCCGGCAACTGGAAAGACGTCGATATCGATGTGGAGTCGAAACATTTTGATTTCGATGACCCACGTTTGTTGCCACAACTCATCGGGATTCACCTTCATCTCGAGTGCAGTAACAATGGAATTGTGCTCTCAGGCAACGTCAGTGCGCAGTGGCACGACCAATGTTGCAGGTGCTTAAAAGACATTTCAGGCGTTGCAGTGGGCGAGGTGAGCGAGATCTATCAGCGCGAGATCACCGACCCCGACGCGTATCGTTTGGAAAGTGACCAGCTCAATTTGGCCCCCATGGTGCGTGAACATGTGCTCTTAGCGGTGCCCGACACCCCCGTGTGCCGACCCGACTGTCCAGGCTTGTGCCCTGTATGCGGTGCCGATAAGTCGACTCCAGAAGGGGCCGCCTGTGGCTGTTCTGAGACCCCAGTTGACCCACGGTGGGACGCCCTGCGGGATCTTGGCAGCCAGTTTCCTCAGTAATTCTCGCCCTTCGGGGTTGCCGATGAGGGGGAGTGCGCCGATATCATCAAACGGCTAGTTGAGCGCACATCCAGGTGGCGCCAAGTTCGACGGAGAAAATTGTGGCTGTTCCTAAAAAGAAAACTTCCAAAATGAAGAGCCGTAGCCGTCGGTCGGCGAACATGAAAATGACGGTGCCTTCACGCAGCGTGTGCCCACGTTGTGGTGTGGCAAAAAAGCCACACATCGTGTGTGGTGGTTGCGGCTGGTACAAAGGTCGCACCGCGGTAGAAGTCGCTTAGTCCCGTGTTGCCAGTCGCGGTTGACGCGATGGGTGGCGACCGTGCCCCCGAAGAAATCATTCAGGGTGTTTTAGAAGCTATTGCTGCAGGCATTCCTTGCGCCCTTGTTGGCCCCGACAATCTCGCCTCGCTGACCTCGTTAGATATTTCTGGCATTCCTCACATCATTGCCAATGAAGTCATTGCAATGGATGAAGATGCCGCCGGCGGCGTGCGTCGCAAAAAAGACTCCACGTTGGTACGCAGCGCTGAAGCAGTGCGCGACGGAGCAGCAAGTGCCATGATCTCTGCCGGGAACACCGGAGCAACCATGGCTTCTGCGCTCTTGCGGATGGGTCGTATTAAGGGCGTCAATCGGCCAGCTATTGCCACACCTATTCCTGTTCCAGGTGGTCGCCCAACTGTTCTTCTCGACGCTGGCGCCAATGCCGACGTGCAAGCCGAATGGCTCACGCAGTTTGCGCTCATGGGCAGCATCTATTCAAAGAATCGCTATGGCGTAGAAACTCCACGCGTGGGCTTGTTGTCTATTGGTGAAGAACCAGGCAAGGGCGACTCGTTACGCAAAGAAGCGTTCGAACTGTTGTCGGCAGCATCTGGTTTTCACTTCATTGGCAATGTTGAAGGTCGCGACATTATGACCGACGATGTCGACGTGGTGGTAACCGACGGCTTCACGGGCAACGTGGTGTTGAAAACCCTTGAAGGAAGTTTGAAGACAGTCATCAAGGCGCTCTTTGGCGCATTTGGTTCCACCCCTGAATACCAAGAACATGCCAATGCGCTTTTGCCAGCACTTCTTCCGTTGTACGAAACCCTCGACCCCGATTCCACTGGTGGGGCCATATTGCTGGGCGTCGATGGCGTCTGCATCATTTCTCACGGGTCTTCTGGGGCGCGAGCCATGTTGAATGGCATCAAAGTGGCCAAAGAAATGGTCGACTGCAACATAGTCAACGAGATTCGTCAGGCCATTGGTCTACAGTCAACAGATCAGTAAAAGGAGTCATTCCATGTCATCAATCGATCGTGCCGGAGTATTCACCATCATCCGCGACCAACTCTCAGAAATTCTTGAAATTGAAGCGAGTGCAATTTCAGAGGGCCAGTCATTTTCCGACGACCTCGATGCCGACTCATTGGCACTCATCGAACTTGTTGAAGCACTAGAAGAAGAACTCTCGACCATTGTTCCGAACTTTCGCATAGATGACGAAGATCTCCAAGACCTCAAAACTGTGCGCGATGCCGTTGACTATGTGTTCGGGCGCATCTCGAAGGGCGCTTAACTCCCGTGGGCGACTCTGCTTCGCTCGGCGTTTCTTCTCCAGAGTCGTTGCTTGCTGTGTGTGCGGCATTCCAGTACGAGTTTCGTAATCCGCAATTATTGCAAGATGCCTTTTTGCATCGTTCGTGGCAGTCGGAAAATGGTGCCGAGCGTTCGAATGAACGTTTGGAATTTCTTGGCGATGCAGTGTTGGGCTGGGTAGTTGCCGATATTGCCTATCGACAATTCTCTGAACTTCCTGAAGGCCGTCTCACCGACCTTCGCAAGAGCGTGGTGAGTGCTACTGCACTTGCTCGTATTGCTCGCGGCATTCATCTTGGCGATGCTTTGTTATTGGGAAAAGGTGAAGATGCAGCGGGCGGTCGCGACAAAACTTCATTGTTGTCTGACGCTTTTGAAGCAGTCGTCGGTGCCATTTATTTAGATGGTGGAGCCGAGGCCGCATTCAGCGCAGTAGAGGCAGTGTTGCTTCCCGCAATGCAAGAAGCACTCCCCAATATCGATCGCCTCGATTTCAAAACAGTCTTGCAAGAACAGGTGGCTCGCTTGGGTCTGAACCCACCTGAGTATTCGGTGGAAAGTATCGGCCCCGACCACGATAAAACTTTTACCGCATCTGTGCGGGTGGGGAAGTTGGAAACCTTTGGTGTGGGTCGTTCAAAAAAAGCAGCAGAGCAAGTAGCGGCACAAGCCGCGTGTGATCTTCTCGATGCCTGAACTTCCCGAAGTGGAAACGGTACGCCGCAGCGTGGAAAACGCAGTGGTGGGTGCGCGCATTACGCAAGTAGAGGTGGGGCGCGAACGTACGGTGCGACGTAGCAGCAAGCAGGCACTAGTTGCTGGTTTGCTTGGGGAATCCATTGTTGCTGCACGGCGTCACGGGAAGTATTTACTGTTCGATTTATCATCGGGCAACGTGATGATGGTGCACCTGCGCATGAGTGGGCGACTCCTGCTTGCATCACCAGGAGATGCTCGTGAAAAGCACACGCATGTTGTGCTCACACTCGAGAAAAAGAATGAAGCGGTGCGCGAGCTGCGCTTTGTTGACCCACGAACATTCGGCGAAGTGGTGGTGTACAACCCCGACGACGACAACCCAGAAGAGGGAACGGAATCGCTTGTTCCTGAAGTAGCGCGGCTAGGGCTCGACCCACTCACGGGCAACTTCACTTTTGATGCCTTTCGCGAACGTTTCACAAAGGGAAATCGAGGGGTAAAGGCATTGCTGCTCGATCAGTCGGTGGTGGCCGGCATTGGCAATATCTACGCCGATGAAATCTTGCATCGTGCGCGACTGCGTTGGAACCACCTCAGTGCAACCTTGTCGGTCAAGCATCTGCGAGAACTTCATGGGCATATCGGTGAAGTGCTCGCCGAAGCAGTTGCAGCGGGCGGGTCTACCCTGGCCGACACTCAATATGTCGATGCCCTCGGTAAGGAAGGGATCTTCCAAACCGAGCATCGGGTCTACGCTCGGCAAGGTGAGAGGTGCCTCACCTGTGGGCGCGGAATCATCAAAAGGGTGATGGGTGCAGGCAGATCAACGCACTTTTGCCCTGTTTGTCAGAAATAAGGCCGCTTCAGCTATCGGAATATAGATCGGGGTGCCATTTCGGATACTGTCATTTCGCTGTGTTTTTGAAAACTCTCACCATGAAAGGCTTTAAGTCTTTTGCCGATACAACGGCAATGGAACTTGAACCTGGCGTCACCGTTGTTGTCGGGCCAAACGGCTCGGGCAAATCGAACGTGGTCGACGCCATTGCCTGGGTGTTGGGTGCACAGGCCCCATCTTCTGTGCGCAGCCAAAAGATGGACGACGTCATTTTTGCAGGTACAGCAAAGCGTCCGGCACTTGGCCGCGCTGAAGTGCTCCTCACCCTCGACAACTCTGCAGGCTTATTGCCCATGGAGTTCACCGAAATTACGGTGGGTCGTACGTTGTTCCGTAGCGGTGAAAGTGAATACACCATCAACGGTGTGGAGTGTCGGTTGCTCGATGTTCAAGAACTCTTGTCAGATGCAGGCGTAGGCCGCCAACAACACGTCATTATTAGTCAGGGCCAAATTGATGCGGTGCTCAATGCGCGCCCTGAAGATCGCCGAGCAATCATTGAAGAAGCTGCTGGTGTATTGAAATATCGCAAGCGCAAAGAAAAAGCTGAGCGCCGCCTCGACGGAACCGAAGCAAACCTCTTGCGTGTGCAAGATCTCATTCGCGAAGTACGGCGCCAGTTGCGCCCGTTGGAGCGTCAAGCCGATGCTGCTCGCCGACACGGAGCTTTGGTCGCCGAATTAAATATCTTGCAGTTGTACATCGCTGGCCAGGAAATTTCCGCCGCCAAACAGAAACTGGCAAATATTGCCGTTGAGAAAACAGCAGCAGTAGAAAAAGAGCAAGCGATCCGTACCCGCATGGCAGAACTCGACGTTCTCGTTGCTGCAAGCGAGGCGGAACTCACTGCTCTTGGCGACACGGGCGTGAGCGACCAGTTGGTACGTGTAGAGCAACTACGTGAGCGTTCACGCGGTCTGTCGGCGTTGTTGGCCGAGCGACGTCGCTCAATGGAACGTGATCGCAGTCAGTTCATGGACTCCGATGTTATGGCATCTTTAGAAACCGATGCCTTTGCATTGCGTAGCGAACTTGAAGAAATTGATGCTGCGCTGTCTACTTTGTCGCCAGAAGCCGATGATCTTGCATTGCAAATCTCTGACTTTGAAGCACGACGCGAAGCTGATGGGGAAGATGCGCTTCCTGAATTACCAGTACCAGTAGCGGCAAGTGCTGCAGCAGAAGTACGTGGTGAATTGCGCACGTTGCACAACAACGACGAACGTGACCGTGCTGAATTGCAGCGGGTAAGCACACGTATTGCGCAACTCGAAGAACGTGCAGAGCGCTTGTTGAACGATGTTGAACGGTTGGGCAACGAATATGAAAATGCCGAGGCCGCTGCAGAGCTCCTGGAAAACCAAGTGGGCGGAGCTTCAGAGCGTCGTTCTGCCGCCGAGGTGGCCTTCGACTCCATCACACAAGTTGCTTCTATTGCCAGTGCACAACGTGCGCACTGGAGTGCTCGTGTAGAGGTTTTGCGCGAGGCGCTCGAGGCTGCACGTAGTCGCGCAGGCTTGCAGCACTTGAAAGATGTTTCTGGAGTGGTTGGCGCTTTGGTCGACCTGGTCACTATCGACGCTGGTCGTGAAGAAGCAGTGAACGCTGCACTTGGCGACGCCATTGCTGGCATTGTGATGTCTGATGTCGATGCCGCGCGTAATGCACTTTCTCAACTCGATGTGAAGAGCCTGCAAGGTGCGGTACTTGCCTTGGGTGGTGCAAGCAGTGTTCAGCCAGTACAGCAGCCAGCAGGTGCGCTGTTGGTGCGTCAGTTTGTGCGCGCAAATAGTGGCCAATATGAAGCATCGGTGAATGCTTTGCTCGACCGACTGCTTGCCAGCAGCGTGTGCGCAACGTCGTGGGGTGCTGCAGTAGAAATTGCACTGAACAATCCACAACTATTTGTAGTGACCGAGCGTGGCGACCGATTCGGTTCAACTGGTTGGCGTCTTGGTGCGCAAGGCGATGCAGTCACAGCTAGCGCACTTGAAGATGCCATTGAAAGTTCAGCCATTGCAACCGCAGAAGCCGAACGACGTGAAGGCGAGCTGAGCCGTGCCCGAGCCGAAGTTCTTACTGCTCGTGAGGCCCTTGCCGATATTGAACGTCGTCACGATGTTTTGAAAACCGCTCGGTTATCTGCAGCCGATTCATTGTCGAAAGTCACCTCAGAGCGTCGTGAAGTAGTTGCAGAAACCGATGCAGTTCGCTCGCAACGCGACGATGTGGGTAGTCGCGTAGAACGTGCTGCTCAGCGCATAAGCGAACTTGAAGCATTGTTACCGCGTTTGGAAGCCGATGAAGCTCATGAAGCAGAAACAATGCGCGCCATTGGTGCCGCTCGTGCCAGCCTCGACGCGCAAGCATCCGATTTCGCACTGCGTCAAAAAGACCTTGAAGTACGATCAGTTGGTTTGCGCGAGCGAAAGCAATTCGTTGAACGGCGTTTGAGCGAAACCGAGTCTCGCCTCACTGCCGATGCTGAAGCGCGTGCTGCCGCATCTGGCCAGCGGGAGCGTATTGAGAAATCATTGATCGCAATTGTTGCTCTCAGCGAACTCGTCGACCAGCATCGCATTACAACAGAGGCTCTTTTGCAGCAACTGCACGAAGCACGCCGTAAACAGAGTGATGAAGTGCGTTCGGTTGCACAACGACTCGATGAGGCGCGCCGTGAACGCAGCTCTAGTGAAAAAGCCCTCGACGATGCACGTGAACGTGGCCGCCGTACTGAAATTGAAGAAGCAGAAATGCGGATGCGCCTCGAAGCTTCTATTGAAGCACTACGCCGCGATCTTGAAGTAGAGCCTGAAGTTGCAGAAGCTGCCGAGGCGCCTGAAGTGCCTGCTGGCCTCACACCTGTTGTGAGAGCCCGTGATCTTGAGCGCGAACTGCGTTTGATGGGTCCTATTAACCCCTTGGCGCTTGAAGAATTCACGGAACTGCAAAAGCGCAATGAGTTCCTTGAAGCACAGTTGGAAGACGTGCGCAACACGCGACGCGACCTGCTGCGAGTGATCAAAGCAGTTGATGAAGAAATTCAAACTGTTTTCACCACTGCGTATGCCGATGTTGCGCGCAACTTCGGCGAACTCTTCGAGATGCTCTTCCCAGGCGGTAAAGGTACCCTCGTTCTCACTAGCCCGCAAGACATGTTGAACACTGGTATTGAAGTAGAAGCAAAGCCCGGTGGCAAGAACATTAAGAAGCTGTCACTGCTCTCTGGTGGAGAACGCTCGCTCACTGCGCTGGCTTTCCTTTTCGCAGTATTCCGCAGCCGCCCTTCTCCGTTCTACGTAATGGATGAAGTTGAGGCTGCACTCGACGACCCTAACCTCACTCGTTTTTTGAGTTTGCTCACAGAGTTCCGCAACGATGCGCAACTCATTGTGGTGAGCCACCAAAAGCGAACCATGGAAGCAGCAGATTGTCTCTTAGGTGTCACGATGCAACCTGGTGGTTCATCGAAGGTCATCGTGGAGCGCAATTCGTCTTCCGGCAATGAATGAGCGTGAACACCTACTGAAGCGAGTTGTATGAATTCTGCCCCCATGATTTTGTTAGTTCTTGTAGGAATCGTCCTACTTTTTGGCATCGGCGTGGTGGTGTTCAACCGCCGCAAATCTGCACTTCCTGAATCCATTGAAGAGTCGGCACCGGTTCTCGTTCCAAAAGTTGTTGAAGCACCAGCCGCATCTCCTGCGTCGGTAGCGGTTGTCAGTGAAGTTGCAGTTGAAGCTGAAGAACCCGAGCCCACACCAGGTGCGGTGCGACGGTTCGCACGTGCGGCCGGAATTTTCAATGGCTCTTTTGCCGTACTGCGCGGGAAAGACAAAATCACTTCTGAAACATGGGAAGAACTCGAAGAAACTCTGCTGCGCGCCGACGTTGGGTTAACCACCACTACTGCACTTTTGGAAAGTTTGAAGTCGCGAGTAGGTCGCAAAGACATCAGCACCCCGCAAGAATTGCTCGATGCATTGCAAGGCGCGATGGCTGGCCAACTGAGCAGCAACTCGCGTGAGTTGCAATTTGATAGTTCAGTGAAGATGCCGAATATTTGGCTTTTTGTTGGGGTCAACGGTGTGGGAAAAACCACCACCATCGGCAAAGTTGCTTTTGCTCAAAAAGCATTGGGTCGTTCCGTGCTGTTGGCAGCGGGCGACACATTCCGTGCAGCAGCAGGGGAGCAATTGGAAACCTGGGCACAGCGCGCAGAGGTTCCTATTGTGAGAGGTAACGAAGGTGGCGACCCTAGCGCAGTGATTTTTGATGCGGTGCAAAGTGCTGCGGCCAACAACCGTGAGCTGGTGCTGGGCGATACCGCTGGTCGTTTACAGAACAAGTCGAACCTGATGGAAGAGCTCAAGAAGGTGCGTCGTGTTGCCGAGAAGGAAGCCGGAACGGTGACAGAAGTACTTTTAGTGATCGATGCAACAACCGGACAAAATGGATTATCGCAAGCAGAGCAATTTGCTTTGGCAACCAACGTGACGGGTGTTGTCCTTACAAAGCTTGATGGTTCTGCCAAGGGCGGCATCGTTTTTGCCATCGAAACACAACTAGGGATCCCTGTGAAATTGGTGGGTCTGGGTGAAACCATCGGCGACCTGGTGCCGTTTGACCCCGAAGAATACGTGCGGGAACTTTTCGCAGAGGCGTAACGTCTAAGGAGTATGACAACTCCGCGTGTTCAATCAATTGTCGGTTTATGTGCCATTGCTTCCCTCGCGCTTATCGCATGCGGTATGCAAGAGTCACAGCCACGACCCATTTCTTTTTCTCTAGCTGCTTCAACGCGTTCGGCTAACGACACCGTAGGTATGCCTGAATCAAACAACAGCAGTTCAAAAGTGATGGCCCCGAACTACTCGGTGAAGTATGTAGTAGACGGAACCCTTGCCAACCTGGGGAAAGATGCATCAAGTTGGCATGCGCGCACAGATGCCACTGTCAGCAGTGCCGATCTCAAAAAAGTTGCAACTGCACTTGGGGTGAAAAGCTCTCTTGTGCAAACCTCCACGTTAGACCCATACCTGAGTTGGTACTTCTCGGGCGCTAGCGCACCCGGAGCATCGTCGCCACCGAGTGTGGGTACAAGTGATTCTGGTGGTTCTGTTACTGCACCAGATGCAACGATTGTTGCTCCAGTCATTCCTGAAAATGTTCCTACGAAAAGCGAAGCAAAAATCGCCGTGCAAATAATGCTCTCAAAAATGGGCATTACAATTGATGATGCAAACATTGAAGTTCAAGGAGATGCATACGGCGTCTGGGTCACTGCCTGGCAAACATTCAACGGTATGCGGTCGCCAATGTCGTGGAATATTGGTTTAGGTGCCAACGGGGCAGTTACCTCTGCGCAGGGGAATTTTTTAAAGTTCACCAAAGGCGCGAACTATCCGGTTGTCAGCACAACAGAAGCGGTTAACCGATTAGGTGACCCGCGCTATTCCGGTTGGTTTGGCTATGGCGCAGTTAGCACGATGGCTGAAGTTGCAAAAGACTCTGCAACTGTTCCCTCGGCTGAAGTAACGGTGCAAACAATTCATCTCACCAAGGTTTCTGCATCGCTCACGCCCGTCATCGCTAGCGACAAAACATTGTGGTTGCTTCCGTCGTATGAATATGTCACTGCAGAGGGGTACACAGTGAGCGCACTTGCGCTCGACGATAAATACATTGAACAAACACCAACAAGCACGGTTCCCGACAGCAATGTCGACGTCACTGCTCCTGATGCAGGAAGCGGCAGCTCTGGGTCGTCGACGGGTGGCACTCCAGCAGTTGATGGTGGTGTGGTGGAGCCAGGCCCAGTGATTCAAACCGCTGCACCAACCGAAAAAGACGCGAAGGCGTTGGTGGGACTTGGTGAAGATGAAGCAGTCAAAATCATTGAAGGAAATGGCTGGACCTATCGCATTGGTTCACGCGATGGCGAACAGTTCATGTTGACCCTGGATTACTCAGCATCCCGCCTCACATTGGGAATCGAAAAGTCTGTTGTGGTGAGCGCAATCATTGGCTAACGAGGCCAATGTGGCTGCTTTTCGCTAGCCTCATATGCACATGTTCGACAATCTCAGTTCCCGTTTTGAATCCATTCTGAAAAAGGTGCGCGGCAAGGGTCGTCTCACTGAAGCAGATGTCGATGAAGTCTTAGGTGAAATTCGTGCTGCATTGCTCGATGCCGACGTCAACGTTGGGGTAGTGCGCAATGTTGTAGCGCGTATCCGTGAAGCCGCTGTTGGCGCAGAGTTGTCGCAGGCCCTCGACCCCGGCCAGCAAATAGTAAAAATTGTGAGTCAAGAACTCACGGCAATGCTCGGTGGCGAGACACTCAAAATTTCTTATGCAAGCAAGCCGCCAACTGTTGTACTCATGGCTGGTTTGCAGGGTTCGGGTAAAACCACCAGCGCGGCAAAGCTTGCTCGTTGGTTTAAGTCGCAGGGTCGTCATCCGCTCTTGGTGGGAGCCGACCTCCAGCGCCCCGCCGCAGTGGAGCAGTTGCGTACGTTGGGCAAGCAAATTGATGTACCGGTTTTCTCTGAGCCAGGCGACCCAGTTACCACTGCAACACGAGGGTTAGCTGAAGCACGCCGCATTGGTAAAGACGTGCTCATTGTTGATACCGCAGGACGTTTGTCTATTGATGCTGACCTGATGGATGAAATTCGGCGCATCTCTGATGCCGTCACTCCGAACTACACCTTCCTCGTCATCGATGCGATGACGGGTCAAGATGCGGTCAATACTGCCGAAGCATTCCACAACACTTTGGCTATTGATGGTGTTATTTTGTCGAAACTCGATGGTGATGCACGTGGTGGTGCTGCGCTATCAGTGAAAGAAGTGATTGGTCGCCCTATTGCCTTTGCGGCGACGGGCGAAAAACTCGATGCCTTCGAACAATTTCACCCCGACCGCATGGCGGGTCGCATTTTGGGCATGGGCGACATGCTCACGCTCATCGAGCAAGCCGAGTCGGTCTTTGAAAAAGAGGAAGCCGAAAAAACTGCTGCAAAGTTATTTGAAGGAGAGTTCACTCTCGACGATTTCCTCGACCAATTGCAACAGGTGAAAAAGATGGGCTCCATGTCGAACATCATGGGCATGATTCCTGGTATGCCAAAGGCGGCCAAGGGCGCAGAAATCGACGACAGCATGATCACCGTCACCGAAGCCATCATTCGCTCGATGACACTGGAAGAGCGTCGCCGCCCAGAAATCATCAACGGCTCGCGTCGCAACCGCATCGCCAAAGGAAGTGGTACCACTGTGCCCGACATCAACAAATTGGTGAAGCAGTTCACCGAAATGCAAAAAATGATGAAGCGAATGGGCGGAATGGCCGCACTTTCGGGTGGGAAAGCAAACAAAAAGGGTAAACCGGGCAAAGTGAACCCCCTGAAGATGGCCAAAGCCATGCGCGAGATGGGTCTGAGCGACCTTGCGGGCCCGGGTGGAGGCATGAAGGGCTTCCCACCCCCAGGAAATAATCCTTCAGGAATACCTTCTGAAGGGTTCCCCGATTTTCGGGACTTCCGATAACCTTTCCGAGTCCCGTCGTTGGGCTTTACCAGCGGCACCCGTTCCAGGAGTTCTTACATGTCAGTCAAATTGCGCCTCACCCGTGTTGGAAAGACCAAGCAACCTCATTACCGCATCGTGGTAGCCGACGAGCGTCGTTCACGCGACGGTCGCTTCATTGAAATTCTTGGTCAGTACAACCCACGTACCGAGCCTTCACATTTGAACGTCGACAACGACAAAGCTGTGGCATGGTTGCAACAAGGTGCACAGCCAACAGAGCGCGTGCGTAAGTTGTTGGAAATTTCTGGTGCATGGGCGCAGTTCACTGCATCAAAGAGCGCGAAGTAAATAGCGTGTCGTCTTCCGACAACGCCAACCTTGTTCCAGCGCCAACCGCAATTGCTGTACTGGAACACGTCGTACGTTCAATCGTCGACAATCCCGATGCAGTACATGTTGATGCACGCGAAGATGACGACAAGGTTTTTCTTGAAGTTCGCGTCGGCGAAGGCGACCTTGGTCGCGTTATTGGCCGTCGTGGTCGCACAGCACAAAGTATTCGCACAGTAGTGCGTGCGGCTGCAAGCCGTGATGGCGTCGCAATCGACGTCGACTTTGTTGATGAATGAGAACACTCCTCAAAATCTCCTAGAGATAGGTCGAGTTGGCCGTTCACATGGCGTGAAGGGCGAGATGTATATTTCGCTCACGTCCGACCGTGTCGAACGCCAGCAACAAGGAATCACTATCTACATCTCGGGCTCGGCCTATGTGGTGCAGGCAATTCGACCCAGCAACGACCGCTGGCTGGTATTTCTCCAGGGAATTCATAGCCCTGAAGCGGCTGCGGCCCTCACCAACCAGCTCATCTTTGCCGAGCCCATCGACGACGACGATGCACTGTGGGTGCACGAGTTAGTGGGCTCCCGTGTCGTTGGTATTGATGGCACGAACTACGGAACATGTACTGCAGTGCTCGATAACCCAGCCCACCCCATTATTGAAACCGATCTTGATGTGCTGGTCCCTCTTCCTTTTGTGGTGGAATATCTCAATGGAGAAGTGCGCGTGAATCCACCGTTAGGTCTCTTAGAACTTGGTGATGACGAGGAAGTGACGCAGTAATGCGTATCGATGTGTTCAGCATCTTTCCTGAAATGGTCGATGCGTTTTGCTCCGACTCTTTGTTAGGTCGCGCCCGTCAATCAGAACTCGTCGACCTCCGTACGCACGACCTGCGTACGTATACCTCCGATGTGCATCGCACGGTTGACGACCCCGTGTTCGGTGGCGGAGCGGGCATGCTCATGAAGCCAGAGCCCATTTTTGCTGCAGTGGAAGAAGTGAAGCCTCCACGACCCTTGTTGCTCATGGGCCCAGGTGGCCAACAGTTCTCGCAAGAAATGGCGCAGCACTTAGCAAGCGACATCGCGCAAAGCGGCGGCTTCAGCATCTTGTGTGGCCGCTACGAAGGCGTCGACCATCGCGTGCGTGAGCACCTCGTCGACCATGAAATATCGGTGGGCGACGTGGTGCTAGCTGGTGGGGAAGTAGCCGCATGTCTCATCATCGAGGCAGTCACCCGGCTCTTGCCCGGGGTGATGGGCAACGCTGAATCGCCCATCACCGAGAGTTTTGGTGCGGAAGGATTGCTTGAGGAGCCTCAGTTCACCCGCCCGGCTGAATTTCGGGGCTGGGTCGTGCCCGACGTGCTGCGCGAGGGAAACCACGCCAAAATTGCCCGCTGGCGACTCGCTCAGGCCCTGCATCGCACTCTTTTGGCTCGCCCCGACCTCATTGCGGCTCGGGGAGGAATCAGCACAAAAGAGGCTTCCTTGTTGGAAGAGTTCCCTTCTCTTGCCTATCCTTCAATGTTCATCCAGAGCGGGTCACGTCCCGCTCCCAACCAGTAACGGAACGCGCCATGAAGACCACCGATCTTGTAGACAACCAGTACTTGCGCACCGACATTCCTCAGTTGAAGTCGGGTGACGAAGTGAAGGTACACGTACGCGTGGTGGAAAGCGGCAAAGAGCGCATTCAGATCTTTCACGGCAACATCGTTGCTATTCAAGGTTCAGGCATCGCCGAGACCTACACCGTGCGCAAACTCAGCTACGGCGTAGGAGTAGAGCGCACCTTCCCCGTGCACAGCCCAACAGTTGCCAAGTTGGAACTGCTGAGCCATGGTGATGTTCGTCGTGCAAAGTTGTACTACTTGCGCGACCGCACTGGCCGTGCAGCAAAAATTCGCGAAAAGCGCGACAGGTAATTTTTGTTCTGCCGTGTTGCGTACCCGTTCGCACACACTGGTGGTAACTCTTTGCCTACTGCACTCAACGTCTGTAGGCCACTGTGAACACTGACGACCTTGAAAATTTTGAAGCCGAGCGCGAACTGCAATTGGCTCAGGAATATCAAGATGTCGTGGGGATGTTTCGCTTCGCGGTCGAAACCGAGCGCCGGTTTTATTTAGCGAACAGCGTTACCTCCACGGTTACCGTCGACGGAACGCGTCCGCTCATTGAAGTGGAGCTCACCGACGCATGGGTTTGGGATATGTACCGCAAGAGCCGTTTCGTATCGACAGTCAAGATCCTGTCTTTCAAAGACGTGAACATCGAGGAACTGCCCGTCGTCGAGGCGTAGACACTGCCGCTGCGTCTCGTGCACGAGGCGAGTGGGGCGAGCGCATGGCGTGTCGCTGGTATGAGCAACACGGTTACAGCGTCGTTGCACGCAACGTGCGGGTGGGAAAAGGCGAAATTGATTTCATCGCCACACGTCACGAAGTTGTGGTCATTGGCGAAGTCAAAGCACGTGCCTCGGAAAACTTTGGTAGTCCCGCTCAAGCAATGAGCGAGCACAAACAACGCACTGTGCGTCGCGCCGGAGAGGAATGGGCCAAGGCAAACAACATTGCGCTGTGGCAATTACGTTTCGACTTGGTGTGCATTGTGGGAACGCGAATTGAAGTGCTACGTGATGCTTTTTGATGGCGTGCGTCGGTCCCAGCAGCTGTAGTGCCAGTGCCGGCGTAAGTCGGGCTCTTGCGTAGGAACCGCAACATAGTGTCCGGTCCGTTCAGGAATATCGCGGTTGCACCCAGGGCAGATGTATGCCTTCAGAGCTTGGTAGGGCTGAATGCGCCGCACCTCAATTGGCCCGAGGGCACCGTCCCACATCGCAGTTGGGGCTAGCCAAACGCGGCCCACGCCACGAGTGCAAAGGCACCGACAACGGCACAAAGTACAAAAAGAATGTCGGACTTTCGTCGTACTTGTTTGCGTGTTGAGTCAAATCCCACATCAACATTATGTATCGTGAAGAGATGGCATCCAACACCTTTGAAACTATTGAAGTCACACGCTCCGCGGGAGTCGTCAGCATCACTCTCAATCGCCCAGAGCGAAAGAACGCTATTAACCAAGTGATGTGGAATGAACTTCTCGCAAATTTCCACGAAATCGGCCAGAGCGCCGCCGACCGTGTTGTGGTGCTCACAGGTGCAAGTGGCGATTTCTGCTCAGGAGCCGACCTCACAGGGGGCGGAGCGGGAAACCCCGACAAGCATCAGCTCGCCAGTATGCGTCACGTAGGTGATGTAGCTTTAGCTCTTGCTCGTTTGCCTCAACCCACCATTGCCAAAGTGCGTGGCGTTGCTGTTGGCGCCGGGTGCAACATGGCTCTTGGTTGCGACCTTGTCGTGGCCTCTGAAAACGCTCGTTTCTCGGAAATTTTTGCCAAGCGCGGCCTCAGCCTCGACTTTGGCGGCTCGTGGTTGTTGCCACGTCGCATTGGGCTTCACAAAGCCAAAGAGTTGGCATTTTTTGCCGACATCATCAATGCGGCTGAAGCCGAAAGTATTGGTTTGGTGAATCGTGTTGTGCCCGATGTGGAACTCGATGCATTTGTCGACAACTGGGCCCAACGACTCGCCCAAGGCCCACCCATTGCTTTGGCAATGACCAAGCGTCTTTTGAATAACTCCATGAATGTCACTTTGGAAGAAGCGCTCGACGACGAAGGCTTGTCGCAAACAGTGAACTTCTCTACCAAAGACACTGGTGAAGCAATGAAGGCCTTTGTAGAAAAGCGTGACCCACAATTTAAGGGCAACTAAACACTGTGAAGTTTGCTCGAGGTGCGTTGCTCTGCGTAGTGAGCGCCTGTGGCATATTATTTTTGAGTGCACAAGTAACTATTGCTTCGCCGGTCGAGACCACCACAACAACCATTGCAGTTGTTGAAGGGGTCATCGATGAACAAGGGGGTGTGCCTCTCCCTGCTACATCGGTCACCCCGAGTACCGTTGCCTCTGCGGTCACAACAATTCCTGCGGGGTGTGTGCCGCCAGATGCTTCACAAGCAGTGTTTGTTGGAGCACTCATTGCTAAAGACTCCACCACGGCAACTTTTGCCAACATTCGCCTACGTTCTGGCGCGCTCGAGGGGTACGTGTTCAATGCGAACGGAACAGACACTGTGGTCATGTACTACGGCCGCGATGTGAAGTTTCTGTCGGTGGGTAAGGAGTATCTGGTAGGTGCCGGCCTCGATGTGGGAACAGGGCGCATCTTCTCGCGGGTAACAGAAGCAACAGAACTTTTCGGCGGCAATCAAGTTGCCGATATCGACAAGACCGGTGCAGCGTGTCCGCGTTTTGCCGACCCCGCGCGAACGTTAAATGTTGATGGCTCATCTATTGAGTCGGGCATTCTTTCGACGTTGTCGGGCAGTGGCGGTCGCTTGGCGCTGTCAGTTGTATTGCCAGCGGGCCTTGTGCTTCTTGCGTTGGTCACGCTCGTTCTTGTGCGGCGACTCATTGGTGCCGCACGCTCTGCGCGGTAATTAGGCTGCGCGAAATGCGGCAGTGGCGTGAGAGCGAATTTCGCTCACCGCTGCTTGTAAACCACCTGGATGCTTGAACAATGCACTGCCCGCAATGAGAACATTGGCTCCGGCGCTTGCGGCCCCTGCAACTGTTGTTGCTGAAATACCGCCATCAACTTCAAGATGCACTGCATCGCCTAAGCCTGCAGATTCAATCATGTCGCGCACTTCGCGAATTTTTGGCTCCATTGAGGCGATGTAACTTTGCCCACCAAAACCTGGGTTCACGGTCATCACCAACACCATGTCGACAAGGTCGAGAATATTTTCAATAGCGCTTGCTGGAGTAGCAGGGTTGAGGGCAACGCCAGCAGTGGCACCGAGGTTGCGAATGTTTGCCAACGTGCGGTGTAAGTGAGTGCAGGCCTCGGCGTGAACGATGAGGCGTGAGCATCCGGCTTTCACGTATTGTTCTGCCATCACATCGGGCGTGAGCACCATGAGGTGTGCTTCAAAGGGAACACTGCAGTGCTTGCGTGCTGCAGCAATAACGTCGGGACCAAAAGTAAGGTTCGGCACAAATTGTCCGTCCATGACGTCCCACTGAATGAGGTCGACGCCAGCATTTTCGAGGTCACGCACGGCTTTACCTAATTCGGCAAAGTCGGCGGGCAAAACAGATGGCGCAATTTGAATTGGCAACGTCACACCACTGACTCTAGCGATTGCGTCCTACGATGGAGGCTATGGAAGTAACAGCTCAACAACTTGTAGCCGGCGGCGATGCTCTTGCCCGTCTCCCGAGTGGCAAGGTCATCTTTGTTGAAGGTGCA
This sequence comes from Acidimicrobiaceae bacterium, assembly GCA_947450115.1. GTDB lineage: Bacteria > Actinomycetota > Acidimicrobiia > Acidimicrobiales > Ilumatobacteraceae > F1-20-MAGs119. The sequence continues at coordinate 46,333 of CANFUE010000002.1, read as the reverse complement.
CTTCCCGGCGAAGTGGTTCGCGTGCAACTCACCGATACCCGCAAAGACTTCGGCCGAGCAACGGTGGAGGAAATCCTCACGCCTTCCCCCGATCGTCGCGAGCCTCCATGCCCACATGTAGCCGATGGCTGTGGTGGGTGCTCGTGGCAGCACCTCTCGCCAGAGGGTCAATATGAAGCAAAGGTACGCATTGTTGCCGAGTCGCTTGCACGCACAGGAAAAGTGTCGAGTGCTGCAGCAGAGGTGGAAAACATTGTGCGCTTTGGCGCTGTTGAGCCCGTGGGTTCACGCACCACCATTCGTGTTGCATTCGACGCCGAGGGTAAGCCTGGTTTTCGTGCGCGATCGAGCCACGATGTTGTAGCAATTAAGAAATGCCTTGTGGCACATCCATTGCTCAATGAAGCGCTTTCGCATATTTCTGCCGAACCTGGTTCCGATGCAGAAGTGGTGTTGCGCTGCAGTGTGTCAACCGGCGTTGTAGGAGCACTCGTCTACGGATTCGAAGAAGACATTAATGGTCTCGATGCAGTAGATGTACTCGGCGACGAAGCTCGCATTTCTGAACGCATCGATACGCAAGATTTTGGTATCTCCATGGGTGCCTTTTTCCAATCGAGCCCGCAAGCAGCCGAACTCTTGGTGCATGCTGTGCGCACCATGGCTGGCGCTGAAGCACTGAGTGGGTCATTTGGCCCCGTGGTTGATGCCTACGGCGGAGGAGGGCTCCTTGCAGCCTCGCTCGTGCCATTGCATGTACCTGTTGTACTCATTGAAGACAATGAATTTGCTCTAGACGATGCAAAACAGAACCTGCGCGCTCATCAAGCAAAAATCGTTCCTGTTCCGGTCGAAGAGTGGCGTGCATCATCGGCAGGCATCATCATTGCCGACCCTGCGCGTTCGGGCATGGGGGCTAGCGCAGTGAAAGCACTTGCAGCAAGTGGTGCACCGCGCTTTGTTTTGGTGAGTTGTGACCCTGCTGCTGGTTCGCGCGATGTGCGCTTGCTCACAGAAGCAGGCTATGTGGTCGATGCAGTGGGAGTGCTCGACCTTTTCCCACACACCAATCACTTAGAGATGATCACGTCGTTGTCGCTGAATAAAGAAATTCGGATGGGGCCTAATGGTGAAACATTCGCATTAGGCGACGTTCCACCAGCTGCGTAAATCTGTTGCGTTCGTAGCGCGTGGAGTTATCTACGCCATACATGGCAAGCCATGTAAATCGGCAGCGCCATGAACACAAAACTCGAAGTCCGCGCGACAACGTGCGCTTGCCCGCTTCGCCTTCGAGTGCATTTACCCACTTCGAAGAGCCATGCGTCGTAATGGCCACGATGCGTTTCACATTTTTTAAATTGCCATGAATGCGACTTGCGCCCTCAGGAAAGGTCCATGCAACATCGCAAGCAAGAACGCGATCGAGCCATGCCTTAGCGACGGCAGGTTGTGCACTCCACCAAGTGGGGTAGACAAAAACGAGTGTGTCGCACCATTGGAGATCTGCGTAATACTCGGCGAGATGTGGCTTAGTCTCGGGTGGTGAGCGGTGCAGTGTCCATTCATTGGTCGACAATGCTGCTGAAAAACCCGTGTCATATAAATCGTGTTGGCGAACCTCGCACGAGGTTTTTTCCGCACAACGCAACACGATGTCGCGCAGTGAGCCAGAAAAAGATGCGGGGTTGGGGTGGGCAAAAACAAGCAGAACTTTCATGAGAGTTCTCGCAATGTTTTATGCACCCGTTGAAGAAACTCTTCGCGTTCTTCATTTGTTGAATTGCCGATGTTGTACAAGCCAAGCCACGTGCGTTTGGTGCGCCATCCGGTGCACACGCGCAATGCGCGCATAATGATGCGCCGGCCATTGTCGTTCATTATGGCGATATAGGTGCGGGGAGACCCATAAGTGCTAACGCCCACTAAATGACGTACTTGTTTGAGCGATGGTCGAACTTTGTCTTTTTTATTGAAGTGAAAAGCAATGCCAGAAACAAGAACACGTTCAAGCCAACCCTTCATGATGGACGGAAGTCCCGACCACCACGTGGGGTAAATGAAGATGAGTGCGTCGGCGTTGCGCACGAGTTCGCCATGTGACTGAACTGTGGAATCAATGGCAGGTTGATCACTGTGGTACGCAAGCCACTCTTCGCGCGACATTGCCGCAGTGAAGTGACTTTGATACAGAGCCAACAAAGAAACTTTGTGGCCAGAACTCTCGAGTGCACTGACTGCAGTTGAGCAGATGGCCTGCCCAAAGCTGTCGGCTGACGGATGTGCGAACACCACGACAACGTTCATATACGCTCCAACTTACTTGGTTGTTTAACAGGAAGCAGACTCAATGAAAAAGTTATTCACACTGCTGGCAAACGACATCTTTATTGTCGTTCTCCTCGGAATTGTTTCAACGGCTACCGCATGGAGTGGCGTGCAGTCTTCTTTGCATGGTGGCGTTTCCGATGAGGCCTTAACGAATTATCAACTCTCCTTAGCCGACGCAAACAACATGTGGATCACCGCTGAAGTGAAGTATCGAGACGACCTCTCCGTATGGAAAGACAAGCAGGTGCGCCTCATGATTGATGGCATCAGCAAAGACAAAATTTACGAAGACCTGCAAACCTCTAACGGTTCTTTTGAGTTTTACGAGTCGGCAATGACCTGTCTTGTCGCCAAACAAACGAGTCAATTGCCAGACTGCAAACCGTATATGGACTCGTTGTATGGGCCGATTTCCACAGTGAGGGCTGAGGGTGAAAAGATTCTGCGCGAGTCGGAATTAGCTGGAAAATACAGTGATCGCTTGCAGATGCTCACCGCGCTTTTCGCTGTTTCTCTTTTCATGTTGGGCATTGCCTCAATCATTAAGCGCCAAGGCCTCGTCTGCTCTTTGGCGATTTTCTCAATCGTCATCACACTTGTCGGACTCGTGATACTCGCTGGCATTCCTGTGCTCACGGCATAGGCCAATGAAGAGCTGAAGTACTGTCACGCTCAAATAGTGCGCCCCCTGGGATTCGAACCCAGAACCTGCGGATTAAGAGTCCGTTGCTCTGCCATTGAGCTAGAGGCGCGACGGCAAGAGCATACGACACTGCGAACCCAAATGAAGAATGTGAGCCCACAAGCCGGGCAAACAAAAAGGGTGGGTTTGCCTACTCGCGTAAACAAACCCACCCACTTGGGGTGGACGAGGGGTCTCGAACCCCCGACCTTCGGTACCACAAACCGACGCTCTAACCAACTGAGCTACGCCCACCAAGGATTATGAGTGTGCCACAAAGCGCAAGATGTGCCAACTCAGCCCCGCTGGAAAGGCGAAAAGACTGAGTTGGAGAAGAGAGGGGCAATGGAGTCCTGAAGGAATCCACACCCAGGGGGGTAGGTGACAACGTATATCGTAGTGTGATACAGTGAAGACTTCGGAATCCATCGGAGACCACAATGAAAACAACGCATTCCTCGTTGTCAGGTATATCTACCGCACGTCCTATCCGTTCAGGCACCCCGCACGAGCAACTCGTGGCCCGGGCCAAAGTCATCACCGCCCGTGAGTTGCTGCGCTACAGCGACCGCACCGCAGCTTCGCAGCTCGCCTCCCAGCGAGCACGCCGGGTGATGCCCATGGGTGTGGCTTCAAGCTTTCAAAATTATGACCCTCACCCCATCGTGGTGCGCAACGCCCGTGGTGCACACATGGAAGACGTCGATGGTCATCGCTATATCGACTTCTCAATGGGATTCGGTGCATTGTTCGCAGGGCATGCCAACCCCATTGTTCGCAGCGCTGTTGAAGCGCAGTTGAACGACGGCACATTGTTTGTTACTCCAAGTGAAATCAATGCTGAAGTTGCAGAGTTGCTTGTTGCACGCTTCGGGCTTCCCATGTGGCGTTTCACCAACTCGGGTACTGAAGCAACTATGGATGCCATTCGCGTTGCTCGTGGTGTTACTGGTCGCGACAAAATTGTCAAAGTCGAAGGCGGCTATCACGGTCACCACGATGAGGTGATGGTCTCAATGAAGCCTTCATTAGATCTTGCTGGGCCTGCACATTCACCAAATACAGTTCCTGCAACTGCCGGTATTACAGCAGCTGTTCTTGGCGACACCATCGTGGTGCCGTACAACGATGCTGAAGCATTAGAGCGTGCATTGTCGAATCACGATGTTGCGTGCTTCATTGTTGAGCCCGTCATGGAAAACATTGGCATTTGCAAACCGCTCCCTGGTTACCTTGAAGCGGTGCGTGAAATAACACAACGTCACGGCACGTTGCTCATCTTCGATGAAGTGAAAACAGGCATCACGGCAGGATGGGGTGGAGCAACTGGTGTCTTGGGTGTGCAGCCCGACCTCATTGCATTGGCAAAAAGTATTGGTGGGGGTTTTCCCATTGGCGCATTCGGTGGAAAAGCCGAATATATGGACGTTATTACAACCGGAAAAGTGTTACATCTCGGAACATACAACGGTAATCCGTTAGTGATGGCTGCCGCTCGTGCGGTTCTCAATGAAGTATGTACTCCTGATGCAACTCGAGGAACTGAACAACTCAATCAGCGTTTGCTTGATGCATGTAACGACATCATCGTGAAGGCATCACTACCAGCACACACTGTGCAGTTGGGTGCAAAGGGCTGCATCACATGGTCAGTAGACCCCGTGCGCAATTATCGCGACTATAAAGAAACCGATTTTGATCTTGCCTTTGCACAATGGATACATGGCATCAACCGTGGTGTGCTTTTGCCACCAGGTCTCGATGAACAGTGGCTCATTTCCGTCATGCATACCGATGCAGAAGTAATGCATTATGCCGATGTATTTCACGAGTTCGTCAACGAACTCACGAAGTGACGTTGTAGAATTTCCTTGTGAACACAACTACAGCACGCGTACGGCCAGGTCTCATTCGCTTGTTGTTCAGAGGACTCTTTCGACGCTGTGCTTGGTGTGGCGGTAAAGGAGCATTCTTCAATGGGTGGTTCAAGCGCGATGAACGTTGTCATACGTGTGGCCTGTTGTGGCAACGTCGCCTCGAAGGTTTTGAACTCGGAGCAATGACCATGAACGTTTTGGTTTCTTATGGCACCTTGCTCGTCGGAATGGGTGTGGGCGTGTTCCTTACATACCCCGATGTTGCGGTGGTGCCCTTGCTTGCAGTGGTCGGAAGCCTTGCAATCATTTTGCCCATCTTCATGTATCCCATTAGCTACGCCATGTGGCTGGGGGTCGATATTTTCATGCGTGATCTCGAGCCAGCAGAGCTAGCCGATGCGGCAGCCGCGGTGGCTGCCAAGACTCAATAGCAAGATTTCCCAAAAATCTGGCGGAGATGCTTGACCGAACGTCTGTTCGTAACTACAGTGTTGTTGTTCGCAATTGCCATATGACACCCCGTGTCTAGGTTGTGCACACAATACGAAGTGAATACACGTTCCGCCCAGTACATCTCCCGTTTCACGGGTTTTCCGAAAGGTTCCATATGAGCAACGACCGCGACAAGGCCCTCGATGCCGCTCTCGCCCAAATCGACAAGCAGTTCGGTAAGGGTTCCATCATGCGCATGGGAGAAAAGACCTCCCTTGGCATCCAAGCCATCAGCACCGGGGCCATCCCGCTCGACATCGCTCTCGGCATCGGCGGCTTGCCACGTGGCCGCGTTGTAGAAATCTACGGCCCAGAATCTTCGGGTAAGTCCACGCTGGCCATGCACGCTGTTGCAGAAGCACAGCGCAACGGCGGCATCTGCGCCTATATCGACGCCGAGCACGCTATGGACCCCATCTACGCCCGCGCCATTGGCGTCGACGTCGACCAGTTGCTCATCTCTCAGCCAGACACCGGTGAACAAGCTCTCGAAATCGCCGACATGCTCATTCGCTCAGGTGCGCTCGACATTGTTGTTATCGACTCAGTTGCTGCCCTCACACCGCGTGCCGAAATTGAAGGCGAAATGGGCGACAGCCACATGGGTCTGCAAGCTCGCCTCATGAGTCAGGCTTTGCGCAAAATGACAGCAAACCTCAACAAGACCGACACCATTTGTATTTTCATCAACCAACTACGCGAAAAAATCGGCGTCATGTTTGGTTCGCCTGAAACAACTCCCGGTGGTCGCGCACTCAAGTTCTATTCGTCAGTGCGTCTCGACATCCGTCGTATTGAGTCCATCAAAGACGGCACCGAAATCGTGGGTAACCGCACCCGCGTGAAGGTAGTGAAGAACAAAGTCTCGCCACCTTTCCGTCAGGCCGAATTCGACATCATGTACGGCAAGGGCATCAGCCGCGAAGGCGCATTGCTCGACATGGCTGTGGAATACGACATCGCCAAGAAGTCAGGTGCTTGGTACACCTATGAAGGCGAGCAGTTGGGTCAGGGTCGCGAAAACGCAAAGGCATATCTCACAGCCAACCCAGAAATCATGATGCAAATGTCAGAGAAGATCCGCAGCAGTGCAGGTCTCGATGGGGTAGTGGAAGAGTTCACCGAAGCCGACGAGCAACCCATCGAACTCGACTAAGCGTCACCGTTCACTCTCTTGTTAGGGCTGCCACTGCCTCTCCAAGAGAAGAATCGAAAGCCGAGCCGGCACCACGGCTCGGCTTTCGTATTTCTCGAGTTATTTCACTGATATCGAACGCGACCACGCAGCACCAGTGGCGCCCGACTTCGTTGGCGTCACTTTCACTTTCCATGAACCGGCCTTCGTGGCTTTCACTGTGCAGGTCAATTTGGTTCCCGCAAGTTTGCACGAACTCGACTTCGTTATGGAGCCCAGGGTTGCCGTTGCTTTGTAGGTAACACCAGCGACACCAGAACCGGTCAGGGTGATGGTGCGTGCCTTCGTGGTGAACTTCAGACCACTCACTCCTTGTACCGTTGCGCCGCTTGTGCTTCTGGTGCTGCTTGAACCCGAAGCACCCACCTTGGTCACTTTGAACTTTGGTGCCGAGAATGAAATGTCACTAATGGTCACAAGTCGTCCGTCGGTGCCGTTATCGGCTGCAGACCATTTAGTCCATGCAACGGTGTCGGTGCCAGCATCTGCAGTCGACTTCGACTCTGCCGTGCGTGCAATGCTGAGAACCTTTGTCATGTCGGTTTCAGTTGCGGCAATTTTGAATTGTGATTCAAGAACTGCGTCAGAGAGGAATCCATAGAACTTGCCTTTACGCACTGTGCCATCACTCAATTTGTGAGGTGCAGCGATGCCATAGGTGAGGCTGGGTGTTTCTCCACTGGCCACATCGAGTGAGCCGATGACAGCAGCATTGGTGGCAAACAAGGCTCCAGCAAAAGCGGCACTCAACGTGGTGTCGAGGCTCAATACCATCTGCATGCCCAACGTGTCTTGGGTTGATTTTTCCGCGTCACAAACAGAAACAGGAATGGTGGTGCACTTTTGAGCATTTTGATCTTGGTAATCGATACCTGGGGCATCGCTCAATGTGAACTTCACTCGCGCCGTTCCATTGTCTTGCCCCAAGTTTTCTGTCTTCCAGAAAGTTGGCGTTCCGTTCATCCAGGTCCAGCCAAGTTTTTTGCCAACCGAGTTGAGGCCAATGGTCATGTCAAAAACTGAAGTGGCAGTAACTGCAGGAGACAAAGTTGCAGTTGGTGCAGAAAGGTTGTGGCCGAGTTGCCCTGCTTGTTTCACATAGGCAAGTGTGATGCCCACGCGGTTTGGTGTGGCATAGCAATTGTTGGTGCTTCCTGTTTTGCAGAGGTTAGTTGGCGAGATCACAGCAGTGATGGCGCCAGGCGTGGTGGGCGCAGCAGTTGTTGCGGTTCCATTGGTCACTATTTGCGTAGTGGTTCCATTTGTTGTGACCGAAAGAGAAGCGATGTAGGGGCGACCTGTCACTCCACCGGCAAGGTCAGACCAGTTGCCTTGACTCTGTGAGTTGGGCGATGAATCGAGTGAACTCTGGTCGGGCATGCCGTCGTCAATGGCTACAGCGTGAACCCGTGGGCTCGCTGTAGAAATTGCGCATGCAGCTACAAGTGCAGCTACAAGTGAGATGCGGATGGGACGTTTCATGGGATCTCCTTTGTATTTGCATTCAATGTAGGCTGAAAACTATTCAAGTTCAAGACTCCACGGGCCCGAAACCCCTTACTTGGGTAGCCTGCACACCATGACGAACGGCAAATACATTGTGCGCACCCATGGGTGCCAAATGAATGAGCACGATTCGGAGCGCATCGCGGGTCTTTTAGAGGCCGATGGCTATTCGGTAGCCGCAACTGAAGACGACGCCAATGTCATTGTGTTGAACACCTGCTGTATTCGGGAAAATGCCGATGAGAAGCTCTATGGCCAACTGGGTTGGTTGAAACAGTGGAAAGAAGCCGCCCCCAATCGACAACTGGTGGTTGCTGGGTGCTTGGCGCAAAAAGATAAAGACCTTGTGCTCAAAAAGGCGCCATGGGCCGACGTGGTCATGGGTACGCACAATGTGCATCGCGCGGCAGAGCTCATTAACTTTGCGCAAAAAAATGGGCCAGTCACGGAAATCTTCGATGAAGCTGTTCTAGAAGATCACGCATTGTTCCCCAGCGCATTGCCAGCGAAACGCGAGAAGAGTTTTAATGCGTGGGTCACCATTCAAATTGGTTGCGATAACTCGTGTTCCTTTTGCATTGTTCCTTCGGTGCGCGGTGAAGAAATCAGCCGCCCTTTTGCCGACATCGTGAGTGAAGTAGAAGATCTTGCTGCACAAGGCATTACTGAAGTGAGCTTGCTCGGCCAAAATGTCAACTCTTATGGTCGCGATATTGCTCTCGATGTTCGTCGTGAAACAGGTGTGGGCAGTGTGCGTCCCATGTTTGCCGAGTTGCTCGAAGCTGTCGGTGCTGTGAATGGCATTCGTCGTGTGCGCTTTGTGAGCCCGCACCCGAAAGACATGCGCACCGAAACCTTTGCCGCCATGGCTAACACGCCTGAGGTGTGTGAACACCTGCATTACCCATTGCAGTCGGGAAGCGATGCTGTTTTGGCAGCGATGCATCGGGGTTATACGGCCGAGCGTTACCTTTCGCGTCTTGCTGAAGCACGTGTAGCAATTGATGACCTTGCGGTGTCGAGCGATGTCATTGTCGGCTTCCCGGGTGAAACAGAAGACGACTTTGTGCGCACCATGGAAGTGTGTGCTGAAGCATGTTTCGACTCAGCTTTCATTTACGAGTTCTCTCCACGTGCGGGTACAGAGGCAGCTACCTACACCGATCGCTTCGTTGACCCCAAAGTTGCCAACCAACGCTACGAGCGCTTGCGTGCAGTGGTGGAACGCAGCGCGCAAATGAAACACGAAGCACGCATTGGTCGCATCGAAGAGGTCATCATTGAAGGCATGAGCAGAAAAAATGAAGGCGTTGTAACGGGTCGTACACGTCAAAACAAGTTGCTGCATTTTCCCTACAGCGAACCCATTCGCGTTGGCTCGTATGCAAATGTTCTTGTTACTTCTGCAGCTCGCCACTTCTTGCGCGGTGAATTTCAAGAAATGCTTTCCATGCCAACGCACCGCGTGCATTTGCCCGTGACCGCGCTGTAATGCACCCTCTCCAGAAAGTTTGGCCATGTCAAAACAAGTAGTAATTCTCGGCCCAACGGCAAGTGGTAAGTCGTCGGTAGCAATGGCCGCGGCTCAGCAAGTTGCAGGCACGCATATTGTTGCCGTCGATGCCATGCAGGTGTATCGCGAAATGAATATTGGCACTGCTAAGCCAACATCGGCCGACCAGCAATTAGTTCCGCATCATTGCATCGACATGGTTGACCCTTCGCAACGTTTTACAGTGACGCAGTTTCAAGAAGCAGCACGTGGCGAGTTGACAAAGCTGGGGGGGTCGGGGAATGCGGCACTTCTTGTTGCTGGCACGGGCTTGTATCTCACTGCGGTCATCGACAACCTTGAATTTCCTGGTGAGTGGCCAGATGTTCGTGCAGAACTTGAAGATAACCACAACACCACCCTTCTCTATGCGCAACTCAAGCAACTCGACCCAGTAGCTGCCGAGCGCATTGAGCCCACTAACCGTCGTCGCATGATTCGTGCGTTGGAAGTGTGCATTGGCAGTGGGCGACCTTTCAGCGATTCTGGCCCAGGCACATCGGCCTACCCGGAAAATGGAATAGTACAAATAGGCCTGCGCTGGAAGCGTGAAGTGCTGGTGCAACGTATTGCCGACCGTGTTGACGCAATGCTCGAAGATGGTCTTGTAAAAGAAACGAAGGCATTGTTGCGACGTCGCCCGGCAATGTCGGCAACTGCTCGTCAGGCGCTCGGGTATAAAGAAATGGCCGACCATATTGAGGGCCGCGCTTCACTCGCCGAGGCCAAAGAAGAGCTTGTTTTGCGCACACGGCAATTCGCTGTGCGTCAAGAGCGTTGGTTTCGCCGCGACCCGCGCATCACGTGGGTGGAAGTGCACAAAGACCCCGTTGCAGAAGTAATGCCTTATGTGTTGAGAGCGTTGAAGGCGTAGTCTTTTCCCATGCAGGTAACGATGTCAAAGCATCAAGGGTTGGGTAACGACTTCTTGGTGTACGACATTCGTCAGGGTCTGCCTTTCGCGGGTGGTGACCCCGATGCGCAATGGGCATCTTTTGCTCGCGATTGGTGCGACCGACGTTTTGGCATCGGTGCCGATGGCGTGTTGTTGTTAGGTCGCGAAGGCGCCAACCAACTCACCATGGTGTTGTACAACGCCGACGGAAGCCGTGCAGAAATTTCAGGCAATGGCATTCGTTGTTTGGTGCAAGCTGCGTATTGGCAAGATCACATTGAAGGCCCAGCAACTTACTTGGTGAGCACCGACGCAGGTGTGCGCACGGTTGAGGTTCTTGAGGGTTCGCCCACTTCAAATGTGGCACAACTCAGTGTGAGCATGGGAGCGGTGAGCGATATTGCTGAACCTGCGAACTGGGCAGCACTGCAGTGCAACCCCGACCGACCCGTGCGGCATCTATCGCTCGGCAACCCTCATTCGGTCGTGAGTGTGGAAGACGTTGCCGATGTCGATCTACAAACTCTGGGTGCATTAGTGCCCCATGTGAATCTTGAAATTGTTGCACCAGGTCCAGAAGCTCATGCCGTCACCATGCGCGTGCATGAACGCGGTTCAGGCATCACACTCGCCTGTGGTTCAGGTGCATGTGCCAGTGCCGTTGCTGCAAAAGCATGGGGTTTTGTTCCTGCTTCTGCACCCGAAGTGCTCGTGCATATGGATGGCGGCGATGCACGCGTGCGTATAGATGCTGCAACGTCAGAAGCAACTCTCATTGGGCCGTCTGTTTTCATAGCCAACGTGGTATTTCATGTCTGAAGTTCGTGCAACGAATGCAAAGTAATACATGAGTAATCCGTATCAGGAGGCCCTTGGCCAGACACTCATCGACCGATCCATTCGCGAGCGTATTGTGCTTGTGGGTGTCACGCTTCCACTGCATACTGAAGAAGAAACCGACGAAAGCCTCGATGAGTTGGCACTGTTGGTCGACACTGCAGGCGCCGATGAAGCGGGGCGTTTAACGCAAAAACGCGATGCTCCCGATTCCACCTGGTTTATTGGTAAAGGTAAAGCAGAAGAATTGAAAGCACTGTGTTTAGAGGTCGATGCCGACACTGTTGTATTCGATAATGAACTATCACCAGCACAGCAATACAACTTGGAAAAGTTGTTGGGTCGTACTGCACTCGATCGCACAGCAGTCATTCTCGACATATTTGCTCAAAATGCACACACTCTTGAAGGTAAGGCGCAAGTAGAGCTCGCAATGTCGCGTTATCGCCTGCCACGTTTGCGCCGTGGTGTTTCTGGAGCGCTCAGCCAGCAGGGTGGTGGTATTGGTACGCGTGGCCCTGGTGAAACACAGCTTGAAGTTGACCGTCGGCGCATCATGAAGCGCATCACCAAATTGGAAGGCGAGTTAAAGAACCTTGGTCGTACTCGCTTAGAGCAGCGCAAGAGCCGAGACCGCAGTGGGCTGTCGTCGGTCACCATTGTGGGTTACACCAACGCAGGTAAATCGACATTGCTCAATGCGCTCACTGCGTCGGGAGTGTTAGTGCAAGATCGCCTCTTTGCCACGCTCGACCCCACCACGCGACGCTTGGCACTGCCAGGTGGTGAACCGGTGTTGCTCACCGACACGGTGGGTTTTGTGCGCAGGCTGCCTCACGGGCTCATAGAGGCCTTTAAGAGCACATTGGAAGTAGCGAGCGAGGCCGATTATCTCGTTCATGTCGTTGACGGAAGTGCCTTAGACCCAGAAGGTCAAATTCGCGCGGTGCATGAGGTGCTCGAGCAAATTGGTGGAAGTCGTGTTCCTGAATTGTTGGTCTTCAACAAAGCCGACCTTGCCCCCGAAGCAGTGCGTGAACTTGTTGAGGCGCATCGTGGCTCTGTTGCCGTCTCTGGTGTCACTGGTGAAGGCATCGACGACCTCTTGCGTGTACTGAGCGATCGCATTCGTGCCTTGTCGGTAGTGGTGGAACTCTTTATTCCTTACGACCACGGTGAAGCATTAGCAATGGTGCATCGCGAAGGTGAAGTGGTGTCTACCGCCCATGAAGAGGCGGGTGCTCGTGTACGTGCTCGCCTGGGAGATGCGTCAGTGGGCCGGTTGCGTCCGTATGTTGTGGCAACAAATATTTCCCATGATGTTGCGACAACGCCTGCGAGTACAGCAGAGTAGAGGCGTATGAGTTCTTCTTCAGGCTTTGTTCCTCCTCCGTATCCGTACGATCGCCTCGATGCATTCGCTGCATTGGGTCGCGCCTTCGAGGGTGGTCTCATCGACTTGTCTATTGGCACCCCGTGCGACCCTCCGTTGGCTGCTGTTGTCGCCGCGTTGTCGTCGTCAAATAGCGAACGCGGGTATCCGGCAAGCATCGGCAGCGAAGCGTTACGCAAGGCCGCAAGTGCGTGGATCACACGACGTTTCGCAATTGATATTTCACCAAACGACATTGCCGCGTGTATTGGTACCAAAGAGTTTGTTGCAACCACTCCGCAGTACATGCGTTTGCGCACTCCAGAAAAAGACACGGTGTTTTACCCAGCCGTTGCCTACCCCACTTATGAGATGGGCGCTATCTTGGCAAACTGCCGTGCAGTTGCTGTGCCCATGAACGCAAATGGCACCATGAACTTGTCGGCTATTAGCGCAGACGATGCGCAACGTGGGCTCATGTTGTGGGTGAACAGCCCCAGTAACCCAACTGGCGCACTCGACGACTTGGGCACTGCAGTGAAGTGGGGCCGCAGTAATGGCATTCCCGTTTTCAGCGACGAGTGTTATGCCGAATTCACCTGGTCAACTGCTGCGCAGTCGGCACTTCAACATGGTGTTGATGGGGTAGTGGCAGTGCATTCACTCTCGAAGCGGTCGAACCTTGCCGGTGTGCGCGTTGGTTTCTATGCAGGCGACCCCGACATCGTGAACTACTTAAAAGAAGTGCGTAAACACGTAGGCATGATGGTTCCAGGGCCAGCACAAGCAGCAGGTGTTGCAGCATTGAATGACGATGAACATGTGCGTGTGCAGCGCGATGTGTATTTACGTCGCTTAGAGCGCACGGCGAGCATTTTGCAGCAGTGGTCGGGTATTTCTATTGCAATGCCCAGCGGTGGTTTTTACTTATGGTTCGACGCACAAGATGGTTGGGCATTTGCCGAAAGACTCGCACGCGAAGGTGGAGCGTTAGTGAGCCCTGGCGATTTCTACGGTGCAGGTGGTGCCAACAACGTTCGTGTTGCAGTAGTACAGCCCGACGACAAAATTGAATTGCTTGCGCAGCGTTTAGGTGTTCGTTAACAGCGAGCGCTGTTTATAACTTGCGCATCACGGTGACAATTTTTCCGAACACCACAACGTCGGCTGCGGAAAAGACCATGGGTTCCATGGTGGGGTTTGCCGGAAGAAGAGTGATGGTGGAACCACTGCGCTTGTAGGTCTTGATAGTGGCTTCGTCTCCGGGAATGCCAGCCACAACGATGTCGCCGTTGCGTGGTTCAGATTCCTGACGAGCAACAACGAAGTCGCCGTCGAGAATGCCAGCATCGATCATGCTGTCGCCGCGCACGCGCAACATGAAGAGTTCGCCTTCACCGGTGAAGTCGACGGGGAGCGGAATGAGTTCTTCAATGTTTTCTGTTGCAAGAACGTTGGTTCCAGCAGCAACATCGCCCACCAGGGGTACGTGACGAGCTTGACCACGATCCATTGCCACGCCGATTCCGGAGTCGAAGCGCACTTCGAGGGCGCGTGGCTTTGACGGGTCACGGACCAAATAGCCCAACTTCTGCAAGGTTCCGAGGTGCGTGTGCACGGTGGCGGGGCTGCTGAGGCCCACAGCTTCGGCGATTTCCCGGACGGAAGGCGGGTAGCCACGGTCTCGCATATTGGTGTCGATGAATTCCAAAATGGCACGTTGGCGGGCGGTGAGAGCTTCGGTCATGGCCTTAGCGTACGGGTGTTCGCCCCAAAAGTCAAACATTTGTTCGTAATAACCCTTGACATACGAACAGGCGTTCGCTACGTTAACCGAACAGGCAGCGAACACCCGTTCGTCATACTGGTTCCATGTTGAAAAGTCTTACCCCCATCCAGTCCTCACAACCCAGCCAGAAAGGCACTCCCATGGCAATTGCACTCCATTCCCATCCGTCGCTTCGTACTTCCGCCCCTCGCTCATATGCAACCTATTTCCGCCGTCGCGTGGTCTTGGTGGCTGCAGTTGCTTGCGTGCTCGGCGGTGCCTTTTTCACCACTGGGGCAGTAGCTGAAAAGTCAACTCCTGCAGGTATTGCCACTCCGCACACGCTCACGGTTGCGCCTGGCGACACCTTGTGGGGTATCGCTCATCGCTTAGTGCCCAATGGCAATATCACCGCAATGGTCGATGAATTGGTGCATCTCAATGGCGACCAAATCTTCCCTGGTCAAGTCATTCGCATTCCCTAAGTGACACTTGTTGGGGTGGTGTATAAATCTGCCCCTTTCCCGCTTTTCGGGGCATGTGGCAACTACTGTTAGGTGCATGCGTTGCCCCATTTGCTCCCACGACGACACCAAGGTGGTCGATTCCCGTGCAGCAGAAGACGGCACAGCCATTCGTCGTCGGCGCCAGTGCCCGGAGTGCAGCTACCGCTTTAGTACCCGTGAGCGCCTTGAAGAAGTAGTGCTCATGGTGGTCAAACGCAGTGGCGACCGCACCCCGTTTAACCGTTCCAAAATCATTGCTGGTGTCTCTGCCGCAAGCAAAGGCCGCCCGGTTGAAGAAGAGCAAATTGAAGTTCTTGCCGACAAGGTGGAAGAGGCGTTGCGCGCAACGGGAAATGAAGTCACCTCGGCCCAAGTTGGTCATGAAGTGCTCGAGCAATTACGTGAACTCGACGAAGTGGCGTACTTGCGTTTTGCCAGTGTGTATAAAAACTTCGATCAAGCTGCCGACTTCCGTCGCGAGCTCGCACTGTTGAAGAAATAGCTGAAGAAATAAATTTCTCAGCGTTTGCGCAAGTAACGCAAGAAAAGAAATCCTTCATCTTCCAACACGTGTTGCAGATGAAAGCGTTGTGCAAGATCTGGTGCATTTGTTATTAAGCGTGGTCCGTTTCCACCAATGATTTGCGGCGAAATGGTGAGGTTGATTTCATCAACAAGATCCGCTGCTGCGAGTGATGCATTCAGTAGTGCGCCACCTTCTAGCTGAATGAAGTTGCACGACATTGCTCGTAGGGCAAGTTGCATATCAACTTCGCTCGTGCCCGCGCGCAACGTTTCTACTGGCAGTTCTGGAGCATCTGATGGAACCACCACATAGCCAGCGCCACTTGTAAAAAGCTCTGTGGTGAAATCGAGCTGGCCGGTATGGCTCACCACGGCAACGCGTTGACCCGCTTTGCTCGGCACGCCGTAGCCTTCGGCGCGAACGGTGCCAGCGCCCACCAAAACATCGTCGGCCGCGGCCCGTAAGGCCAGTAATACCGAGCGATCAGCCGCACTCGAGAGGGCTGCTGAGTTCCCTGTCATGACCGTGGAGCCATCGATGCTTGCCACCATGCACATTCCCACCCACGGGCGGCCTTCGGGGCGTTGGCGAACAACCTGGTATGCATCATCGGCCGAGATGTTTCGGCCTGATTCCCCCAAGGAATCGTGATAGGAGTAGATCAGTTTCACGCAGTGCATAGCCTATGGCTTGGGGGAAAGATGTCGACACTTCAACAAGAATCATCAGGCACCGAGGTGAACAAGGTTGCCTTTCGCACATGTCCGCTCTGCGAGGCAGGCTGCGGTTTAGAAATTACCGTCAAGAACAATGTGGTGACACACATCCGTGGCGACATGCAAGACGTCTTTTCGGCAGGGTTCATTTGTCCGAAGGGGAGCACCCTCAAACAACTCCACGATGACCCCGACCGTTTGCGCTTGCCGTTAGTGAAACGCAACGGCGTGCATGTTCAGGTGTCGTGGCAAGAAGCGTGGGCTGAAGTTGAAAAAGGTTTGTTAGGAGTCATCAATACTCATGGTCGTGAGTCGGTGGCAACATATATGGGCAACCCCACCGCACATAACTTGTCGGCAATGACATTTGGGCGCGTGGCGTTACAAGCAATTGGCACCAAGCAACGTTTCAGTGCATCAACGGTCGACCAACTTCCCAAACAAGTTGCAGGCGGTTACATGTTTGGCACTGCAGCAACAGTGCCGGTTCCCGATCTCGATCGCACGCAGTACTTGCTCATGCTGGGCGCTAACCCATATGCATCGAATGGCAGCATGTGCACTGCTCCCGATTTCCCCAAGCGATTGACGGGCATTCAAGAACGCGGTGGAAAAGTGGTGGTGGTTGACCCACGTAAAACACGCACTGCTGAAGTTGCCGATGAATGGTTAGCAATCATGCCCGGAACCGATGGGCTTTTCTTAGCCGCTATTGCTCACGTGTTGTTCGCCGACAAGTTGGTGAAGGTAACAGCGCATCTTGCAGCACACATCAACGGACTCGCTGAGTTAGAGCAAGCACTTGCACGCTTTACTCCAGAAGTTGTTGCCGAAGTGTGTGGCTTGAGTGCAGAAACAATTCGTCGCATTGCACATGAAATTGCAGGGGCGCCAACTGCTGCGGTGTATGGCCGTATCGGAACAACAACTGTTGCTTTTGGCACCACCACTTCGTGGCTTGTTGATGTGGTCAATGTGTTGTCGGGCAATCTCGATACACCAGGTGGAGCAATGTTTACGCTGCCTGTTGCTGGTGGTGCCACCACTCGTGGAACACCCGGTAAGGGTCGTGGCTTTCGCGTCGGTAAAGGCCACACTCGTGTGCGGCATCTTCCCGAAGCCATTGGTGAGTATCCCATTGCAGCGTTAGCGGAAGAAGTACTCACACCAGGCGAAGGTCAAATTAAGGCTCTGCTCACTATTGCAGGCAACCCAGTTTTGTCTACTCCGCATAGCAACCAACTCGATGAAGCGTTAGCACATTTAGATTTCATGGTGAGTGTTGATATTTATCTCAACGAAACAACACGACATGCAAATGTTATTTTGCCGCCTCCATCACATTTGCAGCGCGACCATTACGACCTGCTCTTGTTGCAATTTGCAGTGCGCAACGTAGCCAACTACAGCGAAGCAATTTTGCCACTTGAAGAAGGGCAGCTCGATGAGTGGGAAATCCTTGCCAAAATCGCAGCCATTGTGCAGGGCAAAGGAATTGATGCAGATGTATCTGTGTCTGACGATGCTGCAATTCGTTCAATGGTGAACAGTGCAGTAAAAGATTCCAACTCAAATGTTTGTGGTCGCGATGCTGATGAAATCGTTGAAGAACTGTCGCTCAATGGGCAACGTGGTCCTGCTCGCATGATTGATTTCATGTTGCGTACCGGCCCGTATGGCGATGCGTTTGGCGCTGCAATTGGCGGCGCAACTTTGCAGTTATTGAAAGAGAATCCACACGGTATTGATTACGGTGCATTGCAGCCGCGCATTCCTGAAATATTGCGCACGCCAAGTGGAAAAGTGGAACTTGCACCTGAAGTGTTAGTCCACGATCTCGATCGTTTGTATGACGTTGTAGGTAGTGGGGTAGTCGACACTGCTTCTGGTCGCAACTTGTTGCTCATTGGTCGGCGTCATTTGCGTTCAAACAATTCATGGATGCACAACATCAACGTGTTGGTGAAAGGTAAATCTCGTTGCACGCTCATCATGCATCCCGCCGATGCACTTGCACGTGGGGTGAATGACGGTGACGTTGTTTCTGTGCAAAGTCGTGTGGGTGAAGTGAGTGTTGCTGTTGAAATCTCCGACACCATCCGCCCAGGTGTGGTGTCGTTGCCTCACGGGTGGGGCCACGATGCCGAGGGTTCTCAGATGCAGGTGGCTCTCCGGGTTGCTGGAGTGAACTCCAACATCCTCACCGATCATGAAGCACTTGACCCTTTGTCGGGAACCTCAGTATTGAACGGCATTCCCGTGGCTGTCCACAGGTAAGCCCCCGTTCCACACAGCTCATCCACAGCGTCATCCCCTGATAAATAGGGAAATTCACAGGGTTATCCACTTCCTCCACACAGGGGTCTTGCCGTATCGTCAAAGGCAGCTCATATGGGAAAAATGCGGGCTGGGCGGTTCGAATTCCGGTGCCGAAGGGCACTTTCAGGAGATTTTTTCCATATGGGCGACAATCGTTGACAAAGGGTAAAGAACAATGCTGTAATTACACCACCAGTTGTGCAAGACGTGGCTGTGAGAGTGTTTCACCACAACATATTGTGGTGACCGCAGTCACAAAGTCGTTTTGTATCGCCAGTTTCTGATAAACCGTTATACCCGCTACACGCCCAGTCCGAAATACAGCAGATCCGCTGAAATCACTTGTTACAGAAAGAACGAATATGTCTATTGCTCCAGATCGCCTCTCCATTGGCATCCGCCGTCACTTCACTTCCGCAGGCCAGCACCCATATGACTCAGTGTCATGGGATCGCCGCGATGCACGCATTTCCAACTGGAAAGACGGCTCAGTTGCTTTCGAGCAAAAAGACGTCGAGATTCCTTCGTCGTGGTCGTTGAACGCCACCAACATCGTTGCCCAGAAATACTTCCGCGGCACCCCAGGCACACCAGAGCGTGAATCATCACTGCGTCAGGTCATCGACCGCGTGGCCGACACCATCACCACATGGGGTATTGAGGGTGGCTATTTCGTCGACACAGAAGAAGCAGAAGCTTTCCGCGATGAGTTGAAGTTCATCTTGGTCACACAGCGTGCAGCATTCAACAGCCCAGTGTGGTTCAACATTGGCGTGAAGGGCGTTCCACAACAGGCAAGTGCTTGCTTCATTCTTGCCGTGGAAGACACCATGGCCGGCATTCTCAACTGGTACCGCGAAGAAGGAACCATCTTCAAGGGCGGCTCTGGTTCAGGTATCAACCTCAGCAACATTCGCAGCAGCTACGAGCATCTGCAGGGTGGTGGCACGGCTTCTGGCCCAGTGTCGTTCATGCGTGGTGCCGATGCGAGCGCAGGAACCATCAAGTCAGGCGGCAAAACACGTCGTGCAGCCAAGATGGTTATTTTGAACGTCGATCACCCAGACCTCGAAGAGTTCATCTGGTGCAAAGCAAAAGAAGAAAACAAAGCACGCGTTTTGCGCGATGCAGGTTTCGACATGGATCTCGATGGTGCCGATGCGTTTTCGGTTCAGTACCAAAACGCAAACAACTCAGTACGTATTACCGATGAGTTCATGTACGCTGTGAAAGAAGATCGCGATTGGGATCTTCGTGCAGTAGTCGATGGCCGCCCAGTGCGCACCTTGCGTGCGCGCGACTTGTGGCGCCAAATCGCCACCGCTTCATGGGAATGCGCCGACCCTGGCTTGCAATTCGACACCACCATCAACAAGTGGCACACCTCTGCTGCATCGGGTCGCATCAATGGTTCAAACCCTTGCAGCGAGTACATGCACGTCGATAACTCTGCATGCAACTTGTCTTCTATCAACCTCTTGCAGTACCTCGACAGTAACGACGTTTTCGATGTTGACGCTTACAAGCACACCATCGAAATCATGTTCACCGCACAGGAAATTCTTGTCGGTCGTGCCGACTATCCAACAGAAGCAATTGGCGTGAACAGCTTGAAGTTCCGTCAGTTGGGCCTTGGCTACGCCAACCTTGGCGCACTTCTCATGGCACTTGGCTTGGCTTACGATTCACTCGAAGGTCGCGCTTGGGCAGCATCACTCACCAGCTTGATGACTGGTCATGCATATGCCACCAGTGCACGTACAGCAAGTCGTATGGGGCCACATGCTGGTTTTGCAGAAAACGAAAGCCACATGTTGAAGGTGCTGCGTATGCATCGCGACGCCGACCGCGAAATCGACAACGTCAACATCGTGCAGCCCGACCTCGTACTTGCAGCTTCGCAAGCATGGGACTCCGCAGTACGCGACGGCGAAGAGTACGGAGTGCGTAACGCACAGGCCACAGTTTTGGCGCCAACCGGAACCATTGGTTTGATGATGGACTGCGACACCACCGGAATTGAGCCAGACCTCGGTCTCGTGAAGTTCAAGAAGTTGGTAGGTGGCGGAAACATGGTCATCGTGAACCAAACCGTTCCTCGTGCCTTGAAGAACCTTGGTTACGAACAACCAGTAATCGATCGCATCGTTGCTTACATCGACACCAACAAGACCATTGTTGGCTCACCCGATATCAAGGCCGAACACCTTTCAGTGTTCGCTTGCTCAATGGGCGACAACACCATTCACTACGAAGGTCACGTACGCATGATGGGAGCGGTACAACCGTTCTTGTCGGGCGCCATTTCAAAAACTGTCAACATGCCTGCAGAGGCAACAGTGGAAGAAATTGAAGAGTTGCACATGTTGTCATGGGAGCTCGGCTTGAAGGCTGTTGCGGTGTACCGCGACAACTGCAAAGTTGGCCAGCCTTTGTCAACAGCAAAGAAAGACGACGACTCCAAAGACTCCGGTGCCGGTGCTGCAACTGCAGTGGTGGAAAAAGTCATCGAGCGCATCGTTGCTCAGCCAGTGCGTCAGAAGTTGCCACGCTCACGTCGTGGTCGCACCTTCGAATTCCGCGTTGCCGATTGCAAAGGTTTCGCAACCATCGGCGAATACGAAGACGGTCGCCCCGGTGAAGTGTTCCTCACAGTGTCGAAGCAGGGAAGCACCTTGTCGGGCATCATGGACGCCTTTGCCAAGAGCATCAGCTACGGCTTGCAGTACGGAGTTCCACTTCGTGCATTCGTTGAAGCATTCACCAACATGCGCTTCGAACCAGCAGGCATGACCGACGATCCAGACATTCGTATTGCATCGTCCATTATGGACTACTTGTTCCGTCGTTTGGGCTTGGAATACCTCACCTACGACGAGCGCGTAGAGCTCGGCATCTTCAGCCGTGACGAGCGTTTGCAGCCAACATTGCCAGGTGTCGACGAGACCATCGTTGAAACCAGCAGCGGCAACGAAATGGCACAAGATCCAAAGACCATTCCTTCTGCCGGTGAACTTGCCGCACAGATGAGTGCTGGTCTTGCACCACTTGCACCAAGCACCGACCACTCACCAGCACAAGGCATCCCTCGCGTCATTACGCACAGCGATGCTCCAATGTGCATGCAGTGTGGTGTGCAAATGCAGCGTGCCGGCTCGTGCCATGCGTGCCCATCATGCGGCAGCACCTCTGGCTGCAGCTGAAAACCGGAGTGTTCTCGGCGCGGTATGACCCGCAAATCGTGACGATTCGCGCCGAGAAAACGACTAAATATTAAAGAACAGCGTTAGTTGCTTCATTGAGCCCGTGCTCATAAGCAGCTAACGCTTTTTCTTTGTCAAAAAGGTGTTGTGGGCGCGTCGCTATATGCGAGGTCGATTCCTTGGGTGCGAACAGCAAAATGCGTCCAGAGTATTTCTCCTGCCACTCTTTCATTTCGCGTCTCATTTTGCGCTCAACAAAAGAACCAAACGGGCCGAACATTGCACCGGCAAGTGGTGCAATAACAATCAGCGTCTCCGACGGGTGCGCCCAGTCAACGCTCACACCAGAGCGAACGCCGCCATCGATGTAAAAGCGAGCACCCAGTTTTTGCGGTGCAAGGAGCCCTGGTACAGCTGACGATGCCGCCACGAGCGACGAGAGTGAATAATCTGCACCGCTCAGTTCGGTACGGCGCAAGTGGGGTAGTTGGCAAGCAACAACATGCACCAATGCACTATTGGATTTTCCAAATACCTTTTCTGCTGATGCTGCAAGCACTCCCGATTTCGGATTTGGAAAACGTGGAACAGGAAGTGCTGCAAGTGCGCTAAAGGGAACACCTAATGCAGTTGCAGTTGCGACCCAGGAACCTGCAGAGGTGCCAAGCATGGGGCTATTTGTTAAGTCGATACCTCTGGCATGTAGTCCGTCAACAACGCCCATTCCGTAACCAATGCCAAAGAGGCCACCGCCACCAAAGACACCAGAGAAGGGAACATATGGTGCTGAAGGCACTCCTGTTAGTTCCAGGCGCAGGGCATGCGCTTGATGCCGTTGATGAAGTTGCTCTGCAGCATTGCTGGTTCACCAGTAATGCGCATCTTGGGAAGGCGACGTCGAATTTCATCGAACATCACAGCAATTTCTCGGCGTGCAAGGTTTGCCCCTAAGCAGAAGTGTGGGCCACCGGCACCAAAACCAATTTGCGACGGCTGTGGAATGCGCAATACATCGAACAAGTGAGGGTTGGTGAAAATAGTTTCATCACGGTTACCCGAGTTGTACCACATCACCAATTTCTGGCCTTCTTTAATGTGAAATCCGTTGATGTCGGTGTCTTGTGTGGCGGTGCGACGGAAGTGGATAACGGGCGAGGAGTAACGCACAATTTCTTCAACAGCAGTTTTGGTGTTCTTGTCGAAATCATTCCACCAAATCTCGCGTTGGTCGGGATGGTCGGTAATAAGTTTCATGCCATGACTAATGGCATTGCGGGTTGTCTCGTTGCCGGCAACTACGAGGAGAATAAAGAATGAGCCAAACTCTTGAGTAGTGAGGCGCTCACCATCAACTTCGGCATGCATCATCACTGAGGTGATGTCGTCTACTGGGTTTTGCAAGCGATCTTCACCTAAAGCTTGCGCGTAGTTAAACATTTCTAAGCCAGCCATGAGGAGGTCGTCGATGCTGGTGACGAGTTCTGGGTCTCCAATACCAAGAATGGTATTGGTCCACTTGAAAATTTGTGCGTAGTCGGCTCGTGGTATTCCCATCATCTCGCAAATAATTTCCAATGGGAATGGCGCGGCAATTTCATTCACGAAATCACATTCACCATTGGGAAATTTGGCAAGAAGATTGTCAACTAATTCAGTTGCTTTATTAGTCACGAAGTCTTCAACGCGCTTAATTTCTTTCGGCGCGAATCCTTTCGAAACGATTGAACGCAAACGGAAGTGCTTGGGGTCGTCCATCGCAATAATGGAGCCAAAGAATTCATTGAGTTCTACTGTCAGGTCGGCAATGTTCGAACCTTGACCGCTGCAAAAAAGCTCGGGGTGTCGGCTCACATGCCAAATATCGTCATGGCGCGTAAGGGCAATATAGCCAGGCCCGCGTGGAATGGGGGAGTCTTCAAATTCCCACTCTTCAAAAAACTGATACGGCGATTCTTGGCGCAAGGTATGAAATGCCCCTTCACGGTATTCACGATCTTTCGCCCAAAATTCTGGGTCTGAGATGTTGATTTCATTGAGGGGTACCTTGGCGATATTCATGCACCTGATGGTAGGGCGAATCATGCAAGTGAGAGAACTCTCTGGAACAATAATCCTGTGAGTTTTTCGGATGTTGACCCTGAGCCGTTGCGCGAGTTCACTTTTTTTGTTGATGCAGAAACGTATATGTCTTATGGCGGCGAGCTCGGTGCCACCGAGCAAGACCTGCACGATTTAGGAATTGAAAGTGTTGATATTCCTCGGGGATACGCAAGCGATTTGGGGGAGCGCATTCCCATCAGAGTGCGGGCAACTGCGCGGGGGTTGAAGGCGTACGCGCGGCTTATTCACCTGCATGATCCGTTGCAAATAGAAGAGATGCAGCGGGTCATTCGTTCTTCCGAGTAACTCCCACACTTTGCAATACGGTCGAATAGGCCAAGCCTGCGGCGATTGAGGTGACGCCGGTTAAACCATTCGGCACTGTTGTTTGGCCATACCGTTTGTCTCCCCATGCGTCGATGGTGCCGTCACTTTTGAGTACGACTGTGTGGAATCCGCCTGCGGCGATTGCGGTGACGCCTGTCAACCCTTTTGGTACCGCTGTTTCCCCATAGAAACCCCATCCCCATGCGTCGATGGTTCCGTCACTTTTGAGTACGACCGTGTGGTAACCGCCTGCGGCGATGGCGGTGACGCCTGTTAAGCCTCCAGGTACGTCTAGTTGGTAAAAACCGCTGCTTCCCCATGTGACAATGGTGCCGTCACTTTTGAGTACGACTGTGTGGTATCCGCCTGCGGCGATGGCGGTGACGCCTGTTAACCCCTTCGGCACTGTTGCTTGGCCATACTGGTTGTCTCCCCATGCGACGACGGTGCCGTCACTTTTGAGTGCGACTGTGTGATATGCGCCTGCGGCTATGGAGGTAACGCCTGTCAAATTTGAAGGAACAGCCGTCTGGCGTAATCCGTTGTCTCCCCATGCGACGACGGTGCCGTCACTTTTGAGTGCGACTGTGTGAGTGATGCCTGCGGCGATGGCGGTGACGCCCGTTAAATCCTTCGGTACTGTTGCCTGTCCAAATCCGTTGTCTCCCCAAGCGACGACTTTGCCGTCACTTTTGAGTGCGACTGCGTGACTGGCCCCAGTGGCGATGGCGATGACGCCTATCAAATTCGAAGGCACAGCTGTTTGGCGGAATCCGTTGTCTCCCCATGCGGTTATTGGGCATGACCCTGTGTTCATGAGTGCGACTGTGTGACGGTCGCCTGCAGCGATTGCGGTGACGCCTGTTAACCCCTCAGGAACTGTTGTTTGGCCAAATGTGTTGTGCCCCCATGCGACGACGGTGCCGTCACTCTTGAGTGCGACTGTGCGACGGTCGCCTGCAGCGATTGCAGTGACGCCTGTTAACCCCTCAGGAACTGTTGTTTGGCCAAATAAGTTGTTCCCCCATGCGATGAGGGTGCCGTCACTTTTGAGTGCGACTGTGTGATTGCCGCCTACGCTGATTGCGGTGACGCCTGTTAAACCCTCAGGCACCGTCTCTGGGTCATTCCGGTTCTTTCCCCATGCGACGAGGGTGCCGTTACTTTTAAGTGCGACTGTGCGACCGTCGCCTGCGGTGATGGCGGTGACGCCTGTTAACCCCTCAGGAACTGTTGTTTGGCCAGATGTGTTGTTCCCCCATGCGACGACGGTCCCGTCACTTTTGAGTGCGACTGTGTGATACGGGCCTGCGCTGATTGCGGTGACGCCTGTTAAACCCTCAGGCACTGTTGCTTGGTTAAACTGGTTGTTTCCCCATGCGAAGACGGTGCCGTCACTTTTGAGCGCGACTGTGTGACTGACACCTGCAGAGATGGCAGTGACGCCTGTTAACCCCTGAGGCACTATCGCTTGGAGTGATCCATTGTTCCCCCATGCGACGAGCGTGCCGTTACTTTTAAGTGCGACTGTGTGACTGGCACCTGCAGCGATGGCGGTGACGCCTGTTAACCCCTCAGGAACTGTTGTTTGGCCAGATCCATTGTTCCCCCATGCGGTGACCTTGGTTGAGCAAGGCTTTGTGTCGGCAGCAGGTGGTGCGGTTGTTGGTGGTGCGGTTGTTGCACTGTTGATGTTGGCAGAGGTTGTCAATGGTGCGTTTGTTGTTTTGGGTGTGCTGCTGGAGGTGTTGATGTAGTTCGCGGTTGTTGGTGGTGCGGTTGTTGCAATGTTGATGTTGGCAGAGGTCGTTGGTGGTGCGTTTGTTGTTTTGGGTGTGCTGCTGGAGGTGTTGATGTAGTTCGCGGTTGTTGGTGGTGCGGTTGTTGCACTGTTGATGTAAGCGGTTGTTGGTGGTGCGTTTGTTGTTTTGGGTGTGCTGCTTGTGGTGTTGATGTTGGCAGAGGTTGTTGGTGGTGCGGTTGTAGTTTTGGGTGTGCTGCTTGTGGTGTTGACGTTGGCAGAGGTTGTTGGAGGTGCGTTTGTTGACGGTGCTGATGCCTGGGAAAGACTCGAGACGCCAACTCCACTAAAGGTTGCGGCGTATACGGTCGACCCAATTGCGTACACCCCAAATACATTGTTGTTTCCTAATCCGTCAGAAGTGGTGTAGTTCGTGAATGATTTGCCGCCGTTGGTGGAAATGCTCAGGCCGCCATCGGTTGCGGCGTACACGGTCGACCCAAATGCGTACACCCCAAGCACTTCGTTGCTTCCTAGGCCGTTTTCAGTGGTGTAGTTCGTGAATGCGGCGCCTTCGTTGGTGGAGATGCTGAGCCCGTCATCGGTTGCGACGTACACGGTTGACCCAATTGCGTACACCCCGCGTACTTTGTTGCTTCCTAGGCCGTTTTCAGTGGTGTAGCTGGTGAATGTGGTGCCACCATCAGTGGAAATACTCACGCCGCCGCCCCAAGTTGCGGCGTACACGTTTGACCCAACTGCATAGATCCCAAGTACGTAGTTACTTCCTAGACCGTTTTCAGTGGTGTAGCTGGTGAATGTGGTGCCACCATCAGTGGAAATACTCACACCGCCGCCCCAAGTTGCGGCGTAAACGTTTGACCCAACTGCATAGATCCCAAGTACGTAGTTGCTTCCTAAACCGTTGGTAGCGGTGTAGCTGGTGAATGTGGTGCCACCATTAGTGGAAATACTCACGCCGCCACCCCAGGTGGCTGCGTACACGTCTGACCCAACTGCATAGACCCCGCGTACTAGGTCGCTGCCTAAACCGTTTTTAGTGGTGTAGTTCGTGAAGGTGGCGCCTTCGTTGGTGGAGATGCTGAGCCCATCATCGGTTGCGGCATACACAGTTGACCCAGTTGTGTACACCCCGCGTACTAGGTCGCTTCCTAATCCATTCTCAGTGGTGTAGTTCGTGAACGATGCAGGGAGTTGAAAAACTGGTGTCGGTGTCGATGGAGTGGTTGCTGGTGGGGTGGTATTTGGTGGTGTCGTGACATCGGTGGAGACAAGTGGTTCAGGAGGCGCTGGAATACTGTCAGGATTTTGTGAGGAGGTCACTGGCAGTGAGAGAGCTGCTTCGAGTGACGCTTGAATCACTCGAATTGGTAATGGTTTTGTTGGAGTCCATAATTTCTTTTTTTTCTTGTTCACTCCACACACAACAACAACAGATTTTTGTTTCTTGATGGCTCCTGATTTCGTGCATGTCTTGAGTGGCGTTTTTGAGACAGCAGTTTCGTACCAAACTTTTGTACTTCTTGTAGCCGCGCACACCACAGCTACACCGGAAACTTTTGTTGTTTTGCCGGCAGTTTTGCAGGCAGTTCCAACAGGTGAAACCACGTTGCGGGTTTTGCTGTCGCTCTGGCCACATGAACTCAGCGCGCCAAGGCTCATTACTAGAGCCAGCGATAGCAGCACTGAGGTTTTTTTCATGGTTTGAAACATCACGGGTTCCCTTTACCTATAAGAATTAATTCAGATTAAGTATTAAAGGCCTCTTATACAAGTCGCGGCGAGATGCCTGGATTTACGCGAAACCCTTACCGATGGGTAAGTTATGGGGGTGCCCGTTCGGGGCCGCATCACACACAGAGGTAGTTATGCCAGAAGCAGTCATCGTCGCCACCGCTCGTAGCCCAATTGGGCGTGCAATGAAGGGTTCGCTTATTGACTTGCGGCCCGACGATATGAGTGCACAAATTGTGCGCGCACTCATGGCAAAAGTTCCACAGGTGAAACCATCAGATGTGGAAGATCTCATGCTGGGTATTGGTCAGCCTGCGGGTGAAGGTGGTTTCAACATTGGTCGTATGGTTGCCATCCTCGCTGGTCTCGACGATGTTCCGGGTGTCACGGTGAATCGTTACTGCTCATCTTCATTGCAGACCATTCGTATGGCAGCTCATGCCATTCGTGCCGGAGAAGGCGACTGCTTTATTGCCGCTGGTGTGGAAACAGTGAGCCGCTACGCATCGGGAGCCAGCGACGTTGCGCCGAACCCTATTTTCAAAGAGCCAGGTGCGCGCACGCGCACGCGTTCTGAAGGTGGTCATGGCGCATGGACTCCACCCGTAGGTTTGCCTGATGCATATATTGCAATGGGTCAAACTGCAGAGAACGTAGTTGAAGTTGAAAAAGTTTCGCGTGAAGACATGGACCACTTTGGTGTACGTTCACACAACCTCGCCGTAGCGCATCAGGAAAATGGATTCTTCGAGCGCGAAATTACTCCGCTCACTTTGCCTAACGGCACAGTTGTGTCGAAAGACGACGGCCCACGTGCGGGTACAACGTACGAAGCAACATCACAGTTGAAGCCAGTGTTTCGCCCCGATGGTTCCATTACCGCAGGTAATGCTTGCCCGCTGAACGACGGTGCAGCAGCAGTCATGGTGATGAGCGATACCAAAGCAAAACAACTTGGTCTCACTCCACTTGCTCGCATTATTTCGAGCGGCGTGTCGGGTTTGAACCCTGAAATTATGGGACTCGGACCCATTGAGGCTTGCCGCCAAGCATTGAAGCGTGCGGGCATGACCATCGACCAAATTGACTTGGTGGAAATTAATGAAGCATTTGCTGCGCAAGTACTTCCGTCAGCAAAGCACTTGGGTATTCCAATGGAAAAACTCAACATTCACGGCGGTGGCATTGCTCTTGGTCATCCATTCGGCATGACAGGTGCACGCATCATGACAACACTCATCAACGGTTTGCAGTGGGAAGACAAAACTTTCGGCATGGAAACAATGTGCGTTGGTGGCGGCCAAGGCATGGCAATGATTGTGGAACGCCTGAGCTAATTGCTGCGTTAAAGCAAGTGGTGTTTACGTGCCATCACTTGCGCTGTCACCGACACCATCAACATGAAGCACGCGGCAACAATGAAAGTTGTTGCCGGCCCAAAGTGCCCGTAAATCAGTGGGCTCGTGAACGCCATGAGCGATGCCGCAACAAGGTTGCTCGCACCCGATAAACCCTGTGCGGCTGCTGCGCGCCCTGGTGGAGCTACTGCAGCCATTGTTGCTTGCGATGCGGGAACAGAAATTGCTTGAAACACGCCCTCCACCATCGACACGAGGATGATGGCAACAGGGGTGGTGAACAATCCGTAGCTACCGGTAATGGGGCCAACGATGAAGATGGCATAGAGCGCTACACGCAAGGCTCCCCATTTATCGGCAAGTTTTCCGCCGTAGCGCGAGAGTAAAACAAATGGCAAGCCATAAAGCAAAAAGGAAAGACCAACTGCAAAATTTGTTGCTCCGCGGTCGGTGAGGTAGCGATCCCACAAGGCGTCATAAACACCTACGGGCAAGAAGAGGCTCATGGTGGTGAGTGCGGCAATACGCACGCCAGGGAAGCGAAACAGTGTGATACTGAGTTTGCTCGACTCTGCATTTTGTTCAAGATGCGGCAAATTTTTCACCGACAAAATAAGTGCTCCGAGAAGTGCAATTCCGGAAAACACGAGAAAAGTAGAGCGCAGCCCCAGTGGGTCAAGAAGAATGCCACCTAGTAGCGGGCCGCCCACGATGCCGGCAGTTTCCATTCCGGCTAATCGACCGAGGCGTTCTGCTGCTCTGCTCTTGTCGAGATGTGCAGCAACCGCGCGTGCTGCGGGTTGTGTGCATCCAAAAGAAACTCCCACAATGGCGCGCGCAATGATGAATTGCCAGAGGGTATTGCCGAAGGCGAAAAATACTGAACCACAACATGCAAAAACTAAACCGATAACCATGAGGTTTTTCGGCTGTCGCGAGTCGGCAAAGGGTGCCACAAAAACTTGAGTGAGTAGCCCCACAAAAAAACCAATGCCGGCAATGAGGCCTAAGCCTGCATCGCCAAAGCCGTACTTGTCTTGAAGGTCGCTGAGCGCAGCAAAGATGATGGAGTTTGATACCGCAGTTGCAAAAACTGCAAACATCAAGACGCTCATGGTTGCGGTATCGCGTTCTTCTTTACTGTGATGTTCCGCAGTGGCCATAAAAAATCTTTAGCGTTGTGAGGCTTCGAGCAGCACAGCTTCATTGAATGTTGGCCAGTACTCCATGCCCCATTCGGTGAATTCGCGATTCGAGAGCATCACGCAGGCAACATCGGCAACAGGGTCGACCCATAAGAAGGTTCCTGTTCCGCCAAAGTGACCCCATGTGGCGCCACTGCTACTGGGTGCTGTCCAATGAGGAGCTTTTGTGCCACGCAGTTCTGGGCCTAAGCCCCACGGGCACGGGTCGAATCGCCCAAGCCCAGGAACAACGCCTTCGAGGCTGGGGAACTGAGCGGTTGTCATGTCGCGCACAGTTTCGCGCGACAAAAGAGTAGGGCGACGCAACTCGGCAGTGAACAAAGCGCAATCGGCAATATTGCTGCGTACATCTTTTGCAGGGGAGCCTTCGAGCACTGTGGAAGTGAGATGCAACGGCACACACACTGCTTCATGCAGGTATTCGTCGAAGGGCATCTCTGCACGTTGTGCAATATGGACGGCCAACATTTCCATTCCGGTATTGGAATAAATGCGTTTACGTTCCGGTGAGGTAATGGCATTCACGCCATCAAATGAATAGCCACCGGCATGGCACAGCAAGTGTCGAACAGTGCAACCTTCTTGGCCAACGGGGTCGGTAAGTGCAATGGTGCCATCTTCAACGGCAATCATTGCTGCCCACGCAGTAAAGAGTTTGCTCACCGAAGCAATGCGTACAGTTCTCGCTGTGTCACCATGAACGAATGTTTCACCGCGCCTGTTAATCACTGCAACAGCAGAAAACTCAACAGGCCAAGTGTTAGTGAGCGAGAATGAAGAAAGAGATTGGGTCATAGTGAAGGAGCTCTATGCGTTCAGATTAGAACGAATGAGCTCGGCAACACGGAATGCCAAATCGAGCGACTGGCGGCCATTCAAACGTGGGTCGCACACTGTTTGATAACGGTCGTCGAGGTCGGTGTCGCTCAGTGCGTCGGTGCCGCCTAAGCATTCAGTGACCGCATCGCCAGTGAGTTCAATGTGAATACCACCAGGCCATGTGCCTTCAGCGCGGTGTGCGCGAACGAAACCAGCAATTTCGGTAACGATGTCTTCAAAGCGACGTGTTTTGCGACCACCAGTAGAAGTGATGGTATTGCCGTGCATTGGGTCGCATGCCCACACCACTGGGTGGCCTGCATCACGAACGGCACGCAACAGTGGGCGCAGTTTGTCTTCCACGTCATTAGCACCCATGCGAGCGATGAGAGTGAGTCGACCAGGAATGCGTGTGGGGTTCAGTGCTTGGCAGAGTTCAATAACGAACTCTGGGGTAGCAGTAGGGCCTACCTTGCAGCCAATCGGGTTGTGCACTCCGCGCAAGAATTCAATGTGAGCGCCATCGAGTTGACGTGTGCGCTCACCAATCCACAACATGTGGGCAGAGCAGTCGTACCAATCGCCCGTGAGTGAATCTTGGCGGGTGAGTGCTTCTTCGTAACCCAAGATGAGTGCCTCGTGTGATGTGAACACATCTACTTCATGCAAATTTGCATTGTGTTCGGTGTCGACACCGCAGGCGCGCATGAAGTTGAGCGCGCGCTCAATTTCATTTGCAAGGTCTTCGTAGCGTTGTCCTTCTGGAGAAGAGCCAACGAACTCTTGGGTCCATGCATGAACACGGTTGAGGTCGGCAAAGCCACCTTTGGTGAAAGCGCGCAACAAGTTGAGCGTGCTTGCCGATTGGTGGTACGCCTGAATCAAACGCTCTGGGTCGGGGCGGCGCGCTGCTTCAGTGGCGGCTTCGTTGTTCACAATGTGCCCGCGGAACGAAGGCAACATGAGGTCGCCTACTTTTTCAAATGGCTGTGAACGTGGCTTGGCGAATTGGCCAGCCATGCGGCCCACCTTCACAACGGGAACTCCCATTGAGTAGGTGAGTACTACAGCCATTTGCAAAATGACGCGGAGTTTTTCGCGAATGTTGACCGCTGAAAATTCATCGAAGCTCTCGGCGCAGTCGCCAGCTTGCAACAAAAATGCATTGCCAGCAGCTACATGACCAAGGGCAACTTGCAAGTTGCGAGCTTCGCCAGCAAAGACAAGTGGGGGATACGCAGATACCTGTTTTAATGCGCCCAAGAGAGCTGCATCGTCGGGCCACGCTGGCTGTTGCTCAGCGGGGAACGTGTGCCATGAATCGGGAGACCAGGTACGTGCCATAAGGGTTTTTAGCGTAGTAAGAACATTGCCGAATTCGGCAATGAATTAACGAGCTTTAAGGGGTTGGGTTAAGCGGCAGGGTTAGGCGGCAGGGTTAAGCGGCATAGATGCGTTCAGCATCTTCACGCAAACCAATGACCGCACGACTCACCAAGCGACGAGCAGCTTCAGCAGTAACACCCAAGGCTTCGCCCACTTCACGGAAAGACTTACGCTCACCGTCGAGAAGCCCAAAGCGAGCCTCTACTGCATAGCGAGCACGGTCGTCGAGGGTGCCAAGAAGCTCATCGAGCAACTCGCCATCAACAAGTGCCATGACGGCATCTTCAGGAGTGCCCTGGCCGTTGTCCATGAGGTCGCCCAAAGTGGCGTCGCCATCGTCGCCAACAGTTTTGTCGAGCGATACCGGTGTGGTGAGGCGATGCAATTCAGCGTTGCCAATGTCGAGGTTTTCGCCATCGCCAGACGACTGACGAAGTGCAGCGCGCAAGCTTGCGGAACGGTCGCCAGGAATACGAATGAGGCTTGCCTTTTGGTCGAGTGCACGACCAATGGCTTGACGAATCCAGAACGTTGCGTAGGTAGAGAACTTAAACCCACGGCGCCAGTCGAACTTGTCGACAGCGTGCTCGAGGCCGAGGTTTCCTTCTTGAATGAGGTCGAGAAGGTCCATGCCCTGTGGCAATGGGTAGCGGCGAGCAATAGAAACAACGAGTCGCAGGTTGGAGCGAATGAAGTGGTCTTTTGCAACAGCAGCAGCCTTCATGTCTTTGCGTACAGCGGCGGTCTTTTCGCCAGCTTCGTACAAGGCAGCAGCTTCGCGGCCTTTTTCAATGGCTTTCGAGAGTGTGCGTTCGTCTTCGGCAGTGAGGAGGGCTACCTTGCCGATGTCGTTTAAATAGAGGCCAATTGCGTCGTTCATGTTCTTTTCCGGTTTCGTTAAGGGGGTATTCAGGGGGTCGTTGTATTACGTCTGCATCAGCGTGACAGATGCATTTAAGAAGAAGGTAAGAGGGGTGGATGGGGGGATGTGATGAAGGGCTGGGCCCTTTATCGGGGGAATGGCAAGATTAGACCACTTTGGGGAACTTGTCACGGAAAATTTTCAGATTTTTTGCCGGCTGGCTCGCGGAACCGCGAAAGCCTTTATTGGCTTAGACTTCAGCCTTGTGCCCTTACGAATTGGTCTCTTTGGTGGAACCTTTGACCCCCCTCATGTAGGGCACCTCGTGACCGCTGTCAATGTACGGCACGCCCTTGCACTCGACCTTGTTCTTCTCATGGTGGCAAATGACCCCTGGCAAAAATCGGGAGCTCGCCCTATTACACCAGCCGCCGACCGCCTTGCCATGGTGCAAGCTGCTGTTGCAGGCATCGAAGGGTTGGAAGCCGGAACAGAAGAGATGCAACGCGGTGGGCCGAGTTATACCGCCGACACGTTGGCAACACTGCGTGTGAAATATGCAGGTGCACGATTTTTTACCATTGTTGGCGACGATGCTGCAGCACACATCGACACATGGGAACGCGTGAATGACGTGGTGGCAATGTCGAGCCTTGTTGTTATTGATAGGCCGGGGTCGCCAGTGACATTGTCACAAGACTACGAATGGCGCCATGTTGAAGTGCCGCGCCTTGAAGTGTCGAGTACCGATTTGCGTAGTCGTGTTACTGATGGCCGGCCACTTGATTATCTTGTGCCTGAACCTGTCATCGACATCATTCGCGACCGCGGCCTGTATGGGCTGCGTGTTGGTTCGCAATTATGACCGCAATACCTTCGCGTCGGCATAACAGAACCGTTGCAGCATTTTTGTGCGGGCTACTTGGCGTGGTGATGTTGCCATCGGGTCTAGCGCTTGCAGCTAATTCTCTTTTGCACTCCACCGATGGTGACAG
Organism: Acidimicrobiaceae bacterium; assembly: GCA_947450115.1. Taxonomy (GTDB): domain Bacteria; phylum Actinomycetota; class Acidimicrobiia; order Acidimicrobiales; family Ilumatobacteraceae; genus F1-20-MAGs119. The sequence continues at coordinate 12,008 of CANFUE010000002.1, read as the reverse complement.
CGTCGATACAAAAAATGTCATCAAGATTCCTTCAACACCAGCTGCGTTACTCGCTGTGGTCGATGGCAATGGTTTTGTTGCCTCATTGCAGATGATTGCTCTTGCACCTGGTGGGCGAGGCGGAACAATCGTTTCAATTCCAGTTGGAGCAGCGTCGGTTGTTGCGCCTGGTGAAGCGCCACGCCGTTTAGGCGATGCTTATTTATTGAATGGCCTCGATGGGCTCACCACCGATGTTGAAGGTCTGCTCAATGTCTCTTTCACTGCAAAAGCAGCCGTCACCGAAGCGGAAATGGCCGCGATGTTGGCAGGGGAGCGCGATGTCAATGTGGAAATAGATCGAGCGGTGAAAACGCTGTTACCCACAGGGATGCAGGAACTTCTTCCTGCTGGCAAACAGACATTGAATTCTGCTCAAGTTGCTGCGATTCTGGCATCAAACCAAGCCGGCGAGCCAGAGTCTGACCGTCTTCCCATCATTAAATCTTTGTGGGTGGGAATCGCGGGTGTAGGCATGCACGCCTCTGCGCAAACTGGCACAGAAACCACCACCAGCATGGCCGATGTTTCTGGCACAGCAACAACTCTCGCGCCTGCACTTACTGTTCAAGATTTTTTGCAACGCACTCTCACTGGTGAAGTACAGGTGTGGCAATTTGCGGCAAATGCCATTCCTCAAGGCGAACTCAACCCAACAAACTCCGATATGTACGCACTCGACAAAGCAGAAGTCATCATGGTGGTGGCAAGCGTTGCGCCTTCCTCGGTGTCGTCGCTCTTTGCGTCAATCAACGTGCAAATTGATAGCGCATTTACCGATGCGTCTATTACGCGAGAAGCGGTATTGCGTTTGACGATGCTCGGGGTCAACGTGGTGCTGGTACGGGAAATTCCTGGCGAGCCAGCTGTCGAAACGGTTGTTCAGTACAACGACGACCCAGTGCGTGCTGAGGTAGAAAGCTATTCCTCAATTTTTGGCCCACTCACTACTAAGCGAGTTTCTCAGCAAGTAGAAGGCATTGATGCCAGTATCGTTCTGGGGAACAACTTCAAAGATTTCATCGCCGGTCAGCCTTCGGGCGGCGGCATAACCACCACGACCTCAATTGCGGTCGATGAAAGTGCACAAACTTCGTGACCAATACATCTGACATTCACACCCCGAACTACGACGTCTCCTCAAAAGACTTTGCGGTAGAAATTGCCCGCATCGCCGATGATAAAAAAGCCGACGAGGTTCTGGTTCTTCATGTGGGTGAAGTACTCGGTATCACCGAGTACTTCGTGCTTGCTGGTGCAAGTAACCCGCGTCTCGTTGGTGCCATTGCCGATGAAGTGACTGCACAAATACGCGAACGCTATGGCCGTTCACCTATTCGCACTGAGGGTATTCGTGAGCAAATGTGGGTGCTTGTGGACTATGGCGATGTAGTGGTGCACGTATTTGCCGAAGAAACACGTCGGTTCTACGAAATTGAGCGTTTGTATAAAGACGTCGCCAAGGTTGAGTGGCAAGAACCTTCTCGGTAGGATTCGGTGTCCCACTAGGGGCTGTAGCTCAGTTGGCAGAGCGCTTGCATGGCATGCAAGAGGTCAGGGGTTCAATTCCCCTCAGCTCCACTTTGCATTAGTGTTCCGTCGTGGAACTTCAACGTGGCTTTCATCGCTCTGTCAAAGGTGCTGGCGCACTTCTTGTTTCCTTTTTGCTCGTCACTGTGTTGGCAGTGAACTATGTGTCGGCGCTTTCTGTAGCGAAAACGACATGGAAAAAGACTTGGCTCGTCTCTTCCTCAACTGTCACCTTGAAAACTTTGGTGAGTACGCCGTCAACTGGCACAAAAACGTGGTTGGTATCGGGTTCTTGCTCACTGAATAAGTCGAAATCATCTATCGCAGTGAAGTCAAATGGTTCTTGTACGGTCACCTTAAAAATTGCCCAAAAAGGTAAATACAAATCAGCAAAAATTGTGAAGCGTTTTGTTATTCGCCCGAAGGATTACGCCGGTTCAGTTTCCTCGCCGGTCACAACTGCTGTACCTGGTGGCGGAAGTGGTTCTGGAAGCGGATCTAGCGGAGGTAACGCTGGAACGGGAACAAGTGTGAGTGCCTGCGAGGGCAGTGGGTCGAGCGTCATTGCTACCTCGGTATCAGATGCCCAGGTGAAAGTGGCGGCCGCTGTGACCGCAACCGATGAAACGTTGTATTACTTGCCTGCACCATTTTCTCAGACATTGACGAAGTCATTACCAGGAAAAACATTAACTTCGCTGGCCGTGCTGTGCGACCGTGCAAAGTTTCTCATCTCGCCCAGCAGCGATGCGGCGCTTGCTAATGACTATTTTGCAATTGACGCTACTTTCAAAGCGTCAACATCTTCGTTAATGGCACAAACGTACGGTAGCTACTTGCACGGAATTTTCTCAGCTGTTGCCGATGCAACTGACCCAACGCAATTTAGTATCGAGTCACAATTGCACTCTGTTTATACGCTCGACTATGCGCCATCAGATGGGAACAAGTTGAATTTTGCGATCAACCACGCGAAAACTAGTGGTTCTCCTGGCTATATCACTTTCACCTACAACAAGACAACGAAAATACTGCAAGCAAAAAAGCGTTATGTGTTGAACACCACTACGTATACGCACTCACTTGACTCAAATTTTGGTGCTGCAAATTATTATGTGAATGCCACCAACGGGGTTTATGCACTTGTTCCATCTTTAGCAAGCGCAACACCACTCTATTTTTTCAATTCACCCATTAATTTCGATATTCCAACTTCCTTTAACCCGAGTGCCGTCAAGTTAGTTCCCAACCCCAGAGTGTCTATTGCGTCGTACGTGGCTGGTAACGATCCCATCACCGAAATGGAAGGTGAATTGCTGCCAGATGGTACGCGTGACATGCACAGAATTAAATTACGCGATGTTAAACCAACGTATAGCGCTCAAATTGCGGCAGCGGGAGTTAACGCTGCCACAAAACTTGCTGCCGACGCTGAACTGCTCGCCATCAAAGCTTCCGTCGAAGGAGAAGGTGGCCATCTGCGCTACAGCATTGAGCTGTATCGTAATTTCCGTGACCAAGCATTGGCAGGCATTCTGGAAAGTGCCAGCATTGCAAATGGTGTAGTGGGTCAGCACACTGTTCCTTTCATTTACTTCACCAATGAGCTTGATGATTCTGGCAAGCACGCACCTTTTATGGTGATGGCTAGCTACAACACATCTGATAAACCCAATGGGCTAAATGACATTCGGCGCCCACCAGGCGCGTTTCCAACGGATACTTGCAAACTTTATGACTGTAATGGTGTCACCCGCGATGCTGTCGAGAACATGGTGCTCTCCAAAATTCCCATGCGCGACTACGGGCTTGTCTCAACTGTTGAAGAAAACACTTTTGGTACACGACCTTCATTGAAGTCAGACGCGCACTACACGGGTGCCAGCACTCCCTACAATTGGGCAAGCAGAGCAGCAAATGGAATTGCTGCCGATGGCATGTTGATTTACCCAGCTTTCAATAACGTCTTAGCGCAGTCGCAGGTGGTTGGCGAGATTTGCGTGATTGGTGCACACGTGGGCCAAGGAATGGGTTTGCACTACCACGCCGATGGGCATGCAGCTAACCCAAATGGGATGCACTTATACAACTCAGATGACTACGTGGGTAAAGCGCATCCTCCACTCATTGGCTTTGGATACGACGGTGTTGCCTTGTTCGGGGCGTACGACAATGCATACGCCAATATGGTGGGGTACAACGTTCCGCTTGATGAATATGGCGGCCATGACCACGGTGATGGGATGGGCTATCACTACCATGCCCATGGCGGCGTGGGTACAACAACTGCGGGCAAAACATTCGACTTGCACCTTTTGTTGAATGGTGCTTGGCGCGGAAAGATCAACGACATCCCTAAATTTTGGCCAGACAATACGAGTGTCGGCGAACCTGAAATCAACATGGGTCAGAACAATCGATTTGTTGGTAGGTAGTACCAACTCACCTCGCCTGGCTTGTCAGGCATAATTGCTTGCGTTGTAGTGACATAAGGTGTGGCTATGGCGAAATCGCAGCCCTCAATTACTCGAAGTTTCGATGCTCACGACCGCAATGTGGTGGTTAGCCCTGGCGGTCAACGCGTGCATCGTGACCACCTTGCTCAAAGTGAAGTGGTGCAGGCCGGCTTCAATGAAGTTCGCGAGGGCGTGTGGTGCTTGGTGGGCAATGGCCTGTCGAATCAGACCTTTATCTTTGCCCCCGAGGGCGTGATTGCAATTGATACAGGTGAGTCTGAAGAAGAGATGCAAGAGGCGTTGCGCCTTTTGCGTGAAGTAACCGATGCGCCAATTGCAGCAGTCATTTATAGCCACTTTCATTACGTAGAGGGCACTTCAGCCATTTTCAAAGAAGCCAATCATGTTTCGCCTTTGCCCATTTATGGCCATGAGAAAATTGCCTACAACAAATCGCGAGCGAGCGGTGAAATTGCGCCTGCTTATGCGCGTGGCATTGTGGAGCAGTTCGCGGTTGCTATGCCTGCCGACGGGCTAGATGGATTGGTGAACGTAGGCTTGGGGTTTTGGTACAGAAACCCAGCTTTTAGCACCATCACACCTGGTTATATTCCCGTCACGCACCCTGTTGGCGAATCTGCATCATTAACAATTGCTGGGTTGAAAGTGGAAATGAAACACTCGCCGAGCGATTGCGATGACTCGGTAAACATGTTTTTCCCAGCATTGGAAACGTGCATACACAACTCTGTGTGGCCAACGGTTTTTAATGTGTTTGCAATTCGCGGTGAGGAGTACCGCGATCCGCGAGTGCTTATTCCGGGAATTGACCACATCATCAATTGGTCGCCGAGTTGCATGGTGGCAACACATGGGCCTGCATTGGTGGGCAAAGACAATATTCGCGAAAAGGCAACTCGCTACCGCGATTCATTGCAGTACATGTGGGATCAATCGGTACGTGCAATCAACAAAGGCTGGACGATGGATGAAACGTCCTCGCGCATTTCTTTGCCTGCGTTGTATGACGAGGACCACCTCACCTCTGAACGTTATGGAGTAGTTGAGCATCACCTGCGTCAAATATTCATAGGCCTACGTGGCTGGTTCGATGGTGATGAATCGAAGCTGTTTCCTGTAGAACCAGAAGAAAGGTATGCAAAGCTCATTGCCGGCTTTGGTGGGCGAGAGGAAGTTGCACGGCAGGCACAAGCTGCACTTGAAGTTAACGACGTTCGTTGGGCCACAGAGCTTGCAACATGGCTGGCGCGCTCTGCGGGCGCAACCGAAGCCGACCGTGTACTCCTCGCAAGTTGTTTACGCGTTATTGCCGAGCGCACACCTGCTGCGAATATTCGTAACTGGGCCATTACCCGCGCAAGGCACCTTGACGGCTCAATGCCGATGGACCGGTTTATGCGCCACACATTTAGTTCAGGAGTTTTGCGTACCACGCCAAGCGATGAACTCATAGCAACATTGCGCGTTCTTGTTGAACCATCGGCGATTGACGGGATGAATCATCACATTGCCTTTCGCGTTGATGATGTTCTTTGTGGTTTGCATGTGCGTAATGGGGTAGCAGTACCTACTGCCGGGGTGAACGCCGACAGCACAGTGGTGATGTCACAGAAAACATTGCATGCACTGTTAAAAGGTTCCGTGCTGTGGAGCGACATGGTTGTAGAGAATTCAGTGTCGATAAATGGCGACGTAGGTGCGGTAGATAGGTTCCGAAAAGCCCTTGAAAATAAGGGTTTTTCGTCGTGAATTCGTCATTGCCTCATGCAACTCCGCCGTACGCGGGTGAAATGGGCGCCACCATTCCCGAGTCACAACCCACTGCAATTCCCGTGACGCAAGCTCCTGCAGGTGCGCCCAATATTGTGCTTGTACTGCTCGACGACGTGGGGTTCGGAACATGCGGAACCTTCGGTGGGCCGGTGCCAACACCAGCATTAGACAGAGTGGCGAAAAATGGATTGCGCTACAACCAGTTTCATACCACCGCCTTGTGTTCGCCTACGCGAGCAGCAATGTTGACAGGGCGTAACCACCACACCGTGCACATGGGCGGCATTCCAGAAGCCGCAAACGTATTTCCTGGTTACGACAGTGTTATCCCTAAAGAAGCTGCATCGGTAGCTGAAATACTGAAGTTGTCGGGCTACTCCACATCGTGTTTTGGGAAGTGGCATCTCACGCCCATGTGGGAACAAACACTGGCAGGCCCTTTTGATAGATGGCCTACCGGGATGGGCTTTGAACGCTTTTACGGAATTATCAATGCTGAGGCGTCGCAGTGGGAGCCACCTCTCTTTGACCAAACCACCCCAGTGATGCCCTATGAAGGTCGTGATGACTACCACATGACTGAAGACATCGTTGATCAGGCAATTTCATGGATGCAAGTGCAAAAAAGCTCGCAACCTCAGAAGCCATTTTTCACTTATGTGGCAACAGGAGCGATGCATTGTCCGCATCATGTGGGAAAAGAGTGGATTGACAAATTTAAAGGACACTTTGACGGCGGTTGGGACGTATTGCGTGAGGACATTTACGCACGGCAGTTGGGGTCGGGTGTCATTCCGCCAGAGACTTTGCTTACTCAACGTCCTGAAGAAATTCCATCGTGGGCCGATTACCCCGACCGCTATAAACCCGTTGCCAGCAGATTGATGGAAACTTTTGCAGGTTTCTTAGCGCATACCGATGCTCAAATTGGCAGGTTGCTCGATGCTGTAGAAGACCTCGGCATTGCTGAAAATACGCTGTTTATTTACATCACTGGTGATAACGGTGCTTCTGCTGAAGGAACAATCCACGGCGCATGGAGTGCGCCTTCATTTCAAAATGGAATTCCTGAAGACCCTGAATGGCTGCTGGAACACATGGATGACTTTGGCTCTGCGCGATGCGAGAACCACTACAACGTTGGCTGGGCATGGGCACTCGACTCTCCGTTTCAGTGGATGAAACAAGTGGCTTCACATTTTGGTGGAACTCGCAATGCAATGGCGCTGTCGTGGCCAAGCCGCATTGCCGACAATGGCACGATGCGCACGCAGTTCCACCATGTTGTTGATGTGATGCCAACAATCTTGGCCGCAGCAGGCATTGAAATGCCAACACATGTGAATGGCCTTGAGCAATTGCCCGTCGATGGGGTGTCGATGTTGTACACCCTCGATGCGCCGCAAGCAGAGAGCCTGCGAACCACCCAATACTTCGAGATGTTTGGTAACAGGGCCTTGTATCACGACGGTTGGATTGCCTCGTGCTATCACGGCCGTGTTCCCTGGAATAGGTTCGGCTCATTTCCCTTCAATGGCCCAGAAGAAAAATGGGAGCTGTACAACATTCGAGAAGATTTCTCTCAAGGTAACGACCTGGCCCTTGAATATCCGGAAAAATTACAAGCACTGCGAGAGATGTTCGACGAAGTTGCCGGGCAGCACAATGTGTACCCGCTGCGTGAACCCATCTCGGCATTAGGAATGCCCATCTTGCCGCCAGAGAGTTTGGGTGGCCTGAAGAAATGCACATACACCTCGGCGCACATTCGGATGCCTGAACGTTCTGTAGTGAACTTGAAAAACTGTTCTTTTCGTATCGCGGCCACCATTGCAGTTGGCGATGGGGGAGCACATGGGGTGATTGCATGCCAGGGCGGGAACATGGCCGGATGGTCGTTGTACTTAGACGATGCTGGCTGCCCTGTGTATCACTACAACTGGATGGGTCATGATCATTTTGTGGCGCGTTCTTCTACGCCACTTTCACCAGGTACACATGAAATTGTTGTTGACTTTGTTTACGACGGGGGCTTTGGTGCAGGCGGTGATGCGGTGTTGCTCGTTGATAAAAAAGCAGTTGCTCACGCTCGCGTAGAACGCACAGTTCCTATTGTTTTTTCAATGAGTGGCGAGTCGTTCGACATTGGAATGGACACCGGTGCGGCGGTAGGGAACTACCCACATGTGTATCGCTTCACCGGTGAAATTCGTGGGGTGACCTTGGAACGTCTTGACGAACCAAACCCCGAAATTGCTGCGCGTATCGCTGAAGGTGAATTTCGCGCCAGTATTGCCACTCAATAGGGTTCAAAGCCTTATTTTTAGCCAAGTTCAGCGGCTAGCCGACCTGAATTATGACGTTTTTGCTACTAGATTTAAATTGAATGCATATTCGGTCTGTGGTGGTGGGTGGCTTGACTGCCCTGGGGGTTGCTCTACTCCTTGCCGCATGCGGTGGCGGCGGTGCTGCTCCGAATAATTCGCTACCTGCGAAAAACGCTGCACTGCCTACAGGAGAAGTCGATAGTGGTGCAAAACCCAACCCTGATGGGTTTGCATTTCCCAACTTTGGTGCGGCGGCTACACCGAGTGAATTTGACGCAACCGACATGTCGAAGATGTTCACTTCTGGGCCCGATATCTGCGTTCAAAAAAGTGGAGCTTGCGTACTCTCTGCTGAAGCGCGTGCGTGGGCACGCATGGTGAACCAAGCTCGAGTATCGGGTCACTGTGAAGGTCTTGCGGTGCTTGCATCTACCCGCTTTATTGGTAAGGAACTTCCGAAGAGCATCACACTTGCGCAGCAAGAAGATCTAACACACGCCATCATGCGCGCATTTGCTACGCAGTTTTTAAATGAAACTCAGGTGGCTACCAAAGCATGGGCGAAAAAACGCCCATCAGAAATTGTTGCGGCGTTGGTGGACTCGCTCAAAGTTGGCGCGCCAAAATTTACGCTCGGTATTTATACCGACTCTGGTGGTCACGCGGTTCTCCCTTATGCGGTGGAGTTCCCTTCGGTCGGTATTGCACACATCATGGTGTACGACTCGAACTGGCCGGGAATGGATCGCTACGTAGAGGTTGATCTCACCAAAGAGACATGGCAGTTTTCGTTCTCGGGCGCGGATCCGGTTTCTGACCCACAGATGTGGAAGGGGGGCGCCGGAGACATTGACATCACGCCCCTTGATGCCCGTGTTAATGGAACGTGTCCATTTTGTGGCTCCAAAGTGGGTGTGCAGAAATCTTTGCTGCTCATTCGTTCGGCAAAACCAGACTGGTCCATTCAGTCTGCTGACGGTGAGTTGACAGCAGGTTCTCAACTGGTGGGCGAAAGCGTTGTGCGGCCATTGCGTTCTGCGCTTCCACCTCGCCCTGTAATTGCCGATGCTTCTCGACAGGGGCCGACCGATTATCTCGTCTTTACAAACCTGAGCGGAAAAGGTGTCTCGATTCACCTGGGATCAACTGCTCGAGTGGTGGGTGTGACGCCACAGGCTATTTTTGAAATTGATGCTCAGTCATCTGCTCCTTCAGTAGACGTGCAGCTGTCAGATGTGCAAGTGGCTGTAGATGACCCACAAGTAGGCCTCACCCTCTCGAATGAAAACTCTGTGGCTTCTTCGGCAGGTAATACCAACACGGTGAGCGTCGCGCAAGGTGCAATTACGGTCAACCTCACAACCGATGATGGACAGACTCTCGAATTCAAAACGTCTGAAGCAGCTCCCGCGCTTGATGTTCGTACAGGTTCTGCCAGCGGCGCCACCGAAGGTGCGAAATATGAAGTGTTTACGCAGGTGTCGCCAACAGAGACAGAACACCTTGTGGTTTCAGATACGGGAGAAAAAAACACAACTCGCCAACAGGGTCAATTAGAAAACCAAAAGACCACAACGAAATTGCCTGAAGTATTAGATGCTCCACTCGTAAAGGCTGGTCTGCCGCCACCAGATGCCCGCGAATTTACCGGCAAGCCAGATCTTGCTTCCGTGCCGGTGGAAACGACAACAACAACGACTGTTGCAGCAACAACCACCACGACCGAAGCGCCAGCACCTTCAACAACTGTGGCGCCAACTACAACGACAACGACAGTGGCCCCCACTACGACCACCACAACAATTCCTATAGCCCCAACCGCAGCACCAAGCGAGAGTGACGTCTTGGCATTGCCATTGGTTGACCCGGCGCAACCGTTGCGCACCTCGTCGGCCTTCAACCCGGGTGATGAAGTAACAGTGCGTTATTCCGGTCTTGTCCCACGACAGTGGGTGCAACTAATTGTTGCTTCAACTCCTGAGGTGCTCGATACGGCAATTGCCGATGCCTCTGGGTCGGTCTCTCTGTCGGGAAGAGTGCCTGCGTCGTTGTCGCCAGGCAATCATCATCTCGCCGTTTTCCAGCCCCAGACAAGAACGGGTGTACGTCAGGCGATGACCTACACTTTGCCGGTTTTCCCGCCAAGTGCACCACGATCTGTTTCAGTTGTCGTGAGCAATGCTCAAGCAACAGTGAGTTGGGTAGCGCCAAGTTCAAACGGTGGCGCAGCCATCACTTCATATCTTGTTACTTCTTCGCCAGGAGTTCATTCATGTACATACACAGTGCCGGCGGGCAGTACGGCAGCACCTTCGTGCATAGTCACCGGTTTAACGAATGGTCGTTCATATACCTTCACCGTGTCGGCAACGAATAGCGCTGGTACGAGTGAGCAGTCGGCAATTTCTGCTTCTGCCATTCCGGTCACCACACCAAGTGCGCCAATGTCGGTCGTAGGAACCTCCGGTGATTCTCGAGTGAACCTGTCGTGGACTGCGCCTCTTCAAAACGGTGGAACGGAAATTACCGATTATGAAGTGTGGTACTCAGCATTCTCCATCGGACCATTCGTAACCTTCCCAGACTCAGTGTCGACCAGCAGAACTGCTGTAGTAACGGGGCTCACGAATGGTTCTACGTACTACTTCAAGGTTGTCGCAGTGAATGCGGTGGGTCTTGGTGAAACGTCTGCGATGTCGGCCGGGGTAGTGCCTGCAGCGGTACCTAGTGTGCCCACTTCAGTATCAGCTGCGCGTGGTGATGAACTTGCGACGATTTCTTGGACAGCACCAGCAAGCAATGGTGCAACGATTACGCGCTACACCGTGACGTCAAACCCAGGTGGGCTGACTTGTATTTGGGTGAGTGGTCCGCTGAGTTGCGATGTTCTCGGTCTTACCAATGGTACGTCGTATACGTTTACTGTGGCGGCAACTAATAGCGTTGGCGAAGGAAACCCTTCAAGTGCATCGCAGGCAGTAGTGCCAGCAGCGGTACCCGGAATGCCTACTTCGGTTTCGGGTTCAAGTGGCAACGGCACGGTTTCTCTCACGTGGGTGGCGCCGAGTTCTATCGGGGGTTCTGGAATTCTCGATTACATCGTTGAATACTCGTCAAACTCGGGTGCAACGTGGACGACCTTTGTTGATGGAACTTCGACTGCAACGTCCGCATTGGTGACTGGATTAACGAACGGAACCTCGTATGTCTTCCACGTCGCAGCAACTAATAACGTTGGAACAGGTCAGTTCTCCACAGTTTCACTTGGAGTCATTCCGTCAACTACACCTAGCGCACCATCGATTGGTTCGATCACAACTTCGAATGGGTCGTTGTCGGTGGCGTTCACTGCCGGTGATTCTGGTGGGTCGGCAATTACGAGTTACAAATATTCCACTGATGGTGGAACCACATTCAGAACGCGTGCGACGGGCACGACAGCGTCACCGCTTGTGATTTCAACACTGAGTAGTGATGGTTCTACAGCGTTGGTGAATGGGACGACCTACAGTGTTCAAATCGAAGCTGTCAACGCTAATGGTGACGGGGTTGCGTCAGCAGCAACAACAGCTGTCCCGTCAACTACTCCTGGTGCACCAACGATTAGCTCAATCACAACATCGAATGCTTCGTTGTCGGTGGTGTTCACGGCGGGTGCTTCTGGTGGTTCGGCGATAACGGGTTACAAGTATTCCACTGATGGTGGAACCACATTCAGAACGCGTGCCACGGGCACGACAGCGTCACCGCTAGTGATTACATCATCGAGCTCGAATGGTTCGTCGCCTTTGGTGAATGGTACGTCGTATGACATTCAGATTAAAGCTGTGAACGCGAATGGTGACGGTGTGGCGTCAGCATC
>CANFUE010000001.1 GCA_947450115.1 Acidimicrobiaceae bacterium | reverse complement strand
GACATCGAATCGGTCAAGATTCATCACCTTGGTCCAAGCGACCACGAAGTCTTTTACAAACTTCACCTTGGCGTCGTCTTGTGCGTACACCTCGGCGAGCGCACGCAACTGTGAGTTGGAGCCGAAGATCAAGTCGTTGCGCGTTCCCTTCCACACCACAGACTTATTCGTACGGTGACGGCCCTCGAACACTTCATTGGATGTGTCGATTGGCGTCCAATCGATATTGATGTCGAGAACATTCACGAAAAAGTCATTCGTGAGAGCTCCCGGTGTTGCAGTGAAGACGCCGAGAGAGCTGTGTAGGTGCGTGGCATTGAGGGCGCGTAAGCCGCCAACTAACACAGTCATTTCGGGGGCGGTCAAGGTGAGCAAGTTTGCTTTCTCTAACAGCAACTGTTCTGTTGGTTGAAGATGCCCAGGTCGCAAATAGTTGCGAAAGCCATCATGGGTTGGCTCTAACACGGCAAATGAGTCGACGTCGGTCTGTTGAGCTGTGGCATCGCCACGGCCTCCAACAAAGGGCACCGTTACCTTCACTCCAGCATCTGCTGCGGCCTTCTCTACTGCTGCACTGCCACCAAGGACAATGAGGTCGGCAATAGAGACGCCGGACTCTTGGCTCAACTTTTCGTAGACGGCAAGCACTTTTGCAAGTTCGCCAGGCTGGTTTGCATCCCAATCTTTTTGAGGCGCTAAGCGAATGCGTGCGCCGTTTGCGCCACCACGCTTGTCGGTGCCGCGGAATGTTGAAGCAGATGACCAAGCGGTGCGAACAAGTTCTGCAACGGTGAGGCCGCTCGCAAGAATTTTTGTCTTCAATTCAGGGAGCTCTGCTGCAGTAGCCACTTTGCTTACAACGGGAATGGGATCTTGCCAGATCAGCTCTTCCTGTGGAACAAGTGTGCCGAGGTAGCGAGACCTCGGGCCCATGTCGCGGTGTGTCAACTTAAACCATGCTCGAGCAAATACGTCGGCGAACTTATCTGGATTGGCAAAGAAGTCTTTCGAGATCTTCAAGTACTCAGGGTCGAACTTCAGTGCCAAGTCTGCAGTTGTCATGATTGGCGCATGTGAGCGTGATGAATCGTGTGCATCGGGTACTGCATGAGCAAGAGCGCCGCCTTGTGGAACCCATTGCTGCGCACCAGCAGGAGAATGTGTGAGCTCCCAATCGTTTTCGAGGAGGATCTTGAAATAGTCGTTGTCCCATGTAATGGGGTTTGTTGTCCACGCTCCTTCAATGCCGCTGGTGATGGTGTCGACACCATTGCCAGAGCCCATGGAGTTCAACCAACCGAGTCCCATTGCTTCTATGGGTGCCGCTTCTGGTTCGGGGCCAACGTACTTGCCGGGGTCGCCAGCTCCGTGTGCTTTGCCAAATGTGTGGCCACCTGCAACAAGAGCGACGGTCTCTTCATCGTTCATTGCCATACGAGCAAATGTTTCGCGGATGTCGCGTGCCGACAAGAGTGGGTCTGCAACTCCGTTGGGGCCTTCGGGGTTCACGTAGATGAGCCCCATTTGCACTGCACCGAGTGGGTTGTCGAGCTCACGGTCACCTGAGTAGCGCTCATCGGCAAGCCACGTCGTTTCGGAACCCCAATAGGTTTCATCTGGTTCAAAGACGTCGGGGCGACCGCCAGCAAAACCAAAGGTTTTGAAACCCATTGAATCGAGAGCAACGTTGCCGGCAAGAATCATGAGATCGGCCCACGACAACTTGTTGCCGTACTTCTGTTTGATTGGCCATAGAAGACGACGAGCTTTGTCGAGGTTGCCATTGTCGGGCCACGAGTTTTGTGGAGCAAAGCGTTGCATGCCAGCTCCGGCGCCGCCGCGGCCATCTTGGATGCGGTAAGTGCCTGCGGAGTGCCAGGCCATGCGAATGAAAAATGGTCCATAGTGTCCGTAGTCGGCTGGCCACCACTCTTGTGAGTTGGTCATGAGAGCGGTGAGGTCGGCAATGACCGCATCAAGGTCGAGCGAAGTGAATGCTTCTGCGTAGTCGAAGTCGGGGTCCATTGGGACGCCCGCTGCCGGGTTGTTGTGGAGCACCTTGACGTTCAATTGGTTCGGCCACCAACTGGAGTTAGTGGTTCCTGTTCCTGCTGCAGTAATGGCTCCGGCGTGGAATGGGCATTTGCTGATGTCGCTGTTTGTCATGCAGACAGTTTCGGGGTAAATGAGTCATAAAGCAAATAGATGTTTATTCAGTATGCCATAATAAATACTTATGTCATGGCCTACCTTCCAGCAATTGAAATATCTCGTGGCAATTGCCGACACTGGCTCATTTGGCGCCGCTGCAGAAGAGGAATTTGTCTCGCAGCCAGCTTTAAGTGCACAGATCAAAGAACTTGAGCGAAAGCTTGGTGTCATGCTGCTCGAACGTTCGGCACGCGGAGCGATGTTGACAGCGCATGGTGTGGAAGTGGTGGAGAGAGCCCGTGTAGTGATGCGAGATATGCACGATCTCATTGAAACTACGAAGCACGATGGAAAACAATTGCGTGGTCACATTGCTCTTGGCGTCATACCTACATTGGCGCCATACGTATTGCCCGATGTTGTTCGTACATTCACCGCTGCACATAGCGACGCAGAACTGCACATTCAAGAATTGCAAACAACACATCTTCTTGAATCATTGCGATACGGAGATATTGACTTCGGACTTTTGGCATTGCCAATTGGGACAGACGAATTTGTCACCGCACCTATACGGATCGACAATTTCTTATTGGCGATGCCGGAAAATCACTCTCTAGCGAAGGGTAAAACACCCGTGAAGTTAGATGTGCTGCGCAATGAGCGAGTGATTCTCTTGGAAGACGGGCATTGCCTGCGCGACCAGGTGTCAAACGTATGTCAACTGGCATTTAGCGAACCTAGTGAAATTCAAGCAACGAGTATGGCCACGCTCGCACAGATGGTGGCGGCTGGTTTGGGTGTCACGCTGCTCCCAGAGTGTGCAGAGAAAGTAGAAGCTGGTCCTGGGCGAGGAATCGTGACACGGAGATTTGCAGGTCAATCTCCGAGTCGAACAATTGGCCTTGTGTGGAGAAAATCATCTCCCTTTAGTGATGCTTTTGACGAACTCTGCAGCACATTGTCAAAGAAATAACGCAAAGCATTTTCAACTCATTTCACAAGCGGTTTGCACGTAAGACAGTTAGGTTTCACGCCGATGCGCAAAGTATTCGGACCTGTACTCATCCTTGCCATCATTGGTTCGCTTGCTTTTGTGCAGCGCACCGTACTTGTTGACATTTGGGATCGGCTATTTGCGTTACCGCGTATTTCGCTGCTTCCTTTGTTGGGGGCCGCAATAGTGATGACACTTGCCAGGGGTGCGTTTCTTGCTGCATGCTCACCAGGGGTCACACTGCGACAAGCGGTGATGACCGATCAGTCGGCACTTGCGGCGGGCTATGGAATCGTATTAGGTGGCGGCTTGGTGGGCACCGGAATGCGCATTCATATGTTCACTCGGTGGGGAATAGCGCATATTTCTATTGCATCGTCCATCATTGCAACTGCAGTTGTGCCGTCCTTTTCCACTTGGGGTCTGCCAGTGGTGCTTCTCGCCGTTCCTGTCATTCGAGGAACCGCTACGTCCCCGCAGGCTTTAGCCGTGCTGGTTGGCGTGCCAATTATTTTGTTCTCACTTATTTTCTGGTGGATGGCATTGCGATCCGCAAAGCTTTTCTTACTCGTCGGAAGGTTCTCTGCTTGGTTGAGAGCATTTTTGCTGCGCAAAATTTCACAGCGGTTTAGTCGTACTCGAGCAGTTGTAGAGCGCACCCAGCCACTTGCATTTTCTGCAGAGATGCGTGTGGGGCTTATTGAGTTATTACGCAAAAGGTGGCTGGTCATCTTTGCGAAGTCTGTGGGAACTTTGGCGGCGGGGTTTATATGCCTGTGGACCTCCGCGGTGGTTTTTGAAGTGCATGGTCTTTCTCTCTGGGAAGCACTCGTGGCATTTTCGCTGGTGCGAGTAGTAATTGCTCTGTCACCAATACCTGGCGGCACTGGGCTTGCGGAATTGGGGTTAATTGCATTGCTCGAAAGGGCAGGGGTCAGCACTCTTGACGCAACGGGAGCAACGATTCTCTATCGCTCACTCACTTGGTTTGCTCCCATCGTTGTTGGGTCACTCATGTGGTGGCGCTACAGCCGCAAAGAACAGGGTTTTAGTAATTGACCTACTTGGCCATTTGGCCGCCGTCAACCGGAATGATTGCGCCAGTGATGACGCGTGCATTGTCGGAAGCGAGAAAGAGAACCATGTCGGTGATGTCTTGAGATGTGCAACGCCATTTGTTGCCGGGCATGTTTCCTTGGGCAGAAAATGTTTCGTATGCCTCCATTGGGGGCATGTCCATTGCGCCCGAGAGTCCTTGCACCATTCCTGATCCTCTGCCAGCACCTGGCTCGATGGTTCCTGGGCACACGGCATTGACGTTGATGTTGAATTCGCTGAGCTCCATTGCCCATGCAGAGGTAAGGCCAACAACGCCGTGTTTCGCTGCAACGTAATGCGACAACATGGCATGACCTGAGCCAACAACAGCAGATGCAATATTGATGATTTTTCCCGACTCTTCACCGTTGAGATAGCGACCAATCATGGGGCCAACTGTGTATTTGGCGACATGCATTGCGCCTTTCAAGTTGGTGTCAATGACTGCGTTCATCACATCGGAACGCATGTCGTGGATGGTGTCGAGAGCAGCGATACCGGCATTGTTCACCACAATGTCAATTTGACCAAGGCGACCAATGACTTCGTCGATGGCATTTTTTACCTGGAGCTCATCGCGTAGGTCGGCGACTACTCCCACTGCTTGACGACCACAAGATTCGATTTCTTTTACTGTCTCGGCGATCATTGCTGCCGTGGAGAGCGGATAGACGTTGCTGATGTCGTGGTCGATATCGAGTACTGCCACATCGCAACCTGCAGCGGCAAAGGCACGAGCATGGTTTGCTCCTTGGCCTTTTCCTCCTCCGGTGATGAGCACTCGTTTACCTGCTAGACCGCGAAGTTCTGATGACATGTTTCCCCCTGAAGTGATGCTTGAAGGAGACAGTAGTGGTTTTAAAACGGGTCAAAATCCGGCGATGCAGAGCTAGCGAATATCGCGAGTGCGCTCAGTTCGCTTTTCTTCTTGGAGATCGTGAAGAAGATTCAGGCCGGCAAAAATTCCCTTGAGTACCTTTTGCGCAGCTACGGGTGCAACTACCTGTTTTTCTGGGCGAATTATTTCAACCATGATGTGATGATAATGCACGACCGTAACTCTCGGAACGACTATTTAATTCAAGCCTTATCAACGGCTTTAGGTACACTGTCTAAAAGTTCCATTTGGGGGTTGTATGTCGCAGTTATCGAAGCCAGAACGAGTGCACGACAATATGCGCGGAGTGCGCTACGGAGAAGTTCTTGCTGTTTTTCTTCGTGAAGAAGGATTAATTGCAGAGGTGTATGGAACACAGCTCATCAACGATTGTCCGCAAGATCTATGGGACACCTTGAATGCTGACGATATTGCAAAAGAGATGGGCGCGGTGTTCGTGAAGTTGAACGGCCCGCGTTACTGGTGCATCGATGCGTTTGGCTCGAAGGTTGCACTGGTGGAGCCTGTGATGCGCGACTTCAACGGGCTCACGATGCGCCGCATTGCAACTGTGGAATTAGGGAAAGATCCGTCTCCGAAGTTTTATGCAGAGCGTCATGTGAACCGCGGAGCGATCTTTTTCTTTAACAAAGGCTCGGAAGTTCATGAACTCGTGAGCCCAGAAGGTGTTGCATACATGATGCAGGCGTATTGCGTGGGTGTAGACCCAACATTGAACGCTGACAATCTGAAAGACATTGGTGCGCGGTTGAAGATGCCGGAGGGCTGGAGTTACCGCACGCGTATTTTGGATGAAGAGATTGTGGTTGACACAACGGAAACACAAGCGACGGTGTTGCAAGATGAGTTGGAGAACAGTTACACCTTGCCGGTGTAACAAATTTCTACATACTTAAAATGTTGCCCGCCTGCGGAGGCACGGTTCCATTCAAGAGTGCGTTGTAAACACGCTCAACTTCTGTGGGGCCTTGTGCAAATTTGATGCTGCTATACACGCGGGCATCGTTGATGAAAATGTCAAGTGCCGAGTCGAGGCGTTCGTTAATAACCTCACGGCCCCATTCTTTGCCACGTTTTACCAATTGCCCAGGGGCAAAGAAAAACTGGGGCTTTGGCCCGAGAATATTGGTCGACGATGCCGACTTGTCCCAGTGTGTTGCGCCAATACTCATGGAGTACTTCAACTCGGTGTCGAAGTGTTCATGAATGCGTCCAACAACGAGTGTGTTGCCGGCCATGTCGACTACAACGCTGGCAACATTGGAATGCAGAGTTTCAATGTCATCGTACGTGACGACCTGGTCGTATAGGCCTGTTGACTCAACAAATGCTTTGTTGCTTGCTGAAGTGAGGCCGACCGAAGTGATGTTGGAGCGCAATTTCAAACAGTGAGCAAGGGCGAGTGACGTTTTGCTGGAAGCGCTGGTGACAATGACCTGAGTTGCATCGTAAAAATTTTTGTCGGCGAGGAAGTCGTCGGCAAGGTATGACGTGAGGAAGAGGCCACGGAAAATGAGAATGGCATCTTCATTCCAAACAACCTGGGGATCATTGCTTGCTGGTTCTACTTTGTCAAAAGACCGATAAGCCATTGCGTGCTTTTCACGATGCGGTGCATTGTCGATGAAACCCGCGCGAGATGGTTCTGCATCAACTACATGAACATCGCCGACGGGAAAGAAGCCGAAGTAGCGGCCGCCCACCGCGATGTCGGGGTGGGCTGAGGCGGTAACGACGCCATAACCCATTGCAGGAAGTCTGCCCCAGCCTTCTTCAGCTGGGTAGAAGCCCCAGTAGTCGAGAAAGTCACCGCTCAGTGCGTAGCTGATGTTGTTCGACGTGAGCGCGAAGCGTTCAATACGCATGACCACTTGGCCCGGTGCGGGAGTAGTTGAAGCACCGCCAATGTTGACGCGGTAGTTGCGTATATTGCTGCGATCAATTTCTAAAAACATGAGAGTTTTAGCGCGAGGTGAAGGCATCGAGGGTGACGCGAACTGCCATCACATATGTGGTGTTTGGTTCGACGTCGGAAATACGTGCAGCAATGGCAGGAACTTCATCGGCTGATTTCACCGGAATGAACTGCACGGTGTCCCACATGCGGCCGTCGCTGACGATGGTTCCTTCTGCAGCGAAGTTCACTGCTTCGGGAAGTGCGGCAAAGGCTGCATCGCGTTGTGGGGTTTGGCGAACAATCATGGCAACGGTGCGTAGCTCGAGTGATGGGGCGGGGCGTTCGCGCGTGTCGATTGCGGTGTCTTCTGGGCGACAGCACACAATGACGGTGCGTTGCATGCCAGCATTTTTGTGCACGTGCTTTTCGCCAAAGTCTTTGCGCGACTGCATCTCGATGAACGACTTGCGTGTTGCGTAGCGCACTACCGCAATGCGATCCCAATCTTCACTACCCGTGTAGTTGCCGGTGACATCGCCAATGAAGACCATGTCGGCACCAATTTTGTTGAGCACCGATGCGGGGTTGTATTTGTCGTCGGCTTCACGACCACTAATAGGAGCAGCTTCAGTGTCGGCGCCGTCGTACTGAGCAACCTCGTGATACTTCATGAGGTTCACCATGTAGATGGGGCCATCTTTTTCCGGTGGACACGTGGCGAGTGCGAAGCCGTATTCCTTGTTGATTTTTCCGTAGGCGTGTTTGAGTCGATCTGCTTCTGACATGGTTCCCCCTGTGCTTGTTACTCAAGAGTAGCCACTACATGCTTGGTGGGGAAATGCGTCGGTAGGCTTGGGGCGAGGTCAGTGAGAGGTTCCCGGCTGGAGCCACTTGCTGGCCTTTTTGTTGGACTCTTTTATGTGGCACGAGAACCGAAGATCGGGCATGGGTGGCTAATGTCGCCTAGGTGAAAAACAACATTCGAGTCGGGCTTCTTGCCTATGGAGCAATTGGTCACGAGCACAATGTGGCGGTGCAGGGAACTGAGGGTCTCGAGCTCACTGCAGTGTGCGATACCAACCCCGACCGGGTGAAAGCGGCTTTAGAGCTCGCCCCCAACGCAGCACCATTTAATGACGCCACTGCAATGCTCGATTCCGGTCTCATCGACCTCGTGGTGGTGTCAACTCCGCCAAATAGCCACTATGCCTGGGCGAAGGAAGCATTGTCTCGTGGCATTCATGTGGTGTTGGAAAAGCCAATGGCGTTGCTGGCTTCTGAGTGCGATGAACTCATGGAAATTGCTGCGTCAAAGAAGTTGATGCTGGTGGTGTATCAAAACAGAAGGTACGACGCCGACTTTGTGGCAATGCGTGAAGTGATTCGTTCAGGTGAAATTGGTGAGGTGTACCACTACGACAGTTTTGTGGGTGGGTACTCGCGGCCATGCGACTACTGGCATTCCAATGCTGAAGTGTCAGGTGGAGCCATTTTCGACTGGGGCAGCCACTTCCTCGACCAGATTCTCAACATCATCCCCGATGACGTTGACCATGTGAGTGGACAAAACCATAAGCGTGTGTGGACACATGCCACTAACGCCGACCACGCTCACGTCACGGTCACGTTCACGAGCGGCAAACAAGCAACGTTTGTTCACTCCGACCTTGCTGCGGCACGCAAACCAAAGTTCTATGTGCTCGGCACCAAAGGTTCTTTAGTGGGCAACTGGAACCCAGCAGGCGAACCTGCCGTTGCCGACCTACCAGCGCTACTTACTGTTCATCATGAAGATGGAACAGTGCGTGAAGTTGCTGTAAATGCACCCGACACGCTGGCATTTCACCGTTCCATTGTGGAGTACCTGAACAACGGTACGCCGATGGAAGTAAATGCTGTGCAGTCGCGCAACGTGGTGGCCATTATGCAAGCTGCTGAAGAGTCGGCACGTAATAACGCCTTACCAGTGGTGCCACAATTGCGTAAGTTGTAACCATGACAGTGCGCTGGGGCTTTCTTGGTGCCGGGTTTGTGGCAAGCAAGGGAATGGCGCCTGCGGTTCATGATGCACAACATGCAACCTTGTTTGGGGTGGCAAGCCGCGATGCGGCGCGTTCAGCGCAACTAGAACCAGAAAATGTTTATGGCTCTTACGACGAGCTACTTGCCGACCCACGTGTGCAGGCGGTGTATATCAGCTTGGCAAATAGTCAGCACTTGGAGTGGGTAGAAAAGTCATTGCGTGCTGGCAAGCACGTGTTGTGTGAAAAACCACTGGGGTTGAATGCGCAAGAAGTGCGTTCAATATTTGCGACGGCTAGTGAATGTGGCGTCATGCTGGTTGAGGCGGTGTGGGCGCAATGGCACCCACGTTTTCAACGCTTGGTTGACGTGGTGCGCAGTGGCGCAATAGGTGACGTAGAAGCAATGACGTCACGTTTTACTTTCATGTCTGACATGACCAACAACTATCGTTTGAACCCACAGATGGGTGGAGGTGCACTTCTCGATGTGGGGTGTTACCAAGTGCATGCATGGGCTGCACTCACGGGAGGTATTTCTTCGTGCGCACTAGCCGGCGTGCATAGAGAATTGGGTGAAACCGGAATTGACCTCACCACAGAAGTTGCTGCAGTGGTGAATGGTGCTACTGCTGTGCGTGCAACGAGTTCATTTGCTTTGCCTGCCTCACAAGAACTTGAGGTGCGTGGGTCGCTAGGGAAAGTGCACATGGGCGAGGGTGAAGCATTTTCTTCATGGAATGAAGCCACAACGCTCGTGTTGAATGGTGAAGTAGAGCAATTTGCGTCCGTCAACGCATTTGAGGTGATGGTGAACAACGTCAGCCAACTCATCATGGGTAACAGCGGCTGGTGTGTATCGCCAGAGCAGTCTGTCGGCGTGGCTGAGATACTTGATGAAATTCAGAGTTTTTAACGAAGTAGGTAAAGATGTCCAGTGAACAGTCGCTTCATAACATTTCTCTCTTAGAAGGTCTCGCCACAACGCGTTCTATTCGGCGCTACACCAATGAACCCATTCCTGAAGATGCATTGCGCGACATCATGTTTGCAGCAACTCGGGCGCCGAGTGGTTCCAACCGTCAAGGTTTTCGATTCATGGTGTTTACCGACTCTGCAAAGTCACTGGAAGTGAAAAAACTCATTGCCCAGGGTGCACGCATGCTGTGGTCGCAAAAAAGCGTGAACGATGGGTACAACGCAGGAAGTGCAGTACGGGAAGATTCACCGAAGGCGCGCATGGCGCGCACCATGGATGAGTACGTCACGAACATGCCCAATGTTCCGGTGTTGGTATTGGGGTGCTTAGTGCGCCATCGCGAGCCCAACCCTGAAGAAGGTGCATCGGTGTACCCGGCATGTCAAAACTTGTTGCTCGCTGCTCGAGCGCTTGGTTATGGCGGCGTGCTCACCGGGTTTCATGGCTTTGTCGAAAAAGAGTTGCGCGAACTGTTAGAGATTCCACAAGGCACCGCAATTTCTGCAACCATCACTCTCGGAAAGCCCGCAGGCAAACACGGCCCAGTACGGCGTGCGCCGATGAAAGAACTCATTTATGGCGACACCTGGGGAGAAGGCGCAACGTGGGCAATCGACCCTCCGGGTACTCAACACACAGAGCGTTACATCGAAAAGAAAAAAGAGAAATAAAAAAGCCGCGGGCTTACGTTGTTACACGTAGGCCCGCGGCTTTATAGATGGAAATTACTTTTTCTTAACAGCCTTTTTTACAACTTTTTTAGCTGGTGCTTTTTTGGCTGGTGCTTTCTTAGCAGGAGCTTTTTTGGCTGGTGCTTTTTTAGCAGGAGCTTTCTTTGCAGGTGCTGGAGCAGCTTTGCGAACTGTGTTCACTTTTGGTGCAGCAGCAACGCCAAGTGCGATGTCTTTGAAGCCCTTGAGTGCGGTGATCTTTGCAACGGTCTTTGCCTTTACTTTGATCTGTTCACCTGTGGCTGGGTTACGCGCCATGCGAGCAGGACGCTTGATTTTTGCAAATTTGGCGAACCCTGAAATGTTCACGATCTCGCCCTTGGCGACATTCGCGAGGATCACGTCAATGGTGCCTTCTACGAGTTTGGCCGCTGTCTTGTTATCGACATCGGTATGGGTGGCTACGGCTTGGATGAGTTCACGCTTCTTCATGGTTTTTAATGTATTGCAAACGAGCACGCCGATCGTGGATACCTCGCAAGGGGGAGGCAAAAAGAGGCGTAAAAGTAGGGGTAATTTTCGTAGTACATTTTCACCCATGATCAGAGTAAGCGTCTTGTACCCATCCGGCGAAGGGTCAACTTTCGACCACAACTACTACCGCACGGTGCACGTGCCCATGGCGGTGAAGGGGTGGAACCCGGTGAGCGCACAAATTGATAAGGGCGTTTCTGGTCCGTACGAAGCCGCAGTTCATTTCGTTTTTCCCACGGTCTCCGCATTTGAAAATGCAATGGGAATGCCCGTAACGGCCGATTTAATGGCAGATTTGCCTAATTACACCAATATTTCTGCTGTAATTCAGGTGGCCGAGATTGTCGAAGAATAATCAGACATCAGGTCTTTTTGATGAAGTGAGTTTTCTTCACGGCAAGTCAATGCCGAATCGCTTCATGCTTGCCCCACTCACGAACCAGCAAAGTCACGACGATGGCACGTTGTCGGAAGACGAAAAAAACTGGCTTACCATGCGTGCCCAGGGTGGCTTCGGGCTCACTATGACGTGTGCCGCCCATGTGCAAAAATTGGGTCAGGGGTTCCCGGGGCAGCTCGGTTGTTTCGGAAAAGAGCATGTTCCTGAGTTACGGGTGCTGGCCAAGGCAATCAAAAAATCGGGCAGTTTGGCCTTTGTGCAATTGCACCACGCTGGCAATAGATCACCCGAAAAACTTATAGGTACGCAGCCCGTGAGCGCATCGGACGATCCGGAAACAGGTGCTCGTGCACTGACCACTGAAGAAGTGGAACAAGTCATTGAAGACTTCATTGCTGCTGCGGTGCGATGTGACAATGCAGGTTTCGACGGCGTGGAGTTGCATGGAGCGCATGGGTATCTCATCTGCCAGTTCTTGTCGAGCGAACTCAATGCGCGTACCGACCAATTTGGTGGCTCGCTAGAAAATAGAGCGCGCGTGCTGATGAGTATCATCGATGGCATCTACACGCGATGCCGGCCCGACTTCACTGTTGCTGTGCGGTTGTCGCCAGAACGATTTGGCATGAAGGTCGCTGAAATTTGCGAGGTGTACTTGTGGTTGGTGGCAAGCAAAAAAGTAGACATCATCGACATGTCGTTGTGGGACGTGAAAAAAGAAGCGCGCGACGAGGGCTATGTGGGGCAAAAACTCATTGATATTTTTGCGGCTCTACCACGCGGTGATGTGCGTCTTGCAGTTGCTGGGAAAATGATGGACCCCTCCGATGCTGAGTTTGCATTGTCGTCGGGCGCCGACATAGTTGCTCTGGGGCGTGCGGCCATTTTGCATCACAATTACCCCAACATGTACAAAGCCGACCCCGCTTTCATTCCACGCCGTACTCCGGTATCTCGCGAAGTACTGAAATCGGAAGGACTCTCCGATGGGTTCGTGGAATATATGAAAGCTTGGGCCGGCTTCGTCGCTGAATAGTTTTTGCGTTTTAGTGTTTGTCGTGGCGGTGAAGCCGCAATACATCGGAACGCTTTTTGAATTCTTCTTCATCAATTTCGCCGCGGGCAAAACGTTCTTCAAGTACATGTAGAGCACTTGAACTTTGCGTTGTTACTGCAGCTAATGGTGAATGGGTATTTTTACGTAGTGCTGTGAGGACGAGCCACACAATGAGTGCAATGGTGAGTGCCATGATGGGCATACCAATGAACCAGTGAGCAGCGCCGTCGTTGTAATGATCATTCCAATTGTGCATGTTGCACCTCCGCTACTCACCGTACGGGGCGTGTGTAAGAAGCACCTAAGAACTTTTGTACTGGAAATGGCCGCGGAGCGGGTCGCTGGTCGGCCACGCGATCAAAGAGTGCTTTAATACTTGTTGCTTGTGGTTGATGTGGCTGTTGGCTTTGGTTGTTCAACACAGAGTTGGGGTCTGAAGCGAGCAGCCCTACAAAAGTTTCTGCAACAATGCGGCCTCCCACTTTGCCGAGTCGAAATGGTGCGCGCTGCGCACCAACTATTTTTCCGCCACTCACGGGGTACGCCTCGGCAGTGGCTTCGGCAAGAATGTAGGTCCATAGTGGCGACTTGCCGGCGAACTCAGTGGAGATATTTGTAATGGCTGTTGCTTCTGCTGTGTCACCTGTTGCTTTGCCGATGAGTATTTGATCATCAGCGAGCGGTTGAACTCCCATTGCGCGTGCAACGTCTTGGCCCGATGGTAGAGCAAGTTGTGTTGAGCGCAACAAATTGCGCTTTGCTAAGTCTGCTGGCCCAGCTGAAGAAACGGGGAGTGGCAACAAACTCAGTGAGTGTGTGAGTGAACTATCCATTTTGTACGAAAGTTGAGCAACTGTTGTTGGTGCACGTTTCCCACCATTAAAGAATTGCGCCCAATCTATGGCGAAATTGCCGGGTGATGGGCTAAAGCCGACGAGGTCGATACCTGGTGTGCCAAACGATCCGCTAAAAACAGGAAGTCTGCTTACTTCGCTGTTAATGCGGTAGAGGCCGCGCACCATGGAGTGCCCAAAGCGATAGGCAGCAACGCTGAACTCCACTGGCATTTGTGCACAGTTGTTATAGATGCGCAATCGTGGTGTGAATTGGCCACGTAGTACGGGAAGGACTTCATTCATGGTGCGTTGGCCAACAATGTGTGGGAGGAAGTCGTTCACGATGAGCAACTGGTATTGGTTGACCACGCGGCGACGGGCTTCAGTGAACACCTGAGCATTGGTCCACAGTGGTCGTTCACTTTTTACTTGGTCAACCATTTGGTTATGGAAGCGAATAAACATGGAGTGGATGCCGGCAACGATGCGGTTTTCATCGTTGCGAGCATCACCAATAATCGCTTGGCCATTACTGCTGCGTGGAAGGTCGCGAGCGCCCGTGTCGGTGCTACCCGTGAGGAACTGACCAACTCGTAAATGCATTGCGTCGCTCTCGTACAGCTGTGCAGAATTTGTTGGGCCACTTCCGTAGAGCGAGTCGAGGTCGAGTTGCGGAGTGCGCAAGTTGACAAGCGATGAAACGGGAGTGGGAGTAGTGAGATCATTGGGCCGGTCGTCTGCGGTGAGGTCGTGATCTACAAATTGACCAAAGTAGGTATAGCCCGCGGTGATTGCCGTGTTTTCCTCGGCATCGGGGGTCCCTTCAGGAGTGGGGTCTATTTCCGGTGCGGCGATGGTCGCTTGGGCAAGACCGCTCAACGCAGTATCGCTAAAACTGGCAGCTGCCAGGTTGGGAAACATGCGCCCGTAACCAGTGGAAGGTGTGGGGCAAGTTGTAACAGGCGCAGTAGCGGCTACTGCAGGTATGGCGCTGGCGAGCGAACTTACTACAGCAACACTGGCAATGAATACGGATCTTTTCTTCACATTTTCCTCTCGATGCAAGGCGGGGGTGCCTGGCGTTCCGGAGAGATTCCTGTGTGAAAGTGAGAATTGTTTAAGAAGTAAGTAAAGACCCGTCGTATGTTTTGACGAAACTTAATCGAGTGACAAACCAATACTCTCGGCCTCTGCCGCGAGAGAAATCCATTGTTCTTCTGCTTGTTGAACTGCAACTTGTGTTTGCGCAAGTTGTTCGCTGAGTTTGGTGAGCAGTGCTACGTCGTTGCCAGCTGAAGCGAGTTCAATGGTAAGTGCATCTTGCTTAGCCGTTGCTTGTTCCATTTTGCGTTCGGCTTCACCAATGAGCCTGCGCAACGTGCTGGGGCTCTTTGTTGACTTCTTCGGAGCAGTTGGCACTGTCTTCTCTGCAGACTGTTGAACAACTTTGTGTGATTTTTGTGGTGCTGCTGGCACCTTGCCGCGGTTTTCCAACCAACCCGCAACGCCACCACGCACGAGCGCTGCTCCGCCTACGCCATCGAGCGCAAGTACTTCAATGACGGTGCGATCGAGAAAGACACGGTCGTGACTCACCACAACAACAATGCCTGGCCATGTGTCGAGGTATTCCTCTAGTGCACGCAAAGTGTCGAGGTCGAGGTCGTTTGTGGGTTCGTCAAGCAACAACACATTGGGTTGTTCAACAAGTGTGAGTAGCAGTTGCAGCCGTCGGCGTTCACCACCCGACAATGTGTGAATAGGTGCAAATTGTGCATCGCCGTCGAACCAGAACTGGCGCATGAGGTTGTTATCTTCAACAGACGGTGCACCTTTATCGCCGGCAACTGCATCGCGCACGCGTTGGTTCACGTTGAGGTCACGGCCGAGTTGGTCGTAGTAGCCCACTTTTACGGTGCGGCCAATTTCAATGCGGCCTTTCGTTGGAGTGAGGCGACCAGCAATGAGATCGAGCAGTGTGCTTTTTCCGGCACCATTTGGCCCAACAATTCCTAAGCGATCACCAGGCTCTAATTCATGAGTAAATGGGGCAAGTACTAATGTGCCTTCTGAAGAAGAACTCGCTGCGGGCCACGAAAAACCCACCGCATCAAGTTCAACACCTTTGGAACCAAGACGTTGGCTACCGAGCGACAAGCCAAGTTCACCTTGTCGTGCTGCGGCCTCAGGGCGTTGGCTCACAACTGCTTTAGCTGCTTCAACGCGCGCTTTGGGTTTTGTGGAACGAGCAGGTGCACCACGACGTAACCATGCGAGTTCTTTTGTAGCCAAGTTTTTGCGTACTTGTTCATCGGTGGCGGCTTGTGCTTCTCGTTCAATGCGTGCTGCAAGATACGCCGCATAACCAGAGCCCGCATGCTTGCCGGCAGGAACATGGAGGTACGCCTTGCCGCGATCAATTTCTAAAACTTTTGTGGTGACGTGGTCGAGTACGTGGCGGTCGTGTGTCACCAAAATAAGGCCACCAGAAAAATTGGCAAGCCATTCTTCTAAATATGCAATGGCGTCGAGATCAAGATGGTTGGTGGGTTCATCCAAAATGAGTGCATCCCATTCGGCAACAAGAAGTTGGGCAAGTGCAACGCGTTTTTGCTGACCACCAGAAAGTTCATTGGTGGGTGAGTCGAGAAGTTCCGACATTCCGAGGCGATGTAGCGCCGCTTCGCCTTTCCACCCTTCGCCCACAGCATCACGCACGGAACCTTTGGGGAGAACGGGTAGTTGAGGGAGAACGCCGATACGTGCTCCACGGCCCGTGCGCACTACGCCGGCATCGGGTTCAAGCTCGCCACTGATGATGCGCAAGAGGGTGCTTTTGCCGCAACCATTGAGCCCCACCACGCCAATGCGGTCGCCATCGTTCAGGGTCAATGAGACATCGGCAAAGAGGGGTCGGTTTGGCCGCGAGGCTTTCAGACCCTGGGCATCAATCAAAATCACTGGCTCAGGCTAAGGGCTGTATGTGAAGAGTAGGGGTGACTAGCACGAGCGCCTTTAAAGATCTAGTCTGAACAAAGATTTATTGATAGGGGAATACCATGATTCAGTACCGCAAAAACACATTGGTTGTTGCCACTTGCGCAACTCTTGCACTTGGTGCTGTACTCGCTGCTTGCGGCGGCGGCGATGGACGTACGCGTAACGGAGAAATCACAACCACGCTCGATTCAAATGGAAATGCGCCAAGCACCACATTGTTCGACTGGCAGGCAGGCTCGAGTACCACAGTGGGCGATGGCTCCACCGACTCCACTGAACCCACGCAAAGTACGGAACCCGGAGCAGTTGACTCCACCGTTCCTGGTGAAACAACCACAACTGCCGCTGCAGTTGCGAGCACTCAAAATGTGATTTCTCCCACAGGTGCATCTGATGGCGATGCATTTGGTGGTGCAGTGGCGTTGTCGGCCGATGGAAAAACTCTTGCGGTTGGCGCACTCTATGCCGATGTCGCTGGCAAGAAAGATCAAGGCTCGGTCACTGTGTATGGTCGCTCTGGAAAATCTTGGGCTGAAGAGAAAGTTCTTGTTGGCGATAATGGCAACGCAGAAGATTGGTTTGGGTATTCAGTGGCGTTGTCGGCCGACGGCAACACACTTGCCGTTGGTGCGGTATACGCCGATGTGAATGGCAGTAAGGACCAAGGTTCTGTATCCGTCTTTGCGCGCAGTGGTGGTGCATGGGCGTTGCAAAAGACACTCAATATCTCTGGTGGAAATGCTGGCGACCTCTTTGGTTACGCCGTGGCTTTATCTGCCGATGGCAGCACGCTTGCTGTTGGTGCCATTAGTGCCGATGTTAAAGCAAATGTTGACCAAGGTTCTGTAACGGTCTTTGCACGCACGGGCGCTGCATGGAAAGAACAGCAAGTCATCACGCTCGACAACGGTGCAGCAAGTGGCAACTTCGGTTGGTCGGTCTCACTTTCTACCGACGGCAACACGTTGGCTGCTGGTGGACCAAACCAGGGTGCTGGTACAGCTGCAGTATTTACCCGCAGTGGTGGCGTCTGGTCGTAGTTCTTACGAAGTGAGCGGTTTTGCTAATCGCACCTGAGCGAGTTGCTCGGGTGCGGCAAGACCAGTCATTGCAACGTCGTAATCGGGCAATGCATACACCTCGCCATCATCGGTAATCATGATGAACCGGTCGAATTGGGCGAGAAAAGTACGGTCGTGGCTGACGGCAATGACCGTTCCTTCGAAGCCATCGAGCGCCCTCTCGAGTGCTTCTGACGATTCAATATCGAGGTTGTCGGTGGGTTCGTCAAGCAACAACACATTGTGACCTGCGAGTTCGAGCGACAAAATTTCGAGGCGTGCTTTTTGCCCACCTGACAGTGTTTGGAACTCTTGGCGTGCATTGTTGCGTAGTCCGTAGCGCGCAAGTGCGCGCATTGATTTTTCTTCTTCAACGAGTTTGTCGCGAACAATGTCGATACATGTACGGCCACGGAACTCTGGGCGGTCGTTAATTTGGGTAAACATGCCCACTGAAGTGCGTGGACCAAAAGTGATGGTTCCACTTAAGTCTTCTTCTTTGCCAAACAGTGCATTGAGCAAATGAGTTTTACCTGTTCCGTTCGGCCCAATGAGCCCAACGCGTTCGCCAAAGTGCACTTCTTCAGAGAAGGGGAGAAAGAGGCTCCCAATAGATACTTCCTCGAACTTCACTACGCGGCGCGCAGAGTCGGCACCACGAAAACGAACATGAATGTGTTGATCTGCCACTGGTGGAGGCGGAGGGCCAGCGGCAACGAATTTTTCCCATCGAGTTTCTGCACCGTTTGCTTTCGTTGCATTTTTAAAGTTTTGTGCGGCGCGCTGTTTCATAATTTTCATGTGATGAAAGAGACGACGCTCTTCGTCGTTCCAGCGCTTGAGGTCGTCGCCAAGGAGTTCTTGACGCTTGGCGCGTGCATCGGGAAAGGTGACATATGAACCACCGTGGCTCCAGCACCCTGAACCTTCAATAACAATGATTTTTGTAGCAACACGTTCCAGCAATGTGCGGTCGTGGCTCACCATGAGAATGGTGGAGCGACATTTTTTAATTTCTTCCTCAAGCCAACCACGTGTAGGAATGTCGAGGTAGTTGTCGGGTTCGTCAAGAAGAAGCACATCGGCACCTGAAGTGAGAAGCAAGTCGAGCACTAAGCGCTTGCGCTCGCCGCCTGAAAGCTCCGATACCAAGCGACGTGAGAAATCGTCAACAGGAGTTTTCACGCTGCGTTGTGCTGCTGCTTGCCAGTCAGACTCCAATTCGTATCCACCGAGGTCGCCCCAGTCGCCAAGTGCGGTGGCGTACCCCATGCCATCGTCGGTTCCGTCGGCTAATGCTTTTTCTGCAGCGATGAGCGCACGGCCCGCAGTGCGCAAATGCTGTGGCGCAACTTCCACAAGCATCTCGCGCAAGGTGTCGTTGGGGTTCGACATGCCCACTTCTTGGGTCATGGTGAGCATGTTGCCATTCACCGTGTACTCGCCGTCGTCGGCCTCAATGACCTGCGAGAGAATGCGCAATATGGTGCTTTTCCCTACTCCGTTGGCACCCACAATTGCTGCGTGTTCGCCTGGAGCAACACCAAAGCTGACATCGAAAAACAACTGATCGGCCCCGGGTGGGGCATAGGCCAACTCTGAAACGACGATGCTGCTCACAGGAGTATTCTTGCTGACGTAAAGGGTTCTCACACTTTTTTACACATATTGAGTCGGGGGGCTAAATATGACGACACCAATTTCAATGAGCGACGTCTCGAGCGAGTGGTTAAGTTCTGTTTTGGGAAGCGATGTCACACTGATTCGCAGTGAACCTGTGGGAGCAGGTGTCGGGTTTTTAGGACAACTGTCACGTGTCCATATCTCCTCGGCACACTTGCCCGAAACACTCATTGTGAAGTTGCCAACAACAGACCCGGGTGGACACATGATGGGAGAAATGATGGGGGTGTGGGAACGTGAGCATCGTTTCTATACAGAAGTTGCTCCTCGTATTACTGCAATGCGTATTCCGCAATGTTTCTATTCCACTGCTCAACCGTATGCCCTCATTTTAGAAGACATGGCTCCAGCGCAGTCGGGAGATCAGGTTGTTGGCCCCACGGCACAACAGGCGCGCGATGCTGTTGATGCAGCAGCTCGTCTGCACAGTGCTTGGTTTAATACGCCAGAAACTCATGATCTCACTTGGATGCCCGATATCTCTGACCCGATGACGGCAACTGTGGGTGAAATGTTCGCAATTGGCTGGCCAATATTTTTAGAGCGCTATGAAAGCAGTTTGCCATCGCGCGTATTGAGGTGGTGCGAAGAGTTTGCACCGCAGATTACTGAATGGATCAGTTCATACTCTGCATGGCCTGTCACCTTGTGCCATGGCGACTATCGGCTCGACAATATGTTCTTTGGTGCCGATGGAACATTTGGTCTCATCGATTGGCAAATGGCAATGCGAGCACCAAGTACAACAGATTTGGTGTATTTCATAGGGACAAACTTGCCAACCGACATGCGCCGTGAGATGCAAGATGAGTTGATTCAACGCTATGTAGATGGCCTAGTGCAAGGGGGCGTGCCAAAGGAGTGGGCAAATGTTGACAAAATTGTGCGCGGCCTCACCGAAGGTGTGCTCTTTTATTGCACATCATTTGGTGCCAGCATTCTTACTTTTGACCCCGCTAATGAACGCGGAGCAGCTCTGATGGACTCACTTGTACGTCGCGCATTTAGTGCCGCCGATGATTTGTCGGCGGGCCATGTGTTTGGCTTTGCGTAACGTTTAGTTGGCGACGCTTGCGTCGACCCAGCTGCCATGGAAACCAAATGGCACGCGTGGCAAATGCACGCTGGCAACTGGCTCTTGGCTCATGGTGAGGGCATCGAAAATGACAAAGTCTGAGGTGTTCTTTGCCTTGTCGAATACATAGGTCATGAGATAACCATCGTCTTCTGATGATGGATTCTCTGCGGGCACGAATACGGCTTCACCAGGTGAGCGACCTTTGCCAAGTTCAATTGATGTGCGAGCACCAGTGACGCGGTCGTACTTGATAATTGCGCCTGGATCTTCAAGTGGTGAATCGACGCCACCCAGTTCTGGCGCAGACATTTCATAACCAAAGCGATGCTTGCGGCCAATGACGGAATCGGCAACACGAGGGAACTCTGCAGGGCGATCATCAACTTGCTCTTCAGACACTTTGCCCGTTTTGGTATTGATGACCCAACGCCAGAGAACTGGTGGTGGGAAGTCCATTGCACTATCGCGCCAGATGTGTGAGAAGCGTGCAACGTCGATGACGATGTTGTCGCCTTCTTCATACGAGTTCATGGGGTGGAATACGTAGCACGGGTTGATGTCGAACCATTTCACATCGGCGTCGGCACCGTTACGGGGCATCACGCCAAGGCGAGCGGGGTAGTTGTCGTCCCAATGAATAGGAAGCTCGCCGCGCATAGCCATTTCTAAGTCGAACACTGCAGGGAGGTCCATGAAGATGACGTAGTTCTCGGTGACATTGAAGTCGTGCATCATGGTGGGGCCACCAACGGTGATGACCGTGTTCTGCACCATTTCACCAGTTGGCGATACACGCAGATAGGTGAGGTAAGGCTCGAGGAAGTAGTAACCAAATGCGAGCATTTCACCGGTGAGTGGGCAGATTTTGGGGTGTGCGGTAAATGAGCCAGTGAGTTTGCCGTTGAAGTTGGTTGGCCCAACGGTGTTGAGGTCGCCATCGAGCACGTAAGGAAAGTGTCCTTCTTCGAGAGCAAGAAATTTTCCGGCGTGACCAAAGATGTGGGTGTTGGCTTTCGACATTGCCATGTCGCCAAGACCAGTGTCCATGTCGAGAATGTTGCGTGTTGGGTCGGTGATGTAGGGCGTTTGCACGTAACGGTTGCGATACCACTGTGCTTTTCCTTCACGCAAACGCACACCATGGATCATGCCGTCGCCCAAAAATGGGTGATCGCTCATTCCGGTAATGGGGTTTGCACCATTGCGCAAATAACGGCCATCGAGGTGCGCAGGAATAGTGCCGGTGACTTTAAGATCGGTGAGCGTAAGTTCTTCTTGAACTGGTGCTCCATTGCCGCGTAGGTGTGGTGGTACGCCACTTGCAGAAACATTGTCGATAACAGCCATGCTGGCCCCCTTGGCTACCCGCAAGATCCCCCATGGCCTTGCTGTTTGTTCACATTAGTCGCAAATTTACGGAGTGACTACTGCAGTATTTTCTGGGTCGGCCACCGTTGCTTTTTTCACGGTTCCCGGTGATTCTCCTGCGAGTACTAATGCATCGGGGTCGGAAGTGGGAAGAACTTTGCCATTCACAGTGAGATCTACAGGCAACGTGGTGAACCAGCGACGAATGCCTTTGACCTTGCCACATACCGATAAAACACCTTCGAGTACGTCACGTGTAGCGCCGAGTTTCACGCAGATCCATGATTGCTGTTTGGAAACGGGGTACCAGACTTTGCCAGCTTCTGTGACAGCGCAAATGTATGGGGCACCAGAGATTTTTTTTGATTCTCCAGCGCTTTTGCATGCAGTGCCTGTTGTGATGGTTGCATTGCGTACTGAACTCGATTCGCTGCTGCCACAACCGGTGATGCCTGCAGAAAGAGTGGCGCAAATGACGACAAGGGAAGCCATGCGTAGGGGGAACCGATGAAGCGACCGTGCGTCTTTAGGACTAAACATGTTTTTACTCTAGATGGAATTGGGCACCGATGGTAGTCAGGCAGTCGGCAGAATCACTTGACCTATATATAGGGTGAGTACGAGGAGAGTGCGATGACAAGGTCAGCAGTTCCTATGGAACAAGCAGTTCAGGCAATTCGACCTACCGACACTCTTGCAGTGCCTTTGGGCCCGGGTGTGCCAGGAGCGTTTCTGCATGCCCTTGGCGAACGAACCGACTTTGTTGACTTACGGGTGTCGGGCGCCTTGCTTCCCGACTTGTTTGCGTTGTTTATGCAACCCGCCGTTCATTTGCAGAGTGGGTTTTTTGGGCCCGCCGAGAGGTTCTTGCGCGACAGCGGCGCCGATGTTGATTTTGTGCCTGCCGACTTTCGTCGCTTTGCGCCGGTGCTTGCACGCAAAAAACCACGCGTGCTCGCAGTAGCTGGTGCATTACCTCTTGACGGTTGGGTGAGTTTGTCGCTGCATGCTGGTGCAACGACCGATGAAATTGAAAAAGTCATCGCCGACCCTGAGCGAGTTCTCATTGTGGAAGTGAGTCCGCATTATCCCCGAACATTCGGTGCCGACATTCGCGGAGGAAAATATATGCACCGCGTGCATGTTGACAACATCGATTTTTTAGTGGAGTCAGATCGTGAACCACTCAATTTGGCTGACGTTGTTCCTTCGTCGGCAGAAATAAAAATTGCTGAAATAGCAATGCAATACATTCACGATGGGTGCACATTACAAACAGGTATTGGTGGTGTGCCAAACCATATTGCAACACAACTTGCAGCTGGTTCAGGCGGTGACTACGGAATTCATTCCGAAATGTTCACGTCGGGTTTGATGCGACTCCATGTGTCGGGAAAAGTAACAAACAAAAAGGGAACCGAGTTTGATGGATTCTCGGTTACTACTTTTGCAGCGGGAACGCCCGACTTGTATACGTGGCTTCATAACAACCACGATGTGCGTTTCCTGCCGGTCGATGTGGTCAACTCTCCGGAAATCATTGCGCAGAATCGCAACATGGTGGCAATCAACGGGGCAATGGCTGTCGACCTTTCAGGTCAAGTCATTGCCGACTCCATTGGCGGAAAACAGTTTTCAGGAATAGGCGGGCATGAAGATTTTGTTGCTGGGCCAGGGCTCAGTGTGGGCGGTCGAAGTTTGGTGTGCATGCCCTCAACAACTGTGGTGAAAGGTGAAACGGTGTCACGTATCTTGGGGCGACTTCCTGAAGGGTCTGTAGTAACCACGCCGCGGCATCAAGTAGATGTAGTAATTACGGAATTCGGAGCAGCCGAATTGTCGGGGTTGTCTATTGCCGAGCGGTCACATGAGCTTGCCCGCATTAGTCACCCAGATTTTCGCGATCAGTTGTTGTCTACGGCTGACGTGTGGCCAGCCGACTAAAATTCCATGTTGAGGCATAGTAGTTTCGTCTCGTGCCGCCGCTGATTCGTCGTACTGCTGATTGCCCCACGGAAAGCTGGAGTACCCCCGCTGTTGAATGGTGGACTCTCATTAGTGGAGACCGCACCGCGAGTAACCAACTCACCGCTGGCATTGCAGAGATCCCCGTTGGTGCAGAAATGCCAGAACGTGGCCACACACACGACGCTGCTGAAATTTATTATTTCATTAGTGGTGCTGGCGTGATGAGCGTTGATGGTGAAATAGCTCGTGTTTCAGCCGGTGACACGGTGTTTATTCCGGAGGGGGTAGAGCATTTTGCCGCTAACGATGGCACCGAGCCTTTGCGCCTCTTTTATGTATTTGCCCGTGACGCATTTTCTGATGTGCACTATGAATTTCCTGGAGCTAAGTAATGCGCAAAGTGGTGGGTCTAGGAATAGCTGCAGTCTTGGCCGTTGCAATTGTGTTTGCAGTTGTGCAAAACAATGACAAAGAGATATCAGTAGCACCAGAAAGTACTTTTGAACGCGGAATCAAAAATATTGCAGGTGGTGAGGTTGCGCAAGCTGGTGCTGTTCCCTTCCAAGTATCTTTACTTTCCGCCGACCCTGATTCGGTTGTCGCTAACCCCAATGATTCATCGAAGTGGGTGTTAGCACAGTGTGGTGGTTCGTTGATCGCCAAGCAGTGGGTGCTTACTGCGGATCACTGTGTGATACGTAACACTGCAGGGGAAATCAACACGGCGTATATATTTATCGGTATTGGAACTAACAATTTCAGTTCCTCGTTTAAGAGTCCATACGTATATCGCGTGAATAATGCTTACCCTGCGCGAGTAGGTGGCGTGGGTCTTGACCTCATGTTGTTGAAACTGAGTACATCAGTTACATACTCTGCCAACGTACAAGCAGTGACGTTGCCTGTGACACTCGACCCGAATGTGTGGCCTGTAAAAGATGCCGTGGCGACTCTAAGTGGATGGGGTAAACAGCTCGATGGAACAACATCAAATGTGCTGAGGAAAGTCACCACGGCAGTAGGTGATTCACCCAACGATGTTGCGTGTCGTGATAGTGCAGGCAATGCTCGTTTTGGAAACTTCTACAATTCGGCAAAAGATGTATGCGTTAAAGGCGGCACACAGGGAGATGTGCTAGTCGGTGCGTGTGCAGGTGATAGTGGCGGACCTATGACGGTTGCTGTCGATGGCGTTCCTGTTTTGGCGGGGGCGGCAAGCGTGGCCTTGGGCGTAATGGGGGAAGACGGAGTAGTTAATTACTGCACAGGGTATTTGCCCACTTTGTATGCACGTGTCCCCACAAATATCGGGTGGATTGTTCCTGCTGCAGTAACAAACATTGTGGTCGCCGCCGCGAGTGGCGGCGTGCAAATGACGTGGGGAAATCCAATCGCTACTCCTGCATTACCTGTCACCGACTATGTAGTCCAGTTGCGCGAAGTAGGTGTCACCGATTTCGGCGAAGTAAATGACGGTGTGTCGGTGAATAAAAGTGTGTTGATTTCTGGAGTCGACCCAGCAAAGACTTATGAAGCGCGGGTTGCTGGCATTAACGCGGTGAACAGTGCTGATACACAGCAGCGATTGTTTTCGCCAGTGGTGAGGTTTACGGGCGCAGGGGTCGTAGTGACGACGACCACCACGACGACATCTACAACTTCGACTACCTCAACGACATCTACGACATCTACGACGTCAACAATCCCGTTGTCGCCCACGGTTCCTTTGTCACCCACATCAACAGTGGTGGTGGAATCTCCCAAAGTGAACCCCGTCATTTTTGGTACGGAAGATGGCGGGAAAGACATTGTGCCCACGCTCACATCGGTGCCACAGCCACCGGCAGGTTCGTCATCGCCTCCAGAGGCAGCGATCACGTCGGCTGGTCAAATGCTGGACTTTGTTACTGCAGCGCAGATATTAGGTGTGGCGACCCCAAGAGGTTCGGTCGTGTCTGTGCGGGTGTCTGGTGCTTCATCGAAAATTTGCTCAGTAAAGAAGTCAAGCCTGGTGCTGAAAAAAGCGGGGCAGTGCCGCCTTACTGTGCTGGTGAAAGCTGGTAAGGCAAAGGCCAAAGCCACTTCGGCTACTTTGGCCGTGAAGTGACATTTTCTTAGGCGTTTCTTAACAAATAGTGGTGATGCTGATGGGACATTCATCTCCTTTTCATTTAGGTTCTTAATGTTGGCGAGTACGCTGAAAGTAGAAACCATGAAAATCTCACCCCCCCGCTCATATTTCTCCCGTTGTGCCAGCCTTGGGGTGGCAGGAATACTCGGTGCGTCGCTTCTTGCAACACTTGTGCCGTCACACGTTGTGACCGCCGCAGCGCCAGCTGGTCAATACATTGTTACCTTCGACTCGGCAAGTGATCTTGGCGCCAAAGTGCGTAAAGAGATGCAGCTGGGAAATGCTGTTGCCAATATTTTCACTTCGGCAACAGATGGCTTTGTTGCCACTCTCGATTCCGCCGACGTAGCTCGATTGCGAAAAGATTCTGATGTTGCTTCTATTGAACTCAACAAGACAGTTCGCCTGTTGGAGAACGACAGCAGCGTTGGTGCTTCAACTGTCGCTGCTGGGCGTTACATCATTCGCCTGAAGCCTTCTGCATCTTTTGCAACGTCGTCTGTACTTGCCAGTTCAGTCGGTGCAAGCAATGTCACTTCGTTTCGCAATGTATTCAATGGCTTCGCTGCGGATCTTTCCGCGGCCGCAGTTGCAGATCTCACTTCAAATGTAAATGTTGAGTCCATTGAAGTAGATGGCGTGGTATCTATTTCGACAGATCAAGCAAATGCAACGTGGGGTCTCGACCGAATCGACCAACGGGCATTGCCGTTGAATAACACCTACTCCTACAGCAACACGGGGGCAGGAGTAACTGCCTATGTTGTCGACACGGGCATTCTTGCAACGCATAGTGAATTTGCAGGTCGAGTTGCTGCGGGTTATACCGTCGTCAACGACGGCCGCGGAACAACCGACTGCAATGGACACGGAACACATGTTGCAGGCACAGTGGGTGGCGCAACTTATGGTGTTGCAAAGGCAGTATCACTCGTTCCTGTTCGCGTGATGTCGTGCAACGGTAGTGGATCTACCTCGGGAGTCATTGCTGGTATCGATTGGATTGTAGGAAATCACCAAGCAGGTGTACCTGCGGTTGCAAACATGAGTATTGGTGGGCCTTCGTCTGCTGCGCTCAATGCTGCTGTTGCTCGCGGTGTGGCCGATGGTGTTGTGTTTGTGGTGGCAGCAGGAAATGACAATGCCAACGCTTGTCGTTATTCGCCTTCAGGCGAACCCAGTGCCGTCACCGTAGGCGCAACTGGAGTAACTGACGCTCGCGCCGCATTTTCCAACTTCGGATCTTGCCTCGACGTATTTGCACCTGGTGAAGGAATCACCTCATCAACGATTGGTTCAAATACTGCTCGTGCAACATTGTCGGGAACCTCAATGGCGTCACCTCATGTTGCAGGTGTTGCAGCGCTTATGCTCTCGGCAACGCCAACTGCCAGTGTCGACACCATTGCTCAGGGTCTTGTTCAAAATGCCACATCGAATGTTGTGACCAACGCGGGTGCATTATCTCCAAACAAGTTGTTGTTTTCAGGTACTACAGCCGGAGCCCCCGCTACTGCACCTAGTGCTCCACGAACACTCGCTGCAACTGCGCGCAATGCCTCGGTGGCTTTGACCTGGTTAGAGCCAGCAGTCAATGGTGGCGCTGCAGTTACTGATTAC
Organism: Acidimicrobiaceae bacterium; assembly: GCA_947450115.1. Classification (GTDB taxonomy): domain Bacteria; phylum Actinomycetota; class Acidimicrobiia; order Acidimicrobiales; family Ilumatobacteraceae; genus F1-20-MAGs119. The sequence continues at coordinate 189,299 of CANFUE010000001.1, read as the reverse complement.
GTGGTTGAGTACAGCACCGACGGAACCACTTGGTCGACATTTGACGACGGCGTATCGACAATCCTCACTGCAACTGTCACTGGGTTAATAAATAACACGTCGTACCAGTTCCGAGTAAAAGCAGTGAATACTGCCGGAATGAGTGGTGTATCGAATATTGCCACTGCACGTCCGGTGGCGGTTGGTGCAAACGATCCGTTTGCCGGTGGAATTGCATTAGTCGGAACTTCGGGTTCCGTCACCGACAGCACCTTGTTGGCAACTCGTGAAATTGGCGAACCAACACACGGCGGCATGGGTGGGTTGGCTTCCGTTTGGTACCGATTCACTGCTCCAAGCAATGGAACACTGAGTGTCACCACGCAAGGCAGTGGGTATGACACGTTGTTAGGCGTGTACACCGGAAATACCGTGAGCACTTTGACTGCCTTGGGCATGAACGATGACGCACCTTATGCAGGTGCGTTATGGAGCAAGGTTGATGGCAACGTTGTTGCAGGAACTCAATACTCCATTGCTGTTGATGGTTGGAATGGAAGTAAAGGTGCAGTGAAGTTGAACTGGAGCTTTGTTGCCGCCGTGGCTCCAATTGTGCCCATTGCTCCAACTGTGCCAAGCGTTCCTCTGAACTTGGTAGCGAGTCCAACAAATAATGCGGTTGCTCTCACATGGAGTGCACCTAGTTCAACTGGTGGTGCTGCTGTCACCGATTACGTTGTGGAGTATTCCATGGCGAACTCAACTACATGGCAGGTTTTCGCCGACGGAACTTCTACCAATACAACTGTTCAAGTAACTGGTTTGAATAATGACATCGTTCATTCATTCCGTGTTCGTGCTACGAACAGCGCTGGCAATAGTGATCCGTCAAATGTTGTTAGTGCAACACCATTTCAAGCACTCGTGAATGATGCATTTGCTGCGAGCGAACTTCTAGTGGGTAACTCGGGTGCCGTCACCGGCAGAACAACTTTGGCAACGCGTGAAACAGGTGAGCCAACACACGGCGGAACCGGAGGCTCGGCTTCTATTTGGTACCGCTGGGTGGCCCCAAGCAATGGCGTACTCAGTGTGACCACGCAAGGCAGTGCTTTCGACACGCTGCTCGGGGTGTACTCGGGAACAAGTGTGAGCGTACTCACCGTTGTAGGAACGAATGACGACGCGAACTCAACGGTTGTGTGGAGCAAAGTCGACGGCACGGTTGTTGCAGGAACTGAATACAAAATTGCCATCGATGGTTGGAATGGTACGAAAGGTGCCACAACGTTGAACTGGAGTTTTGTGGCTGCACTTCCCGCAACGCTTCCCGGAGCACCACGAAATGTGTCGGCGTCGCCTGCAAATGCTTCTTTAGTAGTTTCATGGGTAGCCCCTGTGAGCGACGGCAATACTCCTGTTACTTCTTATAAAGCAACTTCAGTGCCAGGCGGGGCAAATTGCACCGCCACAACTCAATTAGGTTGTGTCATCACCGGCCTCACTAATGGAACTCTTTATACGGTCACTGTTGTCGCAACGAATGCAGTAGGGAACGGGCCAGCATCGGCTGCTTCCGCTGCAATTGCACCTGCAGTTCCCACAACTAGTCCTGTTGCTGCAGCTTCGTGGGGCCTCGATCGCATCGACCAGCGGACACTTCCATTAGACGGAAATATCACACGCCGCGTGAATGGACTTGGCGTGACTGCCTACATCATCGATACCGGAATTTATGCTGGCCATTCTGAATTTGTTGGGCGAGTAGCAACCGGGTACACAGCGGTAAACGACGGCAACGGAACAAATGATTGCCAAGGTCACGGAACACATGTTTCAGGAACCGTTGCGGGCACTTCCTTTGGTGTTGCGCCTATGGCAACTCTTGTTCCCGTGCGAGTACTCGATTGCGCAGGATCTGGCTCTACCGCGGGCGTTATTGCAGGTATCGATTGGATGATTGCCAACCATGCTGCTGGTGTGCCTGCGGTAGCAAACATGTCACTTGGCGGTGGAGCTTCCCCAGCCTTGAACGACGCTGTAGCGCGCGCGGTTGCCGATGGAATTGTGATGGCAGTTGCCGCAGGCAATGAAAATGCCGATGCATGTGGTGTGTCGCCAGCGAGTGAGCCGTTGGCAATTACCGTTGGTGCGACCGAAGCGAACGATGCTCGTGCGTACTACTCGAACTACGGCACATGTGTTGATATTTTTGCTCCGGGTTCAGCAATTGTTTCCGCAGCAACTTCATCGCCAACAGCATCGCGTACCTTGTCGGGAACATCGATGGCAACTCCGCACGTCACAGGTGCAGCTGCATTGTTGCTTGGAGCAAACCCAAGTATGACCCCTGCTGCAGTTGCCTCTGCTTTGTCGTTGAATGCAACACCCAATGTGGTGACCGACCCAGTTGGCTCTGTGAACCTCCTTCTCTATATCGGCTCAGCTTCTCCAGCAACTACAGGTGGAACACGAGGAGTTGTGGATGCTCCGGTTACCAGTGTTGCTCCCGTGGTGGCGCCAACACCAACAACTGTGGCGCCAACACCAACAACTGTGGCGCCAACACCAACAACCGTGCCCGCAGCAACTCCTGTGACCTCGGTGCCACTGGTTCGCAATGGCTTTCTCAACGTGAATTCCACTCCACAGGTTTCTGTGGTGCGCAGCGCGCTCGACAAGGTGACCTTACGCATTACGGGCAAAGGAAAAGTTGATGTGTATCGCGATGGAAAGTACCTACTGACCACCACGAAGAAGTTGTTGACTCTCAAAATGAAGCAGATCACGAAGTCGAGCTTCACTGTCAAAGCTTTTCGGGCACGTTAATTGCTCATTTCTTACTGAACTCTCAGGAATCGGTTCGTAAACTAGGAGCATGAAGAGGGCGTATTTCGGGCGGGTAAGAGCCTGCGTCGCTCTATGTGTTTTGGCGGTAGTTGCTGTTGTTTGCTCTGCGCCGGCATCAGCAGTTGAAGTGCGCGAAAGTTACATCGTGCTGGCGCAAGACAATTCAGCTGCACTTACTATTTCGAATGCAATGTCTGGCGATGGTTTACATGTGACATCAACGCAACTCGGCGCTGTCGACTTTGTTGAAGTGATGCTCACGGCAACGCAAGCGGCAACTTGGTCGCATTTCGCTGGCGTGAGAAACATTGAAGTGAATCAAAAAGTGGTGACCGCTGTTGACCAATCAATTCCTGCACCGAGTGGAAATGACTGGAGTACTGCTGGCAACTGGGGTCTTGATCGTATTGACCAAGCATCGACACCACTCGATGCGCGTTACAACTACACAACAACAGGTGCTGGTGTCGATATTTACATCATTGATACGGGCATCCGCCGAACTCACAGCGAGTTTGCTCCGGCGTCTACTCGCGTTGCCGCCGGCTATTACACGCCCAGTTTGGGTTCAACCGATGACGGTTGTGGTCACGGTACGCATGTTGCTGGTATTGCAGCGGGCGCAACTTTTGGGGTGGCTAAAGCGGCGCGTATTATTCCCGTCCGCGTTTTTCCAGGTGGTTCTGCGGCCGATTGTGCGAGGGGCACAACTATTGGAAACGTTGTTGATGGAGTCAACTGGGTAATCAGCAACCACATGGGAACGAACACTGCGGTCGCAAATATGAGTTTGGGGGCGACCAATGGCTACTCGAAAATCTTAGATGATGCGGTTATCGCATTAAAGAACGATGGGGTTTTAGTCGTGGTAGCAGCCGGAAACGAACACGCCTATGTTGGTGGCACTAATAATGTGACACCAGCTTGCACAGATGGCACCATTTCGGTTGGTGCTACGCAACGCGATAACCAAGAGGCAATTTTTTCAAACTACGGAGACTGTGTGAACATCATGGCGCCAGGTGATGACATTAAGTCAGCTTGGCCAACGGTTCCGACCGACCCCACCAACCCTGTATCTGGCACAGGAGTTGCTTCTGACAGCGCGTGGGCGTTGTTATCGGGTACTTCAATGGCGGCACCATTTGTTGCGGGAGCAGTAGCTCGACTTTTGGAAACGTCACGCACGGCAACACCGGTGGTAATAGCAAATCAAATTCTTTCGAAAGCAACAGTGGGGGCGGTCTCGATGGTGCACGGAAGTGCAAGCGCTGGCACGCAATCGCCCAACTTGTTGCTGTATACCTGCGGAATTATTTGCTATGCATCTGCTCCAGCATCAGTGTCTGCATCTGCAGGAAATACCACCGACACAGTGTCGTGGGAGGATCCAGACTCCAATGGAGGAAGTGCAGTAACCGGATACACCGCAACGCTGAACCCCGGTGGCCTTACTTGCACCACCGATGCAGTAGGACGCAGCTGCACAGTGGGCAATTTGACGAATGGAACCACCTATAGCGTTTCGGTTACTGCAACAAACAGTTTGGGTGCTGGAATTCCATCTACAGAAATTCAAGTGGTGCCTGCAACCACTCCTTCTGTGCCCAGTGCACCGAATGCAACTGCAGGTGATGGAAAAGCAACGGTGACGTGGGTAGCACCGGCAAATGGTGGCAGCGCAATTACCGCGTACACAGTCACCTCTTCTCCTGGCGGTGCAACGTGCACAACCTCTGAACTTTCATGTGTATTTCCTGTTTTGCAAAATCTTTTTTCTTACACATTTTCTGTCGTAGCTACAAACGTGATGGGCGCAAGTGCTCCGTCGCCCGCATCAAATGCAGTCACTCCGAGCGCTACTTGGATAACAGCACCTGAATTCGTCAGTGCAGTTCCTGGAAACAAAGTGGTAGTGCTTACATGGTCGGTAGGCGTGCTGAGTAGTGGCACCCCAACGGGGTACGTCGTAAAAACATCTGACGGGGTAGAGGTGTGCAGAACTACTGAGGTGACCTGCACCGTGAGCAGTCTTGCGAATGGTTCGACACCAACATTTACTGTTGAGGCACTTGGGGCGACGACAACCGGGGCATCACAAATAGTGCCCAAAGTTGTTGTGGGGGGCATCGCGCAAAAAGTCGTCACCTTGAAGGCAAAGTCAAAACTGTTACTCACCCGCATAGCCACGAGCATGTCGAAGGGAGTTGTGACGTGGACCCGTAGCAGTGGGAACTGCACTGTGGTAGGAAAGTACCTCGTGGCAGCTCCTCGAAAGGGCACATGTGTTGTGCGGGTATCGGTGGCGAAAAAGGCTCCCTTCTCGGCGCAGAAAATGGTCATTCGTCTTCAGGTTTCCTGAAACCTTTATTTTGTAAGGGTTTCCAATGGCGGTGAGCCAGGCGTCACTTGTTGAACGTTTCGTAAAGACGGTCTAACCTTGCGGTAACCACCAACCAACCTGTGGGTCAAAGTCGACTCATAGAACAAGGGGAGAAAATAATGAAGAAATCCACTCTGTTGCGCGTAGGCGCAATTGCGGTGAGCTTTGCTTTCGTTACCGCAGCTTGCGGTAGCGATAACGACAGCTCATCATCCGACACCGTCGTAACTGCAGACACTGCAGCAGCTGCTGGCGTAACCTGCAATAGCGTTTCCATCGCTTTCTTTGGTGCGCTTTCTGGCGACGCCGGCAACCTCGGTAAAAATATTCGGGCTGGTGCAGACCTTGCAGTCAGCGAATTCAACACAGCAAACCCTGGTTGCCAGGTTGGCCTTGTTGACTTCGACTCACAAGGTGACCCAGCACAAGCTCCAGCACTTGCTCAGAAGGCAATTGCCGACAAGAGCATTCTTGGCATCGTTGGTCCTGCATTCTCAGGCGAGTCAAAAGCAGCAGACCCATTGTTTGATGCAGCAGGTCTTGCCCTCATTACTCCTTCGGCAACGAACGAAGCATTGAATGACAACAACTGGAAAGTCTTCCACCGTGCACTTGCTGGTGACGACAAGCAAGGCCCTGGCATTGCTACTTACATTTCAAAGACATTGGCTGCAGCCAAAGTTGGCGTTATCGACGACGCTTCAGAATACGGCAAGGGTCTTGCCGACATTGTGAAGACAACTCTTGGTGCTGCTGTTGTTGCAAGCGATTCAATCGACCCTAAGGCTGCTGACTTCTCAGCTGCTGTCAGCAAGATGAAAGCTGCTGCTCCAGATGCAATTTTCTACGGCGGCTACTACGCAGAAGCTGGCAAGCTTGCCAAGCAACTTCGTGATGCTGGCGTGACCGCAACACTCGTGTTCGGTGACGGCGTAAAAGATCAGGGTTATATCGATGCTGCAGGTCCTGCTGCCGATGGATCCATCATCACTTGCACATGTGCAGATGGTGCTTCAAACGCTGAATTCGCAGCTGCTTACACCGCTAAGTTCCCTGGTGAAACACCACAGACCTACGGTGCAGAGGCTTACGACGCAGCAAAGGCATTCCTTGCCGCGATTGCTGCTGGCAAGACCGACCGCGCTGGCGTTCTTGAGTTCCTCGGTACCTATGACGCTGCTGGTGTCACCAAGCAGATCAAGTGGGATGCAACGGGTGAAGTTGCAGGAAACGCTGTTTACGCCTACAAAGTAGATGCAGGCAAGATTGTTTCACTCGGATTGATCAAGTAAAAAATCATCTCTCATTGAGAGATGCGTAATCTGGAATGGCCGGGAACAAATGTTCCCGGCCATTCTTTTATATATGAGATTTTCTGCTAAACAACAGGGGAACATATTCGTTCTCGGGGACACATGCGCGACTGGCTGATATACAGAACATTTTGGGATCTCACGGTCACGGGAGTGGCTTTAGGTTCGATCTATGCCCTTGTGGCGTTGGGATACACCTTGGTGTATGGCGTGTTGCGCCTCATCAACTTTGCTCATTCTGAAATTTTCATGATTGGCACATTTGCCTCGCTCATTACAGCAACAAACGTGTTGGGGTTGCCCATGTTGGAAGCGGGAAAGTATCCCTACCGCACGGGCTTTCAATTAATTCTCATTTTGGTTGCGTGTCTTGTGGGCTCAATGGTGCTGTCGGGTGCGGGCGCAGTTGCGCTCGAGCGGGCCGCGTACCGGCCTTTACGTGGTTCTGGCGATCAATTCGGTGCAGTAGTGCTGGCATTTGTTACCGCTTTTGTTGTTGGGCTGATATTTTTCAACACGCCAAAGTCAAACCTCCTCTTTGGCATCATTGGCACTGGCCCCATTGCGTGGATGTACCTCAGTCTTTTCCGTCGCGGTCGTCAGGCGCCTCGATTGGCATTTCTTATTTCCGCAATTGGAGCATCGACGGCAATTACAGAAGCAGTTGCTATTTGGGGGCCACGCGACCGAGAGCAATATCAAACGCCTCGCGTTTTAGAGAAGAAAACACTTTTCAAGTTGTTCGGAACCGACATTCGTATTGACTATGTCATTGTCATTGTTGGCGCATTGCTGATGATGACAGCATTGTTGTTGTTTGTTAACCGCACGCGCCTGGGGCGTGGTGTGCGAGCAGTTGCGCAAGATGTTGAAACGGCAAAAATTTTAGGAGTCAATGTTGACTTCGTCATTTTGGTGACCTTCTTGCTGGGCGGTGTGATGGCCGGCGGGGCCGCAATGATGTTCACCTTGGTATACGACCAAACGAAGTTCAATATTGGTTTTCTGCTTGGTGTGAAGAGTTTTACTGCAGCAGTGCTGGGTGGTATTGGTAACTTGCGAGGCGCGTTACTAGGTGGCATGGTGCTTGGTCTCTCGGAAAACTACGGCTCAGCATTGTTTGGCGGGCAATGGAAAGACGTCATTGCCTTTGTGCTTTTGCTGGTTGTATTGATGTTCCGCCCCACTGGCTTATTGGGTGAGTCGCTGGCAAAGGCACGCGTATGAGTTTGTCTGAATCAATGAAGAGCGTTACTTCTGGCGCGCGTTCTGTTTCACGCCTCGGTGAAGAACTGGGTAAACAGTCACGCTCGGTGCGGTGGTCTTTTGGCGCTATTTGCATTCTTGCTGTGTACTTATTGCCATGGTGGCCGAATATTCCTGTATTGGGTTGGATCATTGAAACGCCCGGAACAAGTTTTCCAAGTGTGCTCACCGACCAGGTAGTGATTTTCGTTTTAGTGGCATTGGGACTCAATGTTGTGGTGGGTCTTGCCGGACTGCTCGACCTTGGGTATGTGGGTTTCTATGCCGTTGGTGCGTATACGGTTGCTATTTTGTCGAGCCAACATGCCAACTTGCCGTGGCTCGTGTGTATGCCCATTGCAGTTTTAGTGTCCATGCTGGCCGGCGTCATATTGGGTACACCCACGCTGCGTTTACGTGGAGACTACTTAGCAATTGTGACGCTTGGCTTCGGCGAAATTATTCGTATTACCGCCAACAACACGCATTGGCTTGGCGATAGCCGAGGTATTAGCAAAATTGCTACTCCACCAAGCATTGGTCCGTTGAAGTTTGGCGTGCTCGATGCAAAGCCGTATTTCTTTCTGGGGCTTACCGTCATTTTGATTGTGATTTTCTTGTTGCGTCGCTTGGAAAATAGTCGTGTAGGGCGTTCATGGAATGCCATACGTGAAGATGAAGACGCAGCAGAACTGATGGGTGTTGATACTTTCAAATTTAAGTTGTGGGCCTTTGCCATTGGTGCAGCAATTGGCGGACTCGCCGGCTCGCTCTATGCCGGCAAGGTGCAATTCATTAACCCCAGCAACTTCCCATTGCAGCTCTCCATTTTGTTCCTCGCAGCAGTAGTGCTTGGTGGAGCAGGAAACATGTGGGGCGCCATTATGGGTGGGGCACTAGTGGCATGGATGCCAGAGCGCTTCCGCGGTTTTGCCGACAAGCGTGTGTTCGTGTTTGGTGTTGCGCTGGTATTGGTCATGGTGTTTCGTCCACAGGGTCTCATTCCTCGCAAAATTCGCAAAGAGCGTTGGTTGGCATCTTGGAAACCTGCAACAAATACTGCACCGGCAGACAAGGAGTGAACATGAGCGACAATCTTTTAGAACTCGATCATGTCACCATGCAATTTGGCGGTGTTACTGCTCTTGATGATGTCACCTTTTCCATTCGTCGTGGTGAAATTCTTGGTCTCATTGGTCCGAACGGGGCAGGGAAAACAACCTGCTTTAACGTGATGACGGGCGTATACACAGCAACTAATGGCGGTGTTCTTTTCGACGGCAAGTCACTTGCGGGTTTAAAGCGTTTTCAAATTACCAAGCGAGGCATTGCGCGTACGTTCCAAAACATTCGCTTGTTCCCCGACATGACCGCAATTGAAAATGTCATGGTGGGTGCCGATGCGAATCATCGCACCAGTGTGGGTGGAGCGCTTCTTGGTTTGCCACGGCATCATCGTGAAGAAGCAGAAGGTCGTAACACGGCTATGGAGTTGCTCACCTTTATGGGTATTGCCGACCGTGCTGGCGATGCTGCGCGTAATTTGCCTTACGGGTACCAACGTCGTCTTGAAATTGCGCGTGCATTAGCTACCAAGCCACAGCTTTTATGCCTCGATGAGCCAGCAGCCGGTTTCACACCTGCGGAAAAAGTTGAATTAATGGATCTCATCCGCAAAATTCGCGACCAGGGGTACACGGTGCTTTTAATTGAGCACGATATGAGTTTGGTCATGGGTGTAACTGACCGCATTGTGGTGCTCGACTTTGGCAAGGTCATTGCTATGGGCACACCAAGTGAGGTGCAAGACAACCCAGCTGTGGTTGCTGCGTATTTAGGAGTGCCTGACGATGATGCTTGAGGTGCAAGATCTCCGTGTTGCCTACGGAAAAATAGAAGCGTTAAAGGGTATTTCTTTCAACGTGAATGAAGGCGAAATTGTGACCCTCGTTGGCGCGAACGGTGCTGGTAAGACAACAACAATGCGCACCATCTCTGGCTTACGCAATGTGGTGGGTGGCAACATTATTTTTGAGGGCAAAGACATTACGAATATGCCTTCACATGAGCGTGTGAAATTGGGTATTTGTCAGTCGCCTGAGGGTCGAGGCATTTTCCCAGGAATGACCGTTCGAGAGAATCTCGACATGGGCACATACACACGCAAAGATCATAAGTCGAGCGCTAAAGATGCCGACCTTGCCCGCGTACTAGAACTCTTCCCACGTATGCAAGAGCGCATTACCCAATTGGGTGGAACACTTTCTGGCGGCGAGCAGCAAATGCTTGCCATTGGTCGTGCGCTCATGAGTCGTCCACGTTTGTTGCTACTCGATGAACCGTCTATGGGTCTGGCCCCAAAACTCATAGCTCAAATTTTCAACATCATCACCGAAATTAATAAGCAAGGCACAACAGTTCTTCTCGTGGAACAAAATGCTTCGCAAGCATTGCGCCGCGCGCACCGCGGATACGTTTTGGAAACTGGCCATGTGGTGAAAACCGGTGTGGGTGCCGACTTGCTCAACGACCCAGCAGTGCGTGCCGCATACCTGGGCGGTCATTAAAGCCCGTGTCGTTTCCTTCCGACATCGATATTGCGCGCAAGGCACAACTTGCCCCGCTCAGCGACATAGCTGAACAACTGAACTTGCCTAGTGAGTTTTTAGAGCCATATGGCCGAGGTGTGGCAAAAATCAAGCTGGCAGCCTTAGGGGCTCTTCAGGGCCGTCCTTTGGGCAAATATGTGGTGGTCACAGCCATTACGCCAACACCGTTGGGTGAGGGGAAAACCACTACCTCGGTGGGTCTTGGTCAGGCAATGGGGCGCATTGGCAAAAAGGCAGTGCTCACTTTGCGCCAACCCTCAATGGGGCCCACATTTGGCATTAAGGGCGGGGCGGCGGGCGGTGGGTATAGCCAAGTAGTACCCATGGAGAACTTGAACCTGCACCTGACTGGCGACTTTCACGCGGTAACAGCAGCACACAATTTGTTGGCTGCACTGCTCGACAATCATCTCTTTCGAGGAAATGAACTTGGCCTCGACCCAAACAACATCACATGGCGACGCGCGCTCGATGTGAATGATCGGTCACTTCGTTCCATTGCCATTGGCCGTGGTGGAAAAATGGATGGAGTTGAACGCAACACAGGCTTCGATATCACTGCTGCTTCCGAAGTGATGGCGTTACTCGGTTTGTCTACTTCATTGAAAGACATGCGCCAACGTTTGGGTCGCATTGTGGTGGGTTACACCACAGGTGGTGCCGCAGTAACTGCCGAACAATTGCGCGCAGCAGGAGCGATGGCAGTAATTCTGAAAGATGCACTGCAGCCAAACCTCATGCAGACCCTCGAAAACACACCGGTCATCGTGCACACAGGGCCTTTTGGAAATATTGCTACTGGTAACTCTTCAGTGATGGGTGACCTGATGGCAATGCGCATGGCCGATTATGTGATTACTGAAGCAGGTTTTGGTGCCGACATGGGTGCAGAGCGTTTCTTCAATATTAAATGCAGAGTGTCGGGTTTGAAGCCCGATGCCGCAGTTCTTGTTGCAACTGTACGTGCATTAAAAGCGCATAGTGGCGAGTACAAAATTGTTGCTGGGAAACCCTTGCCGCCAGAACTTTTAGAAGAGAACCCAGAACATGTTTTGGCAGGAGCTGCAAATTTGCGTAAGCAAATCGAAAATGTGCAAGTGCATGGTGTTTCGCCCGTAGTTGCAATCAATGCATTTCCCACCGATCATGCCAGTGAACATGAAGTGATTCGTCGCATTGCACAAGAGATGGGCGCAAGAGTTGCTGTGTGTACGCATTTTGCCGACGGTGGAGCAGGTGCTATTGAACTTGCGCATGCAGTAGTAGAAGCGTGCAACGAACCTACCACATTTTCCATGTTGTACCCCGACTCGTTTTCACTTCGCGAAAAAATTGAAAAAGTGGCCAGCACTATTTACGGTGCAGCCAGTGTGGAGTATTCCGAGTTAGCGAGCGAACAGCTTGATCGGTATGAAAATCTGGGGATGGGCAATTTGCCAGTGTGTATTGCTAAAACGCACCTCAGTATTTCGGCCGACCCCACTTTGAAAGGTGCACCAACAGGCCATATTTTACGTGTACGTGAAGTGCGCGCCTCGGTGGGGGCGGGCTTTGTGTACCCCATCTGCGGCGATATGAGCACCATGCCAGGTCTCGGCTCTGCGCCTGCTGCTGAAAGCATTGACCTCGACGACGAGGGCAATGTCGTCGGGCTGTTCTAGTCTTTTCACATGGCCATTCTCGACACCAATCCATCGCAGGCTTTTGCTAACGACCGTCAACACGTCTTTCACTCGTGGTCGGCGCAAAGCACATTGAATCCATTGGTGGTTGCTGGCGGCGAAGGTTCATGGTTTTGGGATGAAACAGGGCGCAAGTACCTCGACTTTTCGAGCCAACTCGTCAACGTCAATATTGGCCACCAGCATCCAAAACTTATTGCAGCAATTAAAGAATATGCAGATCGCTTGTGCACCATTTCTCCAATACATGCCAACGATGCGCGCAGTGAAGCAGCACGACTCATTTGTGAACTCGCTCCTGGTGACTTGAACATGGTTTTTTTCACCAACGGCGGGGCAGAGGCAACAGAAAACGCAATACGTATGGCGCGTGTTCACACAGGCCGCCACAAAGTGCTTTCTGCGTATCGCAGTTACCACGGTGGAACCGCAGCGGCTATTCAATTGACCGGTGACCCGCGACGTTGGGGCAGTGAGCCATCAACCACGGGAATCATTAAATTCTGGGGGCCATACCCATACCGTTCGCAGTTCTATTCACAAAGCGACATTGAAGAAAGCGAACGCGCACTACAGCATCTTGAAGACGTCGTTATGGTGGAAGGTGCAAACAATATTGCCGCCATTGTTTTAGAAAGCGTTGTAGGTACCAACGGAATTTTGGTACCACCACCGGGTTATTTGCAAGGTGTCCGTGACATTTGCGATCGCACTGGCATCGTGATGATTTGCGATGAAGTGATGTCGGGTTTTGGTCGCTGCGGTGAATGGTTTGCAGTTGACCATTGGAATGTTGCTCCCGATCTCATCTGCTTCGCTAAAGGCGTGAACTCGGGTTACTTGCCATTGGGTGGCGTCATTATTTCTGATCGCATCTCTGAAACCTTCCGTCAAAAGCCATACCCCGGTGGTCTGACCTATAGCGGTCACCCGCTTGCATGTGCATCGGCCGTTGCCTCCATCAATATTTTCAAAGAAGAAAAGATCGTGGAGCATGCCCGGCATTTGGGCGCAGACATCATTGGGCCAGAGCTTGAAAAATTAAAAGCAAAACATCCAAGCGTGGGCGATGTTCGTGGCTTGGGCGTGTTTTGGGCAATTGAGCTGGTGCGCGATCGTGAAACGCGTGAACCACTTGTTCCCTTCAATGCATCAGGGCCTGCCGCGCAACCAATGGGCGATCTAGCGGCAGCGTGCAAGGCAAAAAACCTGTGGCCATTTACACACTTCAATCGATTGCACGTGGTGCCACCACTCGTCATTTCCGATCAGGAATTGCGTGATGGTTTAGCCATTATCGATGAGGCACTCGATGTTGCTGATGCTTTTTACACGGGCAAATAACTGAGAACTTAACGGTTCTGCGGGAACCCAAGATCAACCGTTGACGTGCGCGGGTCTGGCCAGCGCGAAGTAACAACTTTGGAACGGGTGTAGAAGTTAATGCCTTCTGGGCCGTACATATGTTGATCGCCAAAGAGGCTCGATTTCCAACCGCCAAATGAGTAGTACGACACAGGCACCGGAACTGGAACGTTGATGCCTACCATGCCCACGTTGATGTCGAACTGGAACTGACGAGCAGCTCCGCCATCGCGAGTGAAAATTGCCGTGCCATTGCCATAGAGGTTGTTGTTGATGAGTTGAACGCCTTCGTCGTAGCTCTTCACACGAACAACCGACAAGACCGGACCAAAAATTTCATCGTCGTAACACTTCATGCCAGGTGCGACATTGTCGATGAGGCTTGGCTTCAAGTAGAAGCCTTGTGCAGGAACATCGGTGCGCCCATCAACCACGAGCGTTGCGCCTTCTTGCGTAGCGCCTGCAATGTACGTAGCTACCTTGTCGCGATGTTCACCGGTGATGAGCGGGCCCATTTCGCTCGTAGGGTCGTCGCCTGCACCAACAGTGATGTTGGGGATGCGCTCTTCAATTTTGGAAATGAGTGCGTCGGCGATGGAGTCGTGTGCAAGCAATACAGAAATGGCCATGCAACGTTCGCCCGCAGAACCATAAGCAGCACTGACCGCAGCGTCGGCAGCCATATTGAGGTCGGCATCGGGAAGCACGAGCATATGGTTTTTTGCGCCACCTAAAGCTTGAACACGCTTTCCGTTTCGTGTGCCGGTTTCGTAAATGTATTTTGCAATGGGCGTTGAACCCACAAATGAAATTGCTGCAATGTCGGGGTGATCAAGTATGCGGTCGACTGCCACCTTGTCGCCGTGCACAACGTTGAAGCAGCCGTCGGGAAGGCCGGCTTGCTTTAACAACTCGGCAATGAACATGGTGACCGATGGGTCTTTTTCGCTTGGCTTCAAAATGAACGTGTTGCCGCAACCCAATGCATTGGCAAACATCCACATGGGCACCATTGCTGGAAAGTTGAACGGGGTGATACCGGCAACAACGCCAAGAGGTTGGCGAATGTTGTACACATCTACTCCGGCAGAAGCTTGCTCGCTATAGCCGCCCTTCAAGAGATTGGGAATACCGCAGGCATATTCAATGTTTTCCAATCCACGGGCAACTTCGCCCAATGCATCGGACAGTACTTTGCCGTGCTCGGCGCTCAACATGGCGGCTAGTTCTTTGCGATTGACGTCGACAAGTTCACGCATGTGGAACATCACTTCCGCGCGACGTGACAAGTTGGTAGCTCGCCAATCGGGGAATGCTGCAGCAGCACTGGCAACTGCCGCATCGACTTCTACAATGGAGGCAAAGTCGACAGCAGCTGTTTGCTCACCAGTGGCTGGGTTAAAAACTTTTCCCGACTTGCCAGAGGTGCCTGCAACGACGGTGCCATTGATCCAATGCGAGATGCGGTTCATAATGCCTTCAGTCTGTGTGAGATTACGAAAGAGAAGATCAGTGTAGGTATTGGCAGAGGTCGCGCTTCACGTATTTGCCGTGACCTTTGCGACCAGTAAACGTGTCATTTTCCACAACGACCATGCCGCGCGACAACACCGTGTCGACCTTGCCGTCAATAACTGTTCCTTCAAATGCGCTGTAGTCGGTATTCATGTGGTGCTTACCGTTGATGCCAATGGTGGTTTTTTGATGTGGGTCCCATACCACGATGTCGGCATCGGCCCCGGGGGCAATGATGCCTTTTTTGGGGTACATACCAAACATGCGCGCTGGTGTGGTGCAACACGTTTCTACCCAGCGTTCAAGAGAGAGTTCGCCAAGAACTACGCCCTGGTAGATGAGTTCCATGCGATGTTCAACACCGGGCAAACCATTGGGGATCTTTGAGAAGTCGTTGCGGCCGAGTGTTTTTTGGTCTTTGAAACAGAACGGGCAGTGGTCGGTGCTCACCACGGCGAGCTCGTTCATGCGCAGACCCTTCCACAAATCACTTTGGTGATGATGGTGGTCGTGCCGTGAACGAATAGGGGGGCTACACACAAACTTGGCACCTTCGAAATTTGGCTGCGAGAGGTGATCTTCCAACGTGAGATACAAATACTGCGGGCAAGTTTCCGCAAAGACGTTGAGACCTTCATGCTGAGCACGAGCAACTTCGTTGAGTGCTTCCGAGGCAGACATGTGCACGATGTAGAGCGGAACATTGCCCGCTACTTGGCTGAGCACAATGGCGCGATGCGTTGCTTCGCCTTCAAGCAAACTGGGTCGGCTGATGGAGTGAAATACGGGGTCGGTTTCACCTCGTGCCAGATGTTGCTGAACAAGTACATCGATAGCCATGCCATTTTCGGCGTGCATCATGATGACTGCACCGTTGTTGCTTGCTTCTTGCATGGCGCGAAGTATTTGCCCATCGTCGCTGTAGTAGGTATCGGGATACGCCATAAATAATTTAAACGACGTGACACCCTCGTGTTCTACGAGGTAGGTCATGTCTTTCAAACTTTGTTCGTGGATGTCGCCCATGATTTGATGAAAGGCGTAATCGATAGAGCAGTTGCCTGCAGCTTTTTGATGCCATGCAGCCAGACCATCTTGAATGTTTTCACCTTTGCGTTGCAGCGCCATGTCGACGATGGTGGTGATGCCACCCCAGGCCGCAGCGTTGGAACCTGTTTCAAAAGTGTCGGTTGCTTCAATAGGGCCCATGGGAAGTTCCATGTGTGTATGCACATCAACTCCACCAGGAATGACGTACTTGCCTGTTGCATCGATGACCTTGTCGGCAACGATGCCGAGAGCAGCTGCTTGACCGGGTTGAAAAATAGCTTGAATGGTTTCACCATCAATGAACACATCGCTTGCATAGCGGCCACTTGGGCTCACAATGGTGCCGTTGATGATGAGTATGCGAGCCATAGAGAGATCGTACCGATATTTAAAGTGGTCTCTTCACTACGGCTACAGTGATCAACAAGGGGGTTCCAATGCTTACAATGAACGACAACGCAGCGCGTATTTTGGCCGAGCCAGTAACGGGAACGCTTTCCATTGCCGGATCCGATGGATATGCACATTCCACACCTGTGTGGTTTGTGTGGCGTGACGGAAAAGTATGGGTCAGCACACATGCCGGGCGCCAAAAACACGTTGATGCGCTGCGCTCCGGTAAGGGTTCTTTATCGGTCATCGACCCAACGAATTCTTCTCACTACGTCGAATTACGGGGGGCTTTACACGTGGAGGACGACCCCAATATGGAACTTCGCGACGAAGTGGTGCGCAAACACGGGCATGTTGACGGTAAAGCCTTTGACCCTGCAAACACTGTGCGTATTGGCATAGTGCTCACCCCAGAACGGGTACTCGGCCGGCATTAACGGCTCTGGAAAGGTTCTGAACACCGGGGGCGTACGGTACGGGGATGACACCTCGCCATTTCAACCGGCCCACTTCACGCACTATTTTGTCGGGCTTCGCGCTCGTTGGGG
Source organism: Acidimicrobiaceae bacterium (assembly GCA_947450115.1). Taxonomy (GTDB): domain Bacteria; phylum Actinomycetota; class Acidimicrobiia; order Acidimicrobiales; family Ilumatobacteraceae; genus F1-20-MAGs119. Next base: position 172,367 of record CANFUE010000001.1, on the reverse strand, counting down.
TTTTGCTTGCCACTGTTTCTGTTCTTGGGCAGGTCAACGCCTTTAGTGCACTAACCGATGCCATCGGCGTTACGACGCCGCCAGGCGGTGCTTCTGGAAGCACAACAACTTCTCCGACAACCGATGAAACATCCGACACGGTGGTCGATGTGCCAGGAACCAACAATCCGCCCGATGGCGAAGTTGCACCAATTGATCCAGAGATCGATATACGACTCACGGCTCTTGAAGATGCGGTTGGCACGCTCACCGAAAATGGTAAAGCAACTGCTGCTACTTTGAGCGAAGTAGCGGGCTTGGTGAAAACTCTCGACGCCGATCTTGCGACAGCTAAAACATCTCTCAGCAATCTCGCCGAGCGCATTTCAGTAAATGAAAAGGCAACGTCAACGCTGCGCTCCGATCTAGACGCAGCGAAAACTGTTGTCGATGGGCTTCAAGTTTCTGTTGATAATTTGAAATTACGCACATCACAACTCGACGAAACAGGCACATACAACGGCGTTGTGAAACCAAGTCAAATTTCTCCTCAGCTCAAAGTTGACGACATCAAAGGTGACTGGCCCATTGCCAGAACGTCAGGAACACTCGACGCCGCTCGTATCAAAATGCCTTTTGGGCAATGTGCAAATGCATACCCGCAATACACAGTGGTTCTTGTGCCTGGAGTATTCGATGGCATTCAATGCTTGCGCATTGTGACCCCGCACTAGTTCTTTAGCGGCGGTTTTTAGCTGCAGCACGCTGTTCTGCTGCTATTTTTTTCTGAGCTTTTTCTTTTTCTTTGCGTTCATTACGCAGTGCACGCTTAGCTGCTTGTTCTGCTTCGTCGGCAACGCGAACTGCAGTGAGTGCAGAAGGCGATACTGGCAGCGCCCATTTTTCATCGGACTGAATGAGTTTCTTGAAACCGGCCAAACTCAGTGAGTACTGCACCACCATGAGCTTCACCATTTCCACGCCAAACTTTTCAATGGCTTCAGGCAAAATGGCATTGAGGTCGTCGAGCGATGGGTCATCGGCTGCACCGGCAAGTACTTCAATACAGTGCTGTGTGCAGGGCTCGCACAAAACAACACATACATCGCCAGCACATTTACGTCGTGTGGACCCTTCGCGAATGGCACTTGCCAGGGTCTCGGGGTCGTCGAAGGCGCCATCGCTCAGGCCGGCGCTTTGGGCGAGCACTGTTTGCAGGTTTTCTTCGAGGGCTAGAGCCGCTGCGGTGATGGCTTCGTCGCTGGTGGCGGCGAGGGCATTCACAAAACGGCGTTCCAAAATGATGAGGTCGCGGGAGGAAGTCACGGCGCCACTATAGGTTGTAGAGCGTGAGTGTGACGATAGATCCAGCCAACTTGGCAAAAGCAGTGTCCCGCAGACCCTTTGGGTACCTCATTACCGTCAGCCCCGAGGGTGAGGCGCACCTGCGGGCAGTGACCTTTGTGTCCGAGGAAAATACCTTGGTGGCAGCGGTCGGCAGGCGCAGTGCCGACAACGTGGCGGTTAATGGGAAAGCAACCTTGCTGTGGCCACCACACATTGGCGGGGGAGAAGAGTTCGATGACCACACGGTGATTGCCGATGGAAATGCCACGGTGCGCTCGCGTGAAGATGGCGCAAGTATTTGCGTGGTTCCGTACTCAGCGGTGTGGCATCGCCCCGTGCGACCCATTGCCTCGGCGTAATTATTCAGTAACCAGCGCCTGAATTTCTCCCACGGTGACGGGAAGGTGACGAGTTGTTGTCACCGAAGGAAGAGTTCCGCTTTTACCGAGGTTTGATTTCCAAGAAATAGACCACCGAATGGCGACACTTGCATTCAATGTGTTGCGCGAGGAACTGTGCTCATAGCTGTACATGCAATTACTTTTTGCATCGTCGCCGTCGCTTTCGCGCCATGCTCTGCCAGGGCCAGCACATGTAAATTTTCCATTGTTTGTTGCCGAAGAATCACCGGGGTTCACGAGAAGTATGTTCGGCTTTGCGGTGACAGTAACAGTCACTATTCCGCGCGGCGTAGGTATCCATGCAGTCGTAGAAATGGTGCGCCAAGAACTTGTTGTTACCCACCACCACATGGGCAACTTGACGAGTGCGCGATGAGCGGGTGGCGCGGTATTCACAAAAGGAACCGGCAATGTATTCCAGGAATGAGCAGATGCTTGTTCAGCCAATGTTGATTCAGAGATCACTGGGATCCAATGGAAGGTCAGCGTGTAGGGCTGGCCAGGAATGGCAGATGCACACGTGCGGACGTACCAACGATAGGTAATGCCATCACGCACCATAAATGAATATGGTTCGTACTTGGTATCGGAGATGACGGTGGTATTCCACGTACAACGCGATTCTGTGGATGTGCTATCGGAGTTAAAAGTGACCCCAGCAATGATGGTGTTGCCCACAACGTTGCCCGTGACGTCGATGTCGCTCGCAACGGCATATGCGATGTCTGATGGTGCGGCAAATCCAAGAAGGCAAGCAGATAAGCAAAGGAGGAGGAGGCGTGAGCGCATAGAGAAATGAGCCCTTCCCCTACAAAGGTGTGCCCAGCATATTGCAGAAAAGGAGAGCGTTTTTTGCCGAAATGGGGCGATGTACTGAGGTCTCATAGTCAATGTCATTGTGTGAAGTTGGGCAGGTAGGCTCTCAACACCCCAAAATCAGGTCTTTTATGAGCGCACAGCATCCCGATATCGCAACAGAACAGGCGTTTATTGACCATGCCTATGAGTGCCTGGAGTTGAGCAAAACAGACGCCTGGAAACTGCGCGACTTGAGTGAGGCGGGTCGCGGTGGAACCTTCCAGGCTCGCTATGAACGCGATGTTTTTGATGAGGCGCTCGTGAATCGTTTGACGGCACTCGACCTGGGCGATGCCGCTTTGGTCTTTGGGCGCATCGACCGCTTTGCGGAAAGTCCCGAAGCAGTAGAGAGCTTTCACATTGGACGCCTGGCAGTGTCAGACCAAAATCGTGAACCAGTAGTTGTCGATTGGCGCGCACCTGTTGCTGAACCTTTCTACCGCGCAACTGGTCGCGAAACCATGGGGCTGGCACGGCGCCGGCATTTCTCGGTACATGGTCAAGAGCTCCTTGGTATTGAAGATGAACTTTTCGGCCAAGGTCATGTTGGTGTTGGCGATGATGGTTCGCTCACTGCCGAAGGTGACTCTGCACAACCACATTTGCGTGGCTACAGCACTTTGCTCGCCGCTTTGCAACGTGGGCGCACGGGTCAACTCGGCGACATTGTGGCCACCATTCAAAGCGAGCAAGACGAAATTATTCGCTCGCCACAAGCGGGTGTGTTAGTGGTGCAAGGTGGGCCCGGTACAGGAAAAACAGTTGTGGCACTGCATCGCGCTGCGTATTTGCTTTACACATTTCGCTTTCCTTTAGAAGATCAAGGTGTATTGGTCATTGGGCCAAACCGCGTGTTCCTGCGTTATATCGAACGTGTTTTGCCGAGCTTGGGTGAAGCAGGTGTATTGCAAGTAGTGCTCAGCGATTTAGTGCCAAGTGTTACCTATGGTGCTCGCGATTCCGTGCGTGCAGCACGCGTTAAAGGCGACCTGCGGATGTCGAAAGTTATTACTAAGGCTGTTGCCGACCGCGAGCGTCCGTTACGTGAGAACTTGCAGCTGCCATTTAGGTCTGGCTACGTGCGCTTAAGTGCACAAGATGCCACCAACATTGTGCGTAATGGCCGGCGTCGCTTCCGGCGACACAACGCCGCACGTAAATGGGTGGAAACAGAAGTGTTGCAGGCCTTAGGTGCATCGTGGCGCGACCCGGGTGTTTCGCTCTCCGAGTTGAAAGAGTCGTTACGACCATTACCCGAATTCCGTATTGCAATGGAACGTATGTGGCCATTGTTGACGCCTGCGCAATTGCTCAATGATCTTTACGGTTCAAAAGCATTGTTGCGCTTAGCTGCAGAAAATATTTTGAGTGAGGAAGAATACACGTCGCTGTATCGCGAGCGGGTGCAAGATATTGAGTCAGCTCGGTTTAGCGAACACGACGTAGCGGTTCTCGATGACGCCTTTGAAATCCTTGGTCCACTTCCCGGTAAAAATGGAAAAATTGACGAGTCAGATGAAATCCGCACTTATGGTCACATCGTGATTGATGAAGTGCAAGACCTCACGCCAATGCAGTTGCAGATGGTGTCGCGGCGTTCGCTGAATGGCTCCATGACCATTGTGGGCGATATGGCCCAAGCAACAGGGGCGCTTGCGCCAGAGTCGTGGGCCGATGTATTGCGTCATTTACCAGACCGCAAAGAACAGCGTGTGGTGGGTCTTTCCGTGGGTTATCGCATTCCGGCGCAAATTATGGAACTTGCCGACAAGGTGATGCACGCTGCGGCTCCTGGCTTACGTTCGCCGCAATCGGTGCGTGAAGGTGATGCAGGCCCACGCATTGTTGATGCTGCACAAAATGGTGACAGCCTGCTCACTGCAGTGACCGCCGAGACGCGGGCACTCATTGCGGAACTTCCTGCAGGAAACGTTGCTGTTGTTTGCCCCGACAGCATGGTGACCGCGGTGTCTGATGCATTAACTGCCGCCGGCATGAACCATGGCAAAGCGGCAAACACGGCACTCGACACGGGGCTCACAGTAGTGCCAGTGAGTTTGGTCAAGGGTCTAGAGCTCGATGGTGTTGTGGTGGTTGAACCCCAAGACATTGTTGAGATTGAAACCCTCGGCTTGCGCGCTTTGTATGTTGCACTCACGCGCCCCACGCAACGTCTTACTGTTGTGCATCATCGGCCACTGCCGACGTGCATGGTGTAGTTACGCCACTAATGAAGTAACAAGACCCGGAAGAAAACGCATCGCTTTATCGGCATCGGCCGGACGTTTGCTTTCTACTGCAGTTGTAAACAAATTGATCATGCGTTGCGTGTCGGCGATGAGTTCTTGTGAGGCCTGAGTAATTTGTGGCTGAATACCAATCCAAATGGCTTTGATGTCGGAAAGCTTTGCGCGAGCTAAAGCACTGTTGCCCTGAGCCACATCGTTGCCAAGTTCTTTTCCGGTGCGCAGCATCTGAGCGAATAACTCTTCCACCGTTCCGCGAGGGATGGTGGTTGTAGTGGAGGCTGTAGGAGAAGTTGTCGCAGGTGAAAAAGCACCCTTGTTGTAGGTGGTAGCGCAACTACTCAACATTGCTGTGGCGCAGAGGCCAATGACAATAACTTTTTTCACTGTGCTGTTACCAAAATGCGGGCACTAGCAAAAGGCCCAACTCCAATACGCTGGCCATCAATTTCCACAGTGACGCTTCCATCGGGCGATGTAGCAGACACCATGCCGGATTTACCCGGATGAATTTCAGCGGTTTCTAAAAACTCTAAAAGACCTGGAGTGAACTCGAGTTCTTCGGGAATGCGGTCGACTGTAAAGCCGCGACCAGGTGCAACATCAACCAATCGCATGACCAACGCTGCCAAGTATTGCGAACCGGGAATGGGGTTGCCATGCGGACACGTAGTGGGGTTGCCGAGTACGCGGTCCATTGCCATTTCCACTTCGGCTGACATGACGTGTTCCCAGCGCCCGGCTTCGTGGTGGGCTTGCGCCCATGACAGACCCAAAATGTCGGTGAGAAATCGTTCTGCAATGCGATGGCGTCGGACCGTGCGCAGCGCAAGTTTTTCTCCGGTCTCGGTGAGCGCAATTGCGGATCCGGAAAGAGCAATGAGGCCTTCAGACTCCATCCGCTTCATCATTTCTGACACGGAAGGACGCGATACCTGGAGGCGTTCAACGATGCGCGCCTGAATGACTTCTACGTTTTCTTCAAGAAGTTCGTAAATGCATTCGCAGTATTCTTCAAATGCTGGGTGGTGTTCGCCTGGTGAGGCCATAAGGCAAGCCTACTCGGGCTTACGCCCAACTGCCCTCAGCCCAGCCCACGCCAGCGAAGCAAGTTGTTCGCCAACAGTATGTGCATCGAAGGGTTCTTGGCGTTGGATGAGGTGACGCGCAACCCCTTCGCTCATGCCAATAAGAGCATGTGCAACCATGCGCTGGTAGTCGGCATCGACGCCTGCTTCAATGAGGGGCGCAATGAGTTCTGCCACAGCCTTTTCCACATTGCGTGCCACCATCGCGAATTCTTCATCGCGACGTGTGCCCCCACCAAAAAGTAGCGAGAACGCATTGGGGTCACTGGAGAGCCACTCAAAGTACGCAACCATTCCGGCAGCAGTTTGTGCTTTTCCGGTGGGAACACTTTTTGTTGCTTCAGTAATAGCGCTGATCATGTTGCTGCCAACAGCATCGAGAACTGCAGTGTAGAGCGCGCGCTTGGAGTCGAAGTGCTGATACAAAACTGGTTTCGTGACGCCTGCAGCATCGGCGATGTCGTTCATTGAGGTGGTGTGATATCCGCGCTGTGCAAAAACTGTGAGTGCAACTTGCAACAGTTGTTCACGTCGATCGGCGGCGGTGAGGCGCGCTGGAGTGGTCATACTCATAAGCCGTTCTCACGATCTTCTCGCTCGGCGGCCTTGATGCCGTGTCCAAGGACGATGGAGGGTGCCAATAAAATTGATCCGATCACAAGACACACCGTAATGATGGTGACCATGGTGGGAGTAAATTTGAGGGCAAATGCCAATACGAAAGCGGTCACAGCTGCGGCGTACAACAAATAGCCGACGCGGTTGGCGAGCAATGTGTATTTGGCAAATTGCTGGCGTCGAACACGCACGGGGTCGGTTGATGCAGAAGTTGGTGGGGGGAAAGCCATAAGGTTTCTCAAATGGTAGAGGCGAGCAATACAAAAGGTACTCAGAAAGACGGCATTCCTGCCACATTGGAGTGGCAAGATGACGTCGCTTTGGTCACTATTCGTCGTCCGCAACGGCGCAATGCGGTGAATCACGCCACGTTGCTGCTCATGCGGGAATTTCAAGAAGAGGCACGGGGAAGAGCTCGAGTGCTTGTGCTGACGGGTGAAGGTGCAGGGTTTTGCGCCGGGGCCGACCTCACTGGAGTGGAAGACGCCGAGTTCGGTAGCGCACTATCTGCGACCTTGCGCGGGTTTACTTCTTTGCCGTGCATCACAATGGCTGCCATCCATGGTCATGCGTTAGGGGCGGGAACACAACTCGCCGTTGCCTGCGACTTGCGTGTTGCTGCACCAACAAGCGTCTTTGGTGTTCCGGCCGCAAAACTGGGGCTGTCTGTTGACCAATGGACTATTGAGCGAGTGTCGCGAGAATGTGGTGGGGCTATTGCGCGCAACATGTTGCTCGGCACAAGTACATATAGCGGTGAGCAACTTCATGTTCAAGGCGCGGTACACAAACTCGGCACGCTTTCCGACGCATTGGAGTGGGCAAGGTATCTCGCTACTTTGGCACCTCTCACTATTGCGGCGCATAAGCGAGGGCTAGAAGCCATTGCAGAACAAATGGTTAATGATGCTGAATTTGAATCGTTACGTGCTGCGGCCTGGGCGAGCGCCGACGCGCATGAAGGCCGAACAGCATTTCTTGAAAAACGAACTGCTCGTTTCACGGGAAACTAATAGTGGGTTACGCCCCAGCAGGTAAGAGCAAGTTGATGTATCGGTAGAAATAAAAGAGCGTGACAAGAAATGGAATGGCAAGCACTGCGTAGGTGGTAGCAGTTGCGGTGATGCCCGAAGGAACGCGGCTTGCTATTCGTTGATATAAAAACTTTCTGATGGTAGCCAAAGCAACGAGCAATGCACCGCAGAAAATACTCGGGAATATTGCACCGCTATCGGAAAACCATCCGCCAAAATCATTTGCCGTCACAACGGGGGTGATAGCGGGTGGCGGGTCTGGTGCTGCCTGAGGGATAGTTGTAGCTGTGGTGGTGCTGGTTGACGAAGTGAAAAGAGAAGTGGATGAAAGTTCAGCACGCACAACAAGACGTTTACTGGTGCTAAAGCGTGGGTGACAAGTAATGAGTGTGAGAGTGGGAATGCTCGGAGTGTTGGCAAGTATTGATGTTTTACTAGGCGAAACGACAGAAATTGCTACCACCGTGTATTCAAATTTTCCTTTTGTTGTGGTGACATTAATGATGTCGTTGATCTTCACTTTGTCGAGATTTCCAAATGGGGCAGCATAAGAAGTGCGGTGTGCGGCAATTGCGCTATTTCCCATTTCACCTGGCATGGGAGTTTTCGGGAAGTGGCCAGGGCCGCGACGAAGGTCTTTTGGCGTGACACCTTCTACCACGATGCCAGAAATACTTGCGCTGGGAATTTCAAGGAGTGCAAGCGCATCGGTGATGGGAGGAAGTGACGTAGACGAACCTGATGTGGGTGGTCCCGGCGCAGCGGCCTCGGTTGCAGCAATGACACGATTGAATTCGTGGCGAAGGGCACTTTGTGTGTGGCGAGTTTCAATGCCGGTTCCCCAGAGTTGATAAATAACAAGACCAAGGAGTAGCAGACCGGTAGTGATGAAGGTCTTACCAATGAAGCCAACGACACGTGCGGTTTTGAGGTTCATCGTGCTTTACGTTAGTTGCGCGTTTGCCCTCTGCCATGGCGCTAGGTAGCGTCTCGGTATGAGCAGCGGTGATGAAGCGGTACGTCTGCGCAACGCTGTAGTGCTACTTGGGTCATTTCCTGCACTTGCTGAGGCTTCACTTGTTGTGGAGAGAGGCGAAATAGTACTTATTAGCGGCGCAAATGGAGCCGGTAAAACAACACTCTTGCGATTATGTGCAGGACTTTTGCCTTTGGCGCGTGGGGAAGCTTCAGTACTCGGTTTTAATCTTGCAACACAGCGCAAAGAAGCTCAATTGCATGTAGGAATGCTGGGTCATGCAAATGGGCTCTATCTCGATCTCACCGCACAGGAAAATTTGCAATTTTGGGGCTCAATTGTGGGTGCCTCGTCGCGAGAGATGGCGTTGTCGGCGCAACGTATGGGGCTGCACTCACGTCTTCTCAATACCCCCGTTGCGAAAATGTCTGCAGGTCAGCGGCGGCGCACAGCGTTAGCCATCTTGGTCATTCGTCGTGCTTCACTCTGGTTACTCGATGAACCACATGCTGGGCTCGACGCTGCGGGGAGAGATGAGATCGACATTATTTTGCGCGAGGCGGCAACTGCAGGAGCAACAATCATCGTTGCTTCACATGAACTAGAACGTGCTGGCGCACTTGCTACACGTCGTATAGAGGTTGTTGGTGGAGCTGTTGTTGAACGAGGTGTGCAATGAAACGGCACAGCACATCAACGTGGACTGTTGCGCGCACCATAGCTTCGAAAGATTTGCGCATTGAGTGGCGCAGCAAGGTGCTGGTGAACCAGGTGTTACCTTTTGCAGCAATTGTGATGGTGCTCTTTGCTTTTGCTCTCGACAATGACGGTATTTTGCAACGCGTTGCCCCCGGACTTGTGTGGCTAGCTGTGCTCTTCACTTCTTTAATTATTGTGCAACGCACTTTTGCAATTGAGTCTGCCGATAATGCGCTCGATGCAATCAAGGTGGCTGGAGTGCCATCGGCCGGTGTGTTCATAGGTAAATCGGTGGCTCTAGTTGCGCAGTTGTTACTCTTTGAATGTGTGCTTGTGCTTTTGGCACTGGTGCTCTATCAAGTGCATTTGTCGTGGGGTGGAGTAGTGCTTCTCGTCACAGTAAGTGTTTTGGCCAATATTGGGCTAGCGGCAATGGGCGCGTTGTACGGCGGTTTAGGCGCGGCAGCAAAAGGTCGTGAAACCCTCCTGCCACTGTTGTTATTACCCGCCGTGGCGCCGGTCCTCATTGGCGCCACCCGTGCCACTGAGTCGGCATTTGGGGTGGGTGGTGCCTCGCTGGGCGAAGGTTGGCCATGGGTGGCATTACTCGCAGTATTTGGCGCGCTCTTCGGTTTTGGTGGAACACTTGCCTTTGGAGTGCTCACCGAAGAGTGAGAGATAGTGAAAAGCAACTAACTTCAGAAGAGAACACGTAGAGCAACATGAACAGCATTCACCCCTTCCCCTCGCCAACTAGTACGCCCACAGGCACTCGTGCTTCTCGTGGGCTTGGAGTTGTTGTCTTTTTGGGCATGGTTTTACTGACTCTGCTCGGACTCTTCTTCACTGATGAAGACGTGGTGCAGGGAAGCACCGTGCGCCTCATGTACATCCATGTGCCAACTGCGTGGGTGGCATATCTCGCATTTATCGTGACAGCCCTGACTTCAGCGATGTATATGTGGGGCAAACAACATTCCCTGACCTTCGACCGTATTGCTGGTGCATCTGCAGAGGTAGGTGTCATTTTTATGGGTCTCAGTTTGGTCACTGGCAGTTTGTGGGGTCGACTCACTTGGGGAACGTATTGGCAGTGGGACCCGCGCCTTACAACAACAGCATTTTTGTTTATTACTTACGTTGGATATTTGGCAGTGCGTGACCTTGGTGGAAGTCATCAACAGCGCGCCAAGCGCAGTGGTGTTGTGGCGTTATTAGCGGTACTTGAAATTCCATTGGTTCATTTCAGCGTGGTGTTGTGGCGTTCATTGCATCAAAAAGCTTCGGTATTGCGACCCAACGGCAATGTCACAATGGATGGCCTCATGTTGTTTACTTTGCTCTTTGGAGTAGGGGTTTTTACTCTGTTGTTTACTTGGATGGTTCTCCATCGCCAACGTGTACTCGCATTAGCCGATGCAATAGATGATGGTGGTTTGGAAGCAGCTCTACAAGAACGACGAAATGAGAACAACTAATGGACCATGTTCAATTCATCGTCGGCGGTTACGTGGTCACCTTTGTTGCAGTAGGTGTTTATGTAGTGCGGATGTTGCGCCAGGCACGAAAGTACAACAGCGCAATAAGCGACGGTGACAAACCGTGGCGTTAGACGACGATGCACTCGACCTCTCGCCACGCGAGGCTGTGCCCGCGGCGCCTTCTGTGCGCACACAAAAACGTCGTTGGAAACCGGCACTACTACTTGTTGTGATTCTTGTCTTCGGTGGAGTTGTGGTAACTAAGTTTTTATCGTCGGCTATCGACTATTACTGCAACGTGGACGAGGTGGGAGTACGCAGCGGCTGCGAAGGTACTCGCCGTTTGCGTGTTCAAGGAGCCGTTGATGAAGGCAGTCTGAAAAAGGCAGAGGGAATGACCACATTTTCCATGTCGTTTAATAAAAAATCATTAGATGTGCGTTACGACGGCGACCCTGGTGGTGTATTCCAAGAGTGCATTCCCATTGTTGCCCACGGTCGCATGGTGAATGGTGTTTTTTTGAGTGACCGTATTGAAGTGAAACACTCCAACGCGTATGCCGCTAAAAATAAAGCTCGTTTAGACAAAGCCCAGGCTGCTGCATGCTCACTGCCGACAAAGTAGTTGCAGCTGCTCACCAAGGCCTAGCAGGGCCCCTGGGGCGTGCGGCATTGCTGGTAGGAATCATTGCATCAGTCTTTGGCGCAATTGCTGCTATCTACACAGCACGAGAAGCAGTACGCGAAGAGCAAGTGCGCACATCGCGTCTCATCCCTCGGTTTGCAGCACTCGTTTTATTTGCGGCATTCGCAGCCATGACCGCAATGGAATACGCCATGATCACGCGTGATTTTTCATTGAAATATGTGCAAGATCATGGCTCTCGCTCTACGCCTGCGCTGTATAACTTCGCGGCTGTCTGGAGCGCACTCGAGGGTTCTATTTTGTTGTGGGTACTTGCACTTGCGTTGTCGGTGTCGGCAGTGGTGTGGCGTTATCGCAAGCAACTCGGTGACCCTCTTATTGCATGGGCAATGGCTGTGATGTTTATTGTTCTTGCGTTTTTCTTTTTGCTGAGCTTTGCTCCAGCCAATCCTTTTGGGGTTGGTGCTGCGGGTGTAACCGACGGACCTGGGCCCAACCCTCTATTGCAAAATCATATTTTGGTGTTGTTTCATCCACCGATTTTGTATCTCGGTTATGTGGGGTTCACTATTCCCTTCGCGTTTGCTATTGCGGCCCTCATTACCGGGCGTGTAGGTGAAGGTTGGCTCGTCGAAACACGGCGTTGGACGCTGTGTGCATGGGGGCTTTTAACATTCGGCATCATCTTGGGCGGCTGGTGGAGTTATGAAGTACTCGGCTGGAGCGGTGTGTGGGCATGGGACCCAGTAGAAAATGCCAGTTTCTTGCCGTGGCTTACTGGAACTGCATATATCCACTCTGTCATGGTGCAAGAACGGCGGGGGATGTTGCGTGTCTGGAACTTGTCGTTGCTTCTTGCCACATTCAGCCTCACCATTCTCGGAACATTCCTCACGCGATCTGGTGTGTTGAACAGCGTTCATGCATTTAGCGAAAGCGATATTGGCAAATACCTCATTGTCTTCTTTGGTCTGATTGTTGCAGTTTCGTTGTGGCTCATTGCGTGGCGCGGTGATTCTTTGCGGTCGCCGGGAAGTATCGATTCACCCATTTCGCGTGAGGGTGCATTTCTTGCCAACAATGTTTTGTTTGCATTATTTGCTTTTGTCGTTCTCTTAGGGACCGTGTTCCCACTCGTTATTGAGGCATTGCAGAATCGGCAAATTGTTGTTGGCGAACCATTTTTCAATCAGCTCTCCACCCCAATTGGCATTGCCATGCTTGCCATGATGTCTATTGCGCCTGTGTTGCCGTGGCGCAAAGCTTCTGAGGAAGTGTTGCGCCAGCGGCTCTTTTGGCCTGCTTGGTGCGGCATTGGTGCACTTGTGCTGTCGCTCCTCGTAGGCGCTAACGGGCTAGCCGCGCTTTTAACATTTACGTTGGGCGGGTTCGCAAGCGGTGCTGCACTGCGACAATTGGTACTTGCGGCGCGACGCCAAGGTTGGCGTGGTCTCGTGGGGCGCACAAACGGCGGAATGGTGGTGCACATTGGCGTCATTTTGATTGCTGTTGCGCTTGCCGCATCGAATTCATATACACGTTCACAGGAGCTTTCGCTGAAGTTGAACACACCTGCAAAATTTGGTGGACACGTTTTCGAATTGAAGGGTTTTGAGAACGAAAAGACTGATCGCCTGACGGCAGTGAAAGCGATAGTCGAAATTGATGGTGGGCAAAGTTATGCGCCAGCCATAACGAAGTACGTACAAATGGGAAACAACATCGGTACTCCTTCGGTGAAGTCTTCATGGCGTTACGACTTGTATCTCACGCTCGAGCCACCAGTAAAAAGTGATTCAGGTGAAGCACGCATCAAAGTATTCATTAAGCCATTAGTAATGTGGCTATGGATTGGCGGCGCGCTGATGGCATCAGGCACATTGCTTGCTTTGTTCCCTGGTCGACGACGCCGGCGAACCACCGATGCAACCTCTGCTCGCATTCCTTTGGAAAATAAGCAAAATGCATAAATCGCGCCTTGCTCGCAATGTCGCAATTGCTACTGGTGTTGTTGTGCTGGCCTTCTTTCTTTTGTTGGTGACCGCTAAGCCTCGGGGAGAACGCGGAATCTCAACGCCGCTACTCGGTAACCCAGCACCTGCTGTTTCGTCTCCGCTCGTTGGTGGTGGAACGTTCGACCTTGCTCGCCGCAAAGGTTCATGGGTGGTTTTGAACTTTTTTAACAGCACTTGTGTGCCGTGTCGGGCCGAACACCCGCAACTCGTTGCTTTTTACAAGGCGCAGTCTTCTCAAGAAAATGGTGCCGAGCTGGTCACGGTTGTCAACGACGATAGCGATGACGCAGTTAAGGCTTTTTTCCAAAAAAATGGGGGAGACTGGCCAAAGGTGAAAGATCCAGATGGAGCGATTGCCGTTGCCTTTGGCGTTGCCAAAGTTCCCGAGTCATGGGTCATTGACCCATCGGGTTTTGTGCGCTTGCGTATTGCTGGCGAAGTGACAAACGATTTTTTGTCGGCAAAGTTGGCTGAACTGCGCAGAGAGTTGGCGGGGTCATGAAAAAACTGAACTCATTGCCGGTGTGGATCTTGATGCTTTTACTGACTGTTGGTCTGTTGGCGTTTGGTACCTTACGTAGTCAAGGTCCATTAACTCAGCAAGGCCGCATCGATGCCGTCTCGCAGCAATTGGCGTGCCCAACCTGCAATGGTGAAAGTATTTATGTGAGTCGTGCCCCGGCAGCAGAAGCTATTCGCAACGAAATTGCCCGAGAAGTTGCCAGTGGACAAAATAGCGATAATCAAATTGTTGCAGTTATCGAGACAAGATTTCCGGGAAGTGTTTTGTTGCCACGAACAAGTGGCGTTGAGTCTTTGATTTGGATATTGCCTGTTGTGGCGCTTGTCGGTGGTCTATGTGGATTATGGCTCATTTTCAGAAGGTGGAAAAATACTGCATTGCTCAATGCTTCCGAAGAAGATTTTGCCATTGTTGAATCTGCTTTGCGGAAAATGAATGACGTAACTGATGACGAGTATTTATGAGTAACGAAGAGCGTGACTTTTTATTTACGTCGTTAGACGACCTTGATCGTGAATATGCAGCGGGTGATATTTCAGAGGCTGATTACGAAGATTTAAAGAGTAGTTATGTGAAGCGCACTGCCGATGTCTTGCGAAGTGCAGAGACCAACGAAGTTGTTGATGAAGTTGTTCCTGTAAACCGAACCCGTAATGTGAAGAAGATCATTTTTTCACTAACGGCAGTTGCGCTCATAGCTGTTGGTCTTGGTGTGCTTGTTGCGCGTCAGTCGGGTCAGCGGCTTCCTGGTCAGACATTGTCGGGCGGAAGCCCGAACAGTACGGCCGGTTTGCTCGCCCAGGCCCGACAACTGAACTTCAGTGACCCCATAGCGGCGATCAAAATGTATAGCGAGGTACTGAAAACTCGCCCCGATGAGGTGGAAGCACTCACCTATAGGTCGTGGTTGCTGGCGCTCACGGCGCGAGAAGCTTCTGATGACATTCGTACCGCAGCGGTACAGGCCGCCATTGTGGGGCTGGGCAGAGCCACGCTCATCGACCCCGAATACCCAGATGCACATTGCTTTTTAGGTATTGTGAGTTACCGATTCGCGGCCGATACCGCCACGGCGAAAACCGAACTGAAGAAGTGTCAAGAGGCAAATCCGCCAAGTGAAGTACAAACATTTGTTGACTCAATAGTTGCCGAAGTGAATGCAACTAAGTGAGACTCTGTATGTGGGATTCTTTGAACGTAATCGACAAGAACTAGAAGCACTGGGTTTAGACCCTGCGCGTTTGCCGCCGGGGCAGTACCTCACCGAGCGTTTCCCTGTGCTGCATGTTGGTGATGTTCCTACCTATGCGCCCAACGAGTGGAGCCTGCGAGTTTTTGGTGCAGTAGACAACGAATTCACTTTGACTTTTGATGAACTCAAAGAAATGCCAAGCGTTACTTTAGAAACAGATATTCACTGCGTCACCAAGTGGTCGAAGTTCGACACACATTGGACCGGTGTGCGTGTGAAAGATATTTTTGCGCGTGCTGGTGTACATGCCAATGCAACACACTTCATGGGTCACGCAGAACAGGGCTACACAGCAAACCTTCCGATGGAAGATGTGCTGCGTGAGGAATCACTCGTGGTCTACGCCTTTGAAGGCGAAGATATCGAGCCCATTCACGGCGGGCCTGTACGTTTGCTCGTTCCACACTTGTACTTTTGGAAATCACCAAAGTGGTTGCGTGGAATGGAAGCGTGCGTTGGCGATACGCCAGGTTTTTGGGAGCGCAATGGGTACAACATGTACGGAGACCCATTTTTAGAACAGCGTTTCTGGGGCGACTAGAACCCTTGCGTTAAACGCTGGTGGCGCAGAAAGTGTCGCCTTGTGGAATGGACTCTTGAAGCTCGGGGTTCGTTTCGCCGTACAGCGCACCGAGCATTCCTTTCACCATTCCGCGGTCGACTGCACAAATGACGGGGTGCTCAATTGCCACATCGCCAAATGGGCAATGGTTATTCACAATGCGCAACTGATTGTTGCGATGATCGGTATGGGCAGCAAAGCCGTGTGCAGTGAGTGCATCGGCAACAGCCTGTAATGCGCTTTTGAGTGAGCGCTGGCCATGTTCAAGATCTTCGCCACTCAAACCAGTAGCAAGCACGCGTCCGTATTGTGCGCCAACTTTTTCCGCCATGATTTCTGCCTCAGCCTGCGGTAAAAGCTCAAGAGCATTACCGAGCAAACTCAAAACGAGGTCATCGCTGCGCACAATGGGGGCTTCTAGCGGAGACGGGCCAACACAGCGGTAATGCTTCGACGGGCGACCAGCACCACCGCCGTAGGGCTTTTCTACGGATGCTTCTACATAGCCACCAACAGAAAGTTTGTCGAGATGATGGCGTGCAACGTTGGGGTGCAAGTTGAAATGCTCGGCCACTTGCGCAGCAGTTGCGCCATTGTCGCTTTCGCGAACATAGAGGTACACGGCGCGTCGAGTGGGATCGCCAAAAGCAGAGGTGATGGCACTCACGGTGGCCGTGAAAGAGCCAGGTGACATTTGTTGCTCACGATTCATGCGGTCACTCATTACCTGATTACTCTACAGCGAGGTATTGTACCTATGGCGATAGTGCTAATTACCGCGCAGATTTCTTATCCACCTTCTTGAATCGGATGTCACCCTTATGCCCATTGCAGTTGAGCAAGTCATTGAAGCCCTTCGCCCTGTACAAGACCCAGAACTTCATCGTTCCATTGTTGATCTTGGCATGGTGCGCGACGTCGAAGTGTCGGCATCAGGTGTTGTGACCCTCACCGTGGTGCTCACCATTGCGGGGTGTCCGTTACGCAATGAAATTACTAATCGTGTGAATGGTGCTTTACGCGCCGACCCATCAGTAAGTGATGTGAATCTCACCTTTGGAGTGATGACCGATGCAGAGCGTGAAAATGTTCGTCGCATTGTTCACGGTGATGCTGCTTCGTCTGCTGGTTCACAAACTGCGCACGGGCATGCCGAGGGGCGCACCATTCCTTTCGCTCAACCCGGATCCAAAACGCGACCACTCCTCATTTCCTCAGGTAAAGGTGGCGTAGGAAAAAGCAGTGTGACAACAAACTTGGCAGTTGCGCTTGCCGCACGCGGCCACACGGTTGGAATTGTTGACGCCGACATTTATGGTTTTTCCATTCCTCGTATGTTGGGTGCAGATCGCGACCCAGTTGCTATTGACCAAATGCTCCTTCCGCCAGAAGCATGGGGCGTGCGTTGTATCTCTATTGGATATTTTGTCCCCGATGGACAAGCAGTGGTATGGCGTGGTCCGATGTTGCACAAAGCACTTGAACAGTTCCTCACCGATGTGTATTGGGATGAACCAGACTTTTTGCTTGTTGACATGCCACCAGGAACGGGCGACATTGCCCTCAGCCTGAGCCAGTATTTGCCACGTGCCGAGGTGTATGTCGTCACAACTCCACAACCAGCAGCGCAAAAAGTTGCACGATTGTCGGCGGCAATGGCAGAAAAAGTGAATCTCACCGTTCGTGGCGTCATTGAAAATATGTCGTGGTTCACTGGTGACGATGGCAAAAAATACGAGATTTTTGGCTCAGGTGGCGGGCAAGAGCTTGCTGATGAGTTGAATGTGCCGCTTTTGGGGCAAATTCCCCTCATGAACGCATTGCGTGAAGGTGGCGACGATGGGCACCCTATTACCGCTGTCGACCCCACAAGCGAGACCGCAATGATCTTCCACCAGATGGCTGAGCGCATTGCGACCGAATTGAAACCGAAGAAGATCTTTAGCTCTGCCCTCAAGATCTCGTAGGGTTCACATATGGACATTCGAATCGGAGTTACCCAAAGCCCTCGTGAAATCACACTCGAGGTGGAAGACGATGCTGCGGCGCGAAAGAAAATTAAAACTGCAGTTGATGCCGCAATTTCGGGAGCGACAGATGTGTTGTGGCTCACCGATAAAAAAGGCCGCGAAGTTGCAGTGCCTGGTGCAAAAATTGCTTACGTTGAATTCGGTAGTCCGGAAAGCGATAAGCGCATGGGCTTCGGCGGTTAAAGCCACAGTGCCATGGCAACTCTCGGCGACCTAGCTCGACAAAATACGCTTCTTGAAAAAGAAGACATCGTTCATTTGCAAAACCTCATCTCTGAATGGGGGATGCTCGCCGACTTTTGTTTTGCCGACTTGCTCTTGTATCTGCCAGCAAGCAATGGCAAATGGATTGTTGGAGCACATGTGCGTGCAGCCACGGGGCAAACTTTGTATATCGCCGACCACGTTGCAACGTGGGCAGCCCACGACGAAGAGTTGTTACTGGCACAGGCCTATGCAACCGGTGAATGGAGCGAGGGTGAAATTCCATTTGGGGAAGGTGGACAACAAGCACGTATGTTTGCCATTCCTGTGCGTTTTAATGGCCGCCCCATTGCGGTTCTGAGCCGCGAATGGTCAACGCGCAGCAGTCGTCAGCCAGGTGAACTGGAGCGGACGTATCTGGAAATATTCGACCGTTTTTCACTCATGATCAAAGAAGGCCTTTTCCCCTTTCCGGGAAAAGCAGCCGACTCCAGTGTTGCCCCTCGTGTAGGCGACGGAGTGTTGGTCATTGATGAAGCGGCTCGCGTGCGTTACGCCTCGCCGAATGCGGTGTCGGCATTGCACAGGGTGGGCATCGGCGCAAACAGTGTGGGTCAAACTCTGGCAGAACTCGGTTTCACCGATAGTGCAGTTCGGCAAGCATTTGAGCGTCATGAACCAGTGGTCGAAGAGTTCGACCAAACATCCGAGGTCACCTTGCTCGCGCGCTGCATGCCGCTACTCAATGTGAACCACGAAGATGGGTCGCATAGTGCAACGGGAGCAGTTCTCTTGTTGCGTGATGTTTCTGAACTGCGTCGCCGCGATCGTTTGATTTTGTCGAAAGATGCAACAATTCGTGAAATTCACCACCGCGTAAAAAATAACCTGCAAACAATTTCATCGTTATTGCGATTGCAGGCACGCAGGTTGGAAGAAGGCGAAGCGAAGTCGGCCGTGAATGAATCGGTGCGACGTATTCGCACTATTGCTTTAGTGCATGAAACCTTGTCGCGTGAGCCAGGTGAAGATGTTGCGTTCATCGAAATTGTGCGGCCGCTGCTACGGCTCGTTGAAGAAAGTTTGCAATCACCCGATCGACCCATTCGATTTGTCGTTCATGGAGATGGTGGGCGCTTGCCCGCAACCATTGCAACGCCGTTATCGGTGGTGCTCACAGAGCTTTTGCAAAATGCTGTTGACCACGGTTTTAAAGAGAGCAACTCGCATCGTGGCGGGAATGTTTCGGTGCATTTGTCTCAAGAAGTTGAAGTGTCGCCACAAGGTGAAGAAAGCACTCGGCTGTGCGTGAGAGTGCTCGACGACGGAGCGGGTCTCGACCCCAATTTCGATATCAGTCAAGCAACTGGTTTAGGCCTGTCGATTGTTCGCACCTTGGTGAGCACAGAGCTTGGTGGCACCATCGACATGCGCTCTGCGACCGCAGCAGATTACGAAGAAGCAGATGTGGAATTGCCGAGCAACTCGATGGGAACAATGATTGAACTTGTTGTTCCTATTGCGGCGATTTAGCCAGCAATGCTGGAACGATGACGAGCAGCAATTTGTCGGCGAATAGCACGACGCTCATCTTCTGAAGTTCCGCCCCATACACCAGAGTCTTGGTTGGTATCGATGGCGAACTGCAAGCACTCGACTTTGACGGTGCATTGGTCGCAGGTTTCTTTTGCCTTGCTGAGTTGGAGAAGTGCTTGGCCTGTAGTTCCTACAGGGAAGAACAACTCTGGGTCAGTGTCACGGCATACCGCGTTCGAACGCCACGTGTAGTCGGCGCTTCCGAGCGCGAGGCTTGAAGCGAGGATGGTCACTTCATCTCCTGCAATTGCTAAGGGGCGGTACTCGCCCGGGGTGAATATTTCATTCGCCACACGTTCTATGTGGCTCGGGCACGTTACGTCGGGAATTTGATAATCACAAGCAGTACTTTGATATTTATGAATCAAATTTTTGTTCCCGTAACAGTTGGCTCTCAAACCTTCGTTTTGGCCCACCGTGGAGCCTCTCGAGCCGAGCGTGAAAATACAGTGTTGGCATTTCGCGCTGCTGGCGATATGGGGGCCGATGGGGTAGAGCTCGACGTTCGGCTGACCGCTGATCACCAATTGGTGGTGCATCACGACCCACGATTGGACGATGGGCGAGATATTTGTATGTTGCAACGCAGCGAGCTTCCCGAACATATTCCTACTTTGAATGAAGCACTCGATGCGTGTGTAGGAATGTGGGTGAATGTAGAAATCAAAAATGATGAAAACGAACCCGACTTTGATAGCAGCGACAGCATCGCGGAAGTGGTTGCCCGTGCGCTTGTTGTGCGCGATGAAAGTTCACGGTTTCTCATCTCGTCATTTCGTCGAGAGACTATTGACAAAGTGCACAATATTGCGCCGCAACTACGCACTGCTTGGCTCACCAGTATTGTTGCTCCAAATGATGCACAAAACATTGTTGATGGCCTTGTTCGTGGTGGGCATAGTGCGCTCCACCCGTGGGTGGGTCTGTTAACACAGGAACTCATTGACCTGTGTCATTCGCACGGAATACAGGTGAATACCTGGACCTGCGACGATGAAGTGCGCATGGCTGAACTCGTGTTGTGGAAAGTTGATGCCATCTGCACCAATGTGCCCGATGTGGCGTTGCGTGTTCTTGGCCGTTAGGGCTTAGGAGAGTTGTGGCTGCACGAGGCGCACTGCATGGGGTTCATGGGTGAAGCGCAACTCTGTTGTTTCACCAAGGTAGTCGCCGTCGAGTTGGAACGGGAATGGCCTGTCGTTGGTAACGCTCATTACTTTTACATCTTCATGAATCTTGACGTGTTTACTCTCGGGAACACCACCACTGCGAATGGCTTTGCCGAGCGACCCCAGCAATGTGAGAGCCGAAAGTGATGTGAAGGTCACGACAGAAAGGCCAGTGTCGAGGTTGGCATGTGGCGACAAGTTGAGTGGCTTCTTGCCAAGAAATGTGTACGGGTTTGTGTTCATGACAATGCTGAAAAATCCGTCGACGGGTTGCTCTTCGCCAACTTGAACAGAAAAATGCGGCTCTTTGCGGCTGTAGCCAAGGGCCCACGTGTGGAGTGCTGCCCCGACGAATAATGGGTGGCCAAGCCAACGCTTTAATGCGGCACGCCGCTCGACATTGCGCACAACTGCTGCGTCGTATCCGACCCCCGTGTGAAAACAAAAATACCTACCATTGACCTTGCCGAGACCAATGGGGGCAATGCTTTCGGTATCGAGTGCCAAGGCCAGTTGTTGCACTGCCTCGGCAGGGTCATTCGACATGCCAAGTGTGCGAGCAAAGACGTTGGTAGAGCCCCCTGGAAGGACTCCTAAGGCTGTTTCCGAGCCTGCTATGCCTGTGGCAACCTCATTGAGTGTGCCGTCGCCTCCAAAGGACACCACGCAATCGAGCCCACGACGGGCGGCGTCTTCGGCAAAGCGTGTGGCGTGCCCGCGGCGGTTGGTTTCCACTACCTGCACGGTGTGGTGGCGGGCAAGGTGCTGATGGACCACAACCGTATTGCGGGCTGTGACCGATGACGCAAAGGAGTTAACTACAAGAAGAACACGCACAACGAGGAAACGGTATCAGTTTCTGTCGCCGGTTAGGCAGAACCGGAACCAAGCGGTAACAATAGAAGCCATGAACGTGATCGTCTGTGTGAAGCAGATTCCCGACCCCGCCTTGCCAGGAGCCTTAGATGGCGCAACAAACACCCTGAAGCGAGACGGCAAACTTATCCTCGATGACTCCGACGCATACGGCGTAGAAATGGCATTGCAACTTGTCGATGCTGCTGGTGGCGGAGAAGTGAGCATTATCTCTATGGCACCAAACGGTGAAACCGCTGGCATGCGTACTGCGCTAGCCATGGGTGCTGCAAAAGGAATTTTAGTTTCCGACCCAGCATTGCAAGGAAGCGATGCGCTCACCACTGCAAAAGTTCTTGCTGCCGCAGCGCAACGTTTAGGCGGAGCCGACCTCATCATTGCTGCTACAGAATCTTCCGATGGTTATACCGGAACTGTTCCAGAACAAATGGCAGAAGTGCTCGGACTCCCTTCAGTTACCTTCGCAAAGAAAGTAAAAATTGACGGCGGTGTATTGAAAGCCGATCGTCAAACCGAAGAGGGTTACGACGAAGTTGAGTGTGCGTTGCCCGCACTCATCAGCGTGACCGCTGGTGTAGTAGAGCCGCGTTACCCAAGTTTCAAAGGAATCATGGCTGCAAAGAGCAAGCCAGTTGAAGAAGTAACTGCTAGCGACCTTGGTGTCACCCCAGCAGGTTGGGCAGGCGCCGGACAAAAAGTCATGCTTGTTGCTCAAGCAGAAGCTCGCCAAGCAGGCGAGATCGTAGAAGACGACGGCGAGTCGTTCGGCAAGATCGTTGCGTTCCTAGAAAATCTGAAAGTGATCTGAGGAAAAAATCATGGCTATTAACAGTGTGTGGGTTTTTGCCCAGGTAACAAACGGTGCCGCAACAACAGGAACTCTTGAGCTCCTCACCAAGGCCCGTTCTCTTTCACCGAATGTCACTGCAGTTCTTGGTGGCGACGCCTCTGGTGTTGCTGCACAACTTGGTGAGTTTGGTGCAACAAAGGTGTATGCCACTGGTGATCTTGCAGGAAAACTTCCTGGTGTTGCTGTGGCTGGTGCAATGAAAGCAATCATCGATGGTGGCGACAAGCCCGACCTCATTTTGTTCCCACAAAATTACGAGGGTCGTGACGTGTTGGCACGCTTGTCGGTCAAGCTCAACAAGTCTGTTCTCACCAACTCCATCGACGTTGCTGTCGACGGCGATTCAGTGAATGCAACTACTCCTATTTTCGGTGGCAACACTTTGGTCACGACAACGTTCACTGGCGAAGGCCCGTACCTCGTCGCGTTCCGTCCAAAGAGCTTTGCAGCTGAAGCATCGGGTGGCGCTCCTGCTGCTATTGCTGCTGCAAGTGTTCCCGACCTCGGAGCAACCGGTGGCGCAAAGGTAACTGCAGTGCACGTTGAAGAGAGCACTGGTCCAAAGCTCGATGAAGCAAACATTGTTGTTTCGGGTGGCCGTGGTCTTGGTGAAGCCGACAAGTACGCAATGATTGAAGAACTTGCCAAGCTGTTGAAGGGGGCACCTGGTGCATCACGCGCCATTGTCGATGCTGGTTGGGTTCCTTACTCATACCAAGTGGGCCAAACCGGCAAAGTAGTGAAGCCAAGTGTTTATATTGCTGCTGGTATCTCTGGCGCAACGCAGCACATGGTGGGCATGAAGGGTGCAAAAAACATCATCGCCATCAACAAAGACAAAGAAGCTCCTATCTTTGGCATTGCCGACCTTGGCATTGTTGGCGACGTGCACAAAGTATTGCCAAAGCTCATTGAGGCTTTGAAGGGTCGATAATTCATGACGATATGTCGCGGGCAGAAAATGCCCACGACATATCGTTAAATGGATCTTCCACGGCAAGTTGCAGTTGCCATCCATGGAGCGGGTCTTCCTCGCGCCAGGTAAACCATTGCAGCTCTTCCATTTCAGCAAGAAGAGTGTTGGGCCGTAGTGGCCACTCCTCAAGCGCATCGGCAAATGCGGTAGCAAGCCACCACGCACTAAAGCGACCTTGCGCCATGCCGCGCCTGCGCCCATGTGCGCCACCCGATGCGCCGGCCCATGCAACGAGAGACATCACCTGTGTTGGTTCAAGTGGGCATACGAACGCTTCGTTCAGCCCAAGTGCGCCGAGTGCGGAACTGATGCCACCAGATACTGCGGCAAAAGTAACGCGACCATTCGATTGTGCAGTCCATGCCTCTACCACGCCGCGCACGGCTTGTTCAATATCGGGGTCGTCGTCACGTTGTGCTGAGGTATTACATTTCACTTTGTTGAATGGAACAGCAGTGAGAAGTGGTGTTGGTGCTTCAACGCCGTTGTCGGAATAAAAGGGCACTTCATACGATGGTTCCCACGTGCCAAGTGCAAGAGGGATTTCCAAAATTGCTTGCAGGCTTTCATCGTTTTCAATGATGTCGCCGCGTATTGCGCGTTCGTAGGCAACAAAGCCACGCATGGGGGCGTCGGTGATGTGCTTCTGCAACTCGTTCCACGTGTGGCTTTGGGCAATGACCTCGGTGAGTGGCCCGATACTGAATGTGCTGGTGGGATGTTGTAACGACTCGGCAGCATTTTTGGCATCGGCATGTAATGCGAGGCGATAATTAGCAAGCGTGGCTGCGGGCCACACTTGACGCCCCGTTTTTACTGCAGCCGCACACTTGTTGCGCAACGAGGCGAGTTCATTCCATTCGCGTTTCGCGCATAGTGCATCGATCTCGCGAATAATTTCGTCGAGGTCGGCGCGGTCAACAAGCGCATCGAGGTATTGGCTCATCACTGCAGATTGTCACAGAAGTGGCCAGGGAACACGTCTTCCCGATGGGTCGTACGGTAAAACTTTATTTTCGAGGAGCCAATCGACACGTTCTTTCAGTGCCGTCACCTCTTCTTCGCTGAGAAGTGTTGCTACGCGTAACGGAACCTGCTGAGCAATGTTTTCCAGAGCAGAAAGATGTTCTGCAGTAAGTTTTTCGGTAGCGAAATCCCAAATGACTGTGCGTAATTTGAATTCATCTGAAAAACAAACACCGTGGTCGATACCCCAAATGTGTCCTGCCTCATCGAGGAGTACATGGCCACCTTTGCGGTCGGTGTTGTTAGCAACTATGTCGAAAATTGCCATTTGTCGCAGTTGGTCATGCGTCTCTGGGTGGTCTTCAATAAAGGTGAAGTAGTGCAGTTCGGGGTTTGCTTCAATGAACCACTGCACTGATCCTTCGCCAAAAGGGCCATCGCGTACCACTGTGGGTGGAACAAGGTCGAAGCCCAATGCTTCAGAGAGTTCATATGCCGCAACTTCGCGGCGATACAAACCAGGCTCGAAGTCCCACAAGGGGCGTTCGCCCTTGAGTGGTTTGTAAATGGCTTGGCACTGCTCCACTTCGTCTACAAGTATCTTCACGAGAAACGTGGCATTGCTGCTGTAGGGCATGCGACCAACAATTTCTATGGTTCCGTTATGGAGAACACCGAGTGGGTCGCTGTGCGCAACGCGTGAAGTTGCTGACATGAAGGAACTAATTCATTCGTGGGCAAGGATGCCCGTCGACGTTCATTGGTAACCCACACCAGCGGCAATTGGGTCGCCCGGCTTCCACCACGTTGTCGGCATGATCGCAAAAGGCGAGCGCCTGGGCGCGGGTGAGAAAACCGCGAATGCGACTCGCTACAACATCGTCGAGCGGTTCGCCTTCTTCATCGAGGTCGACCATCTCGTCGAGGTGAATGACGATGCGGTCGAGTTCGCGGTCGTAGGCAACGCCAATGGGTCCAACGATAAATGCAACATCTGAATTGGGCGAGACACTCAAAGCTTCTGGGAGTGGTGCATCTTTGCTATCGGGAAGGTCGGCGAGCAGCTCACGCACGTAATGTGCAATGGCGGCAACCTGTGACTTCTCGCATTTCACTGTGATGGTTTCGCCTTCGCCGCGGACCTGAATGAGAAACGTACGTTCACCCGGGCGACCAATTGCTGTGGTTGTGAATGCATCGGGGTCGTCGAAGTCGCGATAGGTGGTCATGATGGGGCCAATTCAGACAACGACCCACCAGTGGAGTTCACCGTGAGAACAATGGGTGCGCCGCCACCATAAGCAAGCGCGCTCACAGAACACGTGCTCACGACGATGCGCTGAAAGAGGTCGAGGTGCGTGCCCATGGCATGAGCGAGTGCGGCCTTAATGGGGTCGGCGTGAGAAAAGCACACCACCACGCCACCAGGGTGGCGCAAACGAATGTTGTCGAGTGCTGTAGAAATACGCACTTGCATTTCCGTAAAACTTTCGCCGTTGGGAAAACGAAAAGTACTCGGTGCACTCTGCACAGTTTTCCATTCAGGAAGTTTCATGAGGTCGCTCAACTTTCCACCTGTCCATTTGCCAAAGTCACACTCAATGAGGCCTTTGTCGATGATGACCTTTTGCTTGCGTTGCTTGGCAAGTGGTGCTGCGGTCTCGCGAGTGCGTTCAAGGGGGGAAGAGTAGATGGCATCGATTTTGGGAAAAGATGCGAGGCGCTCGGCAACTTCGGCAGCTTGCTTGAGCCCGGTTTCACTGAGGTGTAGACCAGGCGCACGGCCGGGCAGTGATTGCCCAGTGGTAGGAGTTTGCCCGTGACGCACGAGGAGCAATGTGGTGGGCTTGTGATGAGGAGTTGCTTTTTTTGACGCCATAGCACCTGCGAACTTATCGGTTCTGCCTCTACTGTGTACATATGGGCGCCCGAAAACTCTCGCCACTCGACGCTGTGTGCCGTGATGTTGCACTGTGTCGTGCCTGCCCGCGGCTTGTTGAATGGCGCGAAGATGTTGCGCGTGAAAAACGAGCCATGTTTCGTGACGACACATACTGGGGTCGTGGAGTGCCGGGCTTCGGCGACACACAGGCGCAACTTCTGGTGCTCGGCCTTGCACCTGCAGCGCACGGCGCGAACAGAACGGGTCGTGTGTTTACGGGCGATAAAAGTGGCGACTGGTTATACCGCGCAATGCACAAAGCAGGTTTTGCGAATCAACCAACGTCGCAGCATATTGACGACGGATTAGCACTCAGTAATGCCTGGGTTACTGCAGCAGTGAAATGTGCGCCGCCAGCAAATGCTCCGACCCCCGATGAGCGCGTGACATGCAGACCATTTTTAGAGCGTGAATTTGCTGCTTTAGAAAATGCGCATGTGTTGGTATGTCTTGGAGCATTTGCGTATCAGGCTGCAACAGAGTTTTTACATATTCGTCCACGTCCAAAATTTGGCCATGGTGTTGAAGTGCAACACGGCAAGTGGACCTTGCTCTGTTCTCTTCAC
This sequence comes from Acidimicrobiaceae bacterium, assembly GCA_947450115.1. Classification (GTDB taxonomy): domain Bacteria; phylum Actinomycetota; class Acidimicrobiia; order Acidimicrobiales; family Ilumatobacteraceae; genus F1-20-MAGs119. The sequence goes on along the minus strand of CANFUE010000001.1, from coordinate 145,467 downwards.
CCCAGCCAGCAAAATACCTTTACCGGTAAACTCACCGAGCCGATGTTCGACAATATTTTTGCGCGGGCGCGTGAGCTGTGCTCTATTGGAGTGCAGGAGTAAACGCACTGCGAAGTGCTGCAGCCGATGCTGCCAGTGCTGCTTTACCATCGTCAAGAAAATCGGCGAGGGAAAGAAAGCCATGAAACTGGCTCGACCACCGCACATGCGACACAGCAACGCCGAGTGCGGCAAGACGCTTGGCATATGCCTCGCCTTCATCACGCAACGGGTCGAATTCGGCTGTAATGACAAATGCGGGAGGAGCAGCAGCTAGAACTTCATCAGTATCGAGCAACGGTGAAACACGTGGGTCGGTGGTGGTTCCTTGGTCGCCACTGAGATAGTGCTTCACGAACCACTTCATGCCGGCATGTGTGAGGAACGGGCCATCTTTGTTCTCTTGATGGCTCGGGTGACCTAGTTGGCAATCGGTGACCGGGTAAATGAGCAGTTGGTATACGCATGGAATGACCTGCATGTTGGCAATGATGGCTGCAAAGTTTCCGCCAGCAGAGTCACCGCCTACGGCAATGCGCGTGGCGTCACATCCGATGGATGCTGCGTTGTCGTAGGCCCAACGAGTGGCCGTCACACTGTCGGTGAGGGGAATGGGGAAAGGAAACTCTGGAGCGAGTCGGTATTCCACCGAGAGCACTGCGCATTCACTTTGCATGGCAAGCGCACGGCAGACGCCATCGTGTGAGTCGACATTGCCGAGCACCCAGCCACCACCGTGGTAGTACACGAGCAAAGGGAGATTGGTGTTGTTGTTCGGCTTGTATAAACGTGCGGGCACGCCACCAGCATCAATATCTTTTGTTTCAAAGATGGGCAGGGTTGACGGGGTGGTGCGCGCATTACGAATATCGCGCGCGTTTTGTGGCGTGTCTTCTTCAAATGGCTTATCGCCAAGTGAGCCCATGAAATTGATAATGAATTGTGACTGAGGATGCAAAGGCATCCCTACAACTTAGTGCGCCGCAGGGGCGGTTCCGTCAGCCTTCTTCTTGGGTTCAGGCACGCCCACTGCAGGGGCACCGTCGGCCCATTGTGGCCAGCGACGACGACTCACAATGGAAAGTGTGCGCAGAAGTTTCATTGCCACTTCGTCTTCTTGTGCGGGGCGAGCTTCAATGACGCCGTCGGCGATCATGCGAGTGATGACTTCCTCGCCAAGTTCGGTGCGCACAATGGTGAGGGTCCAGTCGTTGTCTTTTCCAATACCACCGGTGGCGATGTCGGAATGCTCAGCAGCGAAGTCGGGGCAGTTTTTGCACCCTTCGCGAGTCCACTGATGGCATTCCTTCAAATTGATTTCATGGAACGAACCATCTTTCATCCAAATTTGGAATGCACCTTTGATGTTCATCTTCACCATGTCGGCTTTTTTCAAGCCGTACTTTGCTTCAAAGAGTTCGGGGAAAATTGCATCGTCAAAGGTTTTTGAGCACAAAAGACCAATGTTGAACACGAAAGGCTTGCCTACTTTTCCTGCTTTGCGATCCCACATCACTGGGGGAGAAGAGGTTTGGCAGCCCATGCCCACAAGAGCGAGCTTGGTTAAGCCAAGTTCTTTGGCTTCTTTCAACGCAAGTGGGTTTGCGCAATAGGTGTACCGGCTTCCAGCAGTAGCGAGCACTTCATCGGCAGTGCGTACAAGTACGGGCTTGGCTTTCCATGCGTCGTCGGGTTCAACACCACTTACCATTGCGCCTTCGATGTAGTCGTTCTTCAAGAGCCACGTGAGCATGGCAGTAACAAAGCCACCGTCTTGACCGCGGTCGTGTTGTGTTTTATCAGAAGCACGGGTGAGCAGTAGTTGGCGCCAGATGCCGGCCATTTCATTTGGTTCGCGAACGCGACCAAAGAGGTGCATGTCGGCGGCGGGTTCCCACTGGCGAAAGCGTGGGCATGCACGTGTGCAAGTGGTGCAACCTTTTTCACCGTGCGTGCAATTGTCGAGGCCAAGTTCTTCCTCAATGTGGAATGGCTTGTACTTGCCTTCTTCGTGTTCGTAACCAATGACGTCGTGTGGGCATGTAACAACACAACCTGCACAACCGGTGCAGAGGCCGGTGGTGATGACCTCTTCGTAAAGTTCTTTCCACTGGGCTGTCCAGCGGGTGGTGCTTGCAGGTGCAGATTCTGTCGTAGTCATGGCTACGACACTACCTACAGAGCGTCGCTACCTTCTTCTCCTGTGCGAATACGAATGATTCGCTCGGCATTGGTGACCCAGATCTTGCCGTCGCCAATTTTGCCTGTGGAGGCCGCTGTACGCAGCGCTGCGATGGTTTTTTCCACATCATCATCGTGAACCACCATCTCCATACGCACTTTGGGGACGAAATCGATGTTGTATTCAGCTCCGCGATAGGTCTCGGTATGGCCACCTTGACGCCCGAAACCGCGCACTTCACCAACAGTCATTCCTTGGACGCCCGCTGCCTTCAGGGCCTCTTTAACGTCGTCGAGCTTGAAGGGTTTAATGACGGCTGTGATGAGCTTCATGGGGCAATCCTATGCCTGGTAGGCGGTCTCTGCGTGCTGACTTTGGTCGAGCCCCATGAGTTCATGTTCAGGGGACACGCGAATGCCAATGGTGCCGTCAAGAACCTTGGCCACGATGTAAGTGACGATGAAAGAGAAAGCGAATGTGGCTGCCGAGGCAAGAGCTTGTTTGCCCAGGAGGCTGGCTCCACCGCCAAAGAAGAGCCCGTCGGCACCAAGAGCATTAATGGCCTTGTCGGCAAACAGTCCAAGAAGGAGTGAACCTAAAAGTCCACCCACAAGGTGTACTGCAATGACATCGAGGCTGTCGTCGAAACCAAACTTTGTTTTCAGCGTGAGACAGAGGTAGCAAACAATGCCGGTGATGAACCCAATGAGAATTGGTGCTGCACCACCAACAAAACCGGCACATGGGGTGATGGCTACTAAACCTGCAACAGCACCAGAGGCTGCGCCAAGAGTGGTTGCATGTCCTGCTTTGATTTTTTCAATGATGAGCCAGGCAATCATTCCGCTTGCTGCTGCAAGTTGGGTGTTGATGAGCGCCTGCGCCGCAAGACCGTTTGCTGCAAGAGCTGAACCAGCGTTAAAACCAAACCAGCCGAACCACAAAATACCTGTTCCCAAAACAGTGAAAGGCAAGTTGTGCGGTGGCATTGCTTCGCGCGGCCAGCCACGACGTTTGCCGAGAACTAATACAACAGCAAGTGCAGCGGCACCCGCGTTGATGTGAACAACTGCTCCACCAGCAAAGTCGAGCGCACCTTTTTGGAACAACCAACCATTGGGGCTAAACACCCAGTGAGCAACAGTGGGGTACACAACGATGGCCCACACGCCAATGAGGATGCAATAGGCACTGAACTTCATGCGGTCGGCAGTTGCACCAGTGATGAGCGCGGGGGTAATGATTGCGAACATCATTTGATATGCGACAAAAGCAAGTGGAGGAATGATGAGGGCAAAGTCACCCACATAGCCAGGTAGCGCTGGGATATTTGCGACGTCTTTTAAAAAGAAAAAATCGAAGTTTCCGAAATACTTTCCGCTGCCACCGAAAGCGAGACTAAAACCTACGGCTGCCCACAAAATGGTGATGAGGCCCATAGCAAAGATGTTTTGCATGAGCATGCCGAGAACGTTTTTCGAACGAACCATACCTCCATAAAAGAAGGCAAGACCAGGTGTCATAAAGAGCACCAATGCCGCTGAAACAAGAACCCAAGCTGTTGCGCCACTATCAATTGTCATAGACATCAAAACTATGAAGGAACTGTTACGGGAGTGTTTCGTGCTTGTGAAAGGAAAAAGCCCCACCGCGAACGGTGGGGCTTTTTCTGTGAACTGAATGACTCGAAAAGGGTAAAACGAGTCGCTCAGGGGCGTTTCACGATTTAACGCTGAAGGCTGAACTCTGGGTACGCAGCAACTCCCATTTCGGGGAGGTCAAGACCCATGATTTCATCTTCTTCTTTAGAACGAATGCCACCCTTAGTGAGTGCATTTTGAATCTTGAAGAACGAGAAGGCAACACCGAAGATGACAGTCACGATGACACCAGCACCAAGTGCCTGTGCTCCAAATTGACCCCAGTCGCCTTTGATGATTCCTGCGACACCAGTTGAAGCAGATCCGTTCCAGCCAGCGCCGTAGCTGCCGTTAGCAAAGATGCCGACTGCAAGTACGCCGAAGATTCCGCACACACCGTGTACTGAAATTGCACCTACTGGGTCATCGACTTTCAGTTTGCGTTCTACGAAGAACACCGACTCAATGGCCAAGATGGCTGCAACTCCACCAATAACAGCTGCTGCCCAAGGGGCAACGAATGCGCAAGGTGCAGTAATTGCTACGAGGCCGGCGAGCATGCCGTTCACCATCATGCCTGGGTCTGGTTTGCCAGTGCGCTTGGTGATCCAGAACATCGCAACGACCGCACCAAAAGCTGCAGCAATTGCCGTGTTGGTGGCAACAGTTGCGAACTGAACATCGGTTGATGCAAATGTTGATGCAGCGTTAAAGCCGAACCAACCGAACAACAAGATGAATGTTCCAAGCATCGCCATCGGGATGTGGTGACCAGGAATTGCGCGAGGCTTTCCATCGGCACCAAATTTTCCAATGCGTGGGCCAAGAACAATTGCACCAGCCAGAGCGGCAAAGCCACCTACTGCGTGAACAACACCGGAACCTGCGAAGTCGACGTAACCCGCACCCAGTGACATGGTGTCCCATGTTTTGGCAAGGAAGCCGCCGCCCCATGTCCATGCTGCAAAAAGTGGGTAGTACACAGCGCCACAGAAGAGGCCCCAAACAACGAATGAGTTCCACTTCCAACGTTCAGCCATTGAGCCTGTTGGAATAGTTGCAACTGTGTCCATGAAAGCCACCATGTAGAGGAAGAATCCAAGTACTGCAGGTGTCATTCCGCCACCAGAAAGTGCCCAGCCGCCCTTCCACAAAAAGACCCAGTTGCCACTACCGATCAGAGCACTGCCTACAGGTGCATCCATGCCGAATGCCGAGTAGGAGAAGCCACCAAAGGCAAGTGGGAAGCCAATGAAGAAGAAGCCAACAAAGCCGAGTCCGAAGATGGCGAAGTTGGTGCTTACAACGTGTGCAGCGTGTTTTGCGCGGCAGAAACCGGTTTCTACAAGAGCAAAACCTGCCTGCATGAAAATGACTAATGCGGCACCGATGACAATCCAGAGCAAGCTGGTTTGCTGACCAAGAGTGGTGACAGCTTTTTCAGCGTCGAAGTTGTCGGTAGCCATTGCAGTGATGCCACCAGCCAAAATGAGTGCACCAGTAGAAACTGTTGTTCCTACCAAGATGCGCTTTAGCCAGCGACTTGATGTTGATGAAGTTTTAGATTGCATCGCGGCCCTCTTCTCCGGTTCGAATGCGAATGAGTCGTTCAACACTTGTGATCCATACCTTTCCGTCTCCAATTTTTCCAGTGTTAGCTGCAGTACGTATTGCAGAAATAACATTGTCGACGTCGTTGTCTTCAATGACGAGCTCCAGGCGTACCTTGGGTACGAACTCGATGGTGTATTCGGCACCGCGATATGTTTCGCTGTGTCCTCCCTGGCGACCAAAGCCGCGTACTTCAGACACGGTCATCCCTTGGATGCCGATTGCCTTCAGTGCGTCTTTCACGTCGTCAAGCTTGAATGGCTTCACGATTGCGGTGATGAGTTTCACTGCGTTCCTTTCTCATGAGTGGGGTCACTTCTTGAGAAGAACATACGGGGTGCAGATTTCACAACTGTCGCCCCAATGTTTCGGGAATATGGCGTCATTGTTGTTGTGTTAACGGTGTGTTACTTCAGGCGATTTAAGACTTTGCGCACTGCATCGGCACGATCATCGCCAATTTTGTGACCCACGCGGTCGGAAATTTCAAATTCATCATCGACGAAACCGTCTTTGGTTTGCACCACTGCATGGTGAACCTGAACGCCAGCATTGCTGAGGGCATAGCTAATTGCCGACAAGAGACCAAGTTGGTCGGGGCCACTGATGCGTAGCACCGAGTGCCATGGATGAATGGAGTTATCGAGCGCCACTTGAGGTGCAGCTAAGGCGAGTTTTCGTGGGCGCAGGCGCCCCTTCATTGACTGTGAGAACAATCGCGAAACATGAACCGGGTCGGGTGGGTGCGGAGCTTCAACAACAAATGTGTCGAGAACCGAGTTGTCGGGCCACGTTGCCAAGCTTGCAGCCACAACAGAAATTCCTTCGTCGGCAAGAACACCCGAGAGCCGTGAAAGCAAACCACGTCGGTTACGGCACGCCGCATTCAAGATGTATTGGCCAGGAACTCGCGTGGGTTGCACAGTGACACGTACTTTTCGCCCATGTGGTGCGGGTTCAATGAGCCGTGCGTGTTCGAGCAACTCTGCTGGGTCATGTGCCAATACGTAGGTGGTGGGAGCATGAACAATGCGGTCGAGTAGGGCTTCGTCGTTGGTGAGTTCGCTTGTTTGTCGGCGACGCAGGTCGGCGAGTGAATCGTTTTCACCACTTAATAATTCGGGATGTGCGAGTACGCCTTGTACGCCAGTAGTGATGTCGATCATTGCGGCGTGTTGCCATGGTTCAAGGCCGCCTAATGCATCGGCAAGTAACCGACTGCGCTCCACAATGCCTGGCCGCTTTAAACCGTGTGCAATATCGCGAATGAGGCGTTCATCGGCGCGGTGCGGTTCACGCTCTACGCCTGCACGCAAGAGAGTTGCCCCGTTGAGAAGGTCTTCCACTTCTTTGGCGAACAAAATATCGAGGTCGAGTTTTTGCAAGATGAGATTGATAGGCATTTCCCCGTCATTGATATCTGCCAAAAATGCCGCAAGAAGGAGTGAGTCGCTTTGTGAACTCGCTACCGAAGTTGCCTCGCGCAGTGCTTCAACTGTGGGGAACCGTAACGAGTGTGTTGGGTCGAGTTCAGAAGCATCGCTCGTGCGGTGCTTGATAGCGGCAGCTAGTTCGGGGATCGCGCGTTCGAAAAGTCCAGATATTTCAATGAGTCTCCACGAGCGTGGTGTGCCAACACGAAGCAGTTGCAAGAGATGAGTGGTGGCTTCACGGCTCCACTGCAAGTCGCGCGTGCGGCGTTCGGCCACCCATTCCATGAGTTCTTCGCCTGGCTTGTTGTCGGTGGCCATCGCAGCAGCTTGCAATAAAACAACAGCGCTTGCTGAAGTCGGCGGTGTAGCGGCAAGTGCAATAGAGCCGTCGCGAGTAACGAGCCAACCATTGGCGGGTTCGCTTTCAGCAGAAATATCGAGATCAATCTCAGACGCTTCACCTTGATTCAACCGCCAACGCAAAAGAGCAGGAGTAATAACCGTTGTAATGAGCACTACGAGCACAAGTGCCGCATGAATATCGTCATCAAATACACCAACGCTGAGGCCAATGGTGGCAAAGATGAGGCCTACTTCGCCGCGAGGAATCATTCCAAGCCCCACGAGCAGTGTGTCGGCTCCCGTTGAACGTGCTGCATAGCCAGCTACAACTTTTGTGGCAACAGCAATGACAACAAGTACTGCAGCAATGCCGAGAGCTTTTGGTCGAACAAGTGCCGCAATGTCGGTGTCGATGCCAATTTGCAAAAAGAAGATGGGCACAAACACAGAAGCAAGTGCCGACATGTCGCGTGCTACACGCTCGTGCCCAGGTGAACGGCCAAGTGCAGTGCCCGCCACAAAGGCTCCAATAATGGGGGCTAAATGAGCAGATTCTGCCGCGCTAGCAAAGCCCAAAGTGATACCCAATGCAATCACTGATGCAGCAGCTGGAGAACTTGCTCGTTTCAGCACCGTTCCCATGATTTTGGGAAGAGCGGTGAAGCCCACAAAACCGCTGATGGCAAGAAATGCAATTGCTAAACCAGTGGTAGATGCGATGGTTCCAATGCCAATGGACCCTTTTTCCACGACCCGTGAAACAACGGTGAGAATAATGAGGCCAAGTACGTCGTCGGCCACCGCTGCGCCCAACACGATGCGTGCCTCTTTTGTTGACAACGCTCGGAGGTCGCCAAATACACGTGCGGTAATGCCAACACTTGTTGCGGTGAGAGTGGATCCTATAAAAATTGCAGTGCGCATTTCCTGGCCCATGGCGATGCCACCGAGTGCTCCAAAAAACATTGGCAAGATGACACCGATTACTGCAACACTCAGCGCTGCTCCTCCGACGGTGCGTAATTCCTTCAAGTCCATTTCCATACCCACTTGAAGCAGCAATAAAATTGCTCCGAGTTCGGCAAGAACAAACAAGGTGTCAGAGCGGCCAACCCACCCAAGCGCCGACGGGCCAATGAGAACACCAGCAAGAATTTCACCGAGCACCGCGGGCACTCCACAGCGCTCAGCAATTTCAGCAACAACCTTTGCCCCACACAAGATGATGGCGAGCTCAAAGAGAAGACGGCCAATGTCGAGCGATGAAGAAGCGCTAGAAGCAAACATGGCTACAAAGAGTTAATCAGAGCGATTGCTACTGCCGCCACTGAATTGTCGAGCATCCAGCCCCGACGGCGAATGGTAACGATGGCTCCCTCTCCGAGCGCTTTACGCAAATTGACGAGCACCGCTTCGCAGCGCCGTTGAGAGCCGCTGAGCCCAGCCAACTTATTGAGGTCTTCACGACTGGTGATTTTTCCGGTTCTATCGATGAGCACACGTAAAACGGCGAGATCTGCCTCGGAAAGCGCACTCAGCGAAGGGGAAGGCACTGAAGCGGCTGAACTCATGATGAAAACGTACAAAGTGAGTGTCTCGGCAATGTGTGCCAATTGTGACAACTGCGTAAATTCCGATGCACTTCGCAAAACCGCTACCCGTGGGTAATGATGGGGGGATGGAATTGACTTACCCCGCCGCTGCCGAAAAGTTTCGTGGAGAAATCCGCACCTGGTTGAAAGAGAACCTCCCCGCGGGGTGGTTCGACGCAGGCTTTGAAATGTCGCCCGAAGACCGCAAAGCCTTCAATGAGTCGTGGCCCGCAAAGTTGTATGGCGGTGGATGGATCTGCGCCACATGGCCAGTGGAGTACGGCGGCCGCGGTTTGAGCGTGATGGAAGGTGTTGTGCTTGCCGAAGAGTTCGCCAACGCAAAGGCTCCAATGCGTGCCGACTTCTTTGGTGACACTCTTGTTGGCCCAACCATTTTGCAGTGGGGAACAGAAGAGCAGAAGAAAGATTTCTTGCCCAAAATTCTGCGCGGCCAGTCTCGCTGGTGCCAGGGCTTCAGCGAGCCAAACAGCGGTAGCGACTTGGCAAGTTTGAAAACAACTGCAGTGCTCGATGGCGATGAGTGGGTCATTAACGGTCAAAAGGTATGGACCACACAAGGTCACCATGCCGATTATTGCTTCTTGCTCACCCGTACCGACCCCAATTCGCCAAAACATAAAGGCATTTCCTACTTATTGGTGCCAATGAAACAGCCAGGTGTTGAAGTGCGTGGCATTGTGCAGCCCGATGGCACTGCAGAGTTTTGTGAAGTGTTTTTCACCGATGCACGTTGCCCGAAAGACAACGTTGTTGGTGGTGTAAATAACGGTTGGCAAGTAGCAAACAGCACGCTTGCCTTCGAGCGCGGCATGAGTGCCACCACTGGCTATCGCCGCTTTGAAGAGGAATACAAGTTGATGGTGGCAACAGCAAAGCGCCGCGGCATTATTGACGACCCGATGATTCGTCAACGCCTCATGACCTACTACACCAAAATTCAAATTCTTCGCATTAATGGTTTGCGTTCGCTCACAGCCACCGTGAATAAAACAAAAGATCTCAGCGTTGCGGCACTCGGCGCATCGAACAAAATGTTTTGGTCAGAGATGCATAAAACAGCATTGGAACTTGCGCTCGACATTTTTGGTGCAGAAGCAATGTTGGTTGACGCTGGTTCCGACATTGGTTCATGGCCAGGAACTTCGCGCGACAAGCGCCGCGCGGGTTATCCCGTGAGCCCCATGATGTCGTCGTTCTTCTTTTCACGTTCCGAAACTATTTGGGGCGGTACCAGCCAAATTCAGCGCAACATTGTGGGTGAACGAGTGCTTGGTTTGCCAAAGGAGCCAAAGGCCGCCGGCGAATAATTATTCGATGATGGTGCTCTCGGCCATGCCAGAGGTTTTCCGAAGCGGGCGTTCTGGGAGGCGAGTGGCAATAACGAGAACCACGATGGCTATCGGTATTGCAATGCGATACAAGTTAGTAATGCCATCTCCCAGAACACGCAGTACTTCACCGCGAATAGGTTCTTTCAGATGTTTGATTTGCCGTGGTGCTTGAAGATATTTTTCATCAACTTTTCCTGCAACATGCGAGTTGAGTAGTGCTCCGAATGCGGCAAGGCCAATTACTCCGCCAAGCGTGCGAAAGAACGTAATAACAGAACTAGCCACACCAAGGTCGCTCCATTCCACTGCATTTTGAGTGGCCAACGTTGCCGTTGGCATGATGCTGCCAATACCAACTCCAACGCAGAACATGCCGATGAGTGCTGACGTGAGACCGAGACCAGTGTGCGACATTTGAGATAAAAGCACCATGCCAAGGCTGAGTGATGCTGCACCAAAGACTGGCCAATGTTTGTACTTACCCGTAATTGCCATGCGGCGCCCGGTGGAAACGCTCATGAGCGTGACGCCAGCCATGATGGGTATGAGCAGCAAACCAGAGTTAGTGGGTGAGAAACCAGTGATTGCTTGCAGGTAGAGCGGAATGAATGCATTCGCGCCGTAAATAATGACACCGGCAAAAGTGACGAGTGGAATCGTGACACGCAGTACATCGATGCGGAATAAATGCAAAGGCATGATGGGTTCTTGGGCTCTTTTTTCCCATTGCACAAAACCAACAGCAAGTACCCCTGCGGCAATTGCGAGAACAACCGAAAGAGTTGCACCCCAGCCATAATCTTGCGACGACCACGACAAGAACAAAATGAGACAAGTAACAGAGCTGGTGAGCAGTGCTGCGCCAAGGAAGTCAACACGTCTGTCGAGTCGCACAACCGGCATGCGCAATGCGCGAGAAGTAATGACAAGAGCAACCAGACCAATAGGAATGTTGACGGAAAAGATCCAGCGCCAACTCAGCTGTTCGGCAAAAAATCCGCCCATCAGTGGGCCAACCACGCTGCCCACAGCGAACACACTGGTAATGAGGCCCACGTAGCGTCCACGTTCGCGCGGTGGAACAACATCACCAATGATGACGAACGCCATTGACATCAGCCCGCCGCCACCAATTCCTTGAACTCCGCGAGAAATGATGAGAGACAACATCGTCTGTGCAAGCCCGCAACCAATTGAACCCACAAGAAAAGTAATAATTGCAATTTGAAAGAGGCGCTTGCGACCGTAGATGTCGCTTAATTTGCCAAACAGTGCGTTAGCAACGGTGGACGTGAGTAAGTACGACGTACCGACCCAGGCATAAGCACCCAAGCCACCGAGGTCGGCAACCATGGTGGCAAGCGCGGTATTCACTGCGGTGCCATCGAGCGAAGCAAGGCTCATTCCTGCCATGAGGCCAGAGAAGATAATGAGGATTTGGCGGCGAGAGTATGCGCCGTCGGCGTCGGGGGAGTGTGTTGTCATAACCCTTGCACACTACAACTGATGTGTGTCTCGTAGAGAGATGGGCTTTGCCATGATAGAAACTGGTGGTGAAGTCTGTTCTCGTTGCCGCGGTGAGGCGTATTCCTTCACCCGTTGGGGAATTGACTCTCAGTGCATCTCCGCAGGGCCTCACTGGGGTGCAATTTGAAAACGACATCGTGGAGCGTTTTGTTGTTGCCACAAGTTTCTCGGCGCAAGAGTGTGAACAGGCTGCTCGCTTTGTGGAAACGGCTGAGCAACAACTCGGCGAGTATTTCACCCGTCAGCGCACCGAATTCGCAGTGATGCTCGACCTCTACGGCACTCCATTTCAAGTTGATGTGTGGAGGTCGCTGGCACGTATTTCCTATGGAGAAACCACCTCTTATGGCCAACAGGCGAAATGGGTGGGTCGCCCCGCAGCCGTGCGTGCCGTGGGCGGGGCAAATGGCCGTAACCCGGTGGCCATTGTTTTGCCGTGCCACCGAGTGGTGGGCGCAAATGGTTCATTAACTGGCTTTGGAGGGGGTCTTGAGCGCAAAACATGGCTTCTCGACCATGAAAAGTGGAAATAGGAATCATTCTCATTATATTGAAATGATGCTGCAGCGCTCTCGGTTCGTTCCTCTGGCGGTGCTGAGCTTTGTGATGGCGAGTTGTTCCTCTGCTCAGTCGTCATCGTCTGATGCGACTCCATCAATCGTCGTTACCTACAGCGCACTAGGCGATGTGGTGCAGGAATTAGTGGGCACCGCAGCAAAAGTTTCCGTTGTCATTCCCAATGGTCAAGATCAACATGATTTTTCTCCGTCAGCAAAAGATATCGAGAAACTTCATGGCGCAACATTCGTTGTGTCGAATGGGCTGAATCTTGAAGAAGGTTTAAAAGATGCATTGGCCAAGGTCGAGAAATCTGGAGTTCCTGTATTTCGCATAGCTGAACATGTCAGTCTGCGGCCGATCACTGCGCAAACGGAATCTCGTGAAGGTGGGAAAGATCCACATATTTGGTTAGACCCGGAAACGTTGGCTGAAGCGATCCCAGATTTAAGCGCAGCTGTGGAAAAGGCACTCAAAGTTGATCTTTCTCAGAAAGAACAACAGGTGGTTACTCATCTACACGCAGTGAATGCTCGCATTGTAAAAATTCTTTCTGGTGTTAGTCGTTGCACGCTTGTAACGGGGCACGACTCGTTGCAGTACTTTGCCGCGCGGTATGGCTGCACCGTGGTGGGCGCAGTTGTTCCTAGCTTTTCAACAGCCGCAGAAGCCTCAGCTGGTGATCTTGCGGCCTTGAAAAAACTTGCTCAGCAGGAAAAGGTGAAGGTGATTTTTACCGAATTGGGTACGCCAGCGGCTGTAGCTGCATTGTTAAGTAAAGAACTTGGCGTGAAGTTGCAAGAGTTGTCAACACATGTTGTTCCCGATGGCGGTGGCTATCAGGAAATGATGTTGAACCTAGCTAGCAGTATCGCTACTGGCTTGAAGTGAATCTGGTGAACTAGCGCTGTGGCACATTTTCTCTTTGGACCATTTCTCGACAACGAGTTCTTGCGCCAATCGCTGTACGCCGGCATTTTGGTGTCTGCCATTTGTGCAGTAGCAGGAACATTTGTTGTGTTGCGCGGGTTGGCCTTTGCTGGTGATGCTTTGGCACATGGTGTTGTTCCCGGTGTCGCCGCAGCTTTTTTATTTGGTTTTTCTGGTGTTCTCGGAGCAGCAATTGGTGCAGGCGTGATGATGTCGGGGGTCAGCGTGGTGACACGTCGGTATCGGCTATCAGGAGACACGGCTATTGGCTTGTTGTTTGTAGGCATGTTGGCATTAGGCGTCATCATCCAGTCGCGTTCGCGTTCATTTGCTGGTGATCTCACCAATATTTTGTTTGGTGAAGTGCTAGGCGTGAGCAACTCCGACTTGGTGTGGCAATTCATTGCATTAGTGGCAGTGTGCGCAATTGCATGGTTCTGTCGGCGGCCATTTTTGTTGTTGTCTGTCGATGACGGGCTCACTGAAACTTCGGGTTTCTCGGTGAAGAAATACCACAACATCATGTTGGCAATGGTTGCACTTACTGTTGTTGCAAGTTTTCAAACGGTGGGAACCTTATTGGTGTTAGGTCTGCTCATTGCGCCAGCTGCAACGGGCGCACTTTTCGCACGTCGCATTGGAACCATGATGGTGGTTGCAGCTGTTGTGGGCATTTTCTCCACTTACGTTGGCTTGTTGGTGAGTTACCACGCCAATGTTGCAGCCGGGGCAAGCATTGTCTTTTGTTCCGTGCTTGAATTTACCGCATGTGCTGTTGTGGTTGAAGTACAACGCTGGCAAGCGCATCGTAAAGATATTCATCACGACCACGACCAACCCCACATGCACGGGCATGTTCACGTGTCATGAGTGCACGTATTGAAGCAACAGGGCTTGCAGTGGGCTATGGGCACAGGCCCATTGTTGAAGGCTTGAATTTTTCTTTACAACCAGGTGAGTTGTTGGTGCTCATTGGTACCAACGGTTCGGGCAAATCAACTTTGTTGAAAACGCTTGCTGGGCTTGTTGCGGCGCAAAAGGGAAGCGTCAATGTTCTAGGTGCTGCGCCGGGCACTCAACATTCGTTGGTGGGTTATCTTCCACAGCATCCGGTGTCGTCACACACTTTGCCGTTGCGCGTGGAAGACGTTGTTGCCATGGGGCGCTATGCGCACTTGGGTTTAACCAGGCGTGCTCGTGCAGAAGATCACCGCATTGTGCAAGAGTCGATGGAGCGCACCGGTGCTATTGCTTACAAGTCGCGACCATTGCGAGATCTTTCCGGTGGTCAGCAACAGCGCACGCATTTGGCACAAGTACTTGCACGCCGCGCCGACGTGTTGTTGCTCGATGAACCCACTGCAGGGCTCGACCTGCTGGGTCGCCAAGCAGTTGCCGAGTTGGTTGCGCAAGAACGTGCCCGTGGAGTTGCTGTTGTTATGGCAACGCATGAATTGTCAGACGCCGACACGGCTGACATGGTGATGTTGTTAGCGCAGCGCGTGGTGGCCCAGGGCTCGCCTGCTACTGCTTTGACCGATGCAGCGCTGCGCGAATGTTTTGGGTTTACTCAGCCGCACTAATTGCGACTTACCACTGCACAGGAAGTGTGCGCCTGCCCCACAGAATTGCTGCACCTAAACGCTCGGTGGGGCCTGCAAGTTGCATGGTGGGGAAATGTGTTGCCAAAGTTTCTACGGCAATACGTGCAGTTTGGCGTGCAATGGGTGCACCCAAGCAGTGGTGAATGCCCCAGCCAAAGCCGTAGTGGCGTTTCAATTGCATGGGGTCGCGGTCAATATCGAATTCATCGGGGTTCGGGAAAGCTTCAGGGTCACGGTTTGCCGAGGCATACATCACCATTACTTTTGTCTTCTCAGGAATATCGACGCCATTAAGCACCGCAGGGTTTTCATTCGTGCGAAAGAGGCCTAGTACGGGTGGGTCGTAGCGCAAACTCTCTTCAATGGCGTTAGGGATAAGAGAAAAGTCATTCACAATACGCTGCCAACGTGAAGGAACTTCAAGTAAGCGCCACATGAGGTTTGTAATGAGCGACGTGGTGGTTTCATGCCCTGCAACTAAGAGCTGCAATACCATTGCCTCCATCTCAATAAGAGGAATGCGTTCGCCATCAATTGTGCGCAACGAATATTCAGTAAGTAGTCCTGGTGTGGGTGAGCCACCTGCATCGGCAACACGCCGACGTTGTGAAACTGCAGCATTGATGTACTGCTTAATTTCTTCCGTGGGCTTCACTGCTGCTGGTGGGTCGGACAAGCCAAGCACTAACTGGTCAGCCCAGTTTTTGATGAGTGTGCGATCTTCGGCGGGAACACCCATGAGGTCGATGAAACCTAAAATGGGCATGGGGCACGCAAAGGCATCGTGAAGTTCTGCAGTGTTTCCGTTGGCGGCCATATCGCGAGCAAGTTCGTTGGCCACACGCACGGCATCGTCGGCAAGTTTTTTTACTTCAATGGGGTTGAACTCATTGCGCATCAACACCCGGCGCTTGGTGTGCTCTGGTTGATCGAAATGTTGAAGGTTGCCACGGCCATCAACGCCGGAATAGGCGATGCCGGCGCCGTAGCGGTTCACCCATTCATTGGGGCTTGTGAGAATGCTGTGCACATCGGCGCGATTCGCCACCGTGAGAAATTCACGGCCGCCCATGTTGGTGTTGTGCACGGGGCACTCGCTGCGCAGTTGCGCGTAAGCGGGGAAGGGGTCGGCAAGTACATCGGGGTCGAGTGGGCTATACGGGCATTGTGCAGAGTTAGCTGTCAAGTTGTCGTTCGTCATTGTCCACCCCCGTGAATGCGTTCGCCGTTGTTTACTCAGTGTGGCATATGTGCGCAGTGGGGTATGCGGCGGAGTAACCAAAGGCAAGAGACGTGGCAAGAACTAACCAGAGTTGATATGGCACGAACGCAAAGCCGAGCACGGGAGACGCGTTAAACGAGATGACGAGAAGCGGGACGGCAAACAATGTTGCGAACACGAGTGCGACCCCTGCTGCAACTAAGGCATGTTGGTGAAAAAATAACCACGCCCACAGGAGAGCGGCCAAGACGCTCAGTGTGAGCGACGCCAACCAGACCAGATGGTGAGTGTTTGAGAGGCGATTGGCGACTACCCAGGATGCAGTAGTCAGCATTGCGAAGTTATAGGGCCAGATGAGACCAATAACGATGCTGGGTGGTTGCCACGCCGGTTTTGTCAGCGAGCGATACCACTGCGTATCTGTGGCGACCAAGCGACCAGAACTGACTGCGTAAATTGCAATGATGGCTGTGCCAAGAATGCCAACAGCTATTCGGCTCATAGTCATGAGTGCCCTCGGCAGGATTCGAACCTGCGCCTACGGCTCCGGAGGCCGACGCTCTATCCCCTGAGCTACGAGGGCTAGGACAGAAAATGATTCCGTTCCAGCCACTGCAGGCTAGTGGCATTGGTCAAGACTTTATAAAGATCCGTGTTTTCGGCTCGTGGTCGGCAACAATGGCAAGGTCATGTCTGATCCTCTTTCCCTCCTTGCCGATCGTTTCCGGCCCGCATTCACTTCTGTTGCTGGCGCACCCGCCGACCCTGTGGTGCGTGCGAGCGACCGTGCCGATGCGCAGGTCAATGGTGCGCTTGCAGTTGCAAAAGCAACTGGCAAAGTTCCACGTGATGTGGCAACTGAGGTGTTGGCTCTTCTTGGTGATGTGAGCGACATGTGTGAAAGCACAGAAGTAGCTGGCCCTGGGTTTATCAATGTTGTTTTTAGTCGTGCATTTCTCGAACGTGAACTTGCAACAATGACAAGCTCAAGCGCTCTTGGTGTGCGCAGCATTGAGGGCAAAGAAACCGTTGTTGTTGACTATTCTGCGCCGAACGTTGCAAAAGAAATGCACGTAGGCCATTTGCGTTCAACGGTAATTGGCGATGCACTGGTGCGCATGCTGAATTTTGTGGGCTACACCACGGTGCGTGAAAACCATATTGGCGACTGGGGCACTCCCTTTGGAATGCTCATAGAACATCTTATTGACCTAGGTGAAGACCAAGCAGCAGAGGCATTTTCTGTTGGCGACCTCGACTCGTTCTACAAAGTCGCACGTCAAAAGTTTGAAGCCGATGATGCTTTCAAGGAACGTGCACGCTTGCGAGTTGTTGCGCTGCAGGCCGGTGACGCTGAAACGCTGCGCATGTGGAATGTATTGGTGGGTGAGAGCACGAAGTACTTCAACCGCGTGTATCGCACTCTTGGGGTATTGCTCGAAGACTCAGATCTCATGGGGGAAAGCGCATATAACAATTTGCTGCCACAATTGGTGGAGCGTTTGCGGGTGTCTGGTGCGCTTGAACAAAGCGATGGCGCCGATGTGATGTACCTCGATGGGTTCACCAATCGCGACAACGAACCGCTGCCACTCATCATTCGTAAAGGCGATGGTGGTTATAACTACGCCACCACCGACCTTGCGTGCGTTATTGACCGTGTGGAACGTATTGGTGCACAAAAGATGTGGTACGTGGTGGGTGCTCCGCAAGCCCAGCACTTGCAAATGGTGGAAGCTGCAGCAAAGAAAGCTGGTTGGTTGCCGGCGAATGTAGAAATGCAGCACGTATCTTTCGGCAATGTGCTGGGTGCCGACAAGAAAATGTTGAAGAGCCGCAGTGGTGAATCTGTAAAGCTGTCGGCATTGCTGGAAGAAGCAGTAGAGCGAGCATCGCGTGCAGTGGAAGAAAAGAACCCAGCGCTGTCGGCAAGTGAGCGAGCAAACGTTGCTCGCATGATTGGCATTGGCGCAGTGAAATACGCCGACCTTTCCACCGATCGCATTAAGGACTACATCTTTGACTGGGACCGCATGTTGTCGTTCGATGGCAACACCGCGCCGTACTTGCAATATGCACACGCTCGTATTTGCAGCATCTTTCGTCGTGCCGATATTGATCGTGCATCTGTACAAGGTGTTGCTGCGACGCTCGGTGAGCCACAAGAAAAAGCTCTCGCACTCACTCTCTTGCAGTTCGATGCAGTGGTATGGGACTCTTTGGCGAAGGCCAGCCCGCACCGCATGTGTACTTATTTGTATGAACTCGCCACGGTTTTCACCGGCTTCTACGAGAATTGTCCTGTGTTGAAATCTGACGAACCGCAACGTACCGAGCGCCTTGCGCTGTGCGACGCAACTGCACGTGTGTTGCACCGTGGTCTAGATTTATTGGGTATTGAAGCACCGGAAGCGATGTAGCAATGGACCCCATAGAACTTCGTCTACTCCCCGACACAGCCCTCATTGAGCCTGCAGGAGAACTCTCCATTGGCGGATGCTTGGTGTCGAGTCTTGCCGCACAATTTGGCACACCACTATTTATTTACGACGAGCAACACATTCGTAACCGATGCCGTGAAGCCAGTGAATCTTTCGGTGCAGGAAATGTGGTGTATGCCACCAAAGCGTTCCTGTGCACTGAAATGGCAAAACTGGTGCACGAAGAAGGCCTGATGCTCGACGTGGCAACAGGTGGAGAACTCTTTGTTGCCTTAAGTGCTGGAGTGCCTGCCAATCGCTGTGTATTGCACGGCAACAACAAGTCGTCTGATGAATTGCATTACGCCATTCGTGAAGGTGTGCACCACATTGTTGTTGATAGCTTCGATGAACTCGAGCGCCTCGAGCATGTTGCCGGCTTTCTTGGCGCGCAAGTCAATGTGCAAATTCGCGTGACACCTGGCGTGCACGCCCACACGCATGAATTCGTCTCCACGGGGCAAGACGATTCCAAGTTTGGTTTCAACATGGGCAATGGCGACGCCATGCGAGCAGTAGAAACGTTGCGCAGGTCGTCACGTCTCAACCTCATTGGCTTGCACTTCCACATTGGTTCCAACGTGCTCGACATTGAGCACTTGGGTAAAGCAATTGACGTGATGGTGAGTTTCTTTGCGCCGCTCGGCTTGAGTGATCTCACCGTGGGCGGCGGTTTAGGTGTTGCCTATGTGGCAAGCGAACACGCGCCAACCATGGAGCAATGGGGAACCGTGGTGCGTCGTGCAACTGCGTCGCTGCCGAAAGATGTTGTTGTGCGTGTTGAGCCGGGTCGAGCCATTGTGGCGTCATCAGCAATCACGGTGTACACCGTAGGTACGCAAAAAGATATTCCTGGTGTGCGTTCATACGTTGCAGTTGATGGAGGCATGAGCGACAACCCTCGCCCCATGATGTACGGCAGTGGCTATGAAGCCTTCATGCCAACATTGCCCAGTGCTCTGCGGCCGCGCAGCGTGCGCGTTGTTGGCAAGCATTGCGAAAGTGGCGACATTGTGATTGAAGAGGCACAGGTTCCTGCTGAGCTTAAAGTGGGCAGCTTGCTCGCTACTCCGGTTACTGGCGCTTATGGCTACTCCATGGCCTCGAACTACAACATGGTCACCAAGCCTGCGGTCATTTTTGTGAAAGATGGCCAAGCCCGCGTGGTGCGCCGCCGCGAAACCTACGAAGATCTCCTCACCCTCAACCCCTCCTGAGTGTTCTCGGCGCCGTTTCACGCTAGACATATTGCATGACAACTCAGCCGAACGTTTTTGGTGAACCCATTGCAACATGTTGCACCGATCCAATGACTGGTTTTTACCGCACGGGCTGCTGTGAAACAGGCGGCGACGACCATGGTGTGCACACAGTATGCGCCGTCATGACCGATGAGTTTCTTGCATTCTCCAAAGCGGCAGGCAACGACTTATCAACGCCAATGCCGCAATACGGATTTGCAGGTTTGAAGGCTGGCGATCACTGGTGCTTGTGTGCCATGCGTTGGCAAGAAGCTTTTGAAGCGGGTCATGCACCACAGGTGAACTTGCACGCCACGCATTTACACACTTTGGAGTTCGTCGAACTGAGTGACCTCCAAAAGTTCGCGCTCTAAACAACTCTTGGTGGGGTGGGGTCGGTAATCTGCAAGGGTCATGACAACCACTCCTCGCTACCGCTTCGCTCCATCACCCACCGGCTTTTTCCACGTGGGTGGTGCCCGCACCGCTCTGTACAACTGGGCACTCACGTTGCGCGAAGGCGGCACCTTCGTCTTGCGCATTGAAGACACCGACGAGTCGCGTAACGAACCGCAGTGGACCCAAGGAATTATTGACGCACTCGCGTGGCTTGGCATCAACAACGATCACCCTCAATTTGAAGGGCCGTACTTCCAGTCGGCAAATGCGCAGGCACATATTGATGCGGCTATGAAGCTTCATGCAGAAGGTAAGGCGTATTTCTGCGACCTCACCGGTGAACAAGTGCAAGAACGCGCCAAAGCATCGGGCAAGCCGGGGTACGACGGCTATAGCCGCGACCGTGGGTTAGAGCCTGGCCCGGGCCGTGTGCTGCGATTCCGAGTTCCTGGCGGTGAAACAGTGGTGCACGACCTCGTGCGTGGCGAAGTGAAATTCGACAATGCCACCATCGAAGACTTCGTGCTCTTGCGCGGAAATGGAACACCAATGTTCCTTCTCGCGAACGTAGTTGACGACCAAATCATGAACATCACGCATGTGGTGCGTGCAGAAGAACACTTACCAAACACTCCGAAGCAACAAATGATTTGGAATGCGCTCAATGTTGCACCGCCTACATGGGCACATGTTCCTGTGCTGGTAAATGAGCAACGCAAGAAGTTGTCGAAGCGCCGCGACAAAGTTGCAGTTGAGCAATATCGCGAAGAAGGCATTCTTCCCGACGCAATGGTGAACTACCTCATGACCTTGGGTTGGGCACCTGCTGGCGATACCGAAATTGTTCCTTGGCAGCACATTGTTGACACATTCCGCTTGGAAGATGTGAACCATTCACCGGCATTCTTTGATATTCAAAAATTGCAGGCATTCAACGGTGAATACATTCGTAAAATGCCACTCGAAGTTTTCATTGCCGAATGTGAACCATTCCTCACCGGTGAAACCATGCCGTGGCCCGCAGGTAATTTCAAACAAGATATTTTCCGTGGGATGGCAGAACTTGTGCAAACACGTGTCACTGCACTCACTGAAGTTCCGGCAATGGTCGACTTCTTCTTTCTCGATGAACCCGCAATTGACGATGCCTCTTGGGCAAAGGCAACAAAAGATGAGTGGGCGAGTGCTGTGCTCAGTGAAACAACGGCTGCTTATGCAACTGCAGAGTGGAATCACGATGCGTTGAAAGCAGTGATTGAACAGGTGGGCGAAAAGCACGGTTTGAAACTCGGAAAAGTGCAAGCACCTATTCGTGTTGCCATTACGGGCCGCACAGTGGGGCCACCGCTTTTTGAGTCGCTCGAGCTTTTGGGTCGCGAAACAACCCTTGCTCGTTTAGTAGCAGCAACGCAGCGGCTCGCAAAGTAAAAACACCTTTGCTATGAAACGGGTAGCGCAATTACTCGCGTTGGTACTTTGTGTCGGTTCTTCATACGTGGGTCTGACAGTCTTCGAAGTGTGGCGTGTTGGTCGCACGCAATCAACTGCGCAAGTTGATGCCATTGTGGTGATGGGTGCTGCGCAATATGATGGCGTTCCTTCGCCGCTTTTGAAAGCACGGCTTGAGCACGCGTTCAATTTGTGGAAGCAGAAGGTTGCACCACGCATTGTGCTCACCGGGGGAAACAAACCAGGTGACCGTTTTACCGAAGCGTCGGCATCGGCAATCTTTTTGCGTGAACAAGGAGTTCCACAAGAGGATCTGTTGCAAGAGTCATCATCGCGTTCCACTTATGAGGCATTACGCAATGTGAGAAAACTCGTGACGACCGACTCCGATTTTGCCAATATTGAACGAATAATGATTGTGACCGACCCGTACCACGAGCTGCGTTCACGCCTCACCGCTCACGAGTGGAACTTTGAAGCCACAACGTCATCCTCGTCTAATAGCCCTATTGCGGGGAAGAGCGCCTTCAAGAAGCATGTGAAAGAGGGCGTAGGAATCGCTCTTGCTCGTGTCATTGGCTTCGGAAACCTTTGGAAGATCACTGGCTAATAGGCGGTTTTCATTTCCCATCGTGGCGATACAATCAGGGTGCTCCATTGGGGAGTGGTGTAACTGGCAACACAGCAGATTCTGGTTCTGTTATTCAGGGTTCGATTCCTTGCTCCCCAGCAAATACTCAACAATGTTGGCCCGAACGCTTGCGCGCTCGGGCCTTTTGTTTCCCACCCACTGATAACCTGACGACCGCTACTTGGCCCCATCGTCTAGTGGCCTAGGACACCACCCTCTCAAGGTGGCGGCACGGGTTCGAATCCCGTTGGGGCTGCCAATTGAAGACGACGAGTGATTTAATTACTCGATGGAACTTCGTCCCCTTCACATTTCTGATGAGGCTGAGGCCGTACAAGGTCATGTCGAACTAGCAAAAGAGAACTGGGAATATCTGCTTGGGTACGACGAGGGCATGCCTTGGTCTAGTTATCTGGAGATTCTCCACAATGAGTCTCTAGGCCAGAATCTTGTGGAGGGTCGTGTACCGGCAAGTTTTTTGATTGCCGAAAGTGGAGGGAGCCTCATTGGGCGAGTAAGTATTCGCCATTGCCTTAATGACTTTCTCTTGCACATGGGAGGACACATTGGGTACGGAGTTCGCCCAGGGTTTCGCAGACAGGGGTTTGCAAAAGAAATTTTGCGACAATCACTTCAGTTGGTTTATGAATTAGGGGTATCAGAAGTTCTCGTCACCTGTGGTAACGAGAATCTTGGCTCTATTAAAACCATTGAATCTCGTGGCGGAGTTCTCGAAAACATCGTGGAGCATGATGGGGTTGCAATACGCAGGTATTGGATACAGAAACCGTCGTAAACCTGCATTTACCGCCGCAAGAGTGACATGAGGGTGGCGGCACGGGTTCGAATCCCGTTGGGGCTGCCAATTAATACTTACTTCTGACTTCCGTTGATGAGGCTCACAAATGATTCATCATGCTTCGTTATGTTGAACTCGAGTGGAACCGTATTTCCGCGTGTACCACTAATGAAGTAGGAGACATCACATGAAGATGGTTTTTGAAGATAGCAATTTGAACCAACTGGTATATAACGCGCTTTCTTTTGGAACTGCAGTGATGCTCGGGGCATTTGTTTATTTCCTGACGCAAATCAAAAGTGTCGCAAAGCAATATCAATCGGGCGTAGCTGTCTCGGCTGTTGTTGTGGGTATCGCTGGTTACCACTACTACAGAATGTGGAGTGGATGGGCAGAAGGTACCGTCAACCAGGGATATCGTTACGCAGACTGGCTCATCACAGTGCCATTGCTCGTCATCGAATTGCTCATTGTGTTGGGAGTTACTGCAGAGCGTCGCAAGAAATTGATGTCGACTTTGGTGCCAGCGACTGTGCTTATGATTGCACTTGGCTACCCAGGCGAAACTGCATCGAGTGATGGCACGAAGTGGACCTTCTGGATCCTCTCGATGTTGCCATTTCTTTACATCTTGTTCACCTTGTCAGGTGAGTTGAAGGCTGCTGGAGCACGCGAAAAGGGTCCGGTTGCATCGTCAATGAAGAATGCAACAGCGATTTTGTTGCTTACTTGGTTGGTGTATCCCATTGGCTATTTGTTCCCAGTGATCTTTGATGCTGGTAACGAGGGCGCAGAGACTGCACGTCAACTCGCTTACACAGTGGCCGACATTACGGCTAAAGGCTTGTTTGGTTTGATGATTTTGAACATTGCTAAGGCTCGTTCGGGCGATTCACACTAGAAAAAGTATTAAAGGGGTGGATGTGTGGCAATAAGCCGCACATCCATCCCTTTTTTCATATCTGGGTTAGGGTGCAATATGAAGCCAAAACTCATTCTGCAAATCTCTGTTCTGTTGTCAGCTGCGGCAAGTTTGGCGTTGAGTATTTCACTGTATTTTGCAGGGAATGATCAAAGTGACAAACTCAACGGGATCTATGTTGGGGTGTGGGTTCCATCAATTCTCGCACTCGGCGCATTTCTTCTTGCCGGCCAAAGGAGCAAGTAAATGTCTGAGGCTGCTCTTTTCTCATTTGGTGCTGTCATCTTCTTCGTCGTTTTCACCGGCGCAATTTTATTTGGTATGGCGTCATTGAAGGCATACCAAGAAAAAGGCTGACTCAGTAATTTTGGGTCTTACAACTGCTTTCTTTGCTCGGCTTGCGACGGTTGTCGTTGGGTGGAGTAGCGGCTTTTATGGCTGCGGCGACCGCTGTGCCGGTAATCAACAACACAATTGGCTGAACTACAGTTCACTTCTATGACGACTCCACAAGAACTCAATGGCCCCTTGTCTCCCGAAGCAGCAATTGCAGCAGAACGCGCGATGCGGCGTTGCATTTTGAATTATTGCCTGGGCATTGACCGTTGCGACCCCGAACTTGTGGCTTCTGCATTTCATGCCGATGGCACAGCAGACTACGGATCGTTTAATGGCCTTGGTGCCGACTTCGCAAAGCATGCAACAACGAGTTTGCGCGGCTATGCCATAGCAACGAAGCATTTTCCTTCCGACACAGTGTTTTCATTTACATCACTCACCACTGCAGAAGCAGAAACACAAATTCTTGCGTGGCATCGCTGCAGCAACGACGGTGGCGAGTACCTAGAAAATTTTGCGGGTCGCTACTTTGACAGTTTTGAATTACGTAACGGCGATTGGCGTATTGCGCATCGTCGCCTCACCCACGACTGGAACCAGAAGTTGATGGTGGAGCCAGCATTTGCTCCCGACCGTTTCGTTCAGTCACCCCGCAAGTAGGGAAGTAGTGGTGGTCTCGGCAACCACAGTGGTAGTTGTTGACGTCGACGACGTTGTTGTCGTTGCCTGCGAATGACGAATGTCAACGACCTCACCAATTGCTTTACTTAAATAGCGCGACAAGTTGGTGCCGCCTCCACGACTCATATGAATGCGATCGCCGCTAAACCAACTCAACCTTCCCAGTGAGAAATCGTTCCAGTCGTAAAGGAAAAACTTCGGGTCGGATTTAGCGACGCGACGCAAGATGGAATTATACCGTTTGGCTTTTTCTGTGACATTTCCATTTTCGCGGTAGGTCAACCAAATAATGGAAACCTTTTGTTTCTTGGCTTCGTCTCGAAACTTTTTGATGGCATCGATGAAGATTTGGTCGCTGAATTCGTTGTAGCCAGTAGCGACGACGATGACATCACTGAATTTTCCTCGCGCATTTTTGAATCGTTCAAAGGCGCTCTCTTTTGTCTCGGGAATGCAGCCAGAGAGGGTAAGTAACTGACACGGCTGCGCCTGAAACAACACCGGATGTTTTTTATGAAGTTCCTTGAGAGCTGCATCAAAAACACCGAGCACGCTCATGACTGAGTCGCCAACAATCAATGCTTCGGGTCGCTCATCTTTCTTCGCTACAGAGTTGCTTGCATTGACAGACAGTGCACCGATGCCAAGGCTGATACAGGTGAGAACAGTAATGCTGGAAAGAAAACTAGTTTTGTAGCGGCAAAAGTATGCGAGAGGCTTCTTCAAGATGGCTGATCCAATGTGTAGCGCTGGTGGGTTCCACAATAGGCAATACAACGAACTTGCTTGCGCCAACAGAAATGAAATCTTGAATCGTTTTGGTGAGTGCATCCCAACTGTTGGGAACAAGGACGCTGGGGTCGGCCAAATCGGGCCGGCGTGCGGCCAAGCCAGCCATGAGTGCGCTCGGCACTTTGCCCAACGCATAGGGAATGAGAACGCCGAAGTGTTCGGGGTCAATACTGCGGTTGTGCTCTTTTGCATGCTCGCCAATAGTGGCCCAGCCTGCCTCGGCATCAGCAGGGGTAACAAACGAGGGCAACCAGCCATCGGCAGTACGTGCGATGCGTTTGAGTTCACTTGGGGCAATACCACCAAGCCATACGTCTGGTGGTTGTTGCTGGGGCTTTGGCAGTACGCGCAAGTTGTTGAGTTGGAAAAATTCTCCGTCGTGGTTGACCACGTCATCGTTCCAACATTTGCGCACTACTTCAAGCGTTTCATTGAAGAGCTTTGCGCGTGTAGAGCGCTCGACGCCGAAAGCTTGTTGTTCGGCAACGTCGGCAACTCCAAGACCAAAAGCGGGGAGTAAACGACCATTCGACATGCGGTCGAGCGTGGCGAGTTGTTTAGCTAAGAGCACGGGGTTGCGTCCGGGCAACACCATCACACTCATGCCGAATTTCAACTTCTTGGTGCGAGCAGCAGCAACCGACATTGCTACGACGGGGTCGGGTGCTTCAGCGCCAATGCGCTCACTCACCCACAGGCTGTCGAACTTCAAGTCTTCAAGTGCGTCGACAACATCAAAAAACGATGTGTCGTTGAGGTGTGTGCGTACACCGAGGCCGTAACCAATGCGAACCTTCATGCAAGCACAATGTTCTTGATGATGTCTGCAGTTTCCACCGTCATTGACACGAAAGGTGAGTGGTCGGTGTTGAGGCTGAGCACGGTGCCGCAGCGCTCGGCCATGATGCGCTGATGGTTGGGGTGAATAGCCTGGTCTTGTTCACACACCACGTAGGTGCTGGGAATTGTTTTCCATGGTGCACCACTTGTTGGCTGACCAAGAGTTGCCATGGGTTGAGGCGAAAGTCGCGCAATTGCTGCATCGCTCACATTGGTAGGGCAGCAGCCGTAGAGCGCGTCGTGAGCTTTTGTGCAGTCGAGCACAAAGGTGCCGCCGCTTGCTCCGTCGGGGCCCGGTAGCAATGCTCCACCAAGCAGAGTGTTTTCTGCGGGTAGTGATGCAGCAAGACCGCCCACACTTTCACCCACCTCAAGACAAAACGCGGTGAGGTACATGAGGTGCTGTACGGGAGCAGTTGTTGAGTCGCGCAATATGTGAGCAGCTTCTCCAATGACCCCGCCGCCATATGAGTGGCCCACAAGCACAACGGGTCGCCCGATTTTGGTAGCGACATCGGCAACATGTTGGGCATCTCCGTGCATGTCGGAGAGCGGCAACGTGGAAGCCCCATGACCAGGCAAATCGATAGCTAGAGAGGCAATACCGAGTTGATCGAGCTCACTTTGCAGTGCCGCCCAGCACCAAGCGCCATGCCATGCACCATGTACGAGAAGCACCAATGGTCGTAAAACTGTGTCTGAGGTTTCCATATCTGCCATCGTAGTAACCGTGCCAGACCAGTTTGACCCCCGTGCCCTTGACCCGCTCTCACAATTTCGCCTCGACGGGAAAGTTGCATTAGTTACTGGGGCCTCATCGGGCTTGGGTGTGCGCTTTGCCAAGGTGCTGCATGCAGTGGGGGCGCAGGTGGCAATTTCTGCACGTCGCGCCGACCGCCTTGAAGCACTTGCTGCTGAGTTGCCAGGTGCGCTTGCTGTGCCAGGTGATGTGGGCATTGCAAAAGATCGTGAACATCTTGTTGCCACGGTGGAAAAGCATTTTGGGCGGATTGACATTTTGGTTAATAACGCAGGAATTTCCCGCACCGGCGGAATTGAAGTGGAAACTTTAGAAACGTTTGAAGACGTGATGCAGGTGAACACCGTTGGCGTATGGCACCTCTGCAAATTGGCGGGAGTGGGAATGGTGGAACGCAAAAGTGGATGCGTCGTGAACATTGCTTCCATGCTTGGTCTTGTTGGAGCAACGCCCATTAAGCAAGCCAACTATTCAGCAAGTAAAGGTGCAGTTATCAATATGACGCGTGAGCTTGCATTGCAGTGGGCACGTAAAGGCATTCGCGTGAATTCACTGTGCCCAGGTTGGTTTGAAACGGAAATGACCGCGGGTATGGAAAGTGATGAAGGAAGCCAGCGCTACATCACTACAAACTCACCGATTCCACGAATGGGCTTTGCCCACGAACTTGATGGAGCGCTGCTCTTCTTAGCAAGCGATGCATCAAGTTTTATGACAGGACAAAACGTTGTTGTCGATGGTGGCTGGACCGCACGTTAAATATTTGGCGTGAGGTGCGCCCACGGCGCGGCTGTTTCCATTTGTGCAGCTAAGCGAATGAGAATGTCTTCACGTCCGAACGCACCAACGAGTTGCACGCCAACAGGCAATCCGTCGGCGGTCATATGCAGTGGCAAACTGATAGCAGGTTGGCCGGTGGTATTGAATTGCGCGGTGAAGCCCATCCATTCGCCAGCAATTTTGAGTGGAGCCATTGGGTCATTGGGGTTGTTCGCAGAAACACCAATGGCAAGTGGTGGTGCTGCCAGAGTTGGCGTGAGCAAAATATCCCAACCATCTTCCCACCATTGTTGAACTGCACGCCGAAAGACGCCGTTCTCATTGATGGCTAATGCATAGTCGAGCGCGCTCACATGTGCTGCGTACTCCGCCATTGTCCAGTTGACGAGCTCAACATCGTCAGCAGTTACTTCGCGGCCCAACATCGCAGAAATACTTTGTCGGCTTGTTGCCATGTTGGTTGACCACAACGCCATAAAGCGTGCTCCTGCTCTGGGGTCATTCATTGCGGCGGGAAATGCGGGTTCAACATGATGACCAAGTGATTCCAGTAAGCGCGCGGCATCGTTTACTGCTGTTGCACATTCTGGATGAATGGGGTTGCCATTGAAATGTGATTGAACAAACCCAATGCGTAATTTTCCAGGGTTCGCCGTGAGCTCTTCAACATACGGGCGAGAAGGAAGGGCAGCGATGACGGTGTCACCAACGCCGGGGCCGTGTACTGCATCGAGCAGTGCCGCAATGTCGCGCACGCTGCGTGAAACAGCAAGTTCTACGCCAAGGTTTGTTTCTAAACGTGTGGGGCCAACAGAGATGCGACCTTGAGAAACCTTTAACCCAACGAGACCAGAGCATGAAGCAGGAACACGAATGGAACCACCACCATCGCTGGCATGAGCAATAGGAACCATGCCAGACGCAACTGCAGCTGCAGCGCCGCCACTTGAACCGCCTGGCGTGTAGTTGGTGTTCCATGGGTTACGAGTGGTGCCCCACGCTTCAGGCTCGGTAACGGGCAAGCTGCCGAACTCGGGGGAGCTCGTACGACCGAGAAAAACAAAGTGCTGTTGTTTGAAGCGCGATACCAACGTGGTGTCGGAAGTGGCTATGTAGTTTGCCTCTTTCAGTGCTTTGTTGCCCTGCGAAATATGTTGACCCTCGTACATGGTGTGGAGGTCTTTGAGTAAAAAGGGCACACCAGCAAATGCGGTGTGAGGACGTGTTGCATCAACCTGCTTGGCGAGTTCACGACCATGCTTGAACCACGGAATATTGACTGCGTTGATGAGGGGATTCAACTGCTCAATGCGCAAGATTGCCGCTTCAGCAAGTTCGCTTGCCGTGACTTCTTTATTTCGTACAAGTGCTGCTTGTGCCGTTGCATCGAGCCAGCGCGTTTCTTCTGCGATATTCCCCATGAAAAAGTTCTAGCACGTTCTGCCTAGCCGCTAGTCTGCCAAGACCGTGTCAAATGCTGCTTCTCCATCAACGCCGCCAGAGTTAACCACTCGCGACGTCATTCGCGTTCCTGCTGTGCGCAATATGCTCATCTACTCCACCACGCTTTATACGGGGCTCATGCTGCAGGCAGCAGCCCTTGGCAAGCAGGTGTACGACATTACGGGCAGAGAAATTGACATTGGGTGGATTGGGCTTGTCGAGTTCTTGCCGGCCGCACTATTGGTTTTAGTAACGGGCATTGTGGCCGACAGATTCCAACGCAAGAAAATTGCCATGTTGGGAATTGGAGGCGAGCTCATTTCAGCACTTGCGCTCATGTTCTATGCCCGCACTCACCCCACTGCAGTTGCCCCTATATTTTTCATTACTTTTCTTTACGGCGTGTCACGTGCTTTTATTGCGCCTGCCGCCCGTTCCATTTGGCCAATGGTTGCGCCACCAGGTGGCCTGCCAGCAGTTGTGGCGCTGTCGTCTGCAACTTGGACTGGTGCAGCCATTCTTGGGCCAGCATCATCGGGGCTTTTGTACAGCATCGACCCGTGGGTGGCATACGCGGTGGCATCGGGGCTCATTTTCATTGGCCTGCTGAGTTTGATGCGAGTGAAAACTGGGCAAGCCGCAACTGAACTACATCGTGAGCGACCAACGTTGCACGATGCACTGGAAGGTTTGCGCTTCATTCGCCGTACGCCTATTTTGCTCGCAGCAATTTCACTCGATCTCTTTGCTGTTCTCTTTGGTGGGGCCATTGCACTGCTGCCAGTAATTGCAGAAGAGCGGCTGCATGTAGGCGACGTTGCATACGGTTGGCTGCGTGCAGCAGCGGGAATTGGTGCTGCTGGCGTAGCGCTGTTTTTAGCTTTCAAACCCGCACGTCGCCACATTGGTCGGCTGTTGTTTTTTGTTGTGGCAACTTTTGGTTTTGCAACGGTGGTGCTGGGGATGACTCATAGTTATGTTGTTGCATTTGCTGCAGTCATTGTTTTGAGCGGTGCCGACATGGTGAGTGTGTTCATTCGTGGTTCCATCGTTCCGCTTGTCACCCCCGACGATAAACGTGGTCGTGTGTTGGCAGTAGAAAATGTATTTATCGGTGCTTCTAATGAACTTGGTGCATTTGAGTCAGGTGTTGCCTCGCAGGCGTTTGGTGCTCCTGCTGCGGTAGTTGGTGGCGGATTAGCAACTGTTGGCATCGTTGGGCTGTTCTGGTTCTTGTTTCCTTCGTTACGTAAAATTGACAAGTTCAGCGATCTTGAAAGCGATCCCATTTCCGAATAGTCTTCGTGACCTACATTGGGTACATGCCAAAAGCAATTGAAAAACCCAGCAAAGTGGTGAAAGAGTTCCGCGAATTCATTGATCGTGGCAACGTGGTGGAAATTGGTGTTGCCTTTGTGATGGGTGCGACTTTCAAAACCATTATCGATGCCTTTGCAGGTGACGGCAAAGACAACCAAGGTATTTTGGGCGGTATTTTGGGCGCCATATTTGGTGGGAAGCAACCAAATTTCAACAACAAAGGCCTCACACTGAACGGAAGTTTCTTGCCGTTTGGAACCTTGTTGTCGGCAGTCATCAACTTT
This sequence comes from Acidimicrobiaceae bacterium, assembly GCA_947450115.1. Taxonomy (GTDB): domain Bacteria; phylum Actinomycetota; class Acidimicrobiia; order Acidimicrobiales; family Ilumatobacteraceae; genus F1-20-MAGs119. The sequence continues at coordinate 114,275 of CANFUE010000001.1, read as the reverse complement.
TTACTTGTTGCATTTGTGATGTTCTCTATTGTGAAGTTGTACAACAAGTTTCGTACTGCAGCGGCAGTTCCTTCTACAAATGATCTTTTAGCGGAGATTCGCGACGAATTGCGCAAAAGCAATGGCACTAGTCACTCATAATTGACTTGCTTTTGCGGCTTTTTGGCGGTGGACTAGAACCCTGATGTTCAACCGCAAGATCCTGCCCATTGTTTTGGCAACAGCATTCCTTGCTGCTGGCGTGTCGGCGTGCTCTTTGGTGTCGGGCGATGCCAATGGAGGAGTGCTCGATGGAGTGGGTCGCATTCCGGGAAATGATTTTGTAGGTGTTGCAACTTTGCCACCGAATCTTGCTTCCGATGTGACGTTTCCAAAGTTGCAGGGTGCAGTGTTGGGGTCAGTTGCCCAAGGAAATCATTTGCTCATGATTGGCGACTCCATCATGGCGTCAATTGCAAAACGCTATGGCAATGAAGCATGTGGTCTCATGGTTCCTCAAGGCTGGAATGTGGCACTTGAAGCTGAAGCAGGACAATTTGCAGAGTTTGCAGGCAAGGTTCTCGACCGCCGCTGGAGTGAAGGCTGGGATGCCGTTGTCATTGGGCTCGGTTCAAACTACGACGGCAACAAAGAGCGTTACCGCACAGCGATGGAAAAAACCATTGCGCGCGTCTCTCCGTTGCCGATACTGCTCATTAACACCACTGAATTTCGTAAGTCACAGGCAGATGTCAATACCATTATTGAAGAACTAGTAGCCGAGCATAAAAATATTTCGCTTCTCGACTGGCGTACTATTTCTGCCACCCGCTCGTTGCGTTCTAACGACGGCATTCACCCCAGCCCCGATGGTCGCATTGTTCTCGCAACGGCAATTGCTCGTGCCGTGGGTGTTGCACCTACGGCTCCTGGCGATTGCATGAAGGTCTATTTCCAAGATGATTCGCGGGTATTGCAGGGTGTAATGCCCACAACAACTGCTCTAGGTGCCGGGTCTGTAACAACTGTGGCGGGTAATGCCACATCTTCGCCGGTATCAGTGGCAACCAGTGTTCCCGCCGCTGCCACCACCGTCGCAACAGTTCCTGCAACAACGATTCCCGTAGCCACAACCGCTGTGGTAGCTACAACATCGCCTTCGCCAAGCGTCGCTGCACCTGTAGGTTAAAACGAAAGTCACGCTGCCTATTTGAAATGGTGGTTGTTACTGAGCGTGAGTGGTGACACGATAGGTCGGTGCTTCAAGTCAATGCCATCACCGTCGAAATAGGCGGCAAGACCATTGTCGAAGGCGCAACCTTCACCGTGATGCCACGCGACAAGGTGGGCCTTGTGGGTCGCAATGGCGCAGGCAAGACCACGCTTTTCAAAACTCTCGGTGGCGACAACGACCCCACGAAGGGCGATATTTTGCGCAAAGGTGGCTATGGCTATCTGTCGCAAGACCCCCGCGCAGCTGGTCAGTTCGACGGACGACTTGCAGTGAACCATATTTTGTCGGGCCGCAATATTGACGAAGATCTCATTCGATTAGAAAAATTGCGCATTGGCATGGAAGAAAATGCCAGCGAAGCAAACATTCGCAAGTACACCAAAGCCGAAGAACTATTTCGCGATAAGGGTGGCTATTCGGCCGATAGCGAAGCACGCTCCATTGCTGCAGGCTTGGGGCTCAAGCCCGACCGCCTCGATTTGCAGTTAGGTGTTCTCTCGGGTGGAGAGCGTCGTCGAGTTGAACTTGCGCGCATTTTGTTTGCAGGCAGCGACATGTTGTTGCTCGATGAGCCCACCAACCACCTCGACGTTGATGCAAAAAACTGGTTACTGAACTTTTTGCGCCAATATCGCGGAGCATTGCTTGTTATTAGCCACGACCTTGAGTTGCTCGATGAAGCTATTACTCGCGTACTACATCTCGACCGACCAGGTGAAGATGAAGTGGGCACCTTGGTGGAATACAAAGGAACCTATACGCAATACAAAACGTCACGTGCCGACGATGAGCGCAGAACAGCTAAGAAAGCTGCAATGGAGTCGAAAGAAATTGACCGCCTGCAAACTTTGGTCGACCGCTTTGGTGCAAAAGCAACTAAAGCAAGCATGGCGCACAGCATTGAAAAGCGCATTGATCGTATGGAGTCAACTCGCACTAAAGCTGGTGCAAAAGATCGCGTCATGAAAGTGAAGTTCCCCGACCCGCCACAAGCTGGTGAAACGGTCATCACGGTGAGTCACTTGTCGAAGGCGTATGCCGGGCCAGCTATTTTTGAAGATGTTTCATTTGATTTAGGTAGAGGTGAGCGATTGCTCATTTTGGGTCTGAACGGTGCGGGCAAAACGAGCTTGTTGCGTATTTTGGCTGGTGAAACAGAAGCGAACCTCGGCAACTTTGAGTTTGGCTACAAAGTGCAAATGGGTTACTACGCACAAGAGCACGACAACCTCGACCCACACGCCAACCTCATCGACCACATGCGTAAAGAAGCTCCGCCACAGTTGGCACTGACTGAAACTCAATTACGCGGCTATTTGGGCATGTTCGGCCTCTCGGGAACCAAAGTGTTCCAAGAATCAGGAACGCTCTCGGGTGGAGAAAAAACAAAACTGGCTCTTGCTATGTTGATGGTGGGTCGCAACAACTTGCTCTTGCTCGACGAACCAACAAACAACCTCGACCCTGCGAGTCGCGAATCAATTGCCAACTCACTTTCCGATTGGAAGGGCGCAATCATTTTCGTGAGCCACGACCCCGAATTTGTTGAGCGACTCTCGCCAACCAAAGTGCTTTTGCTGCCCGATGGCGAAGTGGATTACTTCAATAAGTCATGGCTCGACCTAGTGAGCCTCGCCTAGAGAATTTCGTTCCTCTGTGAGTGATACGGTTTCGCTCATGAAAATAGGAATTTTTGGTGGAGCAATTACTAGTGGAACCCTCGATTCCATAGTGGCCGAGGCTCGCGTCGTTGAACAAGATGGTTTTGCAAGTTATTGGGCGCCACAATTATTTGGCCACGATACTCTCACCACTCTCGCTGTTGTTGGGCGTGAAGTGCCACGCATCGAACTAGGCACTGCAGTAGTACCCACATACCCACGCCACCCCATGATGTTGGCGCAGCAGTGCCTCACCGTGAACGCGGCAGCAAGTGGCCGGTTGTGCTTAGGCATTGGGTTGAGTCATAAAATTGTGATTGAGAACATGATGGGGATGTCATTCGACAAACCGGTGCGCCACATGCGTGAGTACCTCACCATCCTTACGCAAATTGCACAAACATCGAAAGTGTCATTTAGCGGTGAGGTGTATTCCGCTCATGCTGAAGTATCGGCCGCCGGATCCCAACCATTTTCAGTTGTAGTTGCGGCCCTTGGCGAGCAAATGTTGCGAGTAACTGGTGCGCTTGCCGATGGCACACTTACCTGGTGCACAGGGCCAGCCACATTGTCGTCGCACACTATTCCTACGCTCAACCGCGCAGCCGATGAAGCAGGAAAGCCAACACCCCGCGTCATCGCGGCATTGCCAGTGTGTGTGACCCAAGATCGTGCAGGTGCCTTAGCCCGCGCTTCTCAAACCTTTGCCATATACGGGCAGTTGCCTAGTTACCGCGCCATGCTCGACCTAGAAGGTGCAGCGGGGCCAGCCGATATTGCCATTGTGGGAAGTGCAGCAGAAGTGTGTGAACGAGTAAGCGCGTTGCGCGACATTGGTGTCACCGACTTTGGCGCAGTGGAATTTGGTGGAAACCCCGATGAAGTAGCAGCAACTCGTGCTGCCATGAAGTCACTTTTGTAGGAGATGCAATGGACTATTCCGAATATCAATTAGCGCGTGTGGAAGTGGTCGACGCAGTGGCGTCGGTGGTCATCAATAATCCACCCATCAACATTTTCGACCTCGGTCTCTATGGCGAGATGGCGAAACTTGCAGATCAACTCGCTAGCGATAGCGATGTGCGGGTGGTGGTCTTAAGTTCGGACAACCCCGACTTCTTCATCCCTCACTTCGACGTGGGTCTTATATTGCAAATTCCGCAAAACTTGCCCACACCCACTGAACTCAACACGTTTACAAAAATGTGTGAAGCATTTCGCGAAATGCCCAAAGCAACTATTGCCGTCATCGAAGGCCGCATTGGCGGTGGGGGAAGCGAACTGGCGCTCAGTTGCGACATGCGTTTTGCGCTGCGTGGCAAGGCGGTTTTCAACCAGCCAGAAGTTGCGCTCGGTATTATTCCCGGCGGAAGCGGCACTGTGCGTCTATCGCGTTTAGTAGGGCGTTCGCGGGCACTGGAAGTGGTACTTGGTTGCGACGATATTGACGCCGATACTGCTGAGCAATGGGGTTGGGTCAATCGCACGTTAAACAAAGACGAGTTGTGGCCTTTTGTGAATCGTATGGCTCAACGCATCGCATCGTTTCCGCCGGCGGCGGTGCAAGAAGCAAAGGCTGCAATTTTGCGCAGCGACCACAATGTTCACGATGAACTCTTGCAAGAAGCTATTGGCTTCAACCGGTTGCTCGCCGACCCGCGTGCACAAACTGCAATGCAGAACTTCATGGCCCGTGGTGGCCAAACCAGTGCAGGCGAAAAGCGATTAGGTGAGCTTGCTGGCGAATTGAGCTAACGCCAAGCCTTAGTGCTTGGAGATAGAAACTGGGCTGGGCTGATACGGCTTGTTCACCAAGTCGAAGAAGTCGTTTCCTTTGTCGTCCACCACAATGAACGCTGGGAAATCTTTTACTTCAATTTTCCATACTGCTTCCATGCCGAGTTCTGCGTACTCCAACACTTCCACTTTGGTAATACAGTCTTGAGCAAGGCGTGCAGCAGGGCCACCAATGGAGCCTAAGTAAAAACCACCGTGTGTTTTGCAGGCATTTGTTACTTGCGCAGAGCGGTTGCCCTTAGCGAGCATGACGAAACTGCCGCCTTGTGCTTGGAACTCATCAACATATGAGTCCATGCGTCCGGCAGTGGTAGGGCCGAATGAACCTGAAGCCATACCTGTAGGTGTTTTTGCCGGGCCGGCGTAATACACGCAGAAATCTTTCATGTATTGCGGCATGCCGCCACCAGCGTCGATGCGCTCTTTGATTTTTGCGTGTGCAATATCGCGTGCCACCACCATGGGGCCAGTGAGCATGACGCGTGTTTTCACGGGGTACTGCGACAACTTTTTGCGAATGTCGCTCATGGGTTGTGTGAGATCTATTTGAACTACTTCGCTGGCGAGTTGGTCTTCAGTAATTTCGGGCAAGAAACGTGCGGGGTCGGTTTCAAGTTCTTCAAGGAAAATGCCTTTGGCGGTAATTTTTCCGAGCGCCTGACGGTCGGCACTGCACGACACGGCAAAAGCAACGGGGCAACTTGCACCGTGGCGAGGAAGGCGCACCACGCGGACGTCGTGGCAGAAGTACTTGCCACCAAATTGCGCACCGATTCCAGTTTGCTGGGCAAGTTTCAATACTTTTTGCTCGAGGTCAATATCACGAAACGCATGGCCGAGTGCGCTACCTGCAGTGGGGAGCGCATCAAGGTAACGAGCGCTGGCAAGCTTTGCTGTTTCCACTGCAATTTCTGCAGAGGTTCCACCAATAACAACAGCAAGGTGATACGGCGGGCAAGCTGCCGTGCCGAGAGTTTTCATTTTGTCGAACAGCCAAGGCAAAAGCGCCTTTTCATTAAGCAGAGCTTTGGTTTCTTGGAAGAGGTAGCTCTTGTTCGCAGAGCCGCCACCCTTTGCCATGAAGAGAAACTTGTATGCATCACCATCGACGGCAGAAATTTTGATTTCAGCAGGAAGGTTATTGCCGGTGTTGACCTCGTCGTACATGTTGAGCGGAGCCATTTGGCTATAGCGCAAGTTGCTGGTGAGATACGTGTTGTAAATGCCGCGCGCAATTGCTTCTTCGTCGCCACCACCAGTGAAAACAAATTGGCCTTTCTTGCCTTTCACAATTGCAGTGCCGGTGTCTTGGCACATCGGCAAAATTCCACCGGCTGCAATGCTTGCATTTTTCAATAGGTCGAGTGCAACAAAGCGGTCGTTGTCGCTTGCTTCTGGGTCATCCAAGATGTTGGCGAGTTGTTGCAAGTGGCTAGCGCGCAAGAGGTGAGCAATATCGCGCATGGCGGTGCTGGTAAGCAAAGTGATGGCGCTTGTCTCAACACGTAAAAATGTGCCAGCAGGAGAGTCGAAGGTAGAGACACCCTCGCTTCCAAGAGAGCGGTAAGTAGTGGTGTCGGGGCCGAGGGGGAAGATCTCGGTGAAGTCAAAATCAGCCATACCTCTACGGTAGGGGCTAGAGGTCTACTCGCGCACGTTTGGATTGGCTGGCCACGAATGTTTGGGGTAGCGCCCCGCCATTTCTTTGCGCACTTCTGCCCATGAACCCGCCCAAAAAGCAGGAAGGTCACTTGTCACTTGCACAGGGCGTTGGGCAGGCGAGAGGAGCTCGACCACGAGTGGAACCTCACCGGCGCCAATACAAGGGTGAATGGTGACGCCATAGAACGCTTGCACTCGTGCTGAGATGCGTGGGGGTTCATCACCCCGATAGGCAATGGTGAACTCGGCGCCATTGTTTAGCGTGATGCGTTCGGGGGCGAGCGTATCGAGTTCGCTGCCAAGGTGCATGGGAAGCCCACTGCGCAAAATGAGACTCACGTTCAGTGCTTCAAGGTCACTTCGTGAAGTGCACCCTGCGAGATACGGCGCGAGCCATTCACCGAGGCTGGCGAGCAAGTTCTTGTTGCTCCAGTCGGGCCACTCGTTGTTACGCGAATGCAGGAAGGAAACGCGTTGACGCAGCGAGACCGCATTGTCGTTCCATGTGAGTGCCTGCAGGCTCGTTGCCTGAATGCGCTCGATGAGTGCGGCAGTGGTTTCTTCGCTCGGCTCAGGTTTTTGACGCACAGTACGCAAGCGCATGCCATCGAGCTTCCATTCAATTTGGCGCACGAGGTCGTTTCGTTCGCGGTCCCACACGAGCTCATTGCTGACGGTCATGAATTCTGCGAGTTGGTCGGTGATGTCTTCTTGTGAGAGCGCTGCTGCAAGGCGAATACGGCTGTTTTTGCGGTCGCCGTCGAGGTCGGCAGCAACGAGAAATTGCTCATCTGCCAAATGAGCATTTTTGGGCATCCATGCTGCAGCTCCACTGCGTAATTGAAATTGCCCGCCGGCAGTTTTGCGCACAGCGAGCCAATCGGGGTACGCCCGCAAGAGAAGTTTGCCAGTTTCGTGAACCACCACCGATTCACTCGAACCATGTGCCCCGTGAACGCGGTTGGCTCTGCTCAATAAATCGCGAGCTTGGTCGCGCACGCGAGCACTGGCGCGGCGGTCGATGCGGTCGTCGCTACTTGATCCATCGACACACTCAATTCGCCATGCCAAGTCTTCAGGAACGTTGTCACGTAGTCCGCGAACTATGTCGCGCTCTTCGAGTAGGCAGGCAAGCAGGCACGCCGTCCACAGTTCTTGCGACGTCGCACTCATCACCATTGCTCCGAGGCGAGGGTGGAGTGGCAGCGAAAGCATCTTCTTGCCGAGTTCGGTAATGGTGCCTTCGCTGTTGAGTGCACCGATGAGAGTGAGCAACGTGCGACCTTTTTCAAATGCCGCTGCAGGGGGGGTGTCGAGAAAGGCAAGTTCTTGAACATCAACACCCCATGCAGCGAGTTCAAGAGCAACTTGAGCGAGGTCGACTTGCAAAATTTCTGGTTCCACTTGTGAACGACGCGACCCGTGTTCTGCTTGTGGCCAGAGCCTGTAAGCCGTGCCATTGCCGAGGCGCCCCGAGCGACCTGCACGTTGGTGAGCACTTGCTTGGCTGATGTTGACGGTGGTGAGGCGGGTCATGCCAGTACGAGGGTCGAACCGAGGTGCACGAGCAATGCCCGAGTCAATTACTACTCGTACGCCATCGACAGTGAGTGAGCTCTCGGCAATATCGGTCGAAAACACAATGCGACGTCGTCCGGGTCGGCTGGGGGCAAGTGCCGCATCTTGTTCTTCTAAGGAAAGGGCACCGGCAAGTGGAAAGAGGTCAACTGCCCCTTCAATCACACTTTCTGTTGCCGTCATTGCGCGGCGAATCTCGCCGATGCCTGGCAAGAAAACCAAAATATCGCCTTCGGTTTCGCGCAGTGCACGAACAACAGTGGTTGCAACTTTATTTTCCAGGCGTTCGTCGTCGCGGCGTTGGCCTTTGCGCACGGTGGGTGAGCGCCACCAGTGCACCTCAACAGGAAAGAGCGTGCCGGTAGAAGAAATCACCGGCGCAGGTTCACCTGTTGCACTTCCCAAATAGTTACACCACCTGTCGGTGTCGGGTGTTGCCGACATCAGCAAGATGCGTTGTTGAGAACCCAAAGACTCTTGTGCATGAAGCAACAAGGCAAGGCCGAGGTCACCGGGCAAGTTGCGCTCGTGTACCTCATCGAATATGACGATGCCCACATTGGGAAGGTCGGGGTCGCTTTGCAAGCGACGTGTGAGTACACCTTCGGTGAGAACTTCAATGCGTGTGTTCGGCCCAATCACACGTTCATCGCGTGTTTGATAGCCAACGGTGTCGCCCACTTTTTCACCCAGCATGTGCGCCATACGTCGTGCAGCTGCACGTGCAGCGAGTTTGCGTGGCTCAAGCATCACAATGCGTTCATTTGGCAATAGCCACGAGGTTTCTAAAAGGCGTAGCGGAGCAAGTGTTGTTTTGCCCGAACCAGGTGGCGCTACGAGAACAGCGCGACGTGCGTTAAAGAGCGCAGTTGAAAGTTGAGAGACACACTCTTCGACGGGAAGGTCGGTGAGTGGAAGTGTCACACAAGAGCCGGCGTGCCAGCGTACGGACTGGGGTCTTTCGGCCCTGGAATGGTGGGCTGTGACCACGAAGTGGTGGTGGCGATTTTTGTTGCCACTTCACGCCACTGCACGGGGCGCCAACCTTCGGCTGCGGCGCCGATGGAAAGATCACTTTGAATAAAAACAAATGCGGGAAGTTGTGCAAGACCAAGTTGACGCACTGCTTCACGAGTGGGGTCGGCAAAGGTAAGGAACTCTGTGGCGAGTGGCCCAAGGAATTGCTTTGCTTCGTCGGCACTTGCAGTAACAATGAAATTCACGCGCACTGCTGCGCCCATGAAACTACGCAAAACGCGTGCTGCGGTATCGAGAATCCACGAGCTTTCATTGGTGTACGGGTCAATGACCACTGTTGCCATGTGGAAGGTTGTCAGCCATTCGTTCAGGGTCTGGCTGTCTCCAGCGACGGTGGTGAGAACAAGATCTGGGGAAGGGGTAGTTGCCACAGGTGAAACGGTAGCAAGTTGGCACTACCTTGGTGTAAGTGCATCCCATAGAACATCTGAGGTATTTGGCACGTGCCGGGCATGTTGACGCCCCCGACCTCGTTTTGGAGACCGCTTCAGCCCTCTCGGGGCTCGTTCTCGACCCCGCGAGCGTGGTTGTTACTACTCGGCGCATTGTGGAGCGCCATCCCCTGTGTGGGCCTCTCTGGTGGCTCTGTGCACATGTGGTGACCGCTAGCGAGCCGTACCGGGCGTTGCATGACTGTGTTGAACAGGTGCATGCCGATAGGACCGCCGAACATTTGGCGGGAGAAATTGCTGACGGTGCACTTGTCTGCGTTGATGGCTGGTCGTTTGATGTTGCTCATGCTCTCGTCATTGCCGGAGCAACGAGTGGTGTTGAGGTGTGTGTGGTTGATGGCGACAACGGCGCCGATCACATGATTCGTGTTCTGGAACGCCTTGAGATTCCTTCATATTTAGTGAACGCATCGCATGGGGCCATTGCCGCATCAAATGCTGATGTTGTGTTGTTGTCGGCATATGCAACTGGCTCAACAGTTGCATGGAGCAGTGCAGGCTCATTGTCATTGGCGAGTGCTGCCTATTGTGCTGAGCGCCCTGTGTTGTTGTCGGCAAGCATGGGGTCACGATTGCCCGATGCTTTGTATGCAGGCATTGTGCAAGACCTCGACCGACAAATATCGCAACGGCGATTGGTGCAACCATGGCATCGCGATGCAAGTGAAGTTCCTTTTGGGCTGTGTAAGGCAATAGTGAGTAGTGATGGGGTGCATGAGGTACAGGCGTTGCCGCTGCATGGCCTCGCGGCGCAATGCCCACCTGCAGTAGAGCTATTAACACGGTCGGCAATTTAAGATGAATACTCAATAATGACAAAGGAGCACACATGGGCGAGAACGTTTCATTTAAAAGCAATGGTGGAACCTGTAGCGGTTACTTGGCGAGCAATGCCGGCAACGCATCTGCTCCAGGTGTAGTGCTCATTCAAGAGTGGTGGGGGCTGGTTCCACACATTTGCGATGTTGCCGACCGTTTGGCCGCAGAAGGTTTCACAGTGCTTGCTCCCGACCTCTATAACGGCGAGTCAAGTACTGAACCCGATGAAGCGGGCAAGTTGATGATGGGTCTCAACCTGCAACACGCAGCAAAAGACATGAGCGGAGCAGTTGACTTTCTTCAAGAAAAAACTGGTCGCACCAAAGTGGGTGTGGTTGGTTTTTGTATGGGCGGCGGCCTCACGTTGGCTTTGGCTTGCCAGCGTCCCGACGCAGTTGCTGCAGCTGCCCCTTTTTACGGTGTTATTCCCTGGCCAGAAGCGCAACCCAATTGGGACGCGCTCAGTGCAGTTGTGGAAGGGCACTATGCAGAAAATGATGCATTCGCTTCGCCTGAAATGGCAAAGGCTCTTGAAGAAGACCTGCGCAAGCGTGGAAAGAACGCCACGTTTCACGTGTACGCCGGTACCGACCATGCGTTTTTCAACGATGAGCGTCCCGAGGTGTACAACGCAGCAGCTTCAAGCACGGCGTGGACACGCACGCTTGCGCTCTTTCGCGCGAATTTGTAACTGAGTTAGTTCAATGCAGCAATTGCATCGGCAATTGCAATGGCGCGCTGTGCATTGGCAACGTGCAAGTTTTCAATCATCTTGCCGTCGAGTTGAACTACGCCTTTGCCTGCGGCAAGCGCTTCATCGAATGCCGCAATGACCTTACGTGCATGCTCCACTTCAGCTTCACTTGGTGCCCATACGTCGTTGGCAATGGCAACCTGGTCGGGGTGAATGAGGGTTTTACCGTCGAAGCCCATCTCCATACCTTGAACACATTCCTCACGGAATGCGTCGGCGTCTTTGATGTTGTTGAACACACCGTCGATGATGGGCTTCCCAGCTTCACGTGCAGCAAGAAGTGCAGTGGCAAGATGCGAATAAAGAGGAGCGCGGCCAGGTATTTGGGCAGCGCGCAGTTCTTTGGCGAGGTCGTTTGTGCCCATGACCAAAACGGCAACGCGAGGGTGAGCGGCAATAGCGCGTGCGTCGAGAATGGCAGTTGGTGTTTCAATCATCGCCCAAATGAACATTTCCTTTGGTGCGCCAGCAGCGTCTAAGTGGCGCGACACCTCGTCGAGAGTTTTGACATCGCTCACCTTGGGAATCACAATTGCCGACACGCATGCTTTGGCAGCAGCGGCAATATCGGCTGCGCCCCATGGGGTGTCTAGGCCATTGCAGCGAATGGTGATTTCACGCTTGCCGTATTCGCCCGATGAAGCTGCCTTTACAGCGTTTTCACGTGCTGCATCTTTGGAGTCGGGTGACACTGCATCTTCGAGGTCGAAAATGAGTGCATCGGCAGAGATGCCTTTTGCTTTTTCTAGTGCCCGCTCATTTGCAGCAGGCATATAGAGAACAGAGCGGCGAGGGCGAAGAGCAGACATTGCAATAATCCTTTTACTATGAAATTTTAATAGCCGTAGAGCGAAGCAAGATGTGGATCGCGCGCAGCAAGTTGCTTCGCAAGCTCAACAACTACTTTGCATTGTTTGACGGAAGCATCGTCTTCCATTTTTCCATCGAGCATGATGGCGCCAGTGCCGTCGCCCATTGCATCGATGACGCGTTGAGCTTGAAGCACATCTTGCGGGCGTGGGCTAAAGACGCGCTTTGCGATATCGATTTGCACAGGGTGCAAACTCCACGCACCAACGCAACCGAGCAAGTAGGCATTGCGGAATTGGTCTTCACAGGCCACCACGTCTTTGATGTCGCCAAATGGGCCATAGAAAGGCAAGATGCCATGCATTGCACATGCGTCGACCATGCGGGCAATGGTGTAGTGCCAGAGGTCTTGTTGGAATACTTCGCGCGGTGCGTCGGGTGCATCGGGGTTTGGGTCTTTGCGCACCACATAGTCGGGGTGTCCGCCACCCACACGTGTGGTTTTCATGCGGCGGTTTGCTGCAAGGTCTGCTGGCCCTAGTGACAGGCCCTGCATGCGCGGTGAAGCACCACAAATTTCTTCTACGTTTGCCACACCACGAGCTGTTTCCAAAAGTGCGTGAACCAAAATGGGGCGCTTCAACCCTGCGCGCGCTTCAAGTTGTGCAAGCAAACGGTCAACATAGTGAATATCTTCTGGGCCTTCCACTTTGGGAATCATGATGACATCAACTTTGTCGCCGGCCTGGGTAACGATGTCGGTGACATCGTCTAAGAACCAAGGGGAGTCGAGGCTGTTCACGCGTGTCCACAATTGCGTGTCGCCCATTGGCATGGTCTTTGCCACATGAATGAACCCGGCGCGAGCAGCTGCCTTATCGGCCATCGGAATAGCGTCTTCCAAGTTGCCGAGAAGAATGTCGACGTTCGGAATGGTGTCGGGAAGCTTTGCCACCATTTTTTCAATTTGTGGTGGGAAGAAGTGAATGACACGACTGGGGCGGAACGGAATCTCGCGCACGGGCTCGGGAGCACCAACGGCGAGAGGTTTGAAGAAGTCTTTAGCACTACGCACGCCTCAATGGTAGGGCTTCGGCACCCTCATTGCGAAGTGCTGCAAGTGGAATGAGGTAAATCGCATATTTTGCCCTTGCGGTAGTGTGCTGATGTGCCTGGTGAACTGAATGATCTATTCATGGTGGGCAGAGATGCTGAAGTCAAGCAACTGAGGTCTGTAGTTCGTGCAGTCGGCGACGGCGAAGGGCAGCTTCAGCAGATTATTGGGGAACCTGGCATCGGTAAGAGCCATTTATTGGAAGTTGTTCGTCGCTACGCAAAAGAACAACTCGTGAATGTTATTTCTCTGCGTGCTACTGAACTTGATAGTTATGACCCCTATGGCATGGTGTTGAGGCTTGGAGAATTAATTTCTCTGGCTCCGCCACAACGCACATCAGGATCAGGTGATCTTTCAGTTTTTTTCCGGCGTATTTTTACGATGGCAAGCGCTAAACCTACCGTTTTCTTCTTTGATGATTTTCAGTGGTGGGATCAGCAGTCAATGCACTCGGCTGTACGTGCATTTGAACATGCCCAAAATTTAGGCGTAGGAATCATCGTTGCATCTCGACCAGTTCTTCCGGCATTAGATGGCTCGGAGAACGTCGCATTTCGAGCACTTCACAGAATGATGAAGAGTCTGACTATTGGACCGTTGAGTCAAGAGGCAACACTTTTGCTCGCGGAGCACATCACGGGAACTGTAATTGCAGACGGATTAGAAAAAAGCTTGGTCCGCCTCACGAGCGGAAATCCATTTTTTGTTCATGAGGTATTGAAGACGGCAACCTCTATTAATGAACTCAGCACGATGTCACCGCCAACAGAAGTGAGTCGACTGCTCGATGCTCGTATAGATCTACTTGGGGCTAGCGAGTTGGCGGTAGCACTTTGTGCCTTGTGCGGCACATCAACTCGCCAAAGTACTCTCCATGAAGCAGCCCTTCATTGTGGACTCGACGTCAATCACTTAACTGCAGATCTTCGCAGGGCTCTTGAGTTGGGAATCATCGCGCCATTTCACGACATCATCGAATTTAAACATGCGTTGTATGCGCAGCAACTCATTATGCGTCTCTCCTATGCGCAACGTCGAGATTTCCACTCTGCCATCGCGCAGGCGCTCGCATCTGAGGAAATGTTCTCCCAGGCGATGAAGCATGTTTCAGAGTCTGGATCAGCGCTGAACTCTGAGGTGGGAATTCCTATTGTTCAAAACGCTCTTCAATATGCTGTGAGCAAGGGGCACCATAGTGGAGTAAAAAATGCTGCTTCATGGTTATTGCGGCAAGAACACCACACCCAGATTGAGCATGTCGAACTACTTATACATATTGCGCGCGCACAAATATCAATTGGGGAGCGAATTGAAGGTCGTAAAAATGCTCTTGATGCTTTTGGGTTGGCAGGTGAATTGCACAATGTAGAACTTGAAGCGAGAGCACTCATTGAATGGAGCGAGCGACAAGATTTCACTCCCGATCGTGAACCGCTCTTAGAAGCATTTGAAAAAGTCGAATTAGTGTCGTTGAAACCCGACACCCGAGTGAGAGTGATGGCCAAGTATGCATTGTCTGTCGCTGCAGTCCCGACAAAAGGGAAAATGACGGTTCATCCGCAGGGTGAGACAGATGCGGTTCGGCAAAAACGTTTGGGAAATAACAGCCGTCGTTTGTATACCAATATGGCATCTCGCGATTGGAAGGCTTACACATCACTGGGGCGGGAACTTGCAAATAATGGTCGTATAGAAGCAGAGGTCAACTCTGGCGGAGACATTTCCAATGATGCGCTACTCAGTATTTTGCTTGCATGGCATGGAACTCATCAATCTCCAGAATTTCTCAAAGAACGTCTTGAAACTTCTCAACAAGCAATGCGGCTCACTGTTGCAGATCAACATCTCATGTACTCTGCGCGTTATTACTTCATTATTAATTTATGGCAAGTGGGCGATTACGCACAAGCAGATGCGGAACTGCGCATTTTCCAAGCTGAACTTTCAGAAGGCGACAACACCATTGCTCAGTGGTGGGTATCTTTCTTCGTATCTGCGCGCGCCTTCTCCCGTGGTGAACTCCAGGAATCGCAGGACCTAGCCACTGTTGCATACCGCATTGGTGAGCTTGCCGATGAGCCTGGTCGGCTCGTTGTACTGCTCGAACAACAAATTCTGGTGGCTATGGAAAGGGTGATTGACCCTGAACTGCTGAAGTTCATGAACAAAGAGATTCCACTTATTGGCAATATCTATGCGCGTTCCTCTGCGGCACTCATTAACGCCTCGGCGCAAAATAGCGAGTACACCAATTTGTATTTGGACAGCATCTTGGAAGCATTTGAAGACGAAGACAAAGAAATTGGTTGGATATCCATTATTGCAAATGCAATTGAGGCGGCGCATCTATGCGGTCGCGGTGAAATTGCTCGAAAGGGTGTTGATCTGCTTTCCCCGTATGCGGATCATCATGTCTTGTTTATCGGAAATGCATTAAAGGGCCCCGTCAAGCGTTACCTAGCTCTTGCACAAATTGCCCATGGTGAATATGAAACTGCAGTTGAACTTTTGCTTGAAGCAAAAAAAGAATCAGAGATGTCTCAGCAGTCGCTCTGGGGGCTCGCCTCGCTCGTTGACCTCTTGGAGCTACTCGCGGTCATCGATCCACAGCGCGTGTTGCAAATGAACTGCGAAGAGGAATTGCTTCTTGCGGAGAATTCAGAGATGACATGGAGGGCTACTCGCGGACGCAGAGCATTGTCGCTTGCGCGGCGCTCATGTGCCGCGCGGTTGGGAATCAACGATCGAACATTTGATGTACTTGAAGGTCTTGCGCGTCAGTTAACCATTCAAGAAATTGGAGATGAGCTTGGGTTTAGTCACTCCACCGTGCGTAAAGAGTCAATGAAGTTATACAAAATATTTTCGACAGATGGTCGCGATGGAACTATCGCGAAAGCGAAGGAACTCCTACTTTGCTCATAAAAGAAGCTGCAGGTATATGACTCGTGAGAGACTATTGAAATGCAGGGAAAAATTGATGCAGTTTTGTTCGATGCTGGTGGAGTGTTGGTACTCCCAGACCCGACGGTTCTTGCTCCACTGCTTGCCTATTACGGAGCATCGATAGACCACGATGTGCATGCTCGGGCACACTATGCGGGAATGGCGGCGAAGTCGGCAAGTACCGCTGGTGAAAATGATTGGACGCAATACGACAACGTCTACCTCGAGACCGTTGGAGTGAAAGCCAATGTACGCGAAGAAGCACTACATGTCTTTGGGAGGGTGAAAGGTGTTGCCAATTTATGGCGACACCCCACTGCACACGCCAAAGCAGTTCTTCAAACATTGCACAACAGGGGAGTTCCCATTGGCATTGTGAGCAACGCAAGTGGACAAATAGAAGATACTTTGCGACAGAGTGCCATTTGTCAGGTAGGGGAGGGTCCATTGGCCCCGGTGCGTTTTGTGATTGATAGCCACATCGTTGGTATTCAAAAACCTGATCCTCGTATTTTCCACATTGCACTTGAATTGCTGCCCGACATTGACCCATCACGCATTGCCTATGTGGGTGATTCGCTCATTATGGATGTGCAGGGCTCACGAGGCGTGGGGCTTGTTCCAGTGCTTGTAGACCCTTACGGATTCGCTGAGGGTCACGATGTCCATCGCATTGTTTCCTTGGAAGAAGTAGTTCATTTCTTTTCTGATAAATAAAAAAAGCGGGGCTTCTCAGAGCCCCGCCTTTTTAAACTACTTTTTGTTAGAAGTTTCTTACTGGCCGAGTGAATGCGATGATTTCTGGAGAAGGGTCTCCGGTCTTCCATCTCACAGCACAGTGAGCGTCGGTAATGTTGTATGACATGGCTTGAGATCCACCTTCGGTCCATGATTCAAGGGGGACATTCGTCGTCATGTATCTACCACAGTTTTCACTGCTGTAATAAGATGAGTCTCGTAAGCCCAGTTTGTCTTTGTTGGCCTGTGATAAGAATCTAATGGATTGCAATTCAGCAACGGTGGGGAATCGATAATGGTCACCAGTGCCGCTGGCTTTCCATTCTGCCCATTCGCCACCGATGCACGAGTTGAAGAGTCCTGACTGCTCGCAGTCGCCTCGTGCGTAGAGCCAACCGTATTTCGCCATTTCCACATTGCGTTGACCTCTTGGTTTGGAATTGTTCACTGCAATGACAACTCCGCCTCGCTGGCCTTCATCACCAACTCTGCACAATCCACCTTGGGCGCACGTACGAGTGTCGGGCGCTGTGGTGGTGGTTGCGATGGCGGCATTTTCACACTCTGCAGGAGTGAATCTAGGGTTTACGTAAGTCATCGCTGGCCCGTTGTACTTGCCGGTTCGCATGGGGCGAACACTCAGTTGCCAATCTGCGGCAGCAACATCATCGGTGGTGAGCACTGGGTATACCGCACCTGAAGGAGTCGTGAATTTTTCTGGTATTCCTGAAGAGAGCCAATAGTCGCCGTACAGGTACCACATACCATTGCCACCAATACCTGGTGCAGTATTGACTTTGCATGTGCGTTGGCCATTGCTGCCAGTTGTAGAGGTGTACGTTGCAGCTTCTGTCACCGTAAATGCCTGACGCATTTCCGTAAGGTTGGGTAGGTGCCAATCTGTTTTTCCGCCACCACGGTATTTGCTGGCAAAGGTCGCAGCGTTGGCTAATTTGGTCCATGGGTCACCACCGTTGTTGTTGTCAACACCAGCGATACCTTCGTCCCAGTTCTTCTGTGCAACTTCTAAGTAGTCGATTCCTGAAGATGAGGTTCCAGTGAACTTCACAATCAGGCCACCTGTTGGGCTGACATCACCAATTTTGCACACTCCACCCGTTGCACAAATTTGTGGAACTGTTGTGGTTGTTGTTGGTGCGGGAGGCTCCGTATAGGAGAACTCAAGTACAGGGCGCACATAGCTTTTGGTGTTCAGAAATTCGTTAGCGGCCGTTCCATCGGTTCCGATTTTCCAAACCATTCCGTAGCCGGGCGAACCTTGCCAGCTTGTTGGATGCGAGGTCCAATAAGACATTGTGTCATTACCGTTCGACCACCCTTTGCGCAGTGGTTTAGAAATATCGCACCATGAACTTGTTGTCGTCTCTTGGTGAGCCCATTTGCAGACGTACACCATTTGCCCCATAAAGCCCCACTGATCAAGATAAGAGGGAAGTGTCCAACCAGAAGTGCCGTTAGGTTTATACGCATCTACGGCGACTTGGGCTTCGGCCCGGGTCATTTTCGGGTCGATGGCAGTGTTATTCCAACCGTCACGCGCAACGATGAGGTATCTCGTCGTGGGGCCGTCTGTTGACACTGCAATAATAGTTCCGTCACCCAGACCCCGATTTCCAATTTGACATTTGCCGACGCAAGGTGCTGCGAGTGGCAGTGTGCTTGTTGTCGTAGTTGTCTGAACTGGTGGCTTCGGAGGAACTGCACCTTCGCTGAATGCGCGAATAGGGCGTACTAAGAAATTGCCGGCTTTCGTATCTTGTACCCAGTTAACGGGTTCGAAAACGAGGCGTTGTGCACCTTTAGCAACGTTGCCAGGAACTTCTGATGAACTCCAATACGCAACTGAGTTGTTAAACCCACCAATTTTAACTCGGTTGTTCCACATAAACGAGAGCTCCCACCCCGATGGCAAGAACCAGTCATCCCACTTGTTGAAATACAAGTTTGCAACAACGTTCGCCGCTGAAGTTGCACTACAAGCCGCAACTAATCTTTTTGTATTGAAAGCTCCTGTGCCGCTGTCAGTGGGGTTGCCAATCATGGTGGTGGTCTTGTCGCACCATGGCAGAGCTGGGTCAGAAGTCCCGCCATTCCACGTGTTGGGGGCCGCTTCTAGATATTTTCCACCATCACTGATTCCTGCTGCGGCGTTGATAGGTGTAGGTGAAACATAGAAAACAATGCCGCCGCCTGGACCCGTGTCACCAACTGCACATGCACCACCACTTGCACATTTTGATGCGGCCTTTGTAGTGGTAGGTGCAACGGTTGTAGACGTAGAAGTTGTAGACGTGGATGTTGTGGATGTTGTGGATGTTGTAGAAGTTGTGGACGTTGTGGACGTTGTTGTGGGGTTCACGGTGTAGTACTGCACAGCTGCCTTGCGTACGGCATCTGAGACTGTGTAGTTGCGTACGGGTCGAACAAAGTAAGTAGGGAACGATGGTCGATATGTACTTATTGCACAATCTGCCGCATTCACAACGCTCAATAGACCGCCACTGTTGTCTGCCCAAAAAGGGGATGTTCCCAAAAGCTTTCCGCTCAGTTTGCATAGTGAAATGAGTTCACTTGCTACTGGAAGTCGCCAGTCGCTCTTGCTTCCGCCACGATATGCGGCCGCGATTTTCGATGCATTTCCTTCGCTGGCTTCCGGAGGGGATACTGTGCGCGTGCCAACAGTTTCGGGCTGGCTAGGTGAAATACTCCAGTTCGAAGGAGCGGCTTCAAGAATTGCGGTGTTGCCAGCGGCATCAATAATTGTGGAAAAGACAACTCCACCCCCGGTACCAGTATCGCCAACTTTGCAGAGACCTCCTGCCGAACACGATTGAGGAACAATTGTGGTGGAAGTGGTTGTAGTAACGGGAGCCCCCATGCACGGTGTGTCTGCTTCAACGAAGTTACGTATTGGGAATGCATTCATTACCCAACCGGCAGCCGAGGGGCCGGCAGTCTGGTCGGCTGCGAAGCTATATCCGCGCCAGTACCATGCGGAGGTGGAGCCACTAATTGCTGTAGACGACCAGATCATATTTCCGCCGACGTACCGCAGAATTGGATTGCCGAGGGTATTCATCTGGTCGTCGGTGGGAAGTTTCCAGTCACTAAAGCCGCCACCACGGTATTCGTTCACCCGTGCAGAAATAGTTTTCCAGTTCACTTGAGACTCTGTGGTCCAGTTAGCAGGTGCAGACTCCACGGAGGTCCCGCTCGTTGTGGCCGCAAGCGAAACGACAACTCCACCTGTTGGTCCACGCCCACCAAGGACGCATGTGGTTGGTATTTCGCCGACTGCACCGTTGCGGGTTTTGGAGCTTTCTGATGAACCGCAACCGGCGGCACCAGCGCCGAGCCCTGTGAGAAGCAACAGTGCGGCAATGCGACGCAAACGAGGAGAAGTGAACGAAATCATGGGACCCCTTCAAGGCAGTGGAACGCATTAAGCGTCAACGTGAAGAAGGTAACTCCAGAGCGCCACGAAGGTACCTCGGGGAAGTGGTCCCCCGTGGTCCTAAATCATGAATCGTCAGTATTTACTTGCCGGCAGCGTCGACAAGTTGACGAGCAATTACTTTCAAGCACAGAGTTTCGTCGGCACCTTCAAAAATGGAAAGCACTCGAGCGTCTACAAAGAGACGGCTCACTGAGTATTCCTCGGCATAGCCAAAGCCGCCATGAATTTGCATCGCTTCGCGTGACACCCATTCGGCGGCCTTACATACGTAAGCCTTCACCATGCTTGCTTCCATGGTGCCTTCGCCCTTTGCCATGAGCTTGGCTACTTCATAGCTGAACTGACGACTTGCCTGAATGATGGCGGCCATGCGACCCAGCTTCACTTGTGTGAGTTGGTATTCGGCAACGTTCTTACCAAACACCACGCGGTTGTTTGCGTAGTCGTAAGCGGCTTCGTAAGCAGCCTGCATCACTCCAACAGCACGTGCAGCGGTTTGCAAACGACCATTTTCAAAACCAGCCATTTGGAAATAGAAACCCTTACCGAGTCCACCTTCGAGGCCAATGAGATTTTCTGCAGGAACGAACCAGTTGTCGAGCGCAATTTCATAAGAGTGCATACCGCGGTAGCCGATGGTGTCGATGGGGCGACCTTCCATCTTCCCGCCTTCATCTTGCGAGAACATGAAGCCGTGTGCATCGCCGTGGGGCTTTGGCACGATGAACAAGCTCAGACCCTTATGGCCAAGGCTGCGGTCGGTGCCTGTGCGCGCGAGCAACATGAGCACGTCGGCGCGGGCGCCAAAGGTACACCATGTTTTCACACCATTAATGCGCCAGCCCTTGCGCCCATCTGGAGCTTCGCCTGGTGTCGCAGTGGTTTTCACGCCTGCTACGTCGCTACCGAAGTCGGGTTCAGTTACTGCAACAGCTGCAAGAACTTCTGCGCTGGCAAGTTTCGGCAACCATTCCATCTTTTGCTCTTCGGTGCCACCCTTCATGAGTGCGCGAGCGAGAATTTCGGGGCGGGTAATGAGCGAACCACCAATGCCGAGTGAACCGCGTGACAATTCTTCAGTTGCAATGACATTGCCCATGTATTCGCCATCGCCACCTTCGCTGTAGCCGCCGTATTCAGCAGGAATGGATAAACCGAATGCACCCATGTCGGCAAGACCCGAAATGATTGCTTCAGGAACATCTTCGTTGAAGCGGTGTACGTGCTCTGCGCGTGGCGCTACTTCTTTATTGGCGAAAGCACGGAAAGTGTCTTGCACCATTTCGAAGTCTGAATCGAGGTGACGTGGGCCTTGTGTGCTGGCAAGCGAAGCTAAGAATTCTGGGTCGCGAAACGTTGCAACGAAATCGTGTGCGTGTGCAATGTCGGCGGGGTTGACGCCCCACAGTTTTTCACGCCCAATGAGACGTGTAATGAGGTCGTGCACCATGTCGGCAGTGAAGGCGCAAGCAAGAAGACCTTCAGCGTTTCCTTTGGCGCCGTAGTCGAGCATCGAGCGCGCAGTTTCAACAGCAGATGCTGCATGGGCGAGGTCGTAAGCAAGAACTTGTTGCACATCGGGCCCACCGGTTGCGGCGAGTGTACGGACACCTTTGCCCACCATGGCGCGCGCCGTTTCAATGATGGCTGCGGCGGTTTGCAGATCGGGGGTGGGAAGAGATGCGGTCGTGCTTGTCATGGGTGCAAACGCTAGTGAGAAAAGTGCGGCTGTGTCTTACTGCGCACAGGATTTCTGCCCAATGTCACAGCGCCTAGACTGACGAAATGGGGGAAACGCAGGCGTTTGGTGAGCCACTCATCCCTCCTGCGGAAACTCACGGAGAAACCCATGCGTTGCTGGTGCAGTACAAGGGCGAAATGCTCTACGAGGCATACGGGTCGGGATACGCCACACCGTGCGGGCCAAACAGCACACACATTTCATGGTCAATGGCAAAGAGCATGACCCATGCGTTGGTGGGAATGTTGGTGAAAGATGGCCTCGTCGATGTTCTTGCTCCGGCACCGATGGCCGAGTGGCAAGGGTCGCCACGCGCTGCCATTACTTGGCAAGACCTAATGGAGATGCGCTCTGGCTTGGAATGGATTGAAGATTACGTAGATGGTGAAAACTCTCATGTCATCGACATGTTGTTCGGCAAGGGTATTGCCGACCATGGCGCGTACGCCGCAGCCTTGCCACTTGCTGCGCCTAGTGGAACTGTCTGGAACTATTCGTCTGGTACTACCAATATTCTTTGCCGTTGCATTGGCGATATTTTGTGTCGAGACATTGTTCATGCAACTGCGCAAGTGCGTAAAGAACGATTCCTGAACTTTTTGTCGACGCGACTCTTTGAACCACTTGGTATGACAAGCGCAATTGCAAAGTGTGACGATGCAGGAAATTTTGTTGGCTCTTCCTATGTGTATGCAACTACACGTGACTTCATGAAGTTTGGTGAGTTGTATATGCATGGTGGTTTCGTTGAAGTTCATGGAACACGTCAGCAACTTCTTCCCAACAATTGGGTAAACCACGCACGAACAGTTGTTGCTACCGATGAAGAAACGGGAAACCTTTATGGGGCGCATTGGTGGGTATGGCCAAAATGTGAAAACTCGCTCGTTGCAACGGGATATGAGGGTCAATACACGGTGATCATTCCAGAAAAAGACTTTATTTTGGTGCGATTAGGGAAAACCGATGCCTCTTTACGACCAGCAGTGCTGTCGCAGTTACTGCGGCTTGTGCAGAATGTAACTAACCTATGACAATGCAGTCGAGCGGCGAACAGCCAAGCAACTCTGCGAGTGCATCATTAGAGGCAGCGGCAAACAAACGCAAAGTGTGGTTGCGCACGTTAAAGACCGTTGGCTTTGCTGCAGTTATTTATTTTTTTATTTTCCCGCTTGTTCCCGGGTTCCGCCAAGCCTTTCATGACCTCTTTGAAGTCGATAAGACGATGTTGGCATTTGGTGTACTGCTTGAATTCGTTGGACTTTTTTGTTATTCGCTTCTCACGCGAGCTGCGTTGGGGAGCGAAGGACACAAAATGCCTGTGTTGCGACTTTTTCGGATTCAACTCAGCACAAAGTCGCTCGGCAGCATCATGCCTGGTGGCAGTGCAGCATCTTCTGCACTTGGTTATCGGCTACTTACTTTGTCGGGAATACAAGGGCCCGATGCGGGTTTTGCATTAGCTACCGCCGGCATTGGCTCTGCTGTAATGCTGAACCTCATCTTGTGGGTGGGGCTCATTATTTCCATTCCTATTCGAGGAGTGAACGCGTTGTACGGAGCAGCAGCCATTGTGGGCATTGTTCTTATGCTTGTGGCCGCTGGTCTCATTTTTGGATTGGTAGAAGGTCAAGGTCGCGCAGAGCGAGCAGTGCGTTGGCTTGCCCAACATGTACGTATTGATGCCGACCACGCATGTGAAGTGATTCGCCATTTAGGAAACCGACTCGAAGGTCTCATTGCCGACAGGCAATTACTGTGGCGTGTTGCGGGCTGGGCATTAGCAAATTGGCTTTTCGATATGGCTGCACTCTTTGTGTTCTTGCGTGCTTTTGGCGGGCACATTGCAATTGATGGACTCATCGTGGCATTTGGTTTGGCAAACGTAATGGCGGTTGTGCCCATTACCCCAGGTGGCCTGGGAATCGTTGAGGGCATTTATATTCCCACCATCGTGGGCTTTGGTTTATCGCGCAGTTCTGCAACCGTAGGTGTATTGACCTATCGTCTCGCACAATTTTGGCTTCCTATTGTGGTGGGGGCGTCGTGTTACTTGTCGTTACGCGTTGGCCCATGGTCGCTCGAGAGGAAAGATCGCTTGAAGCCTTTGCGCAAAGTTGCAGAAGATGCAGTGGGCAGAGGCGAGAGCACTATCGATTGGGTAGAGCGTCATGCTCCGCGCGACCGCACAGGGCAGTACCCATTGCCCGCGTTACCAGATGATGATTCTGGCCCCATGCGCAAGTTGTAGGTGGGGTTCGGCTCTGCACTTTTGCAAGACGCCTCAAGTGAGTTAGCGTTTCGGTATGACAACTCATGAACGTCCCTTTGGCCGCTGTTTAGAAGACTTCACTGTGGGCGATGTGTATCGCCACTGGCCAGGAAAAACCATTACCGAGTACGACGATCATTTGTTTTGCATGATCACCATGAACCATCACCCATTACACACCAACGATTGGTTTGCTTCGCAAAGCGTGCAGGGTCGCAACGTAGTTGTGGGCAACTTGGTGTACTCGCTCGTGTTGGGCATGAGCGTTCCCGATGTCAGTGGTGCAGCCATTGCAAACCTCGAAGTGGAAACACTGCAACACAAGTTCCCAACGTTTCACGGCGACACCATTCATGCGGAAACACGTGTGCTCGAAATTGCTGAATCAAAGTCAAAAAATGATCGTGGCATTGTGACGGTAGAAACTAAAGGCTTTAACCAAGATGGCAAGGAAGTGTGCTACTTCCGTCGTCGCGTGATGGTGTGGAAGCGCGCAAACGCCCCAGAGCGCATTCGCCCATACGATGTCAATGCTGCTTGGAACGCATAAACAACGTTCCTGAACTTCTGTTGCAGTGGGGGCTTCCTCAACTGCGCAACATGCCATGGCGTGAAACACAAGACCCATGGCACGTGTTGGTGTCTGAAGTGATGCTTCAACAAACACACGTGCCTCGCGTATTGCCACGCTTTGAAAGATTCGTTTCTCTCTTTCCCACGCCGCGCGCTTGTGCTGCTGCATCGTTAGCCGACATGTTGGTGGAGTGGCAGGGGATGGGCTACCCCAGACGCTGTAAAAATTTGCAACTTGCGGCGCAAATGATGGTGAATCGTTTTGATGGTGAGGTGCCGAGCACCTTAAGCGAGCTCCTCGAACTTCCTGGTGTGGGTCCGTACACCGCACGTGCTGTGTTGACCTTTGCATTCGATGCAGATGTTGCTGTGGTCGACACCAATGTTGCGCGAGTATTGGCGCGCATTTCGGGCAAAGCATTAAACGCTCGTGCCGCACAAGAACTAGCCGATGAATGGCTCCCCATTGGCTTTTCGCGTGACTGGAACCAAGTGATGATGGACTTCGGGGCAACGGTATGCACCGCGCGAACAGCGCATTGTGAGGAGTGCCCAGTTTTTGCGCAGTGCGGCTGGAGAGGTGGAATGCATGGGGACGTTGACCCCGCAAAGGCCTCGGCATTTACGAGCAAGCCGCAGGCAAAGTTTGCCGGCTCTGATCGTCAGGCGCGCGGAAAATTGATGAAGGCGCTCACTGTAAGTGGAGTTGCATCTGAGCGACTCACTGTGGTGATGGAAATCGCCGATGTTGAACGAGCTGTGCGCTTAGCAGAAGCCTTGGTTAAAGAAGGGCTCGTTGAATACTCCGCAATGGGGTACCAACTGCCATCAACTATGCAGAAGTGATTTTGCGCAGAATTTCTGGGAAGGAAAGTTCGGCAAGTTCACGCATCTCATCGTCGGTACGATCTTGGATGGGGTGACCCACAAAAACGCGCGCAACATCGGGGAAGCCAAGTGCTTCAGCTTGCGAAGACGCAGCATTAATAAACTCGCTGGAGGCAATAAAGAGTGAGGGCACTCCACGTAGTTCTAAGTCTGCGATGTCGTGCACACTGCACGACGTACAACTGCCTCAATCGGCGAGTGCTTCAATGACCACATTGCATTGAATGGAAATTTCATGCCGCAGGTCGGGCGGAGCAGGTTTGGTGAAAGTGGGTTTGCGAAAGCGCAAAACTTTGGCACCTTCGGCAACAAGTAGTTCTTCTAGGCGGTTGAGGTAAATATCACCTCGCGCTTTTGCAATGTCGAGCAACCCAACGGTGAGACCATTGATTGAAGTGGGGCGCGCAAGCTGCTCGCGCTGCGCAGGCCGTGACTCATTGGTGGGGTCGAGAAGAATGGGCGCGCTCATGGCTGACAGTCTGTCATGAAAGGACGGGTCGTGTCACGGGTGTACTGCCCATGGCTCCGTTGGCCCATCCGCCAATAATTGAAGAAAAGAGCCCCGCTCCGCCACCAGCATGGGCCAGAAGGATTCCCCCAGCCTTGAATTTGGGCACAATGCGGTCGGCAAACTTGGCGGGCAAGCCTTCGGCCATGTCGAGCGCGCCCTTCACGAGTTCGGCGCCAGGAATATTGAGGCGCGCATAGAGCTCGCTCAATATTTTTTCGCGACCCCATCCGGCTTCGGCATATACGCGCGAATGGTCGGGGCTGATGACAAGAATTGCATCGAAGGAGAGCACCGACTTGGGGTGGTGTGTTGCGCGTAGGCACGCGGCAAAAGAATTGGTGAGTTGTTCAGGTGTACGTGCTGCCTGGTCAACAACACAGCGCGGTCCTTCGCCAGCAAAAACCGTGACGGCATTTTGCTGAGGAGCAATACCGCGCCCTTGCGCCAAAGTTCCAAATGGTGAGCCGGCTTCATCTTCGGCAAAGCAGAAACTCAGTTTTCCTGGGTTGCCATGCGTAGCGCGGTCGACTTCGCCAGGTTTACCACCGCCAACATTGCGAATGGTGAGCTGTACAGCACGACCAATGGTGAGGTTTGCGCGGTTGCCTTGCCCAAATACGTTGATACCGCTGTTCATGCCAATTGCTTTGGTGCCTGGACCATTGCAAATAATGACCGGGCCAACGGGCATTGTGGTGGCGAGTACGCCATGCATATTGAATTCGTCATTACACACTGCTTCTAGTGCGGTAATGATCCACGGTAAGTATTCAGGAAGCGCACCAGCCATTACCGCATTAATTGCTATTTTCTCGACGGTTAATTCCACCAAGTTCGGCGGCGCAATAGCAACTACATCTTGTGGGCTACGTGTTGTTCCAGTGAGCATGCGCAACACGCGTTCGGGTGTGGGTGGAATAACAGGTAAGCCATCGGTCCAGCCGCGTGTGAACATCGATTCGAATTCGTCTTCAGCACTAGCAAGTTCAACATGTCGTGAATGCAGGGTGGAACTTGTAAAGTGAACACGTAACTCATCTTCTAAGTTGGGGTCAACGCTCAGCGAGCCACATCCGGGTCTCATAACGGGAAGGTCTGCGCCGAGGTCGGTAATACCCGTGAACTTCTGCCAGGCATCTTTGCTCCAACCAAAGGTCCGATCTACTTCCTCGCCGTTTTCGATGCGGAGTAACGTGGGCACGGTTTCAATGTCGTAATGCCACGACACCGAGAGGTCTGCATCGTGAAGTGCAGTTACCGATGTAGGAAACGTTGGGTCGTCTTGCGTGTAGACCGTGAGGGGAGTGTCACTTGCTGCGATGTTGGCAAACAACGGGTCGACCATGACGCACGTGGCGCATTCGCGCTTCACAATTGCCACGATGCCATCGGGGAGTTGAGGTTTCATGAGGAAATCCAATCTGCAATGCGTGTACCAACGATATGGGGTTGTTCTAGCTGTAAAAAATGCCCGGCATTTTGTACTACTTCATAAACGACATTGTCTCCTGACATGGATTGCGACGACTCCATGACGTCGACACCAATGCAGCCGTCGTTTTCACCATGGAGGTAGAGAAGAGGTTGTGGAGGGACTTCCGACCCCATGCGCGATTGCAATTCGCCGTATGCGGGATTTTTATAACCATCGCCCAAAGCTGCACGATAGTAACCAAGTGCAGCCAAGACATTTTCAGGAGTTCCGAGTGCGTCTTTCACATGTTGAGCAGCGTTGCCCGAATCAAATGTTGGCGACCAATCGGCCCAAATTTTGTCGATGAATGCGTAATTGTTGGCAGGTACCACAAAGTTGGAAAGACCATGTTGGAAAAAAAACATGTACCAACTTTTTCGCACTTGTTCTAAATTGTTGAGAAAAGCTAGACCGAGTGCTGGCCCTGGTGGCACTGCCATGCCCACAACTTTTTTCCACCGTTCAGGAGCGAGCAATGCCGCTCCATATGTTGCAGGCGCGCCCCAGTCGTGGCCAATGATGACGGCATCGTCTGAACCACCAAGTACCTCATGGAGTGCAACGGCATCATGAGCAAGTGCGGCTGTTTGATAGCACCCATCGGCGGCGAGCGACGTGGGGGCATAACCACGCATAAAAGGCGCAACAGCTGTGAAGCCTGCATCGGCGATGTGATTCATTGTGGGAATCCACGAATGTGCTGTGTCGGGAAAACCATGAAGACAAAGGGCTAGTGGGCCACTGCCGAGGGTGAGATAGTGGAAGTCGATGCCATTGGCCGTTGCTTCCCCAGATTGAGGTGTGATGTTGCCCATACATGAACGGTAGTCGGTGAATGAGGCCTTGCGACCAACGTCACGCTCATCAACATTTACACCTTGTCGCAAAGAGGCGTAGCGTCATCTCTTATGCGGGGGCACGACACAGGTTCTGAGACGACGTTCTCGGTCACATTCCATGGCGTTCGTGGTTCCACTCCGTGCCATGGCGACGACATCATGCGATACGGCGGCAACACTTCATGTGTTTCAGTGCTTTCACCGGGCAACCAGCCCATCTTGTTCGACCTCGGAACCGGCTTACGATATTTCGGAAAAGAATGTCTCACACGTGACACCAAATTTGTCGGCACGTGCCTGCTCACGCACTCACACTTCGACCACACACAAGGTCTGCCTTTTTTTGCGCCGCTGTTGAATGAGGAAACTCTTCTCACCGTGCGCGGCCCACAGCAAGATGATGGGATGACGCTGCAAGCAGTTTTCGACAAGTTGGTGAGCCCTCCACTTTTCCCGGTAGGGCTGTCACGCATTCCAGGAGAAATTTCATTTGTCGATACCCCAAGTTCTGATTTCATGATTGATGATGTTCGTGTCAAAGCACGCACTATTCCTCATGTTGGAGCAACGTTGGGCTTTCGCATTGAACTCAATGGCAAATCCATTGCCTATTTATCTGATCACCAACAACCGACCGATGGTTCACATGGAATCAGTGATGGAGCTCGCGAACTAGTAGAAGGTGTAGACCTTCTCATTCACGATTCACAGTTCACGCCGCAAGAATTTGCAGTGAAATCAACCTGGGGTCATTGCACCGCGGAGTACGCGGTATGGGTGGCAACCACCCATGGGGTGAAGAACCTTGCGTTATTCCATCACGACCCATCACGCTCCGATGATGCGCTCGATGCTTCGGCAGCGTGTTTAGCAGCTGTTGGCAAGTCGGCTGGTTGCAATGTGTTCACTGCCTATGAGGGTTTGAACTTTCATTTGTAGATCTTTGCCTCGGCAAAATTGTTACGATGTAGGTGTGACCACATTTGATTCTCGACAATTCCGCGATGTGCTTGGCCATGTGCCAACAAGCGTTGTAGTAGTAACTGGAATTGATTCCGATGGCATTCCTCAAGGAATCACCATTGGCTCCTTTGTTTCTGTTTCCCTTGAACCTCCCTTGGTCGGTTTCCTTCCTGGAACTCAATCAAAGACTTGGAATTCATTAAGAGGAACAGGGAAGTTCTGTGTGAATGTGTTGGCAGAGAACCAAGCAGATGTGTGTTGGAAATTTGCAAAAGAGTCAGACGACCGATTTGCAGATGTTGAGTGGTCGCCTTCTTTGAACGGTGCACCCGCTATTGCTGGTTCGCTTGCCCATATTGACTGCGACCTCGACTCTGATGTCCTTTATGGCGACCACTTCTTTGTGGTGGGGAGAGTGACGCATCTCCATACGCCCACTGGTGTCTCGCAAAATGCAATGGCGTTTTATCGGGGCAAAGTTGTAGAGGTTGAATTCCCCGAGTGAACGCACTGCGCGTGCTTGTGAGTATTGCTCTGGGGCTCATGTTTATATGGGCGGGTGTCAGCAAACTTGCACAAGGGAAACAATGGAGCGTTGCAAGTACGCCCTTTAGTACTGGTCATCAGGTCATTGATGTGACACTGAAATGGACTCTGCCTTGGTGTGAGGTGGTGCTTGGTGCTTTGCTCATTTCACAAGTTGCACTTGTTGCAACAGGAATCGCTGCATGTGTATTGCTCGGCGGTTTCACTGTGCGCATTGTTCAGTTACTACGCCGTGGAGAGCGGCCGGCATGTAGATGTTTTGGCGCTGTGTCGCGGGCACCTTTATCGATGAACCACGTGTGGAGAAATATTGTTTTTCTTATTTTGAGTGTGTTGGTAGTTGTTGCAGCATGAATGCAATGGTGTGTGCTTCATCGCGCCAATGCTCATAACGCCCCGACGGACCACCATGACCAGCGCCCATTTCGCAACGAAAAAAAATGTCGTTTGTATTTGTTTTCATTGATCGTAATTTTGCAACCCACTTCGCTGGTTCGTGGTAACTCACACGCGGGTCATTTAATCCTGCCGTGACATAGAGCGCCGGGTACTTCTTGTCTTCTACGTTGTCGTAAGGCGAGTACGACAACATGTACGAGGCCCACGGTTCGCTGCGAGGGTCGCCCCACTCTTCCCATTCCGTCACGGTGAGCGGAAGCGTTGGGTCGCTCATAGTGGTCACCACATCAACAAAAGGAACAGCAGCTACTGCTGCCCCAAATACGGCGGGCGCCATATTGATGCATGCGCCCACAAGAAGGCCGCCAGCACTACCGCCGTACAACGCGACGCCGCCAGAGCGCGCCCAACCTTGCGACACCAGATGTTCAGCACTTGCAATGGTGTCGAGGAATGTATTGCGCTTCGTGAGTAGTTGACCACCGAGGTACCACCGCCTACCCATCTCGCCACCGCCGCGGGGGTGAGTAATGGCCCATATCCACCCGCGGTCGAGAAGTGAAAAGCGCGTGACTGAGAAACGTGGCGCGATGGAAATTTCGTAACTTCCATAGCCGTATAGAACAGTAGGTGCAGAACGGTCTTGAAGAGTGTTGCGGTGGCGCACGATGTCGACCGGCACGCGGGTTCCGTCGTGTGAAGTGGCCCATTCGCGAGTTGCTACGTATTGTGACAAGTCGACATTGGGAACCACTGTTTGTTTGAGGGTCGTTAAAGAATTCTCTACCACGCTGTATTCGGCAACCGTATTTGGTGTCGTGAGTGACTGGTACTGAATACGAAGCGTTTGTGCGGTCCACTCAGGGTTGCTATCGAGTTCAACATCGTGTGGCTCGTTGAGAATAGCAATGACGCGATGCGAAGTGTCGGGAAAAACAAGGCGAACGCAAGGTTGAGCATCTTGCCATTCGTAAACAACGAGAAATTTTTGAAACGGATCAATATCGGTAATACGGCGACCAGAAATGTGCTCAATGAGTATTGACCAATTACTCGGGTCGTTGTGAGGTGCGGTATGAACACAAAAGTCTTCCGCTTCAAGGTTGGTTAAAACAACAAACGAAGATTCCCAGTCGTCGATACTGTATTCAAGGCCTTCCTCGCGAGGGCGGGCACATGTTGGTGGGGTCAGTGGAGAATGTGCATCGACAATATGCGCTTCACTTGTGGTGCGACATGCCGACTCAATGATGATGTAATTGCTTGAACGCGTGAGCCCAAGGCCCACAAAAAACCTCTCGTCGAGGTCTTCGTATACCAAAACGTCGGTACTTTGCGGCTCGCCCATACGGTGGCGCATGACGCGAAAGGGGCGCAGGGCTTCATCGTTGACGACATAAAAAAGGTATTCGTTGTTGGCGCTAAAAGCGACACCTCCATAAGACGTATCATGCAAAATGTCGGGAAGGTCTTTGCCATCGACAAGATTGCGAATACGCATGGTGTATTGCTCGCTGCCATCGGTGTCGTAAGACCAGGCCAAGAGTGAATGGTCAGCGCTGATTTCTGCAACTCCCAGCGAAAAGTATTCCTCTTCACCAGCCTCGATGTTCTCATCGAGGATGATGTGGTCTCCTGCGGTTGTTGCACTTGCTCCACGGCAATGTATTCCATATGCCATGCCTTCAATTGTTTTGGAGACATACCACCACGGTCCGTGTTGGGTCGGTACCGACATATCGGTTTCTTGAACACGACTTTTGATTTCTTCAAAGAGATTTTCAACGCTTGGTGAGCATTGTGCAAACCACACTTGCGCATACGCATTTTCTTCCTCAAGGTAGGAAATGGTGCCGGGGTCATTTTTATTGCGCAACCATGCCCAAGGGTCATTGACGTCGCCGGTGGGGCGTTTCCATATATGTTCTTGGCGGAGGGCTATGGGTGCGTTGAGATTCACATCCTCAGGGTAGAGCGTCGCCTGCACCTTGCGTGTAGTTTCTCTTTTCGTGCATGTGTGGATCGACCAAGACCTTTGTACAGGTGACGGGCTATGTGTTGACCATTGCCCCGATGTATTCGTGCAGCTTGAAGACGGTATTGCCTATGTTGCAGAAGAGGCATTTCCACTCAATGACCCAGGTGGAGGCGGAAGTTTGGCGTGGGTTCCTTTGAAACATCATCAACTTGTTGTGGAGTCGGCCGAGATGTGCCCAGGCGAATGCATTTTCATTGAAATGAACGAAACTGCTGTTGCGTAAATGAAACGTAAGTTGCGTGTATTCGCGTAAAACCAACAGTTAGGGTTTCATTATGAAATGGCGCGTCATTGCTCATGGTGCAGCAGTGGTAGTAGTGATGTCGTGCTCCTCTGTGTCGCAACATGCAAGCGCAAGTACACAGCCGGTGGTCACTCTTCCTCCGTTAGAAGGTCTTGCCAAAATCACCGTTTCAAATGAACATAAAGGCGGTTTTCAACGTGCACTTTTTGTTGAAAATAAAGATGTCGATAAAGATGGGTGTAACACGCGTGCTGAAGTTTTAGAGCGTGACAGTTTGCAGGCAGTGCAGAAATCAGGCACGCGATGCACGGTCACAACCGGAAAATGGCTTTCTGCATACGATGGTCGTACGTGGCTTCTTGGTCGCGATGTACAAATTGACCATTTGGTTTCCTTAAAAGAAGTATGGGACTCCGGTGGTTGGGCATGGAGCACTGCACGACGTAGTGAATATGCAAACGATGTTGAGCATCGCATCACGTTAAATGTGGTGACAAATAGCGAGAATGCAAAAAAGGGCGAAAAAGATCCGAGTAACTACTTGCCACCCCTTGTTTCCTACCGCTGTACTTACCTTGCAAACTGGGTTGCCGTAAAAGTGCAGTGGAATCTCACCATGGACCAAAGTGAATACGGTCGCATTAAGAAACTTCTCGAAGGCTGTGGAACCTCCTCGGCAACATCCACTTCATCTTCAACTTCCACAACACTTCTGCGTTCAAGCACTTCGATTGCAGCCGGTGGAGTAGCAGCGGGCTCAACGGCTGCACTGTTGGCCACCATCGTTGTGGAAAATGAGCACCCCAGTGGTTATGTGCGTGAGCTCTTCCCGCATTGGAAAGATCTCGATGGTAATGGTTGTGACACGCGCGAAGAAGTGCTCATTCGTGACAGCCTGACAAAAGCACAAGTTGACCCATTTGGCTGCGTGGTGATGGCTGGAGACTGGTTGTCGCCATACGACGGCGCACGGTGGAGCGACAAGGGCAATATTGATATCGACCACGTTGTCGCATTAAAAGAAGCGTGGGATTCTGGTGCATGGGCATGGACCACTGCCCAGCGCACGCTGTATGCCAATGACTTGAGTGATGCACGAACATTGCGCGCTGTCACCGACACGGTGAACCAAGAAAAATCTGACAAAGACCCGAGTAATTGGTTGCCGCCATTGGTGTCGTATCAGTGCACATATATTTCCGACTGGGTGTCCATCAAGGCCCGGTGGAAACTATCTATGGACCAAAGTGAATATGGGCGCGTCAAAAAACTTGTGGACGGCTGCGGTACGTCGGGCACGTCTCCGTCATCATCAATTGCGACTTCAGTCACGCAGCCGAGCACGACCAGCACCATGCCAAGCGGGGTGAAATACGTGAGCCCAGGTGCCTATTGCGCCCCAATTGGGGCACAGGGAATTGCTGAAAGCAAAGTTTCTTACGTGTGTGCCACCACGAGCGCCACGGGGGAGGCCTACGCCAATGGCCGAGCCCGGTGGCGAAAAGGCTGATTTCACCGATAGTCTGCGAACCTATGTCAAAGAAGACCAAAAAGCGCAAGGCAAAGCTCCGCCGTTCAAAAGCAAATCACGGCAAGCGTCCCAACATGGGCCGCGGCTAACTCGAGCCTCGTGCGATGAGTCTCATCACCGCTGTGGTGGTGGGTGGTTCTGCGGAACCTTGGGAGGCTTTTGGCTTCCACCTTCTTTCGGCAACTTCATCTGAGTCGCGGTTCTCGCTTGGCGATGTAGTTCTTGTCGTTGATTCCACGCTTCCCGCTGGAATGGTTTCTTGGGAAATATCCGACATCGATGCTGGTGTCGTCGACGCTATTCCCACTGCGCGCGCATTGAATACGCTGACGCTTCCTCTTCCTCAAGGTCGCGTGGGTTGTTTAGGCGTCGACCATGTGGTGGTGCGCACAAACTCTCTCGATGTCACCTGTGCGGCAATTACTGCGGCAACTGGTGCTCCGGTTAAACGTATTCGCGACGCAGGGCCTGGTATGCAACAGGCATTTCACAAACTGGGTTCGGTTGTGGTGGAAGTGGTGAGTGCGCAAGAGCAAGTAGAACACACCCATCTGTGGGGATTCGTGGTGAATGTCAGCGATATCGATGCCCTGAGTGCTTTTTTGGGCCCCGATATTTTGGGAACTCCAAAACCAGCAACACAACCCGGAAGAAGAATTGCCAGTGCCCGCAGTGGTGCCGCACTCGGCGTTCCTTTTGCTGTTATGGATCTAGGCGTCGCGGTCGCCGGTTAAAAACTCTTGGCCTTCGCTGCAGTGAGCGGCGAGTGGACACCAGTAACACGTACTGCCGCTGCGGCGAGTAGGCACGCGTTTTTCTTGGTCGAGTTCATGCAAGAGTTGTGCGCCTTGAACCAAGCGATGAACGGCAACGCTGAGAGTAGAAATAGATACGTCTTCAGCATCGATGCGTTGTGTCTCTAGAGAAAATGTTGCGGTGAGCCGCGGAGATTGCCGGGCGCGCAGTGTTTCGACAAGGGAGTAAAAACGCAGGTCTTCGCGATGGGCCGTCATGATACGGCTTGATTTGATGTCGATAATGACCTTGCTCCCGGGAGCGCCAATCACTAAGTCGGCACGCGTGCTCATCACAACAGCACCACCAAAGAGCTCTACTTTTGCGTTGCTTTCCACTACCGGGCGCCAGCGCATTTCGAGTTTGGGAAATGAGTCTTCGTATTTGGTAACAAGGTCAACGACTTGAGAGCGGAGGTCGGCTTGTTCGCCAAGTGATAGCGAAGCAATGAAGTCCGACGCCGTGCCACGTTCTGATTCAACGATGCGATCGAGTGCGTCGTCGACGTATTCGCCAGGGCTGCGCACCATTCGTGAATTAATGAGAATTTCAATTGCTTTGTGAGCAACGGTGCCGCGCACAGATGCAATGGTCCAAGCAAAGGAGTCGCGCGACGCAACGTGGTGTGCCTCGCAACCATGCACGGTGCTGAGCGCATGCTTGGTGATCCACAACGGGTTACTTGTGCTGTAATGAGCAACAATGGGGGAAAGTGCGTCGCAGAGGTGCTCTTCTACTTCTGTTGCTAACTCGGGAGAACTGGGAACAAAGTCGCCACGTTTGGCAAGCACATTGAGCACCATGGTTTGAATGGGGTTGAAAGGTGCGTCGCTCACGGCGCAACATTAGAGAATTGCTGTGACACCCCGCTGTCATGATGCATATATGTCCGATACCGCCACCTTTACTTGTGCAGCTCAGCTGCTGGGTGCGGTGGCCGGGCGGTACGGTCTCGTTGCTCCAGGGTTTCGCAGCCCGCCACGAGTGGTTGGGGTACAGCGAACCATTCGTCGTCGCCAAGGCGGCGGCGTGGTTGCCGTGGCCATTAAAGGTCGGCCACTAGCTGGGGTCCTTGCCGACATGATTGAAGGCATCGTGGTGCTCAACCAGCTCTCACTCGCCGAGTCGTGCACACTACGAACAGCATTATGGGAAGAAGTCGAGCAACTTTTGCAATCCACGCCACAGCCCGCCGCGTTTTCTCGTGCGATCTTGGCTTCCGAGCGCGTAGCCTAAAGGCGGCGTCCGGGTGGCGGAATAGGCAGACGCGGGGGGCTTAAACCCCCCTGGCTAGAAATAGCCGTATGGGTTCAAGTCCCATCCCGGGCACTACTGCGTCACTTTTATGCAAAAAGTTTCGTCGCCAACGTGGCGAAACTGCTCTCGGTAAACGGGCTCACTTCCACGCGGTCAATGCCGGCCTCAGCGAGGCGAAACATCGACTCCGATACTTTTGCAGCCGACCCATAGAACCCACCAAGAAACGAATCGCCCAACATGTTCGCGACCGCAGTGGTGCGCGCATCTTCGCCAACGCTGCACAAAATGAATACGCTCAGCGGAACCGTCGGGTTCACTTCACGTACTTGTTGAACCAGGTCGTATAAATGCGACTCGGGAACCGTGGTCATTGCCGGAAGGTCAACGCTTCCGTTGCGTGTGATGCCAGAGATGAGTTTGATTTCCACGCGGTCAGCAATAGGGGCAATGCCTTTAATAGTGCGTGGTCCACCTAATGATGCAACGAGTGGGGGAGGGCCAGCAGCAGGCATCGGCCCAATTTTTGGAACATTCATGGTGTAGTACTTGCCGGCAAAAGTGCAGCCACCCGTATCGAAAAGTTCTCTCACAATATGTGCGGACTCGATATACATTCCGGCGCGTTCGCTAGGGCTCGGGTAACGAATGCTTGAACCTTCAGCTTCTGCTTTTTCCCAACCAGCACCCAGACCTGCTTCGAACCTGCCATGCGAGACCGACTGCATTTGCAAAGACGCTTGTGCAAATTCCACCGGCGAACGAAATAAATTATTTGCAAACGAAGTGGTGAGTTTTACTTTTTTTGTTGCAGCCGCCATGGTGGCAAGCGTGACCCAAACATGTGGGTAACTTTTATTGGGGCTAAAGAAGTGATCTGCGCATCCCAGTACGTGCCAACCTTCCGCTTCACGTGTTTGAGACCATGTAACGGGGTCTTCTTCGGCGGTCATCAAGTTGGCAATGAATTCCATAGGTATATCTTTGCCGATGCAGTACTACCCACACGGAGTCGGGGTAGGTGCAATTGCGTTAAAACGATCAGCAATCCACCGTTGGATATCTTCAGAAGCACTAAAGAGCACACTTACATGTGAAGCCCCAGGGTAGGTCTTGCGTTCAATGTTGTACCCGCCCGTTGCGCATGCGCGTTGGAAATACTGGAGTGAAGTAGCAGCAGGAATGAGCTCGTCGGCTTCACCGTGATACACAAAAATGGGAACATTTGTTGCTGCATTTCCCGGAGTATTCGCTTCAAGGTGCGATAAAAGTGGTTCGGCATTGAGTGATGCAGCGGAGAGGTAGGTCTTCACATCGGTACCACGCACGGTTGTAATGACGTCGGTGCATGTGCTTTCGGCGAGAGCAACCATGTCGAGGCCTTTTTGAGTCATTAGTTTCGAGAGGTCAAGGTCGGGGTACGCAGCGCGAAAACCTGCAGCAACCATGAACATGAAACCAAAAGAGTCGGTTGTGGAAAAGACGCTGCTCAGTTTGTCGAGTTCAACAACAGGTGCACCGCCGACGGCACCAATTACTTGTGCATCGGGCGCGTACTTCGGTGCAACTTCTGCTGCCATTAATGCCGCGCCACCACCTTGTGAATGGCCCCACACCACCGACTTGCCACTCGACTCAGTAAGTTGTCGTGCTGCACGAATGATGTCGAGCATGCTGTGTGCTTCGCTGATGCCTACAACATATGGATGCACGCCTGGCGTGCCGAGCCCTTCATAGTCGGTCGCAGCAAAGATATAGCCCTTTGGTACCAATATGTTCGCAATGACTCCCGTTTCCCCCGCGCCATTGCTTTTACTTGGTGCGCATTCATCGGCGATGCCAGTGGTGCCATGCGCGTAAGAAATGAGTGGGTTACCAGCGGTGGGAGTATTGGGTACCCACACCATGCCGCTCACAACTACTGGTGCATTAGAGACAGAGCGTGACGCATAGAGAACGGTAAATGCAGTGAAATCATTCGTGGTGGAAAAAAGAGTGGAGCGAATGAGATCGCCAGGTTTCAAAGTGCTGAGGTTGCTCGGTGGTTGATAAAAATCGGCAGATAGAGCGGTGGTGGGTGTAACTGCGGTGGTGGGTGGAGTTGCCGACACTGTTGATGTGGTTGCAATGCTCGCCGTGGTTGATGGCGCAACAGAAGTACTGGAGCCGCAGGAAACAAGTGCGACGAGAGCAGCGAGGGAGAGACACAAGGCAGGGGAGAAACGACGCATGTGGTGAGGTTATGCGAAATTGGCTACGAAAGTGGTGGGCGTCGTGGCAACATCTAGGGATGCATCCTTTCCTTGCCGCCGCTCAGCTGCAGTTATCCGACATCGTGGGCGATATTGAGGCATTGGTCAATATCGAGTCTCCTTCTCGCGATGCAGGCCAAGTGGCAAAAAGTGCTGCAATGTTAGAGAGCATCATTCAACGTGTTGCAGGACGTTCGTCGGTGCAGATCCATTCCCCTGTGGGTCCACATGTGTATATGCCGGCAAGTGGTGATCCGCAGATTTTGTTGTTAGGACATCACGACACTGTTCACCCTTTAGGAACTCTTGCCACACGGCCCTTTAATAACGATGGCAGGGTATTACGCGGGCCAGGTGTATTCGACATGGCTGCAGGAATTGTGCAGGCAATTTATGCCGTAGCAATTTTGCAAAGTTCTGGAGTTGACACTTCAGGAATTGAAATGTTGTGGACCGCCGATGAAGAAATTGGTTCCTCTACGAGTCGGGCGCTCATTGAAGAGCGCGCACTGGCACTCGGCAAAACTGGTGCTGTACTTGTGCTTGAACCAAGTGCCGATGGCGGGGCATTGAAAATTGCACGCAAGGGCACAGGAACATTTGACGTGCGTATCAGCGGTCGGGCTTCACATGCTGGTTTAGAACCAGAAAAGGGAATCAACGCTCTACTGGAACTCGCACACCAAGTACAACGTATTTCTACTTTTGGTAATGCAGAACTTGGTACCACGGTCACGCCCACGGTGGCCAGCGCAGGAACAACCGACAACACCGTTCCTGCAGAGGCGCAGGTGTTAGTAGATGCTCGTGTTGTTGTGCCGGAAGAAAAAATTCGCGTTGAGAAACTGATGTCTTCACTTGTTCCTGTTGTGCCGGGGGCCAGCATTTCTGTGAGTGGTTCATTGCATCGCCCGCCAATGCATTCTTCAATGTCGAAAGAATTGTTTGCACTCGCGGTGGAGTCTCAACGTGCAGTGATGGCAGAAAGTATCAATGGGGTCTCCGTAGGCGGAGGCTCCGATGGTAACTTCACGGCGGCACTCGGCATTCGCACTCTCGACGGCTTAGGTGCAGTGGGTGGCGGTGCGCATGGCGAAACAGAGCATGTTGTTGTCGACAGCATTGCACCACGAATAGCGCTTCTTGCAGAACTCATGCAACGCGTACTTGCGCAGTAGTTATTCCTTGCCTGGGTCGAGACCCAGCAAACCACCAGCACCGAGTGTTCCTGTTTTGCGGTACACCTCGAGCTTCTCACGACTATCGTCGATATCGAGATTGCGCATGGTGAGTTGACCAATACGGTCGAGTGGGCCAAATGGCGCATCGGCAACACGCTCCATGCTGAGACGCTCTGGTGCATAGGTGAGGTGTGGCCCAGAAGTGTTCACCAAGGTGTAGTCATCGCCACGGCGCAAACGCACAGTGACACTTCCGGTGA
Source organism: Acidimicrobiaceae bacterium (assembly GCA_947450115.1). Taxonomy (GTDB): domain Bacteria; phylum Actinomycetota; class Acidimicrobiia; order Acidimicrobiales; family Ilumatobacteraceae; genus F1-20-MAGs119. The sequence continues at coordinate 74,448 of CANFUE010000001.1, read as the reverse complement.
TAGCACTGCCCACCCAACGCATGAGTGGTTCACGCAACATGAGTGCCTGTGGATCGAACCAACGACCTTCATATAGCAAACGGCCCAAGCGGCGGCCCATGGTGCGGTAGTTCTCGAGGGTGTTCTCGTTATGAATGCCAGTTACGAGGCGCTCGTAGCCAATGTGCAAGAGCGCAAGCCCTGGTGATTCATAAATGCCACGGCTCTTAGCTTCGATGATGCGGTTTTCTATTTGGTCGCTCATGCCAAGACCGTGGCGACCACCAATGGCGTTTGCTTCATGCACTAAGTCGGTTTGTGACTCAAACTTTTTACCGTTGAGCGCAACTGGCCACCCTTCAACGAATTCCATGGTGACGGTTTCTTCAGCAATAGAAACGTCGCTCTTCCAATGCGCAACGCCCATGATGGGCTCTACGAGGTCCATGCCGTTATCAAGTTCTTCAAGCAATTTTGCTTCGTGCGTGGCACCCCAAATATTGGCATCGGTGGAGTACGCCTTTTCTTTGCTAGCACGGTAGGGCAGCTTGCGGGTGGTGAGGAATTCACTCATTTCGCTGCGGCCACCGAGCTCGTTCACGAATGTCGGGTCGAGCCATGGCTTGTAAATACGCAATGACGGATTCACCATGAGCCCGTAGCGGTAGAAACGCTCAATGTCGTTTCCTTTGTACGTGGAACCATCACCCCAAATATCGACGTTGTCGCTTTGCATTGCTCGTACAAGAAGCGTGCCTGTTACTGCACGGCCAAGCGGAGTGGTGTTGAAATATGTTTTGCCAGCAGTGGTGATGTGGAATGCGCCGCATTGCAATGCAATGAGGCCTTCGCGAACAAGTTCTTCACGGCAGTCGATGAGGCGAGCAAGTTCTGCGCCGTACTCTTTAGCGCGATCGGGTATTTGGTCGAGCTCGGGTTCGTCGGGTTGGCCGAGGTCTGCTGTGTAGCAATACGGCAGGGCCCCTTTTTCGCGCATCCATGCCACGGCAGCAGACGTATCGAGTCCGCCAGAAAATGCAATGCCCACGCGTTCCCCGGCAGGGAGTTGCGTGAGGACTTTCGAGCGAGAGGCGGAGGAATCGTTACCGGACATGGCTCTTACCGTACCGAGTGAAAGCACCCGTCGCGATGTTATTAATGATTGTGGGCGCTGCGAGACGCAGTATTTTCCCTACGGCTTTGCGATCCAGTCAGAGAGCAACTTATTGAAGTGACGTATTTTCGTCTCTTGATAGTTGGCCAAGGTGACCCCAGGCTTTTTCATGCTCTTGAGACCTTTTTGCACCTTTGGCAAGTTGTACGTGTCTTGGTTAAAGACGCGAGCAAGCAAACCGAGTTCAGGAGCTTCTGCCCAGTCGTCGTCAACACCAAGCCAATGAATGGGAACCGCTGGTGGTTTTGGCTGCGACTCATCGTATGGCTCGAGGTACATGCATTCCATCACCGACATGTCGTGACGGTCTTCGTAGGGGCGAAAGCGATAGCAGATGCGGTTGTAGGCGCCCCACGGGTGGAAGTTAGGAAACAGCGTGTAATAAATGCTGTCACTAAGTTCAGCATCGCTGATTTCGTCGGCTGCATCGCCAAGTACTTCTTTCAACATCGCGCGTCCGCCGTCGCCAGCGGTAGAACGAGCCGTGGCTCCATCGGCGAGTGTGACAATTGGTGGTTCATCAAGCCTGCGGTCAGACATTGCATCGAACATTTCTTGTTCGGTGGGAGTCCACTTGATGTGCGGACTTGGTGTTCCATTCGGGGTAATTGCGCGCGAATAGTTATCTTTCCAGTCGTACTGTGAGTTTGCATCGCCAATAGCAGCGAGCAATTGTGGGTGAGTTGCAACCACGTGGAATGCCTCGCTAAAAGCGTCTTGCACTACTTTCCAGTTACAAGGAAAAATGCGTGCAACGTGAACGCTCTTGTAGCGCTTCTCTAACGGCCACTTTTCAAAGTGCCATCCGAAATCTCCGAGGAATGATTCAAATGACTCGCAGTTTGGGTCGAGGTTGATGAATACGAATCCGCCCCATGTTGCAACATTTACTTCGGGAAGACTCCACTCAGCTTTGTCAACATGGGGGAAGTCCCATTCACAAGGAACTTGTTTGAGCGAACCGTCGAGATTCCAGCAAAAACCGTGAAATGGACAGCGCAGTTCCTGTGCATTGCCGTCGAACTCGCGGAGTTGTCGGCCACGGTGCAGGCAAGCGTTGTAGTAGGTCTTAATTTCGCTTTCTGAAGTGCGCACTACGAGCAATGAGATATCGCAAATTTCGTACACCAGCGTGTCGCCCACTTCGGGAATGTCTTCTTCGCGGCACGCCATTTGCCAAACGCGCTTCCACATTTTCTCTTTTTCAAGCTCATGGAATTCACGGCTCGTGTAACGCGATACAGGGATATCTTCGTCTCCAAGCCAGCCACCACTTTGCCAACGCAAAACTTCAGGGACAGGGCGCGAGTCGCGCTCGTGAAGATCTTGATAGTTGAGGCCCGGTGAGCGAGCAGAAGTTTTATCGTTCGATGTGATGCTCATTTGCTTCCTTTGTCGTCGATGAGTGATTGTGCGCCTGCGCGAGGATTCGAAGGAACTTGGCGACCGGCGATCCACACACAAATATGCGGGTCGCATTGTTTGATGGCGCCAGTGATGTATCTGCCTTCACTGGTGAACTCGCCCGTAGCTCCATCTTTTTGCACCAAGACAGTGCCGTCGTTCGTGAGGTCGTATAGAGCCCCAGATAATGGATGTTTGATCGTGCGCATGTGTAGCCCCCACCACTCTCAATTTCTAGTCAGACTAGTGCTCATTCAGAGGAGGCTTTACTGGGCTGTTGTGCCGGGGCGCTGTCCGATGCCGGCACTACAAGCGAGGCTTGCGGCAAGGGTGGAAATAGCCAGTATGAATGCGGCGGTAGCCGACCCAGTTATGCCCGAGAGGTCGAAACTGGCGCTCACAATGTGGGCAATGCCACAGAGAACTGCCACAGCCATGGCGAATCGCGACTGTTTGATTGCAAGCCCCATGACCACAACGGCGCTGAAGTAGATGAGGGCAATGGTAAAAAAGAGGTGCATGCCGTGGGCATCGACCCACCACAGACGTTTTCCCGTGCGTTGGCTCGTTGCTGCCAAAAAACCCATCGCCACGGCGAAAAGTGCCCACGTGAGAAATAGGACACGGTTCCAGGCGCGAGAGAGTGGGGTAAAGAATTGCCATATCCGTTCGCCCGTAGCCATGTGCTTACGCTACTGCCACGAGGTTCGTGAGCGGTGTCGCGCATTGGGTCTGCGCCACTAGCCTAAACACCGCTATGGACGCTGCACATTTCAAGAAACTTTCCATATTTTTCCCGATGTGGAATGAAGAGGCTTATCTCGAACGGGCTCTCTCGGCTGGCCGTGAACTCTGCGATGCACTCATTGCCGATGGCGATATCGAAACGTATGAACTCATCATCATCGATGATGCATCTACCGATAAGACCCCACAAATTGCCGACAATGCTGCCGAAGGCGACCCTCGCGTCAAAGTGGTGCATCACCCTGTGAATCGCAAATTGGGTGGTTCAATGAAAACTGGCTTTGCCACTGCATCTGGCGACCTTGTTCTTTACACCGACGCCGATCTTCCCTTCGACATGCTTGAGGTCCGACGCGCAGTGCGCTTGCTGCGCTATTACGAAGCCGACATTGTGAGCGCATATCGTTTCGACAGAACTGGCGAAGGCTATGTGCGTACTGTGTACTCACAGTTCTATAACGGACTCGTACGTGTATTTTTTGGCGTCAAAATGCGTGACATCAACTTTGCATTCAAGCTTTGCCGCGGTTCAATTTTTGAGAAAATTGAATTGAAGAGCGAAGGCTCTTTTATTGATGCCGAGCTCGTCATCCGAGCAAAGAAACTCGGAATGAGTGTTATTCAATTTGGGGTCGATTATTTCCCACGCACTCGTGGCGTGTCAACGCTCAGCTCGCCATCAGTCATTCGCAAAATACTGAAGGAAATGTTCACTTTGCGTAAAGAGCTTCGAGCAATTGAATCCGATTGACGATTTTCCGCAAGAGTTCGATGTTGCGCCGAGTCATGTTCGTCGGTGGTGGCCAGCTGTCGTAGCCGCTGCGCTTCTCGCTGGAGTTGTTGCAATAGGAGTTGCAGCCAGTAGTGGTACCAACAGCCCCGGCACAACGTCAACAATTGCAAGTGGACCAACCACAACAACGCCCACGCTCAAGCGCACGCTTAAGGCAGGTATGCATGGCCCAGATGTGCGGCGACTTCAACAAAGGTTGAAAGATCTCTCCTTCGACCCAAACCTTATTGATGGTGATTTTGGATACAACACCACTCAGTCTGTGTGGGCCTTTGAAACACTTGTGTTGAAAACGCCAAGAACAAAAGCGACTGGTGCTATTTCTCCTGAGGCATGGCAGATCATGCAACAAGACAACCTCATTGTGCCGCGTCGCGCACAGGCGCCGACGGAAACTCATGTTGAGATTTATCTCCCCGAGCAAGTCATGGTGGTCTTCAAAAAGGGCAAGCCCATTTTGGTAACACATATTTCTACGGGCACCGGGGAAGATTGGTGCGAAGAAGTCACCATTGACCCAGGTGAACAAGGTAACCCTGGTACTGAGCCACTCAAAAAAGGTGTATGCGGTAAAGCTGTTACTCCCGGCGGGCTGTATTACTTCTACAACCGCAAAACTGGCACTCGTCAAAGCAAACTTGGCACAATGTGGAACCCCGTGTATTTCAACGGTGGAATTGCAGTGCATGGCGCAGCGCAAGTGCCAAACACGCCGGCATCTCATGGTTGTGTGCGCATTCCAATGCACATTTCCGAATATTTCCAGACACTTGTTGCCTATGGCGACCGTGTGTATGTATTCGATGGGGTCAAAGAGCCCGAAGAGTACGGCGCACCTATTCCGCCTGCCGATAAACCTGACCCGAACTACACCACCACAACAAGTTCAACTTCCACTACGTCAACTGTTGTGGTGACCACCACCACTGCGAAGCAAAAAACCACCACCACACTTCCAGCACCAGTGCCTACTGCAACAACGTCTACCGTTTCTCCTGCGAGTTCGCTTCCCTGAAGATGTGAGGAATGATGGAAAGAGTGCCTTATAACGAGTTTGCATTGTTCCATGAGAACATTGCCGAGTATGCCTTGACGGCATCGCCAAACCCAGTTGTTGTGCGTATCGAACATCAACTTGCCGACGGTCGTACTGTGAGTGCTCTGAAGTGGGGAAGTGCAGAACCCCAGATGGTTTTTGTTCACGGTGGGTCACAAAACGCGCACACCTGGGACACGGTTCTTTTAGATCTCGGTGTGCCAGCGCTCGTGGTCGACTTGCCTGGGCACGGACACTCGTCATGGCGAGACGATGCGATGTACTCGCCACACTCCATGGCGGTCGATATTGCTGAAGTCATTGAGCGCCATGCCCCGCGGGCCAAAGTTGTGGTGGGTATGTCTTTGGGAGGTCTTACCTCGTTAGCGCTTGCCGGCCATGCACCGCATTTGGTTCAGGAACTGGTGCTCGTCGATATCACGCCAGGTGTGAATGGCGATAAAGCAAAAGCAATTCTCGACTTCGTGAATGGTCCGCAAGCCTTTGCTTCATTTGACGACTTGTTGAAGCGCACCATTGAGCACAACCCCACACGCACCATTGAGTCGTTGCGTCGCGGCATTTTGCATAACGCCAAACAACTTGAAGATGGGTCATGGCAATGGCGTTACGACCGTCGTAGCCATATACGTAGTGAAAACTCAGAGCCCATCTCGGGTGATGCGCTCGGCAAACTGTGGGACCTCATCGGTTCGTTGGAATGCCCCCTCACGTTGTTACGCGGAGGAACCTCGCCCGTGGTGGACGATGCTGATGTTGCCGAGTTGTTGCGGCGCCAAAGCCGTGCAGAGGTACTCGTCATCGACGGGGCTGGTCATAGCATTCAGGGCGACAAGCCCCGCGAGCTGGCGGCTTTCCTCGCCGCAAAAGCTGTGTAGCGAGGCAAGTTTTGATGTCTGGGCGGCATTTTCATTCGCCGCTCGCCGTTCGACCACCTTGGTGAGACCCTTTTTCTGATAGGAAAGCAGGGCAATATTTTTTTTGAAGACTATTGAGAAACCCACATCCCGTTTTCGGATTTGTAAAGGCATACGAGACCCTATGGCAACAACTAACCGTCCCGATTCACCAGATCGTGAAACCCTCGTACAGATGTACGAGATCCAAAACAAGATCAAAACCACCGACGAGCGTTTTCGCTCCATGTTGACGAGTGGTCAAATCCAATTGATCTATTACTCGCCACGCGGACAAGAGTGCATTAGCGCCGGTTATGCCGTGCACCTTCGCCCCGATGACTACGTGGTCACCATTTATCGTGGCCTCCACGACCACCTCGCAAAAGGTGTTCCGATGCGTGAACTATGGGCAGAGTTCCTTGGTCGTTCCACAGGAACATGCAAGGGCAAGGGTGGCCCAATGCACATCACACACCCCGACTCGGGCTTAGTTGTAACGACTGGCATCGTAGGTTCGGGTATCCCCATTGCAAATGGATTCGGACTCGCAGCGCAGCTTGCAGGAACCGACCAAGTCACCGTGGTGAACTTTGGCGATGGTGCTTCCAACATTGGTGCGTTCCATGAAGGCATGAACATGGCTGCGGTATGGAAATTGCCGGTCATTTTCGTTTGCCAAAACAACCTCTACGGCGAGCACACACCAATGTCAATGTCAACTGGCGTTGAGTACATATCAGAGCGTGGTGCTGCTTACGGGATGCCTGCAGTAACAGTCAACGGTAATGATCCTGTTGCAATGTGGCATGCCGCTGGCGAAGCAATTGCACGTGCACGTGCGGGTGAGGGTCCAACCCTCATTGAAGCTCGTACGTATCGTTTCTATGGTCACCTCATGGGTGACGCCATGGAGTACATGCCAAAAGAAGAGCGCAAGGCTGCAATGGCTGCCGACCCAGTGCCGGCCTTCCGTGCTTGGTTGTTGGAAAACGGTCACGCTACAGAAGCACAGCTTGCTGAAATCGAAGACAAGATCGTTGCCATGGTGGACGACGCAGTGGAATTCGCAATGAATAGCCCTGAACCATCACTCGACGAGTTGTACACAGACGTTTACGAAGAAATCATTAAGTGAGAGACAACCATGACCACTACTGAACCCCGCATTATCCCAATGGGCCTCGCGCTCAACGAAGCAATGGACATCGCAATGGGTCTCGACGAGAAAGTTTTCTTGTTGGGCGAAGACATTGCCGAGCCATCTGGTGGCGTGTACAAAATCACCAAGGGCCTCTCTACAAAATACGGAACACACCGTGTGCGTAAGACCCCTATTTCTGAAGCTGCCATCATTGGTGCTGCAGTAGGTGCTGCCATTGCTGGTTACAAACCAGTTGCTGAAATCATGATCATGGACTTCATTGCCGTGTGTCTCGACCAAATCACCAACCATGCGGCAAAAATTCGCTACATGTCGGGTGGGCAAACCACGGTTCCTCTGGTTATTCGCACCAGCGCTGGTGCTGGCCGCCAGTTTGGCGCTCAGCACTCAGAGATGCTCGAAGCATGGGCAGTGCATACACCTGGGCTCAAGGTCGTTGTTCCTTCGAACCCTGCAGATGCAAAGGGCTTGCTCATCAGCTCCATCTTTGATCCAGACCCAGTGCTCTTTGTTGAACCAATGCTCATGTATTGGGATCCTCAGTACGCATGTGATGTACCAGTGGGCGACAACCGCATTCCACTTGGCAAGGCAAACATTGTCCGCGAAGGAAAAGACGTCACTGTCATTTCTTATGGCAAGCAAGTACACGACGCCGTGAAAGCAGCCGAGATTCTTGCTGGCGAGGGAGTGTCTGTTGAAGTCATCGACTTGCGCACACTTGTTCCACTCGACGAGGCAACAGTTCTCGCATCGGTTTCAAAAACCAAGCGTGCAGTTGTTGTTCACGAAGCAGTAACTCGCTGTGGTTTTGGTGCTGAATTGTCTAGCCGTATTCACGAAGAACTGTTCGGCACTCTTGCTGCGCCAGTTGCTCGTGTTGGTGGACAAAACACACCAGTGCCGTATGCGAAGAACTTGGAAACAGCGTTTGTTCCCCAGGTTGCCGACATCGTTGCAGCTATCAAATCACTCAACAAATAAAGGCATTTACTCCTTGCCAATGAGGCGAGTGAGTTCTATTACTTCAGATTTTTGAGCCGTGGCCATGACCTTGGCAAGAGCAGTGACTTCGCTGTTTTTGCCATGCATGCCCGCATGTTCAGCCATGTGAATGCCGCCGTTGTGGTGGGCAATCATTAACTGCCCAAAAAGAATGTCTGCATCTTTGCCTCGTGCATTGCGTAGTTGTTGTAGCTGCGCATCGGTGGCATAGCCCGGCATTTGGTTGAGGGGGAGTGGTTCATTCATCCACCCCATCACTTGATCTGACTCGTTGGTTTCAGATGCTTTGAACTGGCGCAGCATTTGCACCATGCGACCCGACTCGACAGATTGATCGACAATAATTTCACGCGCAATGAGACGCAATACGCTTCGAGTGGAGAGTCCTGTGGGGCTGCCAGCGCTCGATGCATCGATGTAGACGAGGCTCATCGCAACTGCTTGTTCGTGATGAATGCGCATGTCTTGAAGAAAGCCAATGTCGGCCCCGTTGTGTGCCCCGCGACCACGAGACTCGCCAACGGTGAAGGCAATGGCCCCAGAGAGCAAAATGCCCGCCACAACGAGAAGGACAATATTGAGTGGGTTCATCCACCAGGGAAGGGTCTCGGAGGCGGTTTCTGGCGGGGCAGGGGTTGGGGAAGAATCCATAATTCGCAGTGTGCCATGAAAATCCGATAGAACAAGAGCCATGTCTACCCCCATCAGCATTCCTAAGCTCGGCGTTTCCATGACCGAAGGCACCCTCGTTGAATGGCTCGTCGCCGACGGCGACGCTGTCACCCCTGGCGATGTGTTGTACCGCATTGAAACCGACAAAGTCGAAAACGAAATTGAAGCTCCAGTAGCTGGTGTTGTTCACATCACCGGTGAAGAGGGTGAAACCTACGAAGTAGGCACCCAAATTGGCAGCATCGACTAAACCGCACACATAGAAAAGAGTTATCTCATGGAGATCTCAGGCAAGCATGCTCTCGTTACTGGCGCTGGCGCAGGTATTGGTCGCGCAACAGTTATTTTGCTCGCACAAAAAGGCGCCAAGGTGGTTGCTGCCGATATCAATGAAGATGGCTTGAAGGAAACTGTCGCACTTGCGCAGCAGGCAGTGCCTGGTGCCAACGTTGTAACGGTGAAGGCAGATGTTTCCACTGCTGCTGGTGTGCGTGCCATGTTTGCTTTTGCTACGGCAGCATTTGGCGGCCTCGACATCGTGCACAACAACGCCGGACTCATTTGTGGTGAACCGCTGTGGCCCGATGCCGCTCTCGAGAAAATATCTGCTGTTATTGCAGTGAACTTGGGCGGCGTAGCTATGGGTACTCAAGAAGCTATTAAGGCACTGCGTGCTCGTGGTGGTGGCGCAATTGTGAACACAGCTTCTGTGGCTGCTTTGCAGGCCATGCCTACCGACCCTGTTTACTCAGCAACCAAAGTTGGCGTTGTGCGCATTGTGGAAAGTTGTGCCGGTTTTGCTGCCGAAGGAATTCGCGTGAACGCTGTACTTCCTGGCATGGTCGATACCGATATGACCATGAAGCAAACAGGTGATGGAACTCGCCCAGCAGCATGGCTAGAGCCTGTCATTGCGGCAACAGTGATGTTGCATGCTGAAGACATTGCGGTAGCAGTTATTGAATTGATTGAAGACGACTCCGCCGCTGGCCAAGCAAAAATTGTTGGCAACGTCGGGCGCGACTACAAGTAACGAATTACTTGCGCGCGAGGCGCTGTGCCTCGCTGAATGCAACGTCTTTGTCGACACGTGGTTCTGGTGGAAGACCTAACACGCGCTCGCCAACAATATTGCGTTGCACTTCGTCGCTACCACCGGCAATGCGGTAGCCAGGCGCGCCCAAAATGTGTTCGTTCCAAGCGTAAGTACCCCATTCGCCATTGTCGGCAACTAAACGTGTGCCAAGAATTTGCGAGATGACATCGCTAATGCGTGTCATGTTTGCGGTCCACATCAACTTGCCCAATGAACCTTCAGGGCCGGGAGTTTGACCAGCACGCAGGCCGGCTGCCGCACGACGGTTGGTGAGTTGAGCAACTTTGTGTTGGATGTAAAGATCGGCAAGTGACTGACGAATGATGGGGTCATTTGCAACGCCAGCCCATTCGGCGGCTGCAATGACTTGCTTGTACGTACCACCGGTGTGGCTGCTTGTTGAGCCACTTGAATGATCGCGTTCAAAGCCAAGACAGGTGAGAGCAACTTTCCAGCCGTCGCCTACGGGGCCAAGACGCAACGAGTCGGGAATGCGCACGTCGGTGAGGAAAACTTCATTGAAGTTTGCGCCACCACTCATTTGCTTAATGGCGCGCACTTCAACACCAGGGGCGTTGAAAGGAACCATAAATGCGGTCATGCCTTTGTGCTTGGGTACATCGAAGTCGTGACGTGTGATGGCCAAACCCCACTCAGCAAAACGAGCACCAGAGGTCCACACTTTTTGACCATTTAAAACCCACTCATCACCATCGCGCACAGCGCGAGTAGTGAGTGACGCAAGGTCGGAACCAGCGCTTGGTTCGCTGAAGAGCTGGCAGCCACAAATTTCCATGCTCATGAGTGGCTTCACAAACATTTCTTTTTGCTCTGGTGTTCCAAATGCGCCAACAGTGGTGGCAATGAGGCCCATTGAGGTAGGGGGAAGCTCGCCAGCGCTAGGAATGTGGAACTTTGATTCTTCGGTGGTGTAGGCGCGCACGTAGGTGGCAGGAAGACCACGGCCGCCAACCTCTTCTGGCCAGTTGATCATTGCGTAGCCAGCATCGAACTTCTTGCGTTGCCATGCCTTCACTGCATTGAGGCGCTCAAGTTCTTGCTCATCGGAGAAGTTGTGGAAGATGGCAACGTTGTCGGAACCGTGGCCCCACTGCACTTCTTGCTCTTCGTCGTCAGATTTGTCCGCTTCCGGCAGTGCCTCGGCGTTTTGCTCGAGCCAAACACGGGCTTCTTTACGGAACTGGTCGATATCGGGAAGGTCTGTCACGGGTTAGACGCTAGTAGCGCACCGTTTCCTGTGCGACATCGAAGCCAAAACTTCGTACCAGACCGTGAAACTCGTTGAGAAAAGGGTCACCTCGGTACACTTTGACGACGGTTCGCCGTGCAGTACTGCCCTACAAACAATTGAGTGAGGTTTTTTGTGTCTACCCCAACCCTGACCGCTGGCTCGAAGGCCACAGTTCTCGTTGATCTTTTGCCAAAGTCGAGTGTGCGCTCCCGCGCCATTACGCGCGACGTCGTTTTGGTTCTTGGTTTTGCGCTGCTCACCGCAGCAGCTGCCCAGGTGAAATTCTCTCTCGGCTTCACGCCAGTGCCGCTCACCGGCCAAACATTTGCTGTCTTGTTGTCAGGTGCAGCACTCGGCATGCGTCGTGGCATTGCCAGCCAGGCTCTCTACTGGGGTCTTGGCCTCGTTGGTCTTCCTTTCTACGCAGGTGGCGACGGAGGTTGGCATAACGGAACTGGTTCAACACTGGGTTACTTCGTTGGCTTCATTGTTGCCGCAGGTGTCATTGGCAAACTTGCCGAGCGCCGTCACGACCGCGAAGTGGTGTCGTCACTTGCCGCAATGGCATTTGGCACCATCATCATCTACGCCTTTGGTGCATTGTGGCTTGCTCACAACTTGCACATTCCAGTAGCAAATGGCGATGCAAATGCCATTGCCTACGGTGTGACTCCCTTTTTGGTGGGCGACTTGTTGAAGATGGCACTTGCTGGTCTTCTCACGCCACTTGCTTGGGCAACTGTTTCTTCAAAGGGTAAGTAGTCATGGCAGTTGTGCTGCGTGAGTTTGCAGCGTCTCACCCAACAGATGTAGGTGTACGCGATGGGCGCACTGCGCTCACCTGGCCACAACTCAACACCTTGGTGAACAAAATTATTAATGCAATCAATGCCAGCGACCTTGGCCCAAGTCGTCGCGTTGCAGTGTTTGCAGAAAACAGCGTTGAAACGGCTCTTGCACATTTGTGCACTTTGCATGCTGGCGGTTCAAGTGTTCCCGTGAACTTTCACCTGAACGCCGATGAAGTTGCTTACATCTTGAAAGATTCCGACACACGTTTGTTCTTTACCGGCCCAGAAAACCTCGAGCGCGCAGTGAATGCAGTTGCATTGTTGGAAAAGCCCATACCCATTGTGGTCTGGCGTCCGCAGGGTGCAGTAGGCGCAGGGGTCGTCACCCTTGACGAGTTCATTGCCAATGCTTCTGACGACGAGCCATCGAGCAACGTGCCTCCACGTCCGAACCTCATGTACACCAGCGGCACTACCGGTGTGCCAAAAGGTGTAGAACTTCCGCCCACCATGTTTGCTGGCGGTAAAAATATCGATGAGCACATTGCTGCCTTGCAGCAAAACCGTTTTGCATTGTTGGGCGCGCACATTGTTGTGGGCCCGATGTATCACACAGGTCCGCTGTCGGGCGTGCGTGTACTTGCAGCTGGCACTCCCGTTGTCATTTTGGAAAAGTTCGACCCAGAGCGTGTTTTGCAACTCATTGAAACCTACAAAGTTGCCAGCAGCGTCATGGTGCCAACACACTTCAAGCGTTTGCTCGACCTTCCTCTCGACGTACGTAAGAAATACGACGTGTCGAGTGTGAAAATCATGTCGCACACTGGTTCGGCTTGCCCCATCGACGTGAAGCAACAGATGATCGAATGGTTTGGTCCGGTTTTTGTCGATGCTTATGGCGCAACCGAAGTAGGAACTGTTTGTTCTATAGCAAGCGAAGACTGGCTCACACATCAAGGTTCAGTGGGTCGTGTTATTCCGCCATTTACGCGTTGTGTAGTTGTTGACGACGACGGTAACGAGTTGCCTGCAGGCACCGAGGGTCGCCTCTTTTTCGAAGACTCCACTGGTCGTGGCGTGGTGTACCCGAATGACCCCGAAAAATCCGCCAAGGCTCACTTGCGTCCTGGTGTGTTTACTCTGGGTGAAATTGGATATGTGACCCCCGATGGTTTCGTGTACATCACCGACCGTTTCAGCGACATGATTGTTTCCGGTGGCGTCAACATCTACCCAGCGGAAGCAGAAAAAGTTCTCATTGAGCACCCACAAGTTGCCGACGTGGCCGTTATTGGTGTGCCAGACAAAGACATGGGCGAGGCAGTGAAAGCACTTGTTGTTCCGCAAGACATCAACAATGCGCCCACACCTGAAGAACTCATTGCTCTGTGCCGCGAACATCTCGCTGGTTACAAGTGCCCACGTACCGTAGAAATTGTTTCTACAGTGGGTCGCAATGCCATGGGCAAAATCAATAAGCGCACATTGCGTGCTCCTTATTGGGAAAGTGGCCGCACAATTGGCTGATGCGGGGGCATCACAAATGGGGGAACAATGACTACTCAAAGCGGTGAAGTCGAGAAACTTGTCCTCAGTGAAACACCTGCGCCTTATGTGCGACGATTAACACTGAACAGGCCAACAAAGCGCAATGCGTTGTCGTATGAGTTGCGCACGCAGCTATTCGATTTACTGCGTGAAGCCGATGCAGACCCAGCAATCAACGTCATCATCATTCGTGGTGCTGGCCCAAGCTTTTCTGCGGGCTACGACCTTGCACAAGATAAATCGGAAACACCACCGTGGCCCATTAGCACCGCCGATGGTGCATGGGCGCGCCATGTGCTCACTGGCTGGTTTGAAATGATGGATATGGCAACACCGATCATCGCTCAAGTGCATGGCTTCTGTTTGGCGGGCGGCACTGAACTTGCCACTGCATGCGATCTTGTTTACGTAGCTCACGATGCGCAAGTGGGGTACCCGCCAGTGCGTTCTATGTCGTCGCCCGATATGGCGTGGCATGCCTGGATGCTTGGCATGCGTCGTGCAATGGAAGCAATGCTCACGGGCGACTCCATGACGGGCGATGAAGCGGTGGCTTCGGGCTTTGCGAATAGGGCGTTTTCGGCCGAGAAACTCGATGCTGAAGTTTTGGCAATTGCTGAGCGTGTAGCCAAGGTGCCAGCCGATCTGCAGGCATTGAATAAGCGAGTGGTGCATCGCGCCATGGAAGCAATGGGAATGCGCGATGGTATGCGCGCAACTGCCGACATCAACGCACTCGGTTTCCATCAACGCGCGAGCAAAGAGTATTTCGCAAAATTCGCAGGGGGAGTCACAAAGGCTCTCGATGCACGAGACAGTTCATTTGGTGATTATCGAACAGGAGAGAAATAGCAATGAGCAATTCCATCGATGCAACAGATATCACAAAAGTAAATATGGTGTCGCCCGAGGTTCTTGAGTGCCCATACCCGTATTACGAGCGCGTGCGTGAAGAAGCCCCCGTGCACCAAACTCCACTTGGGTTCTGGGCTGTATCGCGCTATGAAGATGTTTTGTCGGTCGTGCGCAACCCGGAAATGTTTTCGTCACTTGCGCAAAGCAATTCATTTGTTACTACGCCACCACCTGAAGTGATTGAAATTGCCAAGCAGGGCTACCCACGTGTGAACACATTGCTTTCTAATGACCCTCCTTCACACACACAGTTTCGCAACTTGGTGAACAAGGCGTTCTTGCCCAAGCGTGTTGCTCAACTCGAAGACTCCATTCGCAAAATTGCCAACGACCTCATCGATGCCTTCATTAACGATGGCAAGGTCGACCTGGTTGAGCAGTTCGCCGTTGGTGTTCCACTCACCGTTATTGCCGACGCGCTGGGTGTAGACCGTGCCGACATGCCGAAGTTCAAAAAATGGAGCGACGACTCTGTTGCGCCGCTGTCGGGCATGCTCACACCAGAACGCCAAATTGAATGTGCTCATAGCCGCATTGAATTTCAGAAGTACATGGTCGACCGCGTGCGCGAGCGTGAAGAAAACTTACGCGACGATTTGTTGTCCGACCTTGTGCAGGCACGTTTCGACTCGGGCGAGCGTGCTGGCGAAGGAATGACCATGGCAGAAATGCTCGACGTCATTGCACAGCTTTTGGTGGCAGGTAATGAAACCACCACAAAACTCATTGCTGCTGCCACTCTCATGCTCATTGAAAACCCTGAACAAATGGCCAAGGTGCGCGCCGACCATTCACTCATTCCTAACCTTGTGGAAGAAGCATTGCGGATGGAAGCCCCTGTGCAAATGTTGCCGCGCTTCACCAAAGACGATGTTGAAGTGGGTGGCGTTGCCATTCCTAAAGGTTCTGTTGTCATGGTCATGTACGGCTGTGCAAACCGGGATGGCGCGAAGTACCCCAACCCCGACATGTTCGACATTGAACGCGACAACGCTCGTACTCAAATGGCATTCGGCCAAGGGCCACACTTCTGTGTAGGTGCAGCTTTAGCCCGTAGCGAGGCACGTATTGCGTTCGAACTTCTCCTCAGTCGTCTCAACAACATTGCACTTGCCAATGTCGACACGCCAACACATCGTGAGTTGTCAATGACCCTGCGTGGTCTCACCAACTTGCATCTCACCTTCACCCCCGCATAAAGACAGGAACCCCCATGCCGGTAGATCTCAATAACCTTCAAGCAACACGCTATGAAGTAGTGAACCCCGGGGAGAACGGCATTGCTGTTGTCACCTTGAATAGACCCGATAGCCGTAATGCGCAAAACAAGCGCATGACCTATGAACTTGAAGCATGCTTTTCTGCAGCGTCACGTAGTAGCCAAGTAAAAGTTATTGTGCTGCAGGCCGACGGCCCTCACTTTTCATCGGGTCACGACATGCGCGACGATGAAAGCCATCGTGAGTTTGATCTTGTTTTCCCTGTTGGTGGTTTTGGCCGCGAAGGCCAAGAAGGCCAGATGGCGTGGGAAGAAGAGGTGTACTTCAACATGTGCTGGCGCTGGCGCAACTTGCCCAAGCCAGTCATTGCTGCAGCGCAAGGAAAAACCATTGCTGGTGGCCTCATGTTGTTGTGGGTAGCCGACATCATCATCGCTGCCGACGATGCAATGTTCACCGACCCTGTTGTGGGCATGGGCGTCAATGGTGTGGAATATTTTGCACACCCATGGGAACTCGGCCCGCGTAAAGCAAAAGAAATGCTTTTCACTGGTGGCTGGTTTACAGCGCAAGAAGCAGCAGTAACAGGCATGGTCAACAGAGTTGTTCCCGCTGCTTCATTACGTGACGAAACGATGAAGATGGCTGCAATTGTTGCACAGCGTCCATCGTTCGCATTGAAGCTTGCCAAGGAAAGCGTGAATCAAACCCTTGAAGCACAAGGACAATGGAACTCTTTGCGCACAGCGTTTGTGCATCAGCATCTTGCCCATGCAAACAACCGCATCAAATTTGGAATACCGGTCGACCCGGGCTCCGGTCGTAAGTCGTAAGCACATCTCGCATAGCATTTTGCTGTGACGAAAAATGCCGAAACTGTGGTGCGCAAACTTGGGCGTCCGCGTGCCGTTGATTCGGTCGATACGAGAGTACGTTTACTCGCCGCTGCGCGCAGCTGCTTCGGGGAAAATGGTTACGAAAAAACAACCAATGCTCAAATTGCAGAAATTGCTGGCATCACTACTGGTGCGATCTACCACTACTTTCCTTCGAAGGTAGAACTGTATGCAGCGGTGTTTGAGGGCGTGCAAGATTTCATTTACTCCGAATTCGAATATGCCATCAATGAACACGACACGCTGGTCGAACGCTTCAACAGCATCCTCGACATTTCAGTTCGTATTAACCGCGACGACCCCAGCATCGCCGGCTTCGTTGTTGACGTGGCTTCTGAGGTGCAAAGAAACCCCGAACTGCGTCAGGTCACTTCACTTTTGCGACATCGCACCAGTGGATTTTTGGAGAAGTTGTGTGACGATGCGGAACAGAACAATGAGATCCGCCCCGGGGTGTCACGTGAAGCACTGCAAGATTTGCTCAATGCGCTGTTGGCTGGCCTTTTGAGGTTCTCCACCCTCATTAATGACTCTGCCCGACACGGGGCTGCTGTGGAAGTCTTGAAACTCATGCTCGGTAACGCAGTCTTCACCTCGGGGCCATATGTGGTGCTCCCGCGCCGAGGGCCAAGAGAGTCACAGCTGGCAGTCTGAATCGCATGAGGGCTACGAAAGGTGCGAGAATAGAGCCATGACAAAGCAGATCCCCGTGGCCGAAGAACTTTTCACCTGGCCTTCTGACTCACCACAACTCATTGGTACCCATTACCCAGACAGCGGTGTCACCACCTTCCCGCAGTCCGCATCATGCCCAAAAACTGCTGCGCAAAATGGTGAGCGTGTTTTGCTTCCACGCGTGGGCAAATTGTGGAGCTGGACCATTCAGGGTTTCCTTCCCAAGTCACCTCCATATGCAGGCAAGGAAACACCTAAGACATTCAAGCCATACGGCGTTGGTTATGTTCAACTTGCCGACGAAGTCATTGTGGAGTCACGTCTCACCACTGCAGAAGCAAGTGAGCTCAAAATTGGTATGGATATGGAATTGGTCATCATTCCTTTCTCCACCGATGACGATGGCAATGAACTTGTCACCTACGCATTCGCACCAGTAAAGAAATAACTAGAAAATTTTATTGAAAGGCAAAACCATGGCAGAAGATGTAGCAATTATCGGAATCGGAATGCACCCCTTTGGGCGCCACGACAATACCGGCATGGAGCAAGGCGCATACGCGGCTCGCGCAGCATTGAAAGATGCGGGTTGCGACTGGAGCGATGTGAACTACGCCTTTGGTGGTTCTTCTGCTGCAGGCAACGCCGACACCATGGTGTCGGCACTTGGCCTCACTGGCTTGCCGTTCATCAACGTTGCTAACGGTTGTGCAACCGGTGGTAGTGCGCTCATCAGCGCATACAACGCCATTAACGCAGGTGCTGCCGATGTATGTATGGCAATTGGTTTCGACAAGCACCCTAAGGGTGCCTTCGACCCAGATCCAGCCGACTTTGGCTTGGGCAAGTGGTACGGCGATACCGGCCTCATGCTCACCACACAGTTTTTCGGCATGAAGATCCAGCGCTACATGGACCAATACGGCATCTCGGCTTCAACGCTGGCAAAGGTTGCTGTGAAGAACTTCCACAATGGTTCGTTGAATGAAAACGCATGGCGTCGTAAGCCAATGACCGAAGACGAAGTGCTCAACGCACTCATGTTGTCGAACCCACTCACTCAGTACATGTTCTGCTCACCTGGCGAAGGTGGCGTTGCGCTCATCCTCGCTCGTGGCGACATTGCCAAGAAGTTCCAAAAGAAGCCTGTGTACTTGCGCTCAGCAGTATTGCGTAGCCGCCCGTTCGGCAGCTTCGAAGTGTTCAACTCATGGTTGTCTCCCGATCGCGGCAACAGCCCATCAGTAGGTGCAGCTGCAGCAGCATTCAAAATGGCTGGCATGTCGCCAAGTGAAATGGACATTGCACAAGTGCAAGACACCGAGAGTGGTGCAGAAATTATGCACATGGCCGAATGTGGTTTCTGTGAAGACGGCGAGCAAGAAGACCTCATCCAGAGTGGTGCAACCAATCTCGATGGTCGCTTGCCCATTAACACCGACGGTGGCTGCCTCGCCAACGGCGAGCCTGTTGGTGCATCTGGCCTACGTCAGGTGTACGAAAGTGCTTTGCAGTTGCGCGGCGATGCTGGTGCACACCAGGTACCAAAGCCCATTAAGACTGCTTTCACACACGTGTACGGTGCTCCTGGCATCAGTGCATGCACCGTGTTGTCGCGATAGTCAATTAATGAACTAAAGCTCGCGAGCGTTGCGCTCTGCGAGCAGTATCGGTTGCCAGTACAGCAAGTGCAACCCAAATCAGGCTGAACCCAATGATGCGCGTTGCGTCGAGTTCTTCGTGATACGCCAACCATCCGAGTAAAAAGTTGATGGTGGGTACGGAGTACTGCAACGGGCCTAAAACGGTGAGCGGTACGTGTTGTGCCGCGTAGCCAAAGATCCACAATGGAATAACAGTAATAATGCCGGTACCGGCAATGAGCACCCATTGCCACGTTGACGCGTTGTGCATGGCGCTGTCACTGCTGCCGCCTTGAGTAATCATCAGAACGATTGCAGGCAAAAAGAGAAACATCATCTCGCCAGACAGGCTTTCAATTGACTTGAGCGGTATCTGTTTTTTGAGTAACCCATAAAGCGACCACGAACCTGCAATGAGCAAAGCAAGATACGGCACGCGCCCGTAGCCAACGGTGAGAATTGCGATGGCAGCAACAGCTAATGAGATGGTTATTTTTTGCGCGGTGTTGAGTTTCTCTTTCAAGACCGCTACGCCAAGCCACATGGTGCACAGTGGCGCCATGAAGTAGCCGAGTGCAGTTTCAATGACGTGGTCGTGAGCTACGGCCCAGACATATGAACTCCAGTTCACCGTCACCAAAATGCTGGCGGCAAAGAGGCGCCAGCCCATTTCCTTCGAACGCATTGCAGTGGTGATAATGCGCAGGCGCTTGTGCCAAATGACGAGCGGGGCAAGCGCACAAAAGCTGGCAAAAATGCGCCAACCAATGAGTTCAAAGGGTGGAAACCCGTGCAGGTTTTTCCAATAAATAGTGAGCAACCCCCACATGACATATGCGCTTACTCCGGCAATGAGGCCAGAGCGCATACGTGGGTCGGGAGAACTCAGAGCGTTGACTTCCAGCTGTTGAAGTAGGTGATTTCTTCAGCGGGGCGGCGCTTGCCCACTTTGAAATCTTCACCGGTGTAATACGCAACGGGTATGAGTGCGAGTTGTGTGACGGTGTCGGGCAAGCCCAGCAACTGTGCTGCTTCTTGTTCATACTTCAAGTGCAAGGTGGTGTAGGCAGTGCCGAGGCCACGCGAGCGAGCAGCAAGCATGAAGCTCCACACTGCAGGAAGCAGTGAGCCGTAGTAACCCGTTTGCGCCTGAACGTCGGCGTTGGTTGGCAGGCGGTCGAGACCAATAGGGATGAGGAGCGCTGGAACCTTTTCAAGAATGGTTGCGAGGTAGTCGGCAGATTCCATAATGCCGTCGGCATCGGTACGACCTTTTTTCTCGACCTGGTTGCGCTGCATCTCGATGTAGGGGAGGTATGCCTTGCGATAGATGTCGGCAAGACCCATCTTCAGGTCGGGGTCATCAACCACCATCCAGCGCCATTTTTGCAAGTTTGAGCCAGCAGGAGCCTGTGCAGCGAGGCGTACACAGTCGATGAGGAGTTCACGGGGCACTGGCCGGGTGAGGTCGAGGCGTTTGCGCACGGCTCGGGTGGTGGAAAGGAGGTGGTCTGTCTGGTTCAAATCGAAGGTAAATCCCATAAGATTGAGACTAGTTGTCAGCGCCCTCGGGGCTGATGCCAGAACGATTCTCGAATGAAGGACCCCACATGACTGATGCCAAGAAAATCTCACCGCGCCAAGAGTGGAGCGAGGCCTTTGAGGCATCGAAATTGCGTGAGGGCGAATACACCACCATGTCGGGTATTCCTTTAAAGCCTGTGTACGGGCCAGAAGGTGCCGAGCACCCTGGCGTGTACCCCTACACACGTGGGCCATACGCTTCGATGTATCGCTCCAAGTTGTGGACCATGCGGATGTTCGCGGGCTTTGGTACTGCCGAAGACACCAACTGGCGCTTTAAGGAAATCATCAAGTCGGGTGGCGACGGACTCTCTACAGCATTCGACATGCCAACACTCTTGGGTCTCGACTCCGACGACGAAATGTCGGAAGGCGAAGTGGGTCGTTGCGGCGTAGCAATCGACACCTTGGCCGACATGGAAGACCTCTACTCGGGCATCGATCTTTCTCAGATCACCACGTCAATGACCATCAACTCACCAGCTGCAGTTATTTTCGCCATGTTCATTGCGCAGGCTGAAAAAGCTGGTGTGAACCGTGCCCGCGTGGGCGGCACCTTGCAGAACGACATCTTGAAGGAATACCAAGCACAAAAAGAATTTGTGTTCCCTCCACGTCAGAGCATGCGATTGGTGCGTGACACTATTGCGTTCACTGCCAATGAAATGCCAAAGTGGCACTCCATTTCTATTTCGGGTTACCACATTCGTGAAGCGGGCTCTACTGCCGCTGAGGAATTGGCATTTACAATTGCCAACGGTTTTGCCTACGTAGAACTCGCATTGCAAGCCGGTTTGCCCATCGATTCATTCGCACCGCGTTTGTCGTTCTTCTTCAACGCACACATCGACTTCTTCGAAGAAATTGCGAAGTATCGCGCTGCTCGTCGCATTTGGGCACGTTGGTTGAAAGAGCGTTATGGCGCCAAGCTCGACCGCTCCATGCAATTGCGTTTCCATACACAAACTGCAGGTGTATCGCTTACTGCGCAGCAGCCAGAGGTCAACATTGTGCGTACAGCAATTGAAGCTCTTGCTGGAGTTTTGGGTGGCACGCAGAGCTTGCACACCAACTCCATGGACGAAGCACTTGCTTTGCCAACTGAGAAGACCGCTCGTATTGCATTGCGTACGCAGCAGGTCATTGCCTTTGAAACCAACGTCACTCACGTGGCCGACCCACTTGGTGGTTCATGGTTCGTTGAAGAACTCACCGATGAAATGGAACGCCAGGCAGAAGAGATTTTTGCTCACCTCGACAAGCTCGGCGGGGGTTCCATCTTGGAAGGTTGTATTCGCGGTATTGAAGAAAACTGGTTCCAGGGTCGCATTGCCGACTCGGCATACGAACTCGAGCGTTCTTTCAACCAGGGTCGCCGCACCATTGTTGGTGTGAGCAAGTTCAAAGAGGGCAACGAAGACGACAACCTCGACATTTTGCAAATCACCAATGAAGATGAAGCTCGTCAGTTGAAGCGCCTCGACATTGTGAAGCACGACCGTAACCAAGCAGCTGTCGACGCTGCCTTGGCGAAGTTGGCAACAGAGGCCGCCGATCCGTCGGTCAATCTCATGCCTACGCTTATTGAGGCTTCAAAGGCATATGCAACTTTGGGCGAAATGATGAACACCATGGCGAACGTGTTTGGGCGCCATGTTGAAGTGCCTACTATCTAAGAAGGTAACAACTACACCACGTTGGTGTTGAGGAACCGCAGTATCGATTGGGGGAATCGTGCTTCATCTAGAGGAAATGCCACAGCGGGTCAAAGCCTTTTTTGAAAAGGTAGAGCCAGCATGGAAAAACGTCTCGGTTGAAAAGTATGAGGTCATGACAGGTGGCTATAGCCGCTTGTTGGCCCGGGCAGATGTAGCACACGATGGCATTGTCTCCACTTTTGTATTACGTGGCGACCCACCAGCCGACAAGAGCTTGTTGTATACCAGTCGTGTTCAGGAGTACGAACTCTTGCGCACGGTCGGAGATGCCGGTGTGCGCACTCCGCATGCGGTGTATTTCGATGCAACTGGTGAAGACCTCGGAACTATGGCCATTGTGATGAACTTTTCGCAGTCCACTTCGTTTTTGCCGTACGTTGCTGCAGGTAACTCTATTGAAGGTTTAAATATTCGTTTGGCAGAAGCAATTGCTTCATACCAGAGCATTCCTATTAGTGCCTTGCCCACAAGTATGGAGCGGCCTACTAGTTGGGATGCGTATATGACGAAACGCATTAACTCTTGGCGTGAAGCGAGCAACAACCATGTGGAGTCGCTTCCTGTGTTTCATTACGTCGCCGAATGGCTCGACGCGCATCGCCCGCCGCCAGCCCCGCTTGTTTTGATGCACGGCGACTTTCAATGCGCCAACGTAATGGTGACCGCCGATGGACATATTGAGGTCATCGACTGGGAACTTGCCGGAATTGGTGACCCACGTGAAGACATTGGATATTTCAAAGCAGTGTCGCAAGCTTCGCCACCCGACCTGCTTGGTGATGATGGCATTGAAGGGTTCTGTGCCCGTTATCGCGAACTCACAGGTCTCAACGAACTGCAAGTGAACCCAGCAACTGTTGCGTACTTCTTAGTTCTCGGCGTAGTGGGCACTGTTGAGCAGTTAATGCAAGGTGGTGCAGCTTGGGCAAAGGGCGAAAATCATTTGTTTAACTCGGTGTTCAACCTGAGCTCGGTGCTCTTTGGTCAAAGTATGTGGCTCGATTTCTTGGGGCAGTTGTCTGAACCCATGAAGCAAATTGCCGCTGCAGCAAATGGAGGAAAATAAATGTTTTCACGACCAACAACCGAACAATTGCTTGCGGGCATCGCTGAGGAACTACGCACCGTGGTGGCGAGCGAAGTGCAAACCGAGACCACCAAAATTATGTTGCAGCAAATTGATCAAATTCTCATGGGTTGTTCCCGCCGTGCCGCGCATGAAATTGCATGGGTACATGAAGAAGCAGAGAAAATTGGCGCGTTAACCGGTAAGTCCATTGGGAAGCCAGCAAGTTTGCACTTAGAAGATGTGCTGGCGTGGTACCACCAAGTGAGTTCGCTACTCTCCGATGAAGTAGGGGCAGCATTCCGCAGTGGTGACCAGGGCCGCATCGATGCGGTGAAAGAAGTGCTCGACGCCCGTTCGGCTATTGAAATGCAAGTGCTCGGCGCACTTGAACTTGTGGGTCGCGGTTAATAACCCAGTGGGGTAGCGGTACCACGGTCAATACTTCCGTGGCGAAATTTTGCCGAGTCGATGGGCATATGTGCGTCAATTGATTGGCTCGTGGTGTTCTCGTGCACGCAGATGCGCTCAATGATGCGCCATTCGCCGTTGCGATTTTCATATTGGTCGAGATAGCGCCCAAACCAGGTATCGAGAAAGTCAATGCCATTGTCGGTGCGAAACACGTAAGTGACGTTGTAGATCTCGCCCGAGGCGGTGGATCCGTTTACTTCAATGGCATGGTTCATGCAACAGTGCATGGTGCCAGTGAAGCGCTGATGAGAGTCGATCACACGGTCACAAAATGCCATTGCATTTCCCACAAATACTCCGTGGTCGTCGGTGGCTTCTGGCCAATACGCCGATTTCATGAGGTCGCCGTCGAGGCGGTCAACACCGCGCGCGTACCTGGCGGCAACTTGTCGAATGGCATCGTGGTCGGAAAGTGTTGCGCTCATGTTCCCCCTAGAGAAAGTCCGCAATTCAGCGGTTGACATAGTGTAAACACGAGTGATGAAGAGTATGAGACCCAGAGCGCGTATCCATTGTCTCGCTGCTCTTCTGGTGGTTGCCGCCTCGTGTGGGTCGGCCGGATCTTCCACAACAACAAGTACTTCACCCCCTACAACCTTGCTTCCCGTTGCTTCCTCTACAACAAGTACTGTCGCTGCGGCATCGGGGGAGCCTGTGGCGGTAGGGGTGCTCACCACTTCTTCGCAAACAAGTGAACTGCGAGAAATAGAAAAGTATGTCAATACGCAACGTCGTGGGGTGGGGGGACGGCCACTGGTATTACTGGAATGCCAGGTGACTGAACAAAAAACGCTGAACGACTGTGTAGACGAGTTCTCGCAAAGAGACGTATATGCCATTTTGGCAACAGATGAAGGTGTGGGAACGCTCAGTGCGCTCGACGAAGTAGCGCAAAGAATTCCGGTGATGGTGGCAAACCCCATCGGTGTCTCTGTGCTCGTCTCACAAAGTATGACGGCCATTACGCCGGGTATACCTGGGTTGATGTTGTCGCTAGCAATTACTGCTACGAGCAAACTCGCAGGTGAGAATAAAAGCATCGCCATTGTGCATGGTGGCAGTGAAGAATCAAATTCAATTTTCGCATCAATTGTGCGGCCGGTCTTGGTGAAATCGGGAATAAGTATTCAAAATATCTCTGAAATTGTTGTGCCCGAAAGTGCAACAAAAGATGAGGTGGTGCAGTTGCTTGGAGACGCCGGGCTTAATTCGTCGGCAGTGATTGCCGATGTTGCGGGAGAGGGTTGTTCAGGTTTTGCACAATGGGTGAACTCATTGTCAAGTAAGCCTGTTGTTTTTACAGTTGATGCATGTGCATTGCAGAATACGGAAACCAAAAAGGAAAATTGGTTTGTAGCAAGATATGGCAACGATTTCACAAACAGCAGCGACGCTATTTTTGGGGAGAAGCCATGGGTGTCGTCATATCGTGAAGGCATTCGAGCATCGGTACTTGCTTTGGTCGATCTCTTCGGCGCAAAAACTGAACGCCACCTCAGCCTTGCTGAAGTGAAAGCGGGTCTGAACGCTTCAGTTCAAAATATTCGTGGCTTTGCACAGTCTCCTGAATGCGCACTCGTGTTGTCATACGTCGCTTTGTGTTCATCACGAGTGGGGTTGTCGCAAGTAAAGAACGGTGAATTAGTTGATGTGCGCGGTGGAACTAAGGGAAATCCCGTTCAACTATTCACCGAGATGCAGCCCCTGGGCAGTTAGCGTAGGGGTATGAGTTCTGCTTGGAACAACGTAAGTGCAGCGGCAAATGCATTGGAAAATGTCACTATTGCTGATCTCTTTACCAGCAACCTACATCGCACAGAGTCGTTCATGTTCTCGGTGGGAGACCTCTTTGTCGACTTCTCTCGACAAAAAATTGATGAGCAAGCATTCAGTGCATTAGTTGCCCTGGCCGAAAATGCTGATGTTGTTGAGATGCGCAACAGGATGTTTAGTGGTGTTGCTATCAATAACACTGAAGGTCGCCCAGTGTTGCATGTTGCCTTACGCATGCCTGCTCACGAGAGCGTTGTGGTGGGCGGCGAGAACATCATTCCTGAAGTGCATGCAACGTTGGGCCGCATGGCAAACACAGTGGAACGCATTGCGAACGGAACACACGTTGGCGCCACGGGCAAAGCGATTAAGCATGTTGTCAACATTGGCATTGGGGGAAGCGACCTCGGGCCGGCAATGGCAATGCGGGCGCTGAGCGCCTATGCCGTCACCGGCGTACAAGCCCATTTTGTGTCGAATGTCGACCCCACAGATCTTGCCCAAGTTCTGGCGTACTTAAACCCACATGAAACTGCTTTTGTTGTTGCCTCTAAAACCTTCACGACGCAAGAAACAATGGCCAATGCTCATACGGCAATGAAATGGTTGCAGGCCGGAATGAATGTTGCCGACGTGCAGAGTCATTTTTTTGCGGTAACAGCACATGTTGAAGCAGCAGTGCATTTTGGTATCTCGGCGGAAAATGTCTTTCCGATGTGGGACTGGGTAGGTGGGCGATTCTCGCTCGGTTCCGCCATTGGTTTCTCACTCATGTGCTCAATTGGCGTTGAACACTTCAATGACATGTTGCTGGGTATGCGCGAAATGGACGAGCACTTTTGCTCAACTAAGTTGCAAGAAAATGTTCCTGTTCTCTTGGCGCTCGTTGGTATTTGGAATCGCAATTTTCTCGGATGTGCATCACAAGCTGTTATTCCTTACTTGCAGGAACTGGCACGATTCCCGGCATATCTTCAGCAATTAGAAATGGAAAGCAACGGCAAGCGCGCAAACCGTGATGGGGAACTCGCGCAACACGCAACATCGCCAGTGGTATGGGGAGAGCCTGGAACCAACGGCCAGCATGCATTTTTCCAACTACTACATCAAGGAACTGATGTGATTCCGGTTGATTTCATTGGCGCCGCACGAACAACTGCGGGAGGGCTCAATGAGCAAAGTGCTCGTGAGCAGCATCAAAAACTCATGGCAAATATGTTTGCTCAAGCATCGGCTCTGGCATTTGGTTCACCTGCGGCAAACGATGTTCCAACAGCGCAAGGAGAGCATCGTGTATTTCCGGGCAACCGCCCCAGCACCACCATTGTGTTCAATGAGTTGAACCCACGTGTACTGGGACAACTTGTGGCGCTCTATGAACACAAGACCCTTGTTCAAGGTTGCATTTGGGGCGTGAACAGTTTCGACCAATGGGGTGTTGAACTGGGCAAAGTGTTGGCCGGCGATGTGCTTGCACATATGGCAAACACATCGCTCGACTCCACACTTGACCATTCCACGCGTGTGCTGGTGGAATGGTTTTTAAAGAACTCTTAGCGAGCAACCGTATTCATTGTGCTCGTCTTAACGAGCGACCATCATCCCTGTTTTTTGGAATGACGCCGACATGCCAGCACCCGAGGTGAGACCAGCGTCAACAGTGATGTTTTGGCCGGTGATGTAGCTGCCGCCATCGCTGAACAAAAAGAGTGCTGTTTCTGCAATGTCATTGGCATGTGCGGCACGACCAAGTGGCGACATGCTGCCGATGCGTTCTGATGCTGTCTTCAGGTCATTTGGGTCACCAGCAATAACGTGCGCGGTCATGCCGGTAGGGATAGACCCAGGGGCAATGGAGTTGGCGCGAATTTTGAATGCAGCAAGTTCTGATGCGGCGCTGCGAGCCAAACCAATAACGCCCGACTTTGCCATTGCGTATGCGTGTGGTCCGAGGCCACCTTGAACACCAGCAACAGATGCGGTGCCGATGATGCAACCACCATTGCCAGAAGCAATGATGCCGCGGGCAGCATGTTTGAAGGTGAGGAATACGCCACGTACAAGTACGGCCATGGTCTTGTCGAAGTCGTCCATTGGGGTGTCGGCAATAGGCCCAACAACTCCAACGATGCCAGCATTGGCGAATGCACTGTCGAGGCGACCAAATTTGGCGATGCCTGCATCGACTGCAGCGGCAACGTCTGCTTCCTTGGTGACGTCACACTGAGCGAAAATTGCCTTGTCGCCAAGCGACTTGGCAACTGCTTCACCGCGTTCAACGCCATAGTCGGCGATGATGACTTTTCCGCCTTCAGCAACAAGAAGACGAGCAGTGGCTTCACCCAAACCGCTTGCGCCTCCTGTTATGAGAGCAACTTTTCCTTCGTAACGACCAGCCATGGGTCCCCCTTCGCGTAGATGTTTCATTCACTGTAGTGTCGGGTCGGAAAAGGTGCATCGTCAGACGGCGATCACCACCTATTGGGGTAAGGGGTTCAACATGGGCAAGGACAATTCTTTAGTGGGTGCCGGGCGTATTGCAGGTGCAGGGAAACGGCAAACGATCCTTGCGTACTTCAGCATGCGCGGGGTCGAGTTTTCAGAGCGAGTAGCAGCTGCGGGTGCGGCAGGCTTCGATGGCATTGGGTTCAACGTGGCCGAATACCTGAAATTGCGGGCCGAGGGAACCACCGATGCACAACTGCAGGCCATTCTCGACAAGCACAATGTGCGTATTTTGGAACTAGAAGCTCTGCGTCTGCTCGACGACACAGCAGCAAAAGATTTTGAACATGTTGCACGCACTTTTGGTGCAGAACGTGTACAGGTCATTTCTCCTTTTGGACCAGACAAAGACATCGACCTCGCCAAGGCATCAGCATGGATTGGCGAAATCGCCAAGCGCACCGAAGAAGCAGGCATTCACTATGCCATTGAGTTTTTACCACCCACCAAAATTCCCGACATCGCTACTGCGCAGCGCGTCGCCCAAGCAAGTGGTCAAAAAAATGTTGGGCTGTGTGTCGATACATGGCACGTATTTCGTGGAGCTGGTCTGGCCTCGCTTGCCGATCTCGATTTCTCCATGGTGAAAAACGTGCAGGTAGATGACGGAACCATGAAGCCTCGGCTTGACGACTACATCCAAGACTGCATTCACTACCGTGAATTGCTTGGCGCTGGGGAATTCCCGTTGGTTGATTTTTTCCGCCGTACTCCGCCAACTGCACCCATTAGCGTGGAAATCATCTCCGACAATCTGGATGATATTCCTGCAATGGAACGGGCAAAGGTGCAAGCAGAGTCACTTGAGCGCACTTTGGCCTTGGTTTAACCCCCTCGCCATATTTTGAGTTCGCTTGAGGGGCATAAAGTAAGCGACAATAGAGCCATGTCAGTGAAAGTTCCTCAAATTGGCCCGGCTACTCCTGAAGAGGCAGACCTCAAAGGTCTGAACCCCTTCCGTGACTCCATCATGCACCAGTGCCCTCACATGTATTTCCGGCGCATGCAACAAGAAACACCACTGTTCGACGTTGAAGGTACCGACGTTCACATTGTGACGCGTCATGAACTTATTGTGCCCTTAGTGCGCGATACCGAAACCTTCTCGAACCGTTTTGGTAGTGCAGGCGAACCGCCAAAGGGTGAAGTGTTGGAAAAAATTAAAGCAGTGCTCGCCACGGGTTGGCCACAAACACCCACCATGCTCACCATCGACCCGCCGTATCACACGCGTTTTCGCAACACGGTGGCTTCTTTTTTCACTCCACGCAAAATTGCTGAACTGCGTCCGCTCATTGAAGAGTACGTCGACAGCATCATGGACAAATTCATTAACCGTCCCGACAAGACAATGGAATTCGTTCGCGATTTTGCCGTTCCACTTCCTATTGCTGCAATCGCTTCTATTTTGAGCGTTCCTCTCGACAAGATGGCCGACCTCAAGCGCTGGAGCGACGACTCTATTGCAACAATTGGTAGCAGCATCTCCGATGACCGTCGCATTGAAGCACTCACGGGCGTGATGGAAATGCAGCGTTATTTCGCAGGGCGCTTGGAAGAAAAGCGTGCCAATCCTTCTGACGACTTGCTCACTGCATTGGTGACTGCAGAAATCGATACCGATGAAGGCACTAAGCGACTGCTCGATATTCCCGAGATGCTCTCCATCATTGCCCAATTGCTCACCGCAGGAAATGAAACCACCACCAACACTTTTGCTGAAGGCATGTTGTACTTCGCTGAAAACATGGACGTGTGGGAAAAGGTGCGTCAAGACCGCACACTCATTGGCCCAGCGGTGGAAGAAATTCTGCGATTGTCATCGCCTTCTGGTGGCATGTTCCGTGTTGTTACCAAAGACAATGTGGAAATTGATGGGTGCCCGGTTCCTAAGGGCGATCGCGTCATGCTCATGTACTCGGCTGCTAACCGCGATCCGAAAGTGTGGGGCGACACCCCCGACCAATTCGACCCACTGCGCCCCAACTTAAAAGAGCACCTCGCTTTTGGTAAGGGAATCCACTTCTGCATTGGCGCTCCGCTTGCTCGCCTTGAATTACAGGTGGCATTTGAGCGCATGGCCGATCGTTTGAAGTCGTGGAGCCTCCTCGAAACAAACGATTTCCGCTATCACGACAGTTTCATGTTGCGTGGCTTAAAGAAGCTCGATTTATCCTTCGAGTTGGCCTGAGCGAGTGGGCTCATAGCCCCTTAGACTCAGAAGTCTTATGGCAGGTGAACGAGTTCTTGTTGCAAAAGTTGGTCTCGACGGTCATGACCGTGGGGTAAAAGTGGTCGCACGTATTTTGCGTGATGCTGGCTTTGAAGTCATCTACACAGGTCTCTTCCAGACCCCCGACAAAGTTGCTGCTGCAGCAATCGACGAAGACGTCGACGCCGTTGGGCTCTCCATGTTGTCTGGTGCACATATGACTCTTGCGCCAAAAGTTGTAGAAAAAATGCGTGAGCGCGGAGTTGATGTTCCGGTTGTTGTCGGCGGCATTATTCCCGACCAAGACGCCGAGAAGTTGAAGGCACTTGGTGTTGCCGGGGTCTTGAGCCCAGGTGCAACTTCCGACCAAGTAGTAGATCTCATGCGTGCGGTCATAGCTGCTTCACGGGCTGGCGCAAAGTAGCCAAAGTGGCAGGAGTCGCCCGCGACCAAGCAGAGCGCGTACTCAATCTCATTGCGTTGCTTACAGAGAACTCTCAGCCACTTACTTTCACGCAAATTCGTGGCGCTCTTGGTGCCAATAACTATGCCGACGGTGAATCGGGTCGAGCTACTTTCGAGCGCGACAAAGCATTAGTTCGCGATATGGGCGTTCCCATTGAAATGAAAACTTTGGGTGGTAACCAAGCAGGCGAGTCGAGTTATCGCATCGACCGTCGTCAACTGGAATTGTCGTCGGTCAATTTCACAAGCGAAGAACGCAATGCGCTGCAACTTGCACTTGCTGCAGTACACATCGACGCTGCATGGGCCGACCGCGCACGTTTGAAGTTAGGCCTCGAAGTGGCGCAAGGCGAAACCTTGTCGCAAGCACATTTGCCGGTGAACAGCGTTGCCTTGCCAGTAGTTACTGAGGCCGCACAAAATTCTAAAGAAATCAGTTTCAGCTATCGCGGTGAGGCTCGACGACTTCACCCATATGGAGTGTTGGGTCGTGGCGGGTACTGGTATGTAGTGGGTGCCGACCAAATCCGCAATGCAATACGCAGCTTTCGCGTCGACCGCATTGAAGGCAAAGTCAAAATTCTCGACACCACTTTTGAACGCCCGCAAGGTTTCGATATTCAAGCTGCAGTAGCAACCGATACAGAAATGTTGGGTGAAGGTGCAGAGCCCACCATGGCTCATGTGCTCATCGATGCGGCTCTTGTGCCAAGTGTGTTGCGTGAGTTTGGCAACGAGTCAGTTATAGAAACTCGTGACGACGGATCCGTAGTTGTAGAAGTGCCCTGTGGCAATGAAGGTCCATTTCGTTCGTGGTTGCTGGGTCTTGTTGAACATGCCGAGGTGCTCTCGCCATCCGACGTGCGTGCAGGCATTAAGAACTGGTTGCTACAGATGCATCAAGGCGGCGCGCAATGAGTGCCGCGCCGCGTCAGCGCCGCGCCGCCGAGCGTGTGCAAGGGCTTCTCATTATGTTGCCCTGGCTTGCCGAGCGTCAACGAGTGTCTATTCATGAAATGGCAAAGACCTTCCAACTCAGTGTGGAAGAACTCAGCCAAGATCTCACGCTCGCCGGACTCTGTGGCACCCCGCCATATTCACCACTTGAACTCATTGAAATCTTCTTCGACGAAAATGAAGTGTGGGTGGAAATACCTAACGTGTTCAACAAGCCCCTACGACTCTCTGTTGCCGAGGCTTTTGCCTTGCGTGCTGTTGCCGACACTGCTCTTGCGTTGCCGGGTGCAGCAAATTCCGCTGCATTAGGTTCTGCCATTCGCAAACTCAACGAACTCACCGCAATTGACGATGCTTTAGTGATTGAAAACCCACACGACCCATTACTGGCTGAACTGGCGCACTTCTGCGATATCAATGCCCGCGTTTCGCTCGACTACTTTTCGCCCACCACCAATAAGTCAACATCGCGCAGCGTGGTGCCACGACGCGTGTGGCTCAGTGGTGAACATTGGTATCTCGATGCCATCGACCTCGGTATCAACGAACCGCGCGTTTTCCGTGTTGACCGCATTACTGCTTTGGCGAACACAGGTGAAGTGGTGAACGCGGAAACGCTTCCTGCCCTTGCCGACGAACCAGGTTTCCATTGGGATGCGCAGGCCGAACGAGTAACACTGCATTTGCAGCCATCTGCACATTGGGTGGCAGAGCGTTACCCCGTGTACTCGCAGCGCAAAATTGGCGATGAAGTACTTGAAGTTGTATTGCCCGTTACGTCGGCACCGTGGCTTGGGCGATTGTTGGTGCGGGCAGGAAATGCTGCTGTGGTAGTTGGCCCAGAGAAGTACGCAACTCTCGGCGCCAATACTGCCGCCAATATTTTGTCTCGTTACAACTAGGGAACGAGTTGGTACAAGTCGCTCACCGTGCGTGCATTGTGTGACGCAATGAGAATAGAAAGCAGTTGTGCGGTAGCTGTGGCATCGCACAGAGCATCGTGAGCATTGGTGAGGGGAATGTTGTACTTCTCGCACAAGGCCGTGAGGCGGTGCTGCTCAGCGCGCTTCGGGTCGAGTAGTCGCGACATTTGTAAGGTGCACAGATGCTGGTCGACTTCAATGTTGACGCTGTGGCGTTGTGACTCTGACTTAATGAAACCAAAGTCGAACTTGGCGTTATGCGCAACAAGGATGCGCTTTCTTGCGAGGCGACGCAGTTGACGCATTGCGCG
The DNA here is from genome assembly GCA_947450115.1 of Acidimicrobiaceae bacterium. Classification (GTDB taxonomy): domain Bacteria; phylum Actinomycetota; class Acidimicrobiia; order Acidimicrobiales; family Ilumatobacteraceae; genus F1-20-MAGs119. The sequence continues at coordinate 41,532 of CANFUE010000001.1, read as the reverse complement.
TTTGGTGTGCAGGCCTTGGCGCAATTGTTCATTGGTGATGCCGTGAATGTGATGTGCGGGTGGATTCTCGGCACCCCAGGGAAATGGCCCACCATTGCTAGGGCGCACGTATGTGCTGTAGCTGCGCAGCACTGTTCCTTGTGAGTTCGTAACGACGGCGCCTATTTGCAAAATGAGATCGCTGTCGGTTGCCAAACCAGTGGTCTCAACATCGACAACGAGGAACTCCGCCTTTTTCAGCGGCGGCATTTTGCGGGGCATGTGTTGCACGGTAGGGAAGGCGTGTTAGCCGGAAATTGCTTTTTGGAACATTGCCAAGTCGAAGTAATCGCGCCACAACGTTATTTTTCCGTTGGCAATGGTGAAGATACCCATCAGAGGAACCTCAACCCAGCGATCACCCATTTTGAAGCGGTCGGTGCGCTCATTCATTACAACACCAGAAGCGGCATCACCAGATGAGGTTTGGTGATGAATGACCCAATCGATTTCGCTGCAACTAGCAATGAACGGAGCAAGTGTTGTTCGCACTCCTTCGGGGCCAAAAACTTTGCTCATTGGCACATTGTCGTATTCGCACTTCTCGTCGATGAGCGCTAAGGCACCTTCAAGATCCTTGGCTTCAATGAGTTGAATGAAGTGGCGTACAAGTTGGTCTGGCGTCATCTCGTTATTCTTGCCGATGAACGCTCGGCGCAACGTATTACGCGCTGTGTGGCATGCGGGCGCGAATGCCAATAGGCGCAGCAACGGTGAAACCGGCGAGGTGCCTGTCTTCTTCGCTCTCGCCGGCCCAGTAGCCGTACTCATGATTGGTTCGTGCGTATGCACGGCACTGAGCCGTGACCGAGCACTGATCGCACAATTGGCGGGCGCGGGCTTCACGGCGGGCGCGGGCTTGGGGGCGTTCGGCTTTTGGTGGAAAGAAGAGGGCGGTGCGGCCTTTACACGCTGCAAGGTCGGTCCAGTGCTCAGAATCTTTTACTACAACAGGGGCAGGAATGTGGATTGTTCTGATTTCGGTGAGTGACATTGTGAGCGCCTTCTCTATGGGGTGACCGTGTTTCATCACACTATGAGGGCGTCAGGGGTTAAAGCAAGTATTTAGTACTAAATGTGCCAACAAGCACATCGAGTACTAAAGCAGCTCGGCAGCCAGGCTGGCCACCTCGCTGCGTTCACAGGCGGCCAGGGTGACATGGCCAAAACATTCCTGGTCAGAAAACGCGTGAATGAGAACGGCCAAGGCATTGTTTGACTCACCCATATATGGGGCATCAATTTGGCTGGTGTCGCCAGTGAAGATCACTTTGGTGCCGTCACCAATGCGAGTGAGGATGGTCTTCAACGTTGTTGGTTCCAAGTTTTGCGCTTCATCAACCACCACAATTTGGCGATGTAATGACCGACCGCGCAGGAAGGTGACCGACTCCAGTGAGAGTTGTCCGCGTGCAATGAAGTCGTCAATGAGCCGGCGTGCGTCGTTGCTCGAGCGATGGTCGGTGAGGGCAACGATGGAGTCGTGAATAGCCGACATCCACGGGTCGAGTTTTTCATCGAGGCCACCGGGCAAGAAACCGACATCTGCTCTGCCCACAGGAACGAGTGGGCGATACACGGCTAGGCGTTCGTAACGACGTTGCTCCACTACTTGTTCCAAGCCAGCCGCAATAGCCATGATGGTTTTGCCTGTTCCGGCTCTGCCGTCGAGTGCAACCACAGTGACTTCGGGGTCAAGGAGGAGCTCAAGAGCAAAGCGTTGTTCTTTGCTGCGTGCTCGAAGTCCCCACGCCTCAGGTGCATTTGACGACAAAAGGTTGAGGTCATCCATTTGCCGGCGCGCAAGAGCTGATTGTGAACCGTCTCTGATGACTGCAAACGTGTTCTGCGACAAAGTGTCGGCGCCCGCAACGCTGTGCACAGGGAGTGACCCAGATGCATAGAGGTCATCAATTGCACCATGAGTTGCCGACAGAGGAACCCATCCCATTGGCCTGCTGTTTGCAGCGCGACCCACAGGCTGGTGTTCATCTGCTTGTAAACCCATGTGGGCAGCCTTAATACGCAAGGCGGCATCGTTGGAAATCAGGCGTGTGGGGGCGGTACGGCATTGGCCTAAAGCTGCGCCAATAATGCGATTATCAGGGACTTCCGGGTCGAGACCATGCTCGATAAGGAGATGGCGTTGAATGCCATTGACCTCAATATGGACGCTTCCGCCGTCTTCGCCCTCGTGTACTTCAAGTGGAGTATTGAGCACTCCACCAGCACGCTTGCGCAGTTCTTCTAATGAACGCAGTGCTGTGCGTGCCGCACGGCCCACATCGTCGGGCCGAGTTTTTAAACCATCGAGTTCTTCAATAACGGTGAGTGGAATGACCACTTCGCAACCAGGAAATGCATTCAAACTTGCCGGATCTGCAATAAGAACAGAAGTATCGAGCACAACGCGTGTGCGTTGATGCGTGCGCAAAGGAGCGTCTGGTGAAGCGATGCTGACGTTCTCATTGTGAGGAACAATTTCACTATGGCGAAGATCAGTCATCGCCACCTCCTTTGTCTGGACGCGAGCGATGTACTCAACAGTTCGTAGTGTTGCCGATGCTTGAACACGAGTGGTGGATCACAAGATGAACATTTTGTAACGCCGGTGTTTATGGATGACGGTGACCGATTTTTCATTTTTTGAGAAAATTTGTCCCCGATTTGAAAAATATTTTTGAAATTTTTTTTGGAGTCAGAAAAAGGAACTCTGAAAATGAAAGAGTTGCAGAAGATTCGCAGTCCATTTTTCATCGCGCAGATCTACTTCTCGTCGACCAATCGCGTGCACTTCTGTCTTTTGACCACGATGTGTCGGCAAGAAGTAAATGTTTCTCTAAAAAAGATGAAGTCCTTTATTTGCAAGGCTTAGAGCGGGTCATTGAGGCCAACCAGAGCAACTGAAATTGCGATCATGTGCAGTTGCGGCGAATGGCGAGCGTGTCGTGCAACGAAGTGTGATGAACAACTGTGCACACTGCGCATCGGAGAAAAACGATGCGTATTTCGGGTGCGGAATTTTGCGAGATATTTGCAAATGCAATAACCTAAATACTTGTATTCCTCGCTGAAACGTACTCAGATAGTGGGGCACAACGCTCCGATTCCAATGGAGGTAATACGAATATGACTAAAGCAGAGCTCATCGATGCTGTGGCAGAAAAAGCAAACGTAACTAAGGCAGATGCCGAACGTACTGTTGCTGCATTTTTTGAAGTTGTCGTTTCGACAACAACAAAAGGTGAAAAGGTTGCGTGGCCGGGCTTTGGCTCGTTCAGCACCACAAGCCGCAAGGCACGTACTGGTCGTAACCCACAAACGGGTGCGCCAGTTACTGTTCCTGCATCGACCGCAATGAAATTCTCCTCGAGCTCAACGCTCAAGGCAGAACTGAATCCAAAAAAATAATTAATCCTTAACTAGAGAGGAAATACCGTGGCAGCAGCAAAGAAGGCCCGTAAGAAGGCCGCTCCCGCAAAGAAAAAAGCAGCAAAGAAAGCAGCTCCTAAGAAAGCTGCAAAGAAAGCAGCACCTAAGAAGGCTGCTAAGAAGGCTGCACCAAAGAAAAAGAAAGCAGCAGCAAAGAAAGCAGCTCCTAAGAAAGCCGCTAAGAAGGCTGCTCCTCGTAAGAAAAAAGCAGCAAAGAAAGCAGCTCCTAAGAAGGCTGCAAAAAAGGCTGCTCCTCGTAAGAAAAAAGCTGTCAAGCGCACAGCTGCAAAAAAGAAGTAATTACCTAACCAATCGGTTCGGAGTGTTGGAAGTGGGGGGCGCAAGCCCCCCACTTCTTTATTTCTCCCCCCAGTGCGCCACGATAGAGAGATGGACGCCACCGACATTGTGCTGCGAGACCTCGCAGACGAACACCTTGCACTTGCCGCTCTCATTGCTGGGCTCTCTGAGCCGCAGTGGCGCACGAAGACTCCCGCAGATGGCTGGGATATTGCAGACTCTGTCTCGCATTTGTATTTCTTCGATATCCGTTCAGCATTAGCAATGACCGATGCGGCCGACTTTGCCGCAGACACTCAAGAGATGATGAAGTCATTTGCCACGGGCGGAGACCCTTCAGTTGCTTTTGGGCGCAGCGTGAGTGGAGCAGAACTCGCCAGTGAGTGGAAAAAGTACAGTGCTGCTTTGGTGGCCGCGGGTCGCAACGCAGATCGCACGCAACGAGTGCCCTGGTACGGGCCGTCAATGAGCGTTGCTTCGTTTTTGACGGCACGGTTGATGGAGACATGGGCGCATAGCGTTGATGTTTCTGATGCGCTTTCCTTGCCGCCAACTAGCTCAATGCGACTCAAGCACATTGCCCATATTGGGGTGTTAGCTCGTGCAAATAGTTATCGCGCCAACCAGCGAGAAGTACCGGAAGCAAATATTTTTGTGAGTCTGCAGGCTCCCGACGGGTCGCAGTGGGAGTGGGGGAATGCTGATGCTCCCGAGTCGGTGCGTGGTTCGGCGCTCGATTTTTGTTTGCTCGTCACACAGCGACGCCATGTGCAAGATACGCAACTTGTTGCGCACGGAGCACTTGCCACCGAGTGGCTAGGTATTGCTCAAGCCTTTGCCGGCCCCGCAGGTGCGGGTCGACAACCTTTGTCGTAGGAAGTCTGGCTTACAGATCTTTCATATGGTGGAACACTTCAGCTGCCGCATAACCATGGGGCTGACCAAGTGCGCTGAAACGAGTACGCATGCGTGCTTGGAAAACGTCGAGCGCATCGGTGGTGGTGGCCTTCATGGTCGATTCAAACTGGCTGGTATGAGCAAGGAGCGCATTCAATTTGGTGTCGGCGCTTGTAGAAATATCTTCAACATGATTGGGCACATCGGCTTCCCATAACAGCAGTGATGATGGCCGGTGGTGCTTGAGTGCTGCACCGGTGTTGAGATCGGTCACGGTGAAATGGTGGCGAAAGAAATGTGGGTCACGTGCGGCAACGATGGAGTCGGTGAGAAGAAAACCTGCAGCGCGATGATCGGGGTGGAGCCGGTACCGCTTCCATGGGTCGTGGCCAAGAACCACATCGGGTTGCACGATGCGAATGAGACGCACTAAGGCATCACGCATTTCCACAGTATTTTCCAGTTCGCCATCGACTGCGCCAAGGAATGTGACTGAACCAGTGGCGCCAAGACGATAGGCAGCATCACGTTGTTCTACTTGTCGGGTTGCAATGAGTGCAGCAGTGTCGGCATCGGGGTTCCATGTTCCTTTTGACCCGTCGGTGAAAACTGCATGGTGCACAACGCAGCCAGCGGCAGCCCATTTGGCCAGCGTGCCTCCGCAACCAAATTCAATATCGTCGGGGTGAGCACCAACAGCAAGCACGCGTTGCGGAACGGGGAGGTTATGGCCCCAGTCGGTTGTTGGAGTAGTTGCACCCACCACAGGAGGTTGGCCGGGTTCATTTGCGCCTAGTTCATTGTTAGCCATGGGAACTCCTCGTGAATGCGTGGGTGGTGAAGATCTTCGGGCTCATCAAGGTCGAGTGCCCATTCATCGCTCAGTGCAATGCGCGGAGCAAGGCCATGTGACATTGCTTCTGCAACATGTGCAGAGAAGCTTCCCACTCCGTAATGAAAGGAAAAAGGAAGTGCTGTGGGCAGAGCAAGAACGTTGGTTCCGTTGTGCGCGGCATCGGGAACAATGCACACGGTGTCAACTTCTAAAAATTGCGTGATGTTGCTTGCGAAGGGGACGTCGCTGTGCGCGATGAGAACGTGCGTGAAGTGATGGTGGCGGGCGTAGGCCATTGCATCATTCACAGCACCGTTGAGACCCGCAGAGACCTGCAGAAGGCATTCTGCGCCACGCTCACGAGCCCACGCCGGTACTTCGTTGCTGTCTGAAGTGTCGGTGACCACCAAAACTGAAATGCTTCCCGCAGATTTCACCACGCGTTCTGCGCATTCACGGGCGAGTTGCGCACGCTGTGCGGGCGAGAGCACCTGAGATAATCGGCCCTTAGCGCTAGCAAATGGCTTGATGGGTATGACCAGCAAAGCCTGTAGGGGTGTCTTCACGAGGTGAAGCCTAGGGCGGGTCGATGCCGGTGCCCTACGCTTCACCTATGGCAATTCGCGTGGGGGTAGTTGGGGCAGGTTCCTGGGGTACCACCATTGCTTCAATGGCAGCATTGAATACCTCCACCATGTTGTGGGCACGTAATGCATCGACAGCTGAGGTCATCAACGCTGAGCACCGCAACCCCGCGTATTTAGGGAAGCGAGCGCTGCCCACAGAACTCATTGCATCGCACGACCTTGAAGAAGTGGTGCGCGATGCCGATGTGGTGGTGATGGCGGTGCCCTCGCAAGGGTTCCGTGAAGTGCTGCATGCAGCAGTAGCGCATGTGCGCCCAGGGGTGCCCATCGTGAGTGTGGCGAAGGGCTTGGAGCAGGGTTCTCTCATGCGTATGAGTGAAGTCATTGCAAGTGAGATGCCGGGTCACCCCGCAGCTGTTCTCACCGGGCCAAACCTTGCGCACGAAATTATGGATGGACAGCCAGCCGCGAGTGTTGTGGCAATTGATGACGAAACCATTGCTCGCGAATTGCAACGTATTTTTAGCAACCCACGACTGCTCATTTATACCAACCCCGATGTGGTGGGTTGCGAAGTAAGCGGCATCGTAAAAAACGTTATTGCTATTGCCGCTGGCATGGCCGGCGGAATGGGGTTTGGCAACAACACGCGTGCCACGCTTATTACGCGAGGCCTTGCTGAAATGGCGCGGTTAGGAACTGCAATGGGTGGCACGCCAGCAACATTTGCCGGGCTCGCCGGAATGGGTGACCTCATTGCCACGTGCTCTTCTTTGCAAAGTAGAAACACGTCGGTGGGAATGGCTCTTGGGCGAGGCGAGAACATTGCCGATGTGGTGGCATCAATGCAAATGGTTGCCGAAGGCGTGAAGAGTTCTGCCGCGGTGCTCGACTTGGCTGCACAATTTGGCATTGAAATGCCCATCACCGAGCAAGTAGTGGCAGTATGTCACCGCGGTATTTCTGCAGAACAAGCACTCAGCGACCTCCTCAGTCGTGGTGGGCGCTCTGAACTCGATTGAGACATATGACAACACTTTCGCCAACATCACTCGGACTCATCGGCATACGCGGGGGCACATTCACGGCTTCTGTTTCGCCATGGGGAGACATCACGCCTCACGACGGTTCGGCGGTGCTTGCCTGGCATGTTGCCGATGAAGATCGTTGGCACTCACCCGAAAAAGAAGCGTCAGTGCGTCAAGTGCGTGTTGATGGTGTGCCCGTGGTGGAAACGCGAGTGCGAGTGCGTGGTGGCGATGCAATTCAACGGGTGTATGCCGCTGCTGCTTATGGTGGGGTCATTGTTGTTGAAATTGAAAACGACTCGCCGTCGCCTATTGCAATAGCGCTCACGCGAAACGATGTGGTCACATCTCGAGTGCCAACGCAGCAACCCATTATGGGTATTGAGTTGCCGGCCAGTTCCATTGTGTTGCCTATTGGCCATCGTTCTTCTGTGCGTGTGGCACTGGCAACCGGCGATGCGCGCAATATTCAACTCAATACGCTTCCCAGTGCAGATCAGTTGGTGAGCGGATGGATGCAATCGCTGGAATCAGCAAGCAGAGTGCGGGCAGTAGATGGTCCGTTGCATGATCTTTCATTGGCGCTGGTTGATGCGCGATGTGCGTTGTTATTGGGCGAAGTGTGCGACCCGCTTGACGATGCACTTGGCACTGTGCTCGATGGCATTGAACTCGTGCGCTTAGGCGATAAGGCAGAACTATGGCTCGACGAACTCGTTCCGTTGGCCGAAGAATGCTTACAGAATCACGCCCAACACGACCTTGGCGAATTAGCTCAGATGGTTGCTGGTGTGCAGTTGCTGTTGCATCGTTGCAAAGAAGAACGAGCAGTGCGCGACGTAGCTGCAAGCTGGCAACGCATTGCCGAGAGTCGCAAGGAAAGTAATGCAACACAAGATGCGTTCCATAGCGTGGGAATGTCGCATGGGCGTCGTATTGCTGCAGTGGAACAGCAATTGTGCACGGTGAATGGTCGCGGCGAAACAATTCTTTTGCCACATGGCATTCCTCAATTATGGAGAGGGTTCAACTGGGAATCTTTTGGCTTCATGGCGGGGAGCGGCGTGAGTGCATCATTTGCATTGCGTTGGCATGGTGAAAATGTGGCAGCACTCTGGGAGTTCACTGGCGGAGTTCCTGCAGTTGCGCGTAGTGGCGTTGATGCAACTTGGTCAACAACGAAAGCAAGCTCGGGCGAAGCGCTCTGGCAGGTGCAGAACGCATAGAGCCCTACTACTCTTTGCCCATGGCTTATCGCGGAACTCCTATTCGACTCACAGAATGGACCAGCTGTGGTGGCTGTGCAGCAAAGTGGGGAGCATCACTTCTTTCTGAACTCGTTGCCGAGATGCCAGGATCTCTCGACAAGTCGTTGCTTGTTGGCTTGGCACCATTCGACGATGCAGCGGTGTACCAAGTGAGCCCCGATGTGGCGCTGGTGAGCACCACCGATTTCTTTCCACCACTTGTTGACGACCCAGAAGACTTTGGAGCCATTGCGGCAGCGAATGCTTGCAGTGATGTTTTTGCGATGGGTGCTCATGTGGTGATGGCCATCAACGTGGCTGCATTCCCCGAGCATTTTCCGCACGATGCCATCTCTGCCATTTTTGGTGCAGCGAGCAAAGTGGTCACCGAAGCCGGCGGAACCATTGCAGGTGGGCACACCATTCGCAACCCCGAACCGATTTTCGGATTAGCCGTGCAAGGCGTTGTGCACCCCTCAAAAATTTGGCGTAAAGGTGGCTCGCAACCCGGTGACGTTGTGATGATGTCGAAACCCATTGGTACTGCGCTTGCTCTTGCCGGGGGATGTGCAACCGATCAACGCGCAGCTATTAATGGCATGCGCACGTTGAATCGCCGCGCAGCAGAACAATTGCGCGAACTAGGCGACGACGTGCATGCAGTCACCGACGTCACCGGATATGGCTTGGCTGGCCACGGCTGGGAAGTTGCAGAACGCGGCAATGTGCGTTTGCATATCGATGCTCAAAATATTGTTGCGTACCCCGGTGCGTTGAAGGCAGCGACAGAAGGCATGCGTACGGGCGGCGACCCACGTAACCGCACATACGTGGAGGGGCATTGCACTATTTCTGCTTCCGATGCACATGCAGCTTTGTGTTTCGACCCGCAAACATCAGGTGGCTTGCTGGCTGTTGTTCCTCCACAGCGACAACAGCAATTGCTCGACCTCGGCTGGTGGCATGCTGGCCGTATAGAAGCCGGTGCCCCTGGCATCGTTATTGAGTGAGCATGGCGCCACGCACGCCACGCTTGGCGCCCACCTTGCAATGGGAAAATGAACTTCACGCACAAGGGGCACACGTTGTTGCCGGTATCGACGAGGTGGGGAAGGGCTCGTGGGCGGGGCCACTCGTTGTAGGTATAGCCATTGTCGACTATGAAAAAGTTGCTGTGGAAGATCTTCTTGCACGCGACTCAAAAATACTGAGTGAGAAAAAGCGCGAAGAAATTTTCGACACGGTCGCGGCGCAATGCCTCGATTGGTCGCTTGGCATTGTTGAAGCTTCTGAGTGCGATGCACTGGGAATGAGCGCGGCGCAACGATTAGCCACCAAACGTGCGCTTGATGCTCTAACGGTCAAACCCGACGCAGTCATTGCCGACGGAAAATGGGATTTTGTTTCACCACTAGTACCTCGCGTCATGATGCAAGTGAAAGCAGATGCAGTATCGGCATCGGTTGCTGCTGCGTCGGTATTGGCAAAGGTTTCACGTGACCGCATGATGCGTAATTATGCAGTGCAGTATCCACATTGGAATTTTGAAGGAAGCAAGGGTTACCCCTGCCCAAAACAGCGTGCCGGCTTGCGTGAACATGGGGTGTCGCCACTACACCGAGTGTCGTGGGCGTTTATGGAAAATTTAGGCTTAACGCAGTAGCGAGGAATTACTTCTGCAAATCGCGGAATGATGACTTCGAGTCGATGCCGGTGTCTTTAGGCAAGCCAAGTACACGTTCACCCACAATGTTGCGCATCACTTCATCAGACCCGCCGGCAATGCGTAACCCGGGGGTGCCGAGCACTAACTGGTTCCACGCGTAGGTGCCCCACTCGCCGGTGTCGGCCTGGAGGCGTGGCCCCAGAACTTCTGCAAGAAAAGCGCCGAGGCGCAGTTGGTTGTCGGTAAGAGCCATTTTGGCAATGGACATTTCGGGGCCAGGTGTTTGACCTGAACGAATTTTGTCGAGTGCACGCTGGTTGTTGTACGAAGCAACGCGGTAACGAATGACAAGGTCGGCGAGCTTGTTGCGCACGATGAGGTCCTTGTCGAGGCCGTAATGACGCACCATGCCAAAAACGCGCGTGAGAACGCTGTCGCCACCGCTGCCGCCACCAATTGCTGCGCGCTCATTCATGAGCGTGGTGAGAGCAACATTCCAACCGTTGTTGACATCACCAAGACGATGGTCGTCGCGCACACGCACTTCGGTGAAGAACACTTCGTTGAAGCTTGCGCCGCCGGTCATTTGGCGTAGTGGGCGAATTTCTACTCCAGGAGCTTTCATGTCGACGATGAAGCCGGTGAGGCCTTTGTGCTTTGGCAAGTCGGGGTCGGTGCGGCAAATGATTTCACCGATGTCGCTGTAGTGCGCACCTGAGGTCCACACTTTTTGTCCAGTGATGACCCACTCATCGCCATCGCGTTCGGCTTTGGTTTGCAACGATGCAAGGTCGCTACCTGCGCCTGGCTCGGAAAAGAGTTGGCAACCAACAATGTCGGCACGCCACATTTTGGTGAGGTAAGCATCTTTAGCAAGCGTGCTTGCGTGCGCCAAAATGGTGGGAGCAACCATGCCAAGACCAATAGAGAAAAAACTTTGGTTAGGAATTTTGTATTCACCCTCAAGGCGCGCAAAGGCACGGTCGAATGCTGCAGGAAGTGCACTGCCGCCATATTCTGCTGGCCCGCCTACCCAGCCAAAACCGGCATCGAATTTTTTGCGGCGCCAATCTTTTGCTTCTTCAAGCAGCACTAACTCTTGTTCGCGCGTGCGCTCTTCAAATACGTTGACTTTGTCGGAGCCTTCGCCCCACACGAAAGTTTTCTCAGCTTCACGCTGCTCTGCATTGGCATTGAGAAATGCTCGTGCTGCTGCGGTGAACTCATCAAGTGACATATTGGCTGACAGGCCGTTGGACATCTTTTCCCCCTAGTGACTCCTCAAATTATGGTGGAGAAATGCCAGCGATGCACCACGGCAGACTATTGTTTGGGTATGGGTCAGCCAGTAGCAGTTCTTGAAGGTCCCGCCGGCAAATTGGGCATTGTGCGCTTTGAGGCAAATCGCAGTTTCACCGGAATGGGTCACGAGCGCTTTTCCAGTGCCGACCAAGCATTTGGTACGAAACCAGCATCTGTGGTGGCTCGGCGCCTTTTTGCTACAGGGCAAGTTGCCGGGGTCCATGTTTATGGCAACATCATCACCGTTGAGTTGGCCAAAGGGGCAGGCGCTCAGGGCCTGAACGAAGTGGTGCGCGACCTGTATCAGTACTGGAAGCCAGGCATGGTGCCCCCCGCATTCGAAGATCTTGTTGCACCAGAAGAAGCAGCGCCGAGTGGTGCTGCAACGAGCGATGGTGGCCCTGCCTTGAGCGCTGCTGCACAACGTGTGCCTGCGCATCTCTTTGAGCGCAGCGCTGCAGCGCGTGCCCGTTTAGGCGCTTAACAATTTTTTCGCGTGATTATGTGTTAGATCAAGCACGTAACGCAGAACTCTTCTAAAGTCAGAGCGTGGTTGCTCAAAAAGTGGTTGTGCACAGTGCGACAGTACATGAGGTAACCCTGCATGAAGCAGCAGAGATGCTCGATGTGCACTACATGACCGCGTATCGCTATGTGCGCTTGGGGCTATTGCCCGCGCATAAGGCTGCAGGAACATGGCGTGTTCTTCTTCACGATGTGCAGAACTTCAAGGGACAAAATCCGCAACCCCTCGATGTTGAAGACTCGCGCAAAAAAAATGTGTTGTGGTGGGAACGACTCGAGGCACGTTTACTTGCTGGTGACGGAAGTGGTGCCTGGGCTGTGGTGGAAGCTGCACTTGTTGCCGGAGTCAGCGTGGAAGACATCTATACGAAGGTCTTGAGCCCAGCAATGGTGAGCATTGGCGATCAGTGGGCACGAGGAGACTTAGAGATTTATCATGAGCACCAAGCGTCAGCCATTGTGGGTCGCATGATGGGCCGCTTGGGGCCGCGGTTTGTGGGGCGTGGACGTACGAAGGGTTCCATTGTGGTCGGAGCACCACAAGGTGAGCGTCATGGTCTTGTTGTGTCGATGGTGGCAGACCTTTTGCGGCAACGTGGCTGGGAAGTATTCGACTTGGGGGCAGATCTTCCTGCACAGTCCTTTATCGCAGCAGTGAAGAACACACCCGATGTTGTTGCCGCGTGTGTGAGCGTTACCTCACCTTCTGCACGCGATGCAGCGTGTGAACTTATTGCTGCTTTGCGCGAAGCTTCGGGCGATGCCGTTCCCATTTATGTGGGTGGGGCCGCGGTGCTGTCGGCACCAGACGCAGAGGTATTAGGGGCCCACGGATGGGCAAGCGATGTCAATGTTTTGGCGAGTTTACTGGAGCAGGGTTAAAGGCGAACATACGTTCGCTACAGTGACGGCGTGTCGTCGCTGCAATTGGCTCGTGAGCAACTAGCCCAACAACTTTCTCGCCATAAATATGGGCACCATGTGGTGTCACTTGGCGAGGCATCTTTGCATGCACATCGCACCATTGCCGTTGGTGACTCTTTTGCAGAAGTTCTGCAACGAGCACAACTTCCCATTGGTCTAGTGCGTGGTCGCGTGTATCAATGCGCAGGCGTTGCCCCGATGTCTCTGGCAGTGGCCCTTGTACAAAGAGCTACTGCTGAAGGTTCGTGGGTGGGCTGGTGCGCGAGTGAGCATCTCAATTGGAGCGCAGCGCACAATGCCGGGTGGTGTTTAGAGCGCGTGGTGCAGGTGTCGTGTGCCGAACATTGGTGTGAAGCGGTAGTAGCACTGGCAAGTGGTGTTGAAGTTCTTGTAGTGAATGTCCCATCACATGTGTCGCCAAGCTCTCTGCGGCGCACTTTGTTGTCGACGGCAGTGCAGCAGTGTGTGGTGGTTGCTCTTGGCCCAATGCATGGCATGAGCAGCGATGTTGTTTTTACTGCAACACAGCGCACGTGGTTAAAGGAAAATGAATTGCAAGAGCAAGTGGCGTTTGCCTCGCAAAAATTATCTGTTCATGTTGGCGGACGTCGAGTGCCAAGCGAGCAATATTTTTCGTTGTTGGTGGGGTAGCGCAATGATGAATCCTCATTCGTATCGCGTTGCCATTGTGCGTGCAATAGGAAGCGATGCTCGAGAACTCAATGCGTTGGCTCAAGGCATTACTGCAATTGCCCCACTTATTGAAGTTGTCGACGACGAGCATGTGCTTGTCCCAATGCGTGGTCCAACTCGATATTTCGGTGGGGAAAAAGAAGTAGCAGAGCGGCTTTTTTCTTGTGCCCCTAAAAATGCAACACTCACCATCGGTATTGCCGATGGGCGCCTTGCCGGGCTCATTGCGGCTCGAATGGCACAACCATTATTCATTGTTCCTGCTGGTGAAACAGCAGATTTTTTAGCTGGTATCGATGTTCGACACCTTGACCAGTTTGTCGATATTTCCGCGAATACTTTGTCACTTCTTTTTCGATTGGGTTTATCTACCTGTGGAAAAATTGCGGCAACAAGTAAACAACTTCTTGCCGATCGGTTTGGCCCCGACGGCAATATGTTGCATGTGCTGTGCGCCGGAGAAGACCTGCATCCACCGCTCATTGAAAAAATTCCCACCTTGTATTACGCCGAAGGCCATTATGAAGAACCCCTTGTGCAGGTAGATGCTGTTTTTATAGCAGCACAACAGCTCGCTGTGCCGCTCGTGGCGAAGTTGCAAGCGGAACATCTATCAATGTGTCGTGTGATTGTTACTCTCACTACCGAGCACGACGATATGTCTGAACGTGTGTGGTACAGCGCAGCAGGTTTTCATGAGCAGGGCCTCCTTGAGCGTGTGAGGTGGCAAGTCACAACATGGCTAGAAGAATCATCGGGCCTCACTGCTGGAGTGCACAACATTGCAATCAACGTGCAAAACACGGTGCCCATTGGGCACGAGCAGCCCCGCTTGTGGGGCGGTCGCAGCGAAAGCGACGCTGCGGCACGTATGGCTATTGCTCGGGTAGCTGGTGTGGTGGGCCAAGAACATGTGTGTGTGCCCGAGTGGCATGGCGGTCGCGACATTACGCGCGAGTATGAACTTGTACCTGCACATCGCGTCGATCTTGCGCGCCATGAAGCCACCGTTCACCGAGTAACGCCAGGCGTATTGCGGCCAGCAGCATGGAGCGGCGATATGGGCCAACACGCACCGATGCAAAATATTTTCCCTCCTGAAAAAGTAGAGGTGCTCAATCATCTCCATGCGGCAGTCGAGGTAACGGGTCGTCATCATGTGCGTTCAGAGCCGCAGTACATCCGACGCAATGAACACCTTTTCCTCGTGCGTACGTGGCATGGCCCATGGCCCGTTGAAGAACGCTGGTGGGACCCACTGCGTCAACGCCGTGTGGTGCGCATGCAGTGTCTTGTTGACGATGGAAAACAAGAGCAGGGGTGGCTTGTAACGCTCGAGCACCGTACATGGTGGTTGGTTGCGGTGTATTCCTGAGAGACTATTGGCATGGCAACACTTGCAGTAGATGAACTTCTTGCACTCGTCGAGCATCACCATCCTGTCGATGCTCGAGAAGCTGAGTCGTTAGTAACTTTTCGCCATGAGGTTGTGCAACTGGCCGACCCCTGTAATGAATATGCACACACCACGCACGTCACGGCATCGGGTGTGGTGGTCAGTAGTGAAGCAACGGTGTTGCACTTGCACAAGCGGCTCAATTTGTGGTTGCAACCTGGTGGGCACATTGAAAAAGATGAGCACCCAAGCGCAGGCGCATTGCGTGAAGCGCAAGAAGAGACGGGGTTGTATGTGCGCCACCCCGAGAGTGGCGCAGTGTTTTTCCATCTCGATGTCCACCCGGGGCCGCGGGGGCATACACACCTCGATCTGCGGTACCTCTTGCTCGCCGACCACCACGAGGTGCCAGCCCCAGGAGCAGAGGAAAGCCAAGAAGTACGCTGGTTTTCGTGGGAAGAAGCCGCCAAAATTGCCGATGCGGGGCTTGCTGGAGCACTGGTGCGAGCCCAGGAACTGATACGAACATATGTTCGCTAAACTCCCATGAGTGGGTTTTCATCGTGAGCAACGTTATGGCGAATTACATTGCCAGTCGCATTTTTCTTTTCTCACTGGGGCGTCTTCTCCAGAGCAACTTGCACAGCACGCTGTAGCACTGGGTCTGCAGGCGCTTGCCCTCACCGATCGCAATGGTCTGTATGGAGTGGTGCGCTTTGCTGAAGCGGCACGTCAGGTGCAGTTACCCACAGTGTTTGGCGTCGAGGTCTCACCTCGTTTTGCCACTGACCACGATATTGGGCACGTGGTGCTCTTGGCCGAAGGGCCGCAAGGTTATGCGTACTTATCGCAAGCCATTACACACGGGCAACTCGCTGGTGTAAAAAACGAACCACAGTTTCACATGGCCGACCTCTCTGGGTTTTCTCGTGGGTCATGGAAGGTGCTCACTGGTGGCGTAGAGGGAGTAGTCAGCAAAGCCCTCATTGAGCATGGGCCACAGGCAGGTGAACGCAAGCTGTATCAACTCATCGATGCATTTGGTGCCAACAATGTGTATGTAGAACTTGTGCACCATGGTGGCCCGCTCGATGCGGCACGCAACGACGAGTTGGTACGTATTGCTGCGCGGTGCAATGTGCAATGTGTGGCAACCAACAATGTGCAGTATGCAACAACGGCAGAATTTTCACTTGCAACAGCAATGGCTGCTATTCGTCAACGTAGCTCGCTGAGCGATATCGATCACTTGTTGCCATTTGCGGCAACGGCAATGTTGCGTTCGGGTGCCGAGCAAGAGAAATATTTCGCACGCTACCCCGGAGTGGTAGACCTTGCCGCAGACATTGCAGAGCAGTGTGCATTCGACCTAGCGCTTATTGCGCCACGCTTGCCTCCGTATCCGTGCCCTTCTGGCATGAACGAAATGGAGTATCTACGTCATCTAGTGGCTGAAGGTGCGCAACGGCGATACGGCCCACCACCTACTCAGGCCAACGACACTTTGTCGTTGCGGGCACGGGCGTGGTCTGTCATTCGCCATGAGCTCGATGTCATTGAAACCCTAGGTTTTGCTGGTTATTTCTTGGTGGTTTGGGACATCGTGCAGTTTTGTAACGACAACGATATTTTTTGCCAAGGCCGTGGTAGCGCTGCAAATAGTGCAGTGTGTTTTTCGCTGGGCATTACGCGCGCCGACGCGGTGTCGCTTGGCTTGTTGTTTGAACGTTTTTTATCGCCAGAGCGCGATGGGCCGCCCGATATTGATATTGATATTGAAAGTGGCAGACGCGAAGAGGTCATTCAATACGTATTTCAACGCTACGACCGTTTGCATGCAGCACAGGTTGCCAATGTCATTACTTACCGATCACGCTCGGCACTTCGTGATGCCGCAAAAGCATTGGGTCATCACATTGTACAAGGCGAAAAGGTCGACCCCGAAGACCTCCCCGACAATGTTCGGTCTTTGGCCGTGCAATTGCTCGATCACCCACGACACCTCGGTGTGCATTCGGGTGGCATGGTCATCTGCGACCGGCCAGTGAGCGAAGTGTGCCCAGTGGAATGGGCAACCATGCATCAACGCAGCGTGTTGCAATGGGACAAAGACGACTGTGCTGCGGCCGGCTTGGTGAAGTTCGACCTGCTGGGTCTCGGCATGCTCTCGGCTTTGCATAACGCAGTCGATCTCATTGAGTTACATCGCGGTGAGCCACTCGATCTTGCAGGTTTGCCACAAGAAGACGAGGTCTATGCCATGTTGTGTCGTGCCGACACGGTGGGTGTTTTCCAAATTGAATCACGCGCTCAAATGGCAACACTGCCGCGCCTCAAGCCGCGGCGCTTTTATGACCTTGTTGTCGAGGTGGCCCTCATTCGCCCAGGGCCCATTCAAGGTGGTTCGGTGCATCCATACATTCGCCGGCGCAATGGGCAAGAGCCCATTACCTATTTGCATCCACTCCTTGAAAAGAGTCTGGGCAAAACACTGGGTGTGCCGTTGTTTCAAGAACAGCTCATGCAAATGGCTATCGACGTTGCGGGCTTTACTCCAAGTGAGGCCGATCAGTTGCGCCAGGCCATGGGGTCAAAAAGATCACAAGCAAAAATGGAAAAACTTCGCGAGCGTCTGTTTCACGGCATGAAAGAGCGAGGCATCGTTGGTGAAATTGCCGACACTATTTTCCGCAAGATGGAAGCGTTTGCAAGTTACGGATTTCCTGAAAGCCATTCGGTGAGTTTTGCGTATCTTGTGTATGCCTCGGCATACATTAAATATCACGAACCCGCTATTTTCTGTGCGGCATTACTCAATGCACAGCCCATGGGTTTTTGGTCGCCGCATTCACTGGCCCGCGATGCGCGTCGCCATGGGGTAGAGGTGTTCACTCCGTGCATCAATGCTTCACAAGCATCGGCATCTTTGGTGGAAAGCGCAACATCTACTAGTGGTCTTGCAGTACGAATGGGCTTATCGGCGGTTCGCGGCGTGAGTAGTTCATTGGCACAGAAAATGGAAGAGGCACAACCCTTCGACAGCATGGAGCACGTGGTGCGTGCTGTGCCAGAACTCTCGACGGCTCATCTAGAAGCTTTTGCAACTGCTGGTGCTTTCGACGTGTTTGGCACACAGCGACGCAATGCATTATGGGCTGCAGGTGCGGTTGCGCAATCACGCCCAACGCGTTTAGAGGGAATCACGGTGGGCAATACAGCACCGGCACTTCCCGGAATGGAACCTATTGAAGAAGCAGTGGCCGACCTCTGGGCTACAGGAGTTTCCCCCGACGGTCACCCCACTATTTTCTTGCGTGAAAAGTTGCGTGCAATGGGCGTACTCACCGCAAGTGAGTTGGCGGCAGTGGAGTCGGGCACTCGTATTTATGTGGCCGGAGTAGTAACGCATCGGCAGCGCCCGCGCACGGCAAGTGGGGTTACCTTCATGAACCTAGAAGATGAAACGGGGCTCATCAACGTGGTCTGCTCGGCGGGGTGTTGGGCACGTTTTCGTACCGATGCGCGTCATGCTGCTGCACTCTTAGTGCGTGGGCGCATGGAGTCGTCAGAGGGCGTTATCAATATTGTTGCTGAACACTTGTCGGCGCTGCGCGTGGCAGTGGGCGCAACAAGTAGAGATTTTCGTTAGGTCTATTTCGTCTCTTGAAAGATGTGAATGGGTTCCACAGGTGGCCCATTGTGCACCACGTCTGCAATGAGTTGCGGAAGATGTAAAGGTGCGAAAAAAACATCATCAACAACCGATGAGAGTTCTTCAACGCTCCACCAGCGCAACTCCACCAGGTGTTCATTGCGCAATTGCTCAATAGACAGTTCGGGTTGTGGGTCGAAGCGTTTTGTACGCACCAAGTACGCATGGTCACGCTGGCCATCCCACTGGCCATCAATGAAAGGAATCACATGTGTACGGGTCCACAAGAGTTCACCAATAGGTGGTTCATAGAGTCCTACCTCTTCACGCAGTTCGCGGTGGAGTGCTTCGTGGTGCTCCTCGTCGGCTTCAATGCCGCCGCCGGGGAGCACCCACACGGAGCGCGTAGGGAATTGCAGTAACGCCAACAACACATGGTTGAGTTCATCAACAATGAGACCCCGCACCGCTTGGCGGATACGGAGATGACTGATGTCGGGCGTTGGTGAATTCAAAAAGAATTAGAAGTCGACGGTGGCAATGCGGTCTGCGTTGTACACAGTTGCTTTGGCGTCGACACGGTATTTGAAAGTTTCTGCACCGCTAATGCCATGCTCACCAAAAAGGGTACGCATGTTGAAGTAGTTCTCGTGCAAGAAGTGTGCAGCAAGCGAAGGCGCATCGGTCCACAATTCGTATACAGAAATGACGCCTGGCTCACATGGGTCGGCACTAAAAACGTATGCCTCGCAACCTGGCTCGTCATCGCGAGTTGCTTGTTGCAGGGGCTGTGAAGCCCTTACCAGAGCTTCACGCTTTGATGGTTCAATAAAAATTTTTCCAGCAATGATGATCATGATTTTCCTTTGTGTCTATGTATACGTTATTCGTTCGGTGATTCATTTAAGCCGTCGTTGAAGGCTCGGTACGTGTCGTAGATCTCTTTGCAGTTCTGACACATGGGAACCTGCTTCGGGTCGCGTGACGGAACCCATACGTGGCCACACAGCGCTTCGAGGGGAGTGCCGTAAATACGGGCTTCCATCACTTTTGCTGCGGCCGATTCACCCGGTTCCGTTTTCACAATGTGGGCCACAATGGGTTCGGCAGTTTCCAGCTCTTGGTCGAGCAGCGGTTCGGTACGGGCTGGCAAGACGGTGAGTGGGGCCATATTCGTCGCGCGCATGGATCTAGTCAATCAGATGTACAGCGCCCTCGGGGCTGTCGTAGACTGGGGAAATGCCGTTGTACGAGTATCGCTGTAGTGCATGTGACGCCGCTTTTGAAGAGCGCCGCCCGATGAGTGAGGCGTCGGCCCCCGCGCAGTGTGCTTGCGGGGCGCAAGCGAAACGGCGCTTATCGGTCTTTGCCTCGGTGGGCAGTGGAACTCCATCTTCAGCCCCGGCCCCTGCACCACGTGGTGGTGGGTGCGGCTCTGGATGCGGTTGTCATTAACTGTGATTTTGGTTGACCCATCGCACTGGTGGTTTCGCGATAAACGGTGGTGTCATTTAGTAAGTGACACCAACCTCGACGAACTGCATCTCTTTGCTCAAGAACTGGGGGTGCCACGCCGCGGATTCCAAGGCGATCATTATGACATTCCCGATGAATACCGCACGCGCGCAATTGCCATGGGTGCAACTGCAGTGCCGAGTAGAGAACTGTTGCAACGTTTAAAGGCCGCGGGGTTGCGCTTTAGCCCAAGCCAGCGACGTGCATGGGGCTCCATGTTGCGCCCCGACCTGATGAGTGAAAACCACGTACGCACCAGTTGAGCAAAACAATTCCTGCACGGTCACAAACATCGTTAAAGGAAAACCATCGTTCAGCATCGTCGTTGGTAGGCAAAGTATTTTTCTCAATGGTGAGCACATAGCAGGCACTGGCGCTGGGGTGTGCCGAAGTAATGCCAACCACGAGGTGGCCAAGTGCTTCGCCGCCATGAGACGGGGTCGGTGGATGAGTAATGGGCTGATGAAGGGGAGCCGTAAAGAGCCCAATGCCTCGCCGCGAGGAGTCGGTGAGCAAGATGAGGGCTTCTTCGCGAAAGGGACGTGAAAGACACATGCTGAAAACGCTGAGCGCCTGAGATGTGTGGGTAATGGTGTCGATAAAAGGACGCGGAACGTCGACAAGACTGTGTACTGAGGTATGCGGGGTGGTGATATTCACGTCATGAAAGTAGGGGTGAGGTGCTACACGAGGGAGTGGGCAACCACAAACGCAGCAATGGCAACGCCAACGGGCACCACGTAACCCACCCACGTGGGGAAACGACGATGTGATGGCGAGAAGAGGAAAAATCCACACAGCGCACCACCAACGAGTCCGCCAAGATGCCCGCCAATGGAGATGCCAGACACCGTCACTGTGAGCACCAAGTTGAGAATCAACGTGATCCCAAGACCGGTTTGCATGGGGTTGACCCCGCGTAGCCGCATGCCCACAAATGCTGCGCCCATCAGCCCAAAAACGGCCCCCGAGGCTCCACCTGTGAGCGCATTGGGGTTTGCGATGAGCGCGCCAGCGCTGCCGGCGAGCAGGGCGGCAAAGTAGACCAAGGCAAAACGTGTTCGACCCATTTCTCTTTCCATCATGGAACCGAGTTGGAAAAGGAGAAACATATTCATGCCCACATGAAAAAAGCTGAAGTGAATGAACCCACATGTGAGGAGCCGATACCACTCGCCGTTGGAAAGAAAAACCTTTGCAAGGCCAAGGTCGACTAGGTGTTTGTTCATTCCACCAGAATTGAAATACGTAGAACCAGTGTTGGTGTAAATGAAAACTAAAACATTGATGGCGATGATGATTTTGGTTGCCAGCATCGGTTGGCCAGCATTCCAATAGCGCGCACGTGTGCGAGTATCGGGGCGATCACGACGAATACATTCCAAGCAGTGCGAGCCCACTGTTGCTTGCACTAAGCATTCGGAACACGCAGGGCGCCCGCAGCGAGTGCAGCTTCGTCCTGTTGGTCGTTCGGGGTGTCGTGTGCATTTGGGAAGAACCGGTGGCGGCAAGTTCACGATGCGCGCTCTGCTTCTTCGCGATGGGCCAAATACCACTCCACCGTTTTCTCGAGACCAGCACGGAATGTCATTTGAGCTTTCCATTGCAGTGCGCGCTCTGCTTCGCTTGCGTCAACACGGCGTCGTGGTTGGCCGTCGGGCTTGGAAGGATCCCATACCAACTTGCCACTAAAGCCCACTACCTGGGCAATAGTTTCCACTGTTTCACGAATGGTGATTTCGTGATTGTTGCCAAGGTTTAACGGTTCAGCTGAATCGCGCACTTCTGCTGCGCGCACAATGGCGGCTGCCGCATCTTCTACATATAAATATTCGCGGCTTGCACTTCCCGTGCCCCACACTTGAATTTCGTTATCGCCACGTTCTTTTGCTTCAACACATTTTTTAATGAGTGCAGGTATGACGTGAGAAACATCGGGGTGAAACTTGTCGCCAGGACCAAACAAGTTGGTAGGGATGAGGTACGCAAATTTTTGGCCATATTGTGCTGCGTTTACCTGCGCGTGCACAAGCAGTGCTTTTTTGGCAATGCCGTAAGGAGCATTGGTCTCTTCGGGGTAGCCATCCCACAACGAACGTTCATGAAAGGGAACGGGAGTGAACTTGGGGTACGAGCACACTGTTCCCAGCACCACGGTCTTTTCAACGGCGCCATGTCGACACGCCTCAATGACGTGGGTGCCCATGAGCAAGTTGTCGAGGTACAAGGGGGCAGGTGCCACCTGGTTGTAGCCAATGCCGCCTACTCGCGCGGCCAGGTGAACCACATGGCTGGGGCGATAGGTGGCAAGCATGCGCGCCGCTTCACCTGGCACGGTGAGGTCGAATTCGGCCTTGTGTGGAGCGCTCACCATGGCTCCGGCTGCACGGAACTGTTGCACCACAACGCTTCCGAGAAAGCCATTGCCTCCGGTGACCAAAACGGGACGATTTTGCCAGAAGTCGCTCATGCACACTCATGGTAGGCGCACGGCAGGCACAATAGGGGGGTGCGTGTGGCTTATAGCTTGGAACAATGTTGGCACCGAGTGCCTGGGGGCACTGCTGTCTATGGCATTGAGTTGGCAAAAGCCATTGGTGAATTGAACAACCGTGACGCTTCAGGTCAGCACGCCATTGAGTTGCTTGGGGTGGCTGGGCGACACAAAGCGCCGCCACGTGAGCCATACCTCCCACCCATCTCGGTGCACCCCTTGCCGCTGGCAGGGCCGTACCTCTATGAATCATGGTTGCGCTTCAATTGGCCAAAGGTGGAAGGCGCAACGGGGGCAGTTGACCTCGTGCATGCCACAAGCATTATTCCTGCTGCAAGTGGTGCACCACTTGTTGCAACCATTCATGACCTTGCCTTTTTGCATGAGCCAGACCATTTCACCAAGCGAGGAGTAGGAGTTTTCGAGCGCAGCCTTTCTATTTTGCGCAAACGTGCGACACGA
Source organism: Acidimicrobiaceae bacterium (assembly GCA_947450115.1). Lineage (GTDB taxonomy): Bacteria > Actinomycetota > Acidimicrobiia > Acidimicrobiales > Ilumatobacteraceae > F1-20-MAGs119. The sequence continues at coordinate 18,538 of CANFUE010000001.1, read as the reverse complement.
ATTATTTGTGTATCGCAGGCCACGCTCGACGACTGCCTAGAAAATGGATTCAGTGCAGAGCAACTGCGATACGTGCCAAACGGTGTGCATCATGTGGAAGTACATGGCGACGACATTGAAGGAGTGCGCAAGAAATATGAACTACCTGAGCAATATTTACTTTTTGTTGGCACTCTTGAGCCCCGAAAAAACCTCCAGCGCCTCATTGACGCCGTGGCAACACTTGGCCCCGATGCGCCACCATTAGTAGTTGCAGGTGCAACTGGTTGGGGAAATGAAATTGTTGCGCAGCCGCGAGTAAAGATGCTGGGCTTTGTATCGAGCAGCGATCTGGCGGCGTTATATGCCGGTGCTGCGGCTTTTTGTTACCCCTCGTTGCGCGAAGGTTTTGGCTTGCCTATTTTGGAAGCAATGTCTCATGGCGTGCCCGTTGTAACAAGTAGGGGAAGTTCCACCGAAGAAGTATCGGGTGGAGCAGCAGTGCTTGTGGACCCCAATAACACGGCAAGTATTGCCGACGGTATTTTGCGAGCACTGGAAAATCGTGAAGCGCTCTCGCAAAGCGGAATTGTTCGTTCGCGCTCGGTGACATGGGAGCGTACGGCAACGCTTACCATTGAGGTGTATCGCGAAGTGATGGAAGAAACCAAAGGGTTATCTCGTGGCTGAAATACATGAAGCGAGAGAAATTGCCATCAACTTGTTGTGGTGTGCGCCAGGAAAAGTTGGTGGCAGCGAGCAATATCTCACCCGTCAACTTGCCGGATTGTGTGGCCATAGCGAGTTCAATCTGCATGCATATGTACCTCAAGGCTTTATGACTGCACATGGTGAACTTGCCGATGTTGTTCACATGCATGAAATGCCATCAACAGCGCACAATCGAGGTACGCGTATTTTCTATGAAAATACTTGGCTCGCTGCGCGTACAAAAAGTGCTCATCTGGTTCATCATGGTGGTGGCACATTGCCAGTGCGCGGTAACAGCAATACATTGCTCACCGTTCACGACGTGCAGTACCTCACATACCCCGAATATTTCTCAGCTGTGCGGTTGCGCTACCTCAAAGCAATGATGCCTCAATCAGTGCAGCGCGCACGCGCAATTGCGGTTCCTTCTGCATATGTGCGTGATGTACTCATAGAGAAGTTCTCATTGCCTGGTGAAAAAATTCATGTTGTTCGACATGGTGTAGAGGCGCTGGTACGCAATGAAAAAAATGTTGCTCGTATGCGGAACAAATATGGCTTGGAAAATGTGGAGTATTACGTTTACCCAGCGATGACGCATCCACATAAAAACCATGCGTTTTTAGTGAGTTTGCTTGCTGGTCCGTGGAAAAATCGCAGCGAACATGTGGTGTTCATTGGCTCTACGGGTCGAGCACATGAAGAACTATTGAAACTGGTGGCAGACAGTGGAGTAGCGCACCGCGTACACATTGTTGGCCGAGTAGAAGGTTCTGAGCGAGATGCATTTGTTGCTGGGTCGCGTGCACTTGTTTTTCCTAGCCAGTATGAGGGCTTTGGTGCGCCACTCATTGAAGCGATGTCGCTGGGCGTACCTGTGGTGTGCGCCAATACAGCAAGCCTCCCTGAAGTTGCGGGCAATGCTGCGTTGGTACTGCCGCTCACGCTCGATGCTTGGAGCAATATGCCGAGCACAATAGAGAACATGTCTGGAGAACTTGTGCAACGTGGGTATGAGCGAGTGCAGCATTTTTCACTTGCCGAATCGGGCAACGACCTAGCGGCTGTATATGAAGGCATCCTGTCGTGAGTACTCGTCCGGTTGTAGTGCTGTGTCCACATTTCGCACCCGATACGGCACCAACGGGTGTTGTCATGACGCGAATTGTTGAAGAGCTTGTACAGCGTGGGCATGAAGTTCATGTGGTTACCTCGTTGCCGTGGTATCGCCAGCATCATGTAGAAAAAGAATGGCAAGGCAAAGGAAGAAAATGTGAAGCCACTCCTTGGGGTTCCATCACGCGCGTTTCACCATTTGCTGGAAAAGATAAGTCTCATATTGCACGGCGCGCTGTTGGATTCATCGGTTTCAGTGCGCTACTTGGCGTGCGCGGAATCTTTGCGGGAGGTATGCGACGTCGGGCGCACGCTGTCATTGCGATGTCGCCGCCGCTCACCTTGGGCCTCACCGGATGGCTTGTGGCGCGAGTACGTCGGGCGCCGTTAGTTTTCAATATTCAAGATGTATTTCCTGATGCGGCAATTGCAACAGGAAAAATTACCAATCAACGCATCATTTGGCTGGCACGTTGGCTCGAGCGTACGAGTTATCGCGCGAGCGATGCTGTGGTGGTGTTGTCACAAGACCTACGTAAGAACCTAGAGGCAAAGGTTTCACCGCGAGTTGCGCGTCGTATACATGTCATTGCCAATTTTGTTGATTCAGAAAATATTGTTCCACGGTCTTGCGCAACCCCGTATCGCAAGGAACATGCTGGCAATGCCGACACTGTTGTGATGTATGCCGGCAATGTAGGTTTTTCACAGTCAATCAATTTGCTCATCGATGCTGCTCGTGCATTGCCGCGCGTCATGTTTATTGTGAACGGTGAAGGCTCTGCACGTAGCGCTTTGGAAATTGAGGCGCGCGGAGTCTTCAATATTCGGTTTGTCGATTATCAAGATGCGAGTCGTCTGAGTGAGGTGTTGGCAAGCGCCGACATCCATGTTGTGCCACTGAAAGCAGGGCTGGGCGCGGTGAGCGTGCCCTCAAAGGCGTATTCCATCATGGCTGCGGGCCGCCCACTCTTGGCCGCAATCGATGCCGATAGCGAAGTTGCTCGTATTGTGGAAACCGTTGGCTGCGGGCGGGTAGTGGCACCTGATCAGCCAGAAGCATTTGTCGCTGCGCTCACGTCGCTCTTAGAAAATCGCGAAGAGTTAGCAGAGATGGGCAAAAAAGGTCGTTCGTGGGTGGTGGAAAACGCATCTCCAAACGCCGTGGGTGAGGCATATCACCAACTCTTAGCAACCTTGGCACCCACGGAATCGCTGTAAAACCGCTCTTCAGCAGATAACCTCGTGATTTCGTGGGTAAATCATCTTCAGCCAAAAAAGTCGCCCGACTGGCTCAAAAGGGCAAAGGGAAAAAAGTCCGCTTTCAAGGTGGAACAGTTTTCCCTGCAGTCATCGTTGTCGTTCTTCTCGTTGGTCTTGGCCTCGTGTCATACGCCCGGCAAAGTGCCCCAAGTGGCAATGAGCCACCAACCACCAACGATCACTGGCACGTTTCGTATGGTTTCTATGCTTGTGACAAGTACCTTCCCAACCTCGTTGGCAACAAAGAAGAGCCCGTCGACCCGAACTACGTCAAGTACGGCATTCACAGTCATGACGATGGCGTCATCCACTGGCATCCGCAGGCACTCGCAACGGGTAGCCGCGCAAAGCTTGGTGTCTTTCTTGACGTCTATGGCATCAAGTTGAGCGACTCCAAGCTGGAGTTCCCCGCCGACCAAGAAAATGGGAAGCTCTACGAAGAGGGCAAGACCAAGTGCTACAAAAAAGATTCTGAACTTCGTGCATACGTGTGGAACCAATACGACAAACCGAACGATCGCAAGTTACTCATTGCCGACTTCAGGAACATTCGTATCAAGCGCGATGGCATGGTCATTGTCATTGCGTATGTTCCCAAAGATGCTGGCCCGCCAGCACTTCCTCAGTCTGCAGTCGACTTGCCGCAACTCGGCGCCTCTGATGCCGCCGGTGCAACAACTACCACAGTGGCCGGTGCAACAACTACCACCGTGGCCGGTGCAACAACTACCACAGTGGCCGGTGCAACAACTACCACCGTGGCCGGAGCAACCACCACCACAGTGGCCACTGCTACCACCACCTCGGTTGTAGCTAATTCCACTACAACGATCAAGGGGTGACACGCCACCCATGGATGCTGTCATCCTGGTCGGCGGGTTTGGCACACGGCTTCGCCCGTTAACGCTCACCACTCCTAAACCGCTATTGCCAGTGGGCAATGTTTCCATTCTTGCTCGTGTTATTGCTGGGCTGGAAAAAGCAGGAGTCACTCGCGCCATCCTTGCCTTGGGTTTCAAGCCACAACCTTTTATCGATGCATTCCCCGGAAATCAATGTGGCGGGGTGCAACTTGAATATGCCGTCGAACCAGAACCGCTCGACACTGGTGGAGCCATCGCATTTGCCGCACGCTTTGCTGGCATTTCGCAAACATTCATTGTGGTGAATGGCGATGTATTAACAAGCCTCGATGTGTCGACACTTGTGGCATTTCACAAGAAGAACGCAGCTGAAGGCACGCTGCATCTCACCCCAGTGGAAGATCCATCTCAATTTGGCGTGGTGGAAACAGCTGCTAGTGGTCAAGTCACTCGATTTGTAGAAAAGCCAGCTCCTGGCGAAACAACAAGCTTCAATGTCAATGCAGGCACTTATGTGCTTGAACCTTCGGTGATTGAGCGCATAACTGTGAACCAAAAAACCTCTATTGAACGCGTTGTTTTTCCTGCGATGGTTGCGCAGGGAACGCTCTATGCAATGCCAACACGTGACTCTTGGGTCGATACTGGCCGACCCGAAACATACATTGCGGCAAATATGTCGACACTGGAAAACGTGCAAGGCAACAAGTTGGTGCACGCGGCAAGCAGGGTTGCGGCAACGGCAACAATTGAACAATCGGTGGTGGGGCCACTGTGCGTAGTGGGTGAATACTCGCATCTGTCGCATTCAGTGGTTATTGCTGGCGCCGAAATTGGAGAGTCGGCAGCCATTGAAAACAGTGTCATTATGGGTGTTGTGGGCAGCACTGCACAGTTGAAAAACTGCATCATTGGTGCAGATGGCGTTGTGGAACCAGGCGAAGTATTGAACAACGTGAAGCGGCCCGATCCGGAAGGTGCTTAGTGCGCTTTTTAGTCTGTGGCGGTGCTGGTTTTATTGGATCACATGTTGTAGATCGCTTGCTGTCGGAAGGGCACGCTGTAGAGGTTGTTGACAATCTCAGCACCGGATCTTTTTCTAATTTGCATCAGGCACGGCTCTCAGGTGGCGACCTCAAAATCCACAATATCGATGTCACGACGCCAGAGTTTCTCGACTTAGTGTCGTTGCGTCGGCCCGATGTCATTATGCAACTCACAGCATTGTCGCCAACTGCGGCGCACTCTACACTGGCGCTTTCTTCTGCCCCGGCTGTTGTTGCTGCGCTCGAAGCCGCGCGTTTATTTGGCGTCAAAAAAGTAGTTCTTGGAGTGCCTGCTCATTTGTTATATGGCGAAGCGCCCGTACGTGAACTTCCCATTAAAGAGGGGCACCAAAGTGAGCCCATCAGCGTTCCACACGTCATCACGCGTACTCTTTTGCAACTGTTAGCGGTGTACCGAGAAGTACATGCAGTGGAGTACACCGCTTTGGCCATTGCCAATGTCTATGGTCCTCGCCAGCGAGCAGAAGACGGGGTAGTGGCGGCATTTGCTGCTGCAATTGCCAACAATGAACCGCCAGAGTTCTTTGGTTCAGGAAAACAAACACGCGATTTCATTTTCGTTGAAGATGTAGTTGATGCCTATATCAAAGCAGCAACCAAAGGTGACGGACTCGTCATCAATATCGGTACCGGCGTACAAACAAGCATTGGTGCACTATGGAAAGAAATAAGTGCAGGTTCTTCATTGCAACCAGTAGTGGGGAAACAACGCCCGAGTGATCTCACGCGATTCGCAATTTCACCTGTTCGTGCGCGTATTCAACTCGCGTGGGCGCCGTTTACTTCTTTGAATGAGGGCTTGGCAACCATTTTGCCACAGCACTAAAACCGAATTAGCGAAAGAGATCTTCGCTAGGGTTGCGCACAATTTCATCCATGCTCGACTCGCGAAACCACGCTGCATCTGCACCGCGAACAACGCCCACAGGTATGCCATTCGATTTGCCCATTACCAGTTCTGCTGCACAAGCAAGTTCGTCGGCAACTGCAATTTCGGTTACCTGCATCATGCGGCCAAGTGCATCGGGTGTGCCGCGTAGGTCGAGCACGCCAGCAATGCCCGCAACTCCAATAGCAACATCGGTGACACCCTTGCGCCACGGGCGTCCGAAGGTGTCGCTCACAATGACTCCAACATTCACACCAAGTTTTGCTTTCACGATGTCGCGAATCCGCCGTGCAGAGCGATCGGAGTCAAGAGGGAGAAGTGCAGCTTGACCACGCTCTACGTTCGACAAGTCGATGCCGCTATTGGCACACACGAAACCATGTTTGGTTTCGGTAATGATGAGGTCGCCTCTCCGGCGCACAATGCGAACAGCTTCTTCTTCAACAAGCACTTTGTGTGACAGTGGGTCGTCGGGGTCAATTTGTACGAGTCGACCTTCTGCTTTCGACACAATTTTTTGTGTGACTACCAAAACGTCGTTGTCGAGAAGGGGCCCATTGGGTTCGCCTGAGCATGCTTCAACAATGATGTCTCCGAGTTGCATGCCGGGAATAATTTCCCCAATTCCTTCAACACCCCACGCAGTTAACTTGCTCATATGGCTCTTATGTTGCCACGCCAATGGCGCTTAAGCACGTTTGGGTGAGGGTGGCAGAAATTTCAGCCGTTTTCATGATGGTATTGGTGGCAACACAGCGCATTCCCTCGCGCTCGACAGCTGAAATGAGATGCTCATCGGCGGTATCGATAACGAGAGTAGAAGCAATGGGCGCATACAGCCGAGCTACTCCGACCACGCTTGGTTCATGCCCCAGTTCACTCATCATGCGATCTGCTGGGCCCTTCAGTGCGGCTCCGGCAACGATGGGCGAGATTGCCACAACGGTGTCGCGACGTGCCGTCAGTGTTGCGTCGAAGTCCTTCAGCGCTCGCATGGGGCCAATAGAAACGATCGGGTTTGATGGAGCGATAATGACTGCGTCGGCAGAGCTCATGTCGTTGAGCCCCAGTGCTGTTGCTTCAGTGATGCCGGCGAAGCGAACACTGCGAATAGCAACTGAGTGGCGGAGTTTGACAAAGTATTCCTGAAATGAAATTTCACTTCCGTCAACGAGTGTGACCATTGTAGAAACGCGTTCGTTGGTCATGGGAAGCACACGAAAGCCAATACCAAATGCTTGAGTAATTTCTGCCGTTACTTCTGCAAGTGTTGCGCCTTCGGCAAGGCGTGTTGTGCGATAGAAGTGTGTAGCAAGGTCGCGGTTGCCTAAGCCAAACCACGATTCTCCGGCAAGTGACTGCGCAGGGCGCACTGCAGAAAAACGCGCCAAGTTTTCCATGGTGACAAATGTTTCATTGGCAAGGCCCCAACCACGCTCGGGGTCAATTGATTCCGACACGGTGTAGGTAACAGTGTCGAGATCGGGCGAAATAGAAAGACCGTGCATCACCGTGTCGTCGCCGGTATTCACAATTGTCACGAGTTTGTTATGAGCAACAACGTGTTGAGCACCACGCAGAAAGCGTGCGGCTCCTACACCTCCTGAAATAACACAAATCATGGGTTATTACTCCAAACCATCTCCCTGATCGTAGAGGCGTAACTGTTAGAGTCAACGCTTGTATGGCACGCGCATTAATTACCGGTATCACTGGTCAAGACGGACAACACCTCGCAGAGTTCTTGCACTCCAAGGGTTACGAAGTTTTTGGCATGATCAAGGGCCAAAATAACCCTCGAGCTGAATTACTGCGCGATGAGTTTCCCTATGTTGAATTGCTCTCGGGCGATCTCACCGATTTGCCGAGCTTGGTCTCTACCCTCGAGCGCGCCCAACCCACTGAAATTTATAACTTAGGTGCAATTTCCTTTGTGCATTTCTCGTGGACCCAAGCCGAACTCACCGCTAACACCACAGGTCTTGGCGTGTTGCGCATGTTGGAAGCGATTCGCATGGTGGGAGGCGCTCAAAACAACCCCATGCGTTTTTACCAGGCCTCTTCTTCGGAAATGTTCGGCAAGGTACGTGAAGTTCCACAAACAGAGCTCACACCGTTTCACCCGCGTTCGCCGTATGGCTGTGCAAAAGTCTTTGGTCACGACATCACCGTGAACTACCGCGAGAGCTATGGCATGTACGCCTGCTCTGGTATTTTGTTTAATCACGAAGGACCCCGTCGTGGTCTCGAGTTCGTTACACGCAAAATTTCTAATGCGGTTGCTCGCATCAAGTTGGGTGTGCAGCAAGATATTTCATTGGGCAACCTCGACGCCAAGCGCGACTGGGGCTATGCCGGCGACTACGTGAAGGCCATGTGGCTCATGTTGCAACAAGACCAGCCCGACGACTACGTAGTGGCCACTGGCGAAACACACTCCATTGAAGAATTCTTAGAGTTGGCTTTTGCTGAGGTGGGCATTGCCGACTGGCATCCGTACGTCACCCAAGATCCTAAGTTTTTCCGCCCGGCCGAAGTAGACCTACTCATTGGCGACCCCACCAAGGCGAAAACCAAATTAGGTTGGACACCAGAAGTTGATTTTCCGCAATTGGTCAAGATGATGGTGGAAAATGATTTGCGCATTGAAAGCGCAAAACTTCACCGCTAACAATTTGTGAGACTGCTAGCCCTCAAGTGGGCGGTCGGTGAGTGCTTCAATCATCGATTCCACGTCGGGTGTATCGCCAGCAGCAATACGACTGCGCAATGCAATAGCAAAAACGAATAGTGCCAGTGCTGAAGAAACGACCGAAGCAATTTCTATGCGCAAGTACAGGTCGTGGCTCGAAAGCCAAGTGGTGAGTACAAAACTGCTCATTCCTACACACCAGCCAAGGGCAACCCATTTGTGTCCGTGCAGTGCAATAACAGCTTGTGCCGTGGCTAACGCCATCATGTAGAGCGCGCTCCCCAGAGCCAACAAGGTGAGTGTGCGGCGATCGAGATTGCTTTGATAGACCGCTTTTAAGAGAGGTGGACCCGCTAGTGCAGAACCACTGACGCCGATGACGCCAATAGCTATCACTGCGTAGGTGAGTTTGCGAAATGCAAGACGAAATTCAGAGAGGTTGCCATGTGCAGCAAGGCGTGCCAACCGCGGCAATAGTGCAGCTTGAATTGCCTGAAAGAGAAACAGCGGTACGCGTGCAAGCAATACGCCGTTGCCAAATTTGGTGACGAGTTCAGATTGTGAACCATTGGCCAAGATGTTCATGCCAATGGGGCCAGCGTTTACTAATGCAGCCGCCATGATGGAGCCACCAAGGAGCCAACCCAAGTTTGGTGTAATTTCCGACCATGAGGCGGGCTCGCCTTCTTCGGTGCTGAGCGCTCCGCGGAAGTACACAATGACAACACCGAGAATGGGTGCGAGGGCCACCACCATTGCGTATGCGCCAATGACCTTCACGCCAATGAGCCACAACACAATGCAACCTGCAATGCGCGTGGCGCCGTCCATGCCCATCACAATGCCGTAGTCAACAAATTTTCCGGTGCCAGAACAAATACCTCGTGCAAGATGTGCAGGTGCGTAACCCACAAATGCAAGGACAAGAGCTGCAGTTACTAACCAGTGACCTTCAAAATAATCTTTGGTGAGCCAAGGGCTACCGGCAAGAACTAGTGCGCTCACAATTGCTGCGAGCCCAATGGTGAGCGGAATGATTTTGCGAATAATGGGGAGGCCACCTTGGCCAAGAGCGCGTCGATGCGCAAGAGCGCGGCCAACTTCTTGTTCGATGGGCATAAAAAAACCTGGGGCAAGAGCAAAGGTGGCAAACCACAGAGCAACGATGGGTTTGAAGTTTTCTTGACCGAGGGCTTGTTGGCCAACTTTGAAAAATGCGTAACTGGCAACTCCAGCAACTAAGAGACCAATTCCTACAGGGACCGTGCCTTCAGGAAGAGGAATTCTGTCGTCGAGAGTTCGCTTCTCGTTAGCACTGTTGTTGTTCACGCACCTTGCAGGCTAGTGCTATTCCGCATTGCGAAGAGGTGAGCGCTCACTCAGTTTTTCGCACAGAATTGTTGCAATGCTTTTTGCATGTTGAACAACTTCAGAAATGTGTGTTTCAAGGTCTGGATTTTCTGTATGCAAAGTTGTCATCATTTCGCGACGACGCACCTGAAGCTGTTGAAAGGTAAGCACTCCGGTGCCAACAGTGACGTAAAGAGCTTCTTTGCCATATTCAGTGAATTTTTCCGCGAGCTGGGGCACGTCGATTTCCGAGAGATCGACTTCAATGATGGGTACTTTCCATGCGGGAAGGCGAAAGTCTGAGGGAATAGCCACGATCCGAGGGTATCTCCTACTGCTAACTTTTGCAAGCACTTGGGGAAGCGGGGGAGCCTTTGGGGGACTCCCTACTAGCCTTACTCCATCACGGATTTCACCTCTTACCAGTGGCCGAACGACGGCAACGCGGTGCCACCCGTGGTGGCATCAATGGTGGTGTTCTGCGACCCTGTGGGGGGAGAAGCGGCTCCAGGCGGGTTAGTGGGTGCCGACTTTGCAGCAGTTATTGCGGCCTTGGTCAACCAAGACTACGAGTCGCTCCAGTACCTCTTTTTCCTGGTGGGTCCAGATGATGACGTACGACAAGCCTATGAGAGCCACATCGCTCAGCATTTGCCACTCGCTGCGGTACGCAGAGTGGAAGGCAACCCGGGCTACGGGCCAACTCAAAATGCGGCTGCTCGTTTGGTAGAGGGCGATAACGGTCTCTTTCTCTTTTTGCACGACGATGTGTGCCTCGCCAGCAATGCGGTGAGTGAACTCGTGACCGAACTCTCCCGTTCAAATGCGGCAGTTGTGGGCCCAAAACTTGTGCAATGGGATGACCCATCGCTCTTGCAACATGTGGGGATGGGCGTCGACCGTTGTGGCGAAATTGACCCCATCGTGCTGCCTGGTGAAAAAGATCAACAACAACACGACGCGGTAGCCGACGTATTCTGCTTGCCCAGTGCATGCATGCTGGTGCGGTCCGATCTCTTTCGCACCTTGGGTGGTTTTCATCCGGGCATCACTTTCGGTGGCGAAGAGATGGACCTGTGTTGGCGCGTGCATCTCACCGGTGGTCGTGTTGTGGTGGTGCCAAGTGCGGTAGCGCAACACCGCGAAAATTTTGCTTCCCGGCAGCCAGCAATCGAACTGACCAAGTTGAGCGAAACACACCGGGTAGCAACAGTTTTATCGTGCACGTCGAGTGCCCGACTCTTGCCGGTCTTTTTTCAAATGCTGGGGCTGTCGTTACTTGAGCTGCCGATTGCTATTGCAACAGGGAAATGGAAACAAGGGTTAGCGGCCCTTCGCGCAACGTGCGGTGGAGCACTGCAATTGGGGGCTGTAGCAAAGCGTCGTCGCGTTGTGCAGCAATCGCGTCTTGTGAACGACGCCGAAGTGCATCACCTGCAGGTGCGCGGTAGTGCACGCGCAACAAATTTCTTGCGGTTGCGCCGCGCCGAGGGCGAAGCGCGTCGACGCGAATCCTTCGCTATTGCAAAGCAGCGTGAACGTGGCCAACGTTTTTCACTCATTGTCGGAATTTTTCTTGCTGTTTTTGTTCTCGTAGGAAGTCGCCAACTCTTTTTGCACGGTGTGGCAAACATCGGGCAATTTGTGCCATTCACCGAGTCGTGGCGGTCATTGGCTGCTGCTTACCGGTTGGGGTGGTGGCCAGCAGGCTTTGGCTCGTTGTCGCCGGCGCCAACAGGAACAGCACTCGTTGCCGTTGCCTCATTTTTCTCATTGGGTAATCCGGCACTCTTGCACACTCTCGCAGTTGTGGGGCTCCTCCTCATTGCCGCAGTGGGAATGTGGAAAGCGAGTGTTGTTGCAACTTCAAGTAGGGCCCGTATGGCGGGGGTCGTTACTTACCTTGCTTTGCCCATTGGATACGAATGTATTGCAACGGGTCGCTGGGGTGCCCTTGCGTGTTTCGGAGCGCTGCCATGGGTCATCACGGCTTTCAACACTGCGCGCAATGTCGATACGGCACGCGCGAGTGATATCGCGCGACAAGGAGTGCGACTTGGGCTAGTTATTGGAGTTGTCGCCGCATTCGAATCTTCATTTATTCCTTTATGCATAGTGCTTTTTGGTTTGTGGTGGCTCAGCGGCGTCGTTGCCGGCGGAAAAACTTCTATTCGTGGCGCAGCGAGCATCTTTGGGGTCGGAATATGTAGTGCCTTGTTGTTGCAATTGATGTGGCTCAGTAATTATGTCAATACCAATTGGTGGCAAACAATCGTCGGATTCGATTCGGGTGTTGGACTGCATAAGGGAATCCAGGAACTAGCAAGCTTTGATTTTGGTCGCTTTCATTTCGCAACTTTTGCGCTGTTGTATTTCTTTGTACTAGTGGTGAGTCTCGCAACAGCGCGCGGCGAGCGTTTCGTGCTTGCGCTACGTGGAGCAACATTTGTTGTTGCATTCCTGGGCATTGCAGTAGTGGGCGACACTCGCGTGGTGAATGCGGCGATGCCCGACCCTGCCGTGCTTCTCACAGTGGTTGCTTTAGGGCTAGCGCTTGGGGCCATTGCAGCAGTTGAGGCGTTCGATGTAGACGTAAAGGGTCGTAAGTTTGGCTGGCAACAGCCTGCCAGCGTCTTGGCGCTTTGTGCAGTAGCAATGGGGGCATTCCCGCTAGCGGTGAATGCGGCAAATGGTCGTTGGAATCAACCATCATCTTCGCTGTCGAGTCTGTTGTCGCAATTGCAAAAAAATCCTGTTGAGGGTGACTATCGCATTTTGTATCTCGGTAACGCACAGATGCTTCCTGCGGCCCCGCGTACTATTCCTTTTGGCTCGCAAGGCGGCTTGCGGTTGGGTTATGCAATTACCGATGATGGTGCTGCAACGTTGTACAACCAATGGGCGGCAAAGAAGACCTCGGCAGTTGTTTCATTGGAAAATACGCTGCAAAGCCTCAGCGCAGGGAATACTCCGCGAATTGGTCGATTACTCGCGCCGCTCGGAGTGCGCTACATCGTGGTGCCCCTCATCGACGGATCACGCAGCACTCGGGCGCATCCTTTGCCAATTCCACAAGGGCTGATGGGGGCACTTGAAGTACAACTCGATTTTCGGCGCCAATACTTTGCGAGCGACTTAGTGATTTATGAAAATGTTGCGTGGGCACCAACGCTTGCGCAACTCTCTGAAGCAGGTATCGCAGCAAGTAAAAATGCAGGCAGCGAAGCACTTATTTTGTCTGACCTGCGAGGGGCAACTCCAGTAAAAACAGGTTTCATACCAGGCCGCGCAACACAAAAACTCGATGTCAGCGGTGGAACAGTGAGCGCTGCCATTCCTTCTTCTTCGCATTGGCATTTAGAAATTAAGAATCAAAAGGTGCAGTCGCGTCCTGCATTTGGTGCAACTCAGGCATTTGATATTCCTGCTGAGGTTCCTGCTCACACAGTGGCAACGCTTACCTTCTCGCGGCCATGGAAACATGTGTTGCTTGTCATCCTTCAGTTTGGAATGTGGGTATGTGCAGTATTTTTCGCCCTAGGTATTCGTTTTCGTCGCCGGCGTATGAGTGAAGTTTCCCTCAGTTCAGATGCCCGTGAAATTTCCTTTGGTGGTGCGCAATGAACACATGGCGTCGTGTGTTATCGCTCGCAGTGGTTGCCGCTAGTGCAGCCGGAGTTTTGTTGTTATCTGAATCGCATAAAAATAAAACTGCCCAAGATCTCACAAACGTTGTGGCCAACGTTCAAGATTCTTTCCCGCACGTTGCAGGTACTGCCGCTATTAGTAGCTCGTGGTATTGCCCTGGCGTACCGCTAGGTGGCGATGCGTATGTGGGAAATGATTACGGCGGAATCATTACTGTTTCCAACCCCACCGACACAGAAGTGCAAGGTGTTGTAACTCGTTATGGAATAGATCATGAACCAGAAGTTGTTCCCATAATTGTTCCACCGCGTGATTCTCTGATTTACAACTTCAGCCAAGGTGCTCGTGGTGCGTATGTCAGTGCATTAGTAGAACTTGCTGGTGGTAAAGGTGCATCTGTCGAACAGCGTGCCGTGTATCCCGCCGGTGATTCAACACAGCCATGTGTGAACCAGCCCTCGCCGCAATGGTTTTTTGCAGATGGTTTTACTGCAAGCGACAGCAAAGAAGATCTTTTATTAACTAATCCATTGCCCGATGCAACGGTTATCAACGTGCGCTTCGTTACAAAAGACGGAGAGCGTCAGCCCTCGGCACTGCAGGGTTATGTTCTTCCGCCTCACTCATTGCGTGTGCTCGATATGGCGAGCCAAGGTGCTCGTGGTGAAGATTTGGTGGGTGTAGAACTGCGTGCGGTGAGCGGTACTTTTGTGGCTGCGCGAGCACAACATTATTTAGGCACTGGGCGTTTGGGTTATTCGGTCAAGTTGGGTGCACCAGAAACTTCAACCGACTGGTGGGTGACAACAGGTGACTACCAAGGTAAGCCCAACGAACAAATTATTCTCTTTAACCCCACAGAAGACGACGCAAAAGTGGTAGCTCTTTTTTCTGGTGGGGGTGGCGTTGGCGTTGCGCCGCTCAATCTCACCGTGCCTTCGCATCGCGTGGTATCACTTGCCATGGCAAATATTGCCGGGTTAACAGAGAATCGATTCGCTGTTTCTTTCTCCCTGCTTGAAGGGAGTGGCATCGTGGTAGAACACGTGTCAACGCGCCAACTAGAAAAGTCAATGGCAACCACTGTTGATCTTGGAGTGCCTTTCGCCATAGCCGCAAAACAGTGGGCCGTTCCTTCACCCATTGCGCCAGGAACACCCGACGCTATTTCTCTCACCAATGTGACTGCGCTACAGGCAAGTGTGCGTATTGAAGGTGTAGGGCCCGCGGGAGCGCTACCTATTGCAGGCTTAGATGCTCTTGTTGTTGAACCAGGCGCCACGCGCTACGTATCGTTACCTGAAGGCGCAGTACTTGGGCAGTTGCGGGTGGTTTCTACGCAAGATCTCGTTGTTATGCGTTCTCTTCCCCGCACGTTTGGTGTGAAGGGACGAGATCTCGTTTCTGCGTTGCCGGTGAAATAACACCATTAATCGACTTGTGGGATCTCCATTGCCATTTCCACTCGTCTAATTTGTTGGTCTTCGGCTTTACTCGTGTAAGCATCGGATGCAATGTAGAACACCAGCGACATCACGAGCCCAACGGCAACTGCAACACCTAAAGATTGCACCCACTTAATCCAACGACGGCTTGGCGCGGGCAGTAATGCCATGGTGAGAACAGCAAGCAAAGCAAGCAAAATACAAACAAGAGTGGTGATGGCATCGAGAGTTCCTGCCGCACTGTCAACTCGATTATCGCGGTCATCGACGAGTTGTTTTACCTCCTCAAGAACTGTTTGGGCTTCTGCTTTTCTGCCAGTGTTGCCTTCCACGTCTTTTTCTAGTGCATTAAATTCCTCCAACAATTTGTTAAAAGAAGCTTCTGCACGTGGGTCACCACCCGAAGGAGGAGATTGATCAACTTCGTACTGGCGAACGTCATTGAGGTAATGAAGGACAAGCCCTTTGACCTTGGGCGCGAGCATTGGGTCAAATGCTCTGGTTTCTACAATGATCGATTCCAAGGTGCTTGTTTCATTAAAGAGAGTATTTTGGGACGATACTTGGTCGCTCCATACGTTCACAATAATGAAGGCCAGCAACAAGGTAAATGCGGTTCCGATGAAACCAAAAACTGCAACAAGGCCTTCGGTGTCGCCACTGTCGGAAGGAATACGTTCATTAAGTATTGCGCGCACGAAAGGAATAACAATAAGGACAGGAACCCCAACGCTGATGAGAACGATCAGCCAAATGGGGAAAGCGAGAAAAGCATCAAGCATGTTGTGGTGTCTTTCGTTCAATGTGGTCAATAGTTTTGACCTTACAGTGATTCGTAGGGCTGATAGGAAAATGCCTAAGGTGTGGGCGTGAAGTTCGTAGCAGTCATTGTGGTCGTTGCCGTTGCTGCATTACTCGCCCAGTTCTTGCAGCGCAGAAAACCGCAGGCTCCTACGCAGCCGAAAATGGAAGTGCCCGTGCAAGTAGATCGCAGTGATTTTCCCCAGGCAGATGCCCCATGGCTAGTTGCAGTTTTCTCGTCGGCTACGTGTGAAACGTGTATTGATGTGGTCTCGAAATCTGAAGCCCTAGCGACACCGCAGGTAGCAGTGGTGAACGTGGAGTACCCCGGTCGTAAAGACCTGCACGATCGCTATGGCATCGACGCAGTACCCACCGTGGTGGTTGCCGATGCACAAGGAGTAGTGCGTGGCAGTTTTATTGGGCCAGTAACAGCTACCGACTTGTGGGCTGGGGTAGCCGAAATGCGTCAGCCTGGTTCGCGACCAATTTCTGATTGTGCAACTTCTGTTGTTGTAGAAGACGACGGAGAAGCAGACTCACTTAAGCCCTGTTGAACAAGGCGTAATACTGCTGGCCCGTCGATGGTTTCTTCTTCAAGAAGACGCTGTGCAACAAGGTCGAGACCGCGACGGTGCTTGGTGAGAACCTCACGAGCACGAGTTTCTTGTGTTCGCAAAATGCGAGCAATTTCACCGTCGACCAACTTTGCAGTGTCGTCGCTGTACTCGCGACCACTGGTCATGAGGTCTTCGCCAAGAAACACTTGCTGCTGGCTATTCCAAGCCATGGGGCCAACTGCTTCGCTCATTCCCCATTCGCGCACCATGCGCCGGGCAATGCCTGTTGCTTGTTCAAGGTCGTTAGCTGCTCCGCTATTGATATTGCCAAAGACGATCATCTCGGCAACGCGGCCACCCATTGCTTTGCAAATGATGTCTTCAAAATATTCTTTGGAGTAGGTGTGACGCTCTTCGGGAAGAGTCCACGTGACACCGAGTGCCATGCCGCGCGGCAAGATGGTGACCTTGTGTAGCGGGTCGCTGTGGGGGAGTACCGAAGCAAGAACAGCATGGCCACCTTCGTGGTACGCAGTTGCTTTTTTCTCATCGGCATTGAGTACAAGGCTTTCGCGGCTTGCACCCAAAACAACGCGGTCGCGGGCATTTTCGAAGTCGACATGCTCTACTTGTTTTCCGCCACGGCGCACGGCAAACAATGCGGATTCGTTCACTAAGTTGGCGAGGTCGGCACCACTCATACCTGGGGTAGCGCGAGCCATGGTTTCCAAGCTGACCTCGGGGGCCATGCGCTTGTCACGTGAGTGCACCTTCAAAATAGCGAGGCGCTCTTCGTATTCAGGCAACGGCACGATGATGGACCTGTCGAAGCGACCAGGGCGTAAGAGGGCAGGGTCGAGCACGTCGGGGCGGTTGGTGGCCGCCATGATGACGATGCCTTCACTGGTTTCAAAGCCATCCATTTCGGCAAGCATTTGGTTGAGCGTTTGTTCGCGCTCGTCGTGCCCGCCACCGAGGCCGGCTCCACGCTTACGACCAATGGAGTCGATTTCGTCGATGAAAATAATGGCGCGTCCCATTTTGCGCGCTTGTTGAAACAGGTCGCGTACGCGGCTGGCACCAACACCAACAAACATCTCCATGAAGTCTGAACCCGTGACAGATAAGAACCCCACTCCTGCTTCGCCGGCTACAGCGCGAGCAAAGAGTGTTTTTCCGGTTCCGGGAGGGCCAACCAGCAAAATGCCTTTAGGAATGCGTGCACCAATTTCTTTGAACTGTTCAGGCATGCGCAAGAAGTCGACCACTTCTTTGATTTCCATTTTGACACCTTCGTACCCAGCGACATCGGCAAAGGTGGTGGAAGGTTTGTCGGCGTTATATGTTTTGGCGCGGCTGCGGCCAATAGACATGATGTTGCCCGCTTGGCCCATAGCGCGGCGTTGCATGAACATGAAAATGCCAATGATGAGAAAGAATGGCAACAAGATAGGGATCAGGCTGGTGAACCAATTGGCTTGTGGAGTGTTGTAGTTGTAGTCAACACTGTTGTCTTTCAATAGCTTTTCATCGGCGTCGCTGAGGAGGGGAGCGCCAGTGGTGGTGAACTTGCGCCCATCGCTCAGTGTTCCCGACAGCACATTGCTGGTGTTGTTGATAGACACCTTGTCGACTTTGCCCAAACGAACCTGTGAGAGGAACTCGGTGTAGGTGAGTTTCTCGGAGTTCTTTGAAGGAAGAAAGCGTGGCCCAAAAACAAGCGCTAGGGCACCTATGGCAATGAGCCATACTGCCCACTTGGGAAGCTGCTGCTTGCCCGACTTGGGGGCTGTGGGGTCGGTGTTGTTGCGCTTTGCACTGAAGGGGCTTTTGCGAGGGGGGCGCCCATTTTTTTGAGGTGCCGATGGGGTGCTCCCTGGAACCTGTGAGGGGGGCGGTGGCGGGGGCAAGTTGCTCATGCTCACATGATATGGGCTGGGTGGTCGTCATGTATCCCCCACCTCGTAATCGGGTATGGATAGCGTTCTTCAATGGCTCGCCAATGTTCACGTTCTGGATGCTCAACTCCAGCATCAATGACCCTTACTTATCAATACAACCGGTCGGTGGCTTGGATCGACCAATTGCAGTCGGAACGTGATCCGCATGCTTATGACCTCTGCGAACGACACGGGAAACGAACCACGGTTCCGT